>NZ_LMUY01000115.1:0-1449 GCF_009765685.1 Acidisphaera sp. L21 | reverse complement strand
GATCCGGGGAAGCAGACGCGCCCCGCGCTGGATTTCTTCCAGTGAGAGCGGGTTTGGAACCGGAAGAGGATGAACGGGCTTGGCTGGATGGTTTCGCCGGCCCGGCGTCGCAGGAGTTTCTAGACGCGCTCGATGACTACGGGCGACCAACCAGAGCGAGCCGTTTTTGAGTGAGATACTTGCTCGATACCAACGTCGTCATCCAACTGTGGACTGGCGCGGCAGGCTTGCAGCGCCGGGTGCGGCAGCATTCGCTGGCCGATATCGGAGTGTCGTCGGTCGCCAGCTTCGAGTTGGTGTTCGGTGCGCTCAAGAGCGCTCGGGCAGCGCATAACCTGGCAAGGGTTGAGGCGCTGGCCTTCGAGAGCCTGCCGTTCGACGTGGATGATGCGCGCGGTGCGGCGGAAGTCCGGCTTGCGTTGGCGCGCGCGGGAATGCCGATCGGGCCGTATGACGTGCTCATTGCCGGGCAGGCGCTTGCCCGGGATCTGACGCTTGTCACCCACAGCACGCGCGAGTTCGCTCGGGTGCCCGGGTTGCGGGTGGAGGATTGGGAGGCGTGAGGCTGTCGCGCTCCCTGCTGGCGGCGTTGGTGTTCGGGTATGCGTTCCTGTTCATTCCGGTCATCCTGCTGGTGCTCACCAGCTTCAATGATTCTCGGATGACCACCGTGTTGTCTGGCTTCTCGTGGCGCTGGTATGTCACGCTGTGGCACGATGACGCGCTGATCGGCGCCGGGCTGCTGTCGCTGCGAGTGGCGGCGTTGTCGGCGACCGGGGCAACCATCCTCGGGACGGCGGCGGGCGTGGTGCTGGTGCGGTTCCAACGCCTGCGCGGGCGGGCGGTGCTGGACACGCTGCTGGCGACCCGATTGGTGCTGCCGGACGTGCTGATCGGTCTGTCGCTGCTGTTGCTTTTTGTTGCCAGCGAGCAGTGGCTCGGCTTCCCCAGCGAGCGCGGGGCGACGACGATCGCGGTGGCGCATATCTCGTTCTCGCTGTCCTACGTGGCGGTGGTGGTGCGGGCCCGGTTGGACGGCGCGGGGACGGATCTGGAGGAGGCGGCGATGGACCTCGGCTGCACGCCGGGCGGCGCGTTCTTCCGCGTCACGCTGCCGCTGTTGTCGCCGGCGCTGCTGTCGGGATGGCTGCTGGCGTTCACGCTCAGCCTGGACGATTTGGTGGTGGCGAGCTTCGTGTCCGGCCCGGGAGCCTCCACCCTGCCGATGGTGGTGTTCTCGTCGCTGAAGCTGGGTGCGACGCCGGAACTGAATGCGCTGGCGACGGTGATCCTGCTGGTGGTGTCCACGGCGCTGGTCGGCGCATGGCTGCTGCAACAGCGCGCGGTTGCCGGGGGACGCCGCCGGGCATAGGGTGCAGCCGCCTTTTTACCCGGAATATAGTCATGGAACTCATCGCCGAACGGCTTGGTCGCGTCAGCCCCAGCCAG
>NZ_LMUY01000014.1:19049-24382 GCF_009765685.1 Acidisphaera sp. L21 | reverse complement strand
ATCGGCTGGAGATAGCCCAGGCGTCACGTTGTAGAGATGCACGAAGCGGCCCTAGTGGTGTGTGGGAAGAGAGTTCGTAGACGCCACAGCGGCCTGGATGGCGACCGTGAGTCTATCCCTCAAGGTCGCCATCTAACCTGGCAAGGGACGCCGACGCACTGATGGCGTTGGCCGTCCATGGAACCGGACATCTTCCTCAAGGCGACCTTCTGGGCGATGGCTAACCCATCCTCGCTGCCACGGTCAGGCATGATCGAGCTGGTCGAAGCTGCAGGATTCGGCAAATCGTCACCGATCATGCAGGGTGTAATGGCCTACCCAGACGGCCTGCTGACTACGCCCAATGAGGTGGTTAAGGATCTACTGCGCCGGGCGGAGGAGCGGGCTGGACGGGAACCGATGTTTGCAAAGCGCGAGCAGCCGTTGCGACCAGAGGCAATAGCTCAGCCGGTCGGGGCGGTGCGCAGGGTGACGCAGATCGTCAGGTTGGGCTTGCCTATGAAGTTAGGTTGTTCAGTCGACGCGTAATGCCACTCATTTCCCGCATAAGCCTTTGCCGCTCCTGTTGCGCGTGGGGCATCTCGCTAAATTGCTTCGTCCGGACAATCTCTTGAATGCGTTCGTTCTGGACGGCGATCGCTGCCTTCAGTTCCACGATCTCGGCAGTAAGAGTGTCGGCTGACATTCATAGGTGCCGCATTGCAACAATACGCGCTCGCGCCACCATGCCCCGCTTCGTAAGGCGGACCCGCCAAGGCATTAGATCGGCGTCATTCTCCGACAGTCCCTCTTCCTGGATCAGCAGACTTTCGTCGTCGAGCAAGTTCGACAACATCGCCGAGTGCTCGCCCGCTCCAAGCATCCAGCCGCCGAGTTCTGGCATATCGATGAGTAGATCGCCCGCTGCAGTCTCGGCCGTGTCTCCAGCATCCCAGCCCGCCAGCCAGCGTTTAGTTGCCCACGCAGCAATTGATTGTGGAACGGCAGTTCGTGCTTCGCCATGTTGCTGGGCCGACTGACCATCGGCAAAAACCACAGCGGCATAACCAGGCCCAAAGGACGGGTTCATTGTTCTTCAATCGGCCAGGAAAGGCCAAGATGCATAAGCTCACGCCCGCCCTGCTATAGCTAGAGTTCTTTGTAATCGGTTGATGCTATTCTAGCCCTCACACGCTTCGATGAAGCGTTATCCTGGAACCGATTTTAGGCCTAGCAGAGCGGCTACAGCATCGACCAACTGGCGCGGCTCGGCCGGTTTTGAAACAAGCAGGCAGAAAGGCCATCGATCCTGCATGTTCTTGGGCAAACATTGACCGCTGTAGAAAAGAAACGGAATTCCACGCTCGGTCAACAGCACAGCCACGGCTTCGCTGGTCTCCCGGCCTAGGCGTATATCGAGAGTGGCAGCAGAAATGTCCCGCAGGGCTGCCTCTGACAATGCTTCGGCCAGCGTCATGCACACTGCGACCACCTGGGCGCCAGCTTCAGCGAGGGTGGCCTCAATGTCGAGCGCGATCAGGATCTCATCGTCGACGACAAGCACGCGAACACCGTCAAGGCGCGTTGTCAATTGGGAATGCGATGACAGCTCCATCAAGCGGGGCAGTTTGCTAGCGGAACTTCGATTGTGCAGACAAAACCCGATGGCAAAAAGTCTCTTCGAACGGCTGCGCCGGACAGGCCTCTTTCGATCAGGCTACTACCGAAGCCCTTACGGCTCGGTATCTCGACAGGAGGTCCTCCGGCTTCGCGCCATACGAAATTCAAGATGCTCTCAGTTCCATTCAGTCTTAGGTTCCACTGCACCAAGACAGTTCCTGTCTCGGAGGAGAGCGAACCATATTTGATCGCGTTCGTGGCGAGTTCATGAAGAATGAGACCGAACGGAGTAGCCAGATCGGGTGGTAACGTGAGAGCCTCGCCGTCAACCTGGATGCGGGCCGAAGCGTCACTCGTGTGGGCCTGGAGCTGAGATTCAATCAAGGCCGACAACTCTGCTCCCTTCCACTCAGAATCGACCAAGATCTTGTGAGCTCGGGCGAGGGACGACAGCCGTCCCTCAAATCTTTCCACGAAATCGGCGCCTGATTTCGTATTCCGTAGCGTCTGACGCGCCATGGACTGGACAACAGTGAGTGTATTCCGCACCCGATGGCTCAACTCGTCCAGGAGGAGCCTCTGCTGCTCTTCCCAGCGTTTCCGCTCGGTGATGTCTCGCGTGCTTTCCAGCACAAGACGTCGACCATTGACGAGAACGAGCTCGATCTCACTTTCGACCTGGATGACCTTGCCACCCTTGGTCCTGTGATGCACCTCACCCTTCCATTGCCCCCGGTCTAGCAACGCTTGCCGTAAAGCCTGGAAGGTTGATCCGGGGATAACGGGATGCAGAAGGGTTTCCTTGGGTTGTCCGATGGCCTCATCGCGGCCAAACCCATAGAGATCCTCACTGCCTCTGTTCCACTTGAGGATGCCTCCATCGAAATCCCAAACGAAAATGGGTGAGCGTGACAGCTCTACGAGCCGCATTTCTTGACGGAGATGCTCCTCGCTCAAACGGAGCGCCTCTTCGGCTCGACGACGCTCTGTAATATCGATGAAGGTGGCCACAACACCGTCGATCTTATCCTCGATGGTTCGGTATGGGCGCATTCGCACAAGGTACCATCCGCCCAGCCGGCCAGGGATCTCTCGCTCAATGGGAATGAGGTCTTTGATGACTTTGCGGGCTTGGTCAGCCATGTCGTCAAAATCTAGACTATGGGTGAAGTCGGTAATCGGCCGGCCTTCATCATTCTCGGTCACATTGAAGAGGTCGACGAGGCGCGGCGTAAAGCGTTTGATCCTCAGCAAGGAGTCGAGGAACAAAGTCCCGAAGTCGGTTGCCGCCATTAGGTTTTGTAGGTCACTGTGAGCGCGCGAGACGCTCTCCAGTTTCAATTTCAGTTCGCCGTTGACCGTTTGCAGTTCCTCATTGATCGACTGCAATTCCTCTTTGCTGGTCTCTAGCTCCTCCGAGGTTGATCGGTATTCCTCGTTAATGGATTGAAGCTCTTCATTCGCGGCACGTAGCTCCTCGTTCCCAGCCTCGGATTCCTCTCGCATCGTGCGCAAACGGGCCTGCGTTGCCTGCAACTCATGTTGGATCTGCTGCATTGCATCATTGAGGCATTTGTGACCGGAGGGCTCGGTGACTTGGTCAACTGTTTCACCTTCGATAAACAGCACAAGTGCCAGTGGGGCGGCATGTCCCTCACGTGTGATCGGTCTGACCTGCACGTAAACGCGGCGGGCTTCCCCGCCCATCGGCAGAACATGGGCGACGCTCAACGTGGGCTGCTCATGGTCAAATGCCCGGTGAAGAGCTGATCGAAGGTCGAAGCGGAGTTCCTCTCGGACGAGGTCGACCACGTCGGTGCTGAGCGAGCCGCCGGAAGGCTGTAGGAATCGACCGGCGGTTTCAGACAGGTGGACCGCCCGGTGACCATCATCGACCAGGATGCTGGGAGGCGCCACGCGCTCGAGCATCTGGCGATGGATGGCGGCGTCACCGGTGCTTGACCCAAACGATGTTCGAGGGGGCACAAGGGGGCTGATGGTTGCGGGGCGCGGGAAGATGAGCAGAGGCAAGGCTGATCGAGAGTCGACACCGACGGCGGACTGGTAGATGCGCGCATCGCGGTCCAAAGCGCGAAACAGGTCATTGGGCTGGTCGGCATTCTCGGAAGAGCCGAGAAACAGGAAACCACCCGACTTCAGGCCATAGTGGAAGGTCGTCAGTATTTGGTGCTGCAGTTCCCGGTCCATGTAGATCAGGAGGTTGCGGCAGGAGACGAGGTCCAGTCGGGAGAAAGGCGGGTCCTTCAGTAGACTGTGGTTGGCGAAGAGGATCAGATCCCGCAGTTCACGGCGGACCCGAAAATGGTCGCCTTCTCGCCAGAAGAAGCGTTCGAGCCGTTCCTGCGTCAGGTCGCCCGCGATGGAGGCAGGGTATCGGCCTTGTCGCGCAAGGACTAGCGCCGCCGCGTCGAGGTCTGACCCGAATATCTGAATCTCGGGCCGTAGCTTTCGTCGGTCCGCCTCCTCCAGCAACAGCATGCCAATCGTGTAGGCCTCTTCGCCAGTGGCGACGCCGGGAACCCACACGCGGATTGAGTCTGACGCCGCTTTGCCCTCGAAGAGCTTCGGGATCACGTCTCGAGCCAGGGATGCAAACGAATCCGGGTCTCGGAAAAATGTCGTGACCGAGATAAGGAAGTCGCCGAACAGCGCCTGAGCCTCTCCGGCGGCGTCCTTCAGGTAGGATAGATAGCTGGCCGATGACTCTTGCTGGGTCAGCTGCATCCGTCGGGCGAGGCGGCGCAGGACGGTCGCTCGCTTATATTGTGAAAAGTCGTGCCCTGTGCGTGACTGAACCTGGGACAGGATCCGCCTGAGGTCCTCCTCCTGAGCCTGGTCCAGGCCCATGGCGACCTCGCCGCGCTTTTGAACCAGCGTGACAAGCTTCTCAGCAAGCTCGCGAACCGGCAGGACAAAGTCCGCCACCTCCGTCGCAATGGCATTCCTCGGCATTGAGCTGTACTCGGCTTCGCCTGGATCCTGCACAAGGACGATCCCGCCGGCCTCTTTGACCGCGGTCACACCAGTGGCTCCGTCAGCCCCAGCACCGGTTAGCACGATGGCGAACGCCTCGCTGGACTGATCTGCCAATGACCGAAAGAACAGGTCAATGGGAGCCCGCTGGCCTCTCGGGAGGTCGAAAGCCAAGGCGGAGATCATGCGGTGCTCAATGATGAGCTGGCTATTCGGCGCTATCACGTAAACGTTATCAGCCTCTAGGCGTAGTGTCCCTCCGACCTGCCAAACCGGCATCGAGGTTCGCATGGCCAGAATAGCGACCATCTCGCTTCGCGCGTGCGGGTCCAGGTGCATGATCACGACAAAGGCGGCGCCGACACGATCCGGAAGCGCCTCGAAAAAGGCCTGGAGGGCCTGAACGCCACCTGCGGATGCGCCAATCCCGACGACTTGAAGTGCGGGCTGATCATCCATCGTGGAGACTTTCTTTGCCAATCCACCATTGAGGTGGTGACGACCGCAGGCGTAGACCGCCCGGCGTCAATCGGCACGCTTACAGTGCTAGTTGAGTTCGGGCTCGGTGTCGAACCCTTGTTACCTAAGCCTACAGCAGATCTAGGAGCTGATATGTGCGGCCGATTCGCCTCCCAGATCCCCGCCAATCTGATCCACCAGCTGTTCAAGACCTTGGGTTCGGTGCCCAACCTGGCTCCATCCTGGAACGTGGCACCTACGCAGGACGCCATGGTGATCCG
>NZ_LMUY01000014.1:16489-18998 GCF_009765685.1 Acidisphaera sp. L21 | reverse complement strand
CGCTAGGTCGGAGACGGCGGGGTCATCCGGTATGTTCAAGACCGCCTTGGCCGCTCGGCGATGCCTAGTGCCCGCCGACGCATTCTATGAGTGGAAGGCGCTGCCAGACGGCAAGCAGCCCTATGCCATTGCCCGGCAGGATGGCGCGCCAGTGACCTTTGCAGGCATTTGGGAGGGCTGGAGGGCGCCAGACGGCGAGGTGCTGCGGACATTCGCCGTCCTGACCACCAGCGCCAACGGTACGATGGCCCAACTGCACGACCGCATGCCCGTGATCCTAGAGCCAAACCAATGGTCGATGTGGCTGGGTGAAGCAGAAGGTGACGCCATGGAGCTAATGCGGCCGGCTGCCGATGACGTCCTGCATCTGTGGCCCGTCAGCCGGGCTGTGAACAGCGTCCGGAACAATGGTGCCGATCTGCTGGACCGGATTGATGATCCGGCCGCGCCACCGCCGAGTGACGCGCCGCCGGGGCTTAATCCGGCCTAGCGCTTGCAGTCCTGTCTTCGCATGTTCGCTACCGCCTTGGCTGATAGCACCGCCATGCCGCCCAAAGCCGCGCCGGAACTGAAATGCACCAACGCCAGGAACGGCAGGTAGAACAGGGTCATGTCCGATCACTTAAGCGGCGTACAACCATCCGAGCCGCAAGAGCTGCAGTCATAGCAGCTGCGCCGAATACAACACCGCTGGTGATGGACGCCACGACGACGACACCTGTCAGCAAAGCCGGACGTGGAAGCAGTCTGATCATAGTGCGTTGTCCTTGGACGTTCCGCATCCACATGGCGACGTGAGCAAGCGTCGCAAGGATCGGTATGTTAGACACCGCCAAACCAGCCGCACAGGTTTTTGCCGAAGGTATAAGTGCCCGCAGTCTCGGCAAGCCGGTCACCGCATGCCCATATGCTGATGGCAGCGGCGATCACGAGGCTTAGATCGATGGCTGGCACGAGAGTGATGCGCTAGACGAAGATTTGGCACCGTAGACGACCCGAAATCGCCCGCGTATGCGCCTATGGCTCAGTTGGTTAGAGCGGGCCGCTTATAACGGCTTGGTCGCGGGTTCAAGTCGTGCCGGGCGCATGTGCTGTTATACGGCGGCTTCGGTCGTAACGTTAGGGCTTGCATCAGATCCTAGCGGCTTGCTTCCGGTGCCGGCACCGGAGCACCTGGCGCCACTTGGCGACTAATCTGGTTGAGAGATTGCAACTCCTGCTGATCCTTTGAAGGGCTTGGCGCATTGCCGGTTTGCCGAAGCCGATCTTCTACCGCCTTGCGCTTGCCTGGGACCGGCTGAGAACCAGAGATTGAACTCGTTCCATTTGTATGGGCTGAGCCTAAGCCAGCAGCGGCGCCTCCAGTGGAAGACGAGCCAGCGGACGAGGATCCCCCACTCCCCCCGGCCGATGAGCCACCAGCCGCAATGGCCAGGCTTGAAATACTCATTGTAGAGACGAGCACGCCAGCAGCAAACCTCGGGATATTGACCATGGCACCCTTCATTCGTCGATAGACCGGCAACGTTCAACGTCGACTAGAGGTTCCGAGCGCCCAATCAACCGCCAGCGACCCACCTCGGCTGCGGTAACCAGCGTTGGAAGGGTCACTAGATGCCCCGCCACCAAGCTCACACGATCAACACCCCTGCGACGAAAACCAAAATCTTCACCATCAGCCGTGCAGGAAAGCGCCCGCGTCGCCGTGGCGGCCTTGAGGGCCCGCCAGATTGCCAAGGCTGTCTCACACGGTCTCAGAGTTGTTGACGGTCACCAGCGCAAAGTGAGCCCGTGTTCGACATGGGTCAACTTTTTGACCTCCGTCGCAGCACTCATAATGCCGTCACGAAATCTCGGCCCAGGTCGGGTCTGTCTTAGCTTGAATTAGCTCGAGACTGGCATTTACTGTTGCCAATACCTCAATAAGATTCCCCATTGCAAAGACGTTATATTTAGTAGATGCGCCGGTATTGCTGTTGTCGAAGCGATAAATTCCGGCAGCCAGTTCGGGACCGCCGGCTTGAGATGGTTCTAAAGCGTAGTTGCTTGCAAACTTGCCATCGAAGGATCCGGCATTGCGAAAGCCAGTGATCGTCACTCGTTCAGTTGTCATGAGAAACTCCGCAGCAGAGGTGTAATTTCAGCGAACAGCGTCTAGCCCATCATCTCCGCAGGCACTTTGCCGCCGTTCTCGGAAAGCTTCTGCATGACTGCCTTGTGGAGAGCGATGTTTTCTTCGGCTGACCCGTCTGCTCCGGCATGCACATTTAGCTCGTTCGCGAGCTCCTTGCGGGCCTCGAGGCTGGAGTCCAGATCGAGCAGCTTAAGCAGGTCGACGATCGAATTCTGATAATTCCCGCCGCCGCCTTTCTGTGACGCCATCTGCGACAAGACCGCGCCGACGTCGACAGCCTTTGAGCCTGTGTCTGGTGTGGTCGTAGGCGAAGGTGAGACGGCTTCTGACACCGTTTCCGGAGCGGCCTGCGATATGGCGTCGACGATGCTTCCG
>NZ_LMUY01000014.1:14091-16479 GCF_009765685.1 Acidisphaera sp. L21 | reverse complement strand
ATCGAGCTGAAAATGCTCATGGGGTTCCTAGACGTGGTTAGCCACGCTCAACGCGCCACTGGCGTCTTTAACCATTCACCATCTTGCGATAGGATTCCAACTCGGCAGGTGCGACCTCTTTGTCTCTCGAGCTATGCCAGCCAATTCAAAGGCAGTGAACGCAACTCGCCGGAGAGCCTGATGTTCAGCCCCCGTGCAAGGTGCGGATCGAGTCAACGAAGAGCTTGAGGTTGGTTTCGACCAACGCTTTGAGCGCCTATGGCGTCGAGCTGAGCAAGTTGGCCGCTGGATCATGGTCCTGTTTGTGGCAGCTGGCATCGCTGGATTTCTGGGTCGCGGACCCTACAGCCATGAAACCGCGAAATCCATTGGGACTGGTCTCACTGTAGACTTCGAGCCGGTAACACGATCGCAGGCAGGCACGCAGGTGACGTTC
This sequence comes from Acidisphaera sp. L21, assembly GCF_009765685.1. Classification (GTDB taxonomy): domain Bacteria; phylum Pseudomonadota; class Alphaproteobacteria; order Acetobacterales; family Acetobacteraceae; genus LMUY01. The sequence goes on along the minus strand of NZ_LMUY01000014.1, from coordinate 16,043 downwards.
AACCTGGATAACGCATCGGCATCTTCAACAATTGATATATTCGTTGGCACCAACATCGTTGAGCCGATGGGCCTTCAACGGATTGAGCCACAACCATTACAAACCCGGCTTGTGGACGGTGGCATGGTGATGACAATCCCAGTTGCGCCAGGGACGCGCGACGCCAAGCTGAGGCTCATGCTGCAACCAATGTCGTTGGGCCCGAACGAACTGGTCGCTCAACGTGAGGGCTATGCCGCACAGCGTTGGACGCTGTTCGTACTTCCATGAGCGTCATTATACGCGCAGCCATCGCGTATTTAATCCTTTTGCTCGCTGTCAGGTTAATCGGGCGGCGCATGGCGAGCATGATGGCACCCTTCGATATCGTCGTCCTGTTTCTATTTGGCGGTGCGCTGATGTCGGCGGTGTTGGGAGATGACCATTCCATGGTAGCGGCCGTCAGTGCCGTGTTCTCAATTGGCCTGATGCACGTGTCCATATCCGCCCTGAAGCAGCGGTTCGAGTGGTTTGGCCGCATCGTGGATGGAACGCCAGTGATCGTTTTCGAGAAAGGGGAGTGGCATCAGGATCGGATGCGGGCCCTGCGTATGCTTGAAAGCGATGTGATGGCGGCCGTTCGGCAGAAGGGGCTCATGCGGCTAGAACAGGTTCGCTACGCCATCATCGAACGTGACGGCAAGGTGTCGATCATTCCACAGGATGAGGGAGAGTGACCTTTTGTAAGCTGCTGATAGCGAGGAGTTGGGACGACCCAAAGCCTGAGCCGCCCAATGTAGACTACTTAGACGCGTTGCTGGTTGCATCGGGCATGGCGCTGGACATTCCTGTCGTCCCTGCCGTCTCAGTCCTTGGGGCTGCCGACGGTACCGTACCTGCCCCGCCGTCTACAGATGTGGTTGCAATCTGGCCTGCCGGGTTGGCAGCACTGAGCATGCCTTGGCTGCCGCCTGTCGTGGTGGCGTCACCTTGCGAGGTGGCGTTTGCTATCGGCGTGGACTGGGCGAACGCAGGCATTGCAACTGAGGCCGCGATTAGGCCGACAGCAGCGATGATGAGATTAGAACGCATGTAAAAATCCACTCCTAGCCGCCACCCAAAGGGGTGCGACATCCAGGCGAGAAACGGCGTGCACAGAGCGTGAGTTCTCATTGGTTTGGCAATGCCAGGAGCGCGTCAGGCGGGATGCTCAGAGCCCAACCTGCGGGTAGTCAATCCTCCAATCGGCCTTACATCGCATCCTGATGTAACCGGGTGATCCCAGTGCTGATTAGGTCCTATCAGAGCCTGCCCTAGGCTCCCGCGCTAGATTGTGCAGATGTTGCACCCTGTCAAAACGCATCGTAATGGTGCTCTACCGCGAATGTAACTCAATGGTAGAGTTCCAGCCTTCCAAGCTGGCAATGCGGGTTCGATCCCGTCACCCGCTACCCGATGCCATCATGGAGGACGATCTCCAAGCTTGACCGGCGGTGCTTCGGCTTCTGGTCGGGCCGCTCAGGTCCATAGGTCGTCTCGCAGACCATCCCTTAAGGCAGCAGGCTACCTGGCAAGAGACGCCTTGATCATGGCGGCGTTGGCCATCCATAGAGCCATCACCCGACATCTTCTTGCGTGCCACGTTCTGGGCAATGTCCAATCCCGTAGCCCTACCAAGGTCCGGTTTGATTGAGTTGGTCGAGGCCGCTGGTTTCGACCGGACCTCACCGATCATGCAGGCGGTGATGGCGCACTCGGACGGCCCGATCACCACGCCCAGCGAGGTCGTCAAGGATCTGCTGCGCTGGGCGGAACAGAGGGCTGGCCGGGAGCCTCTGTTGGCCAAGTGGGAAATGCCGTCACAACCGACCGCTCCGTCCAGGCCGGTCAGCGCCGCGCACAGGGTAAGACAGATCTTCAGGTAAGGGCCTGGCCGATCGACCACTCGCTGGTGTGTGTCCCATAAGGCCGCA
>NZ_LMUY01000014.1:11286-14081 GCF_009765685.1 Acidisphaera sp. L21 | reverse complement strand
CCACCTGATCGACGGAAAAGGGTCTCAGAGCAGCGCTTACTGTGCATCTGCCTCCGCAGCGCGCCAGCACGAGCGCGTCGGCGAGCGTCTGATCTGGGTGGACGCGACCCTCAAGGAGCAGCGCGCGAATCGGCTGGGGTGAAGTCCAGCCGCACTTGCAGCGAAGGTTGAGCACGCGATGTCGCAACGTGTGCATGGAGCACGCTAGGGCGATCGTGCGGTCGAAGGGTGGTGGGGGCGGCATGGAGGGAACGTAGGGGGAACGGCGGGCTGGAGTCGAGCCTTGGGATCGCTCGTCTATCGGCTGAAGATAGCCCAGGCGTCACGTTGTAGAGATGCACGAAGAGGCCCTAGTGGTGTGTGGGAAGAGAGTTCGTAGACGCCACAGCGGCCTGGATGGCGACGGTTAGGCGATCCCTCAAGGTAGCCATCTAACCTAGCATGGGACGCCGTCGCAGTGGTGGCGTTGGCCGTCCATGGAACCGGACATCTTCCTCAAGGCAACCTTCTGGGCGATGGCCAATCCCGCCTCACTGCCAAGGGCCGGCATGATCGAGTTGGTCGAGGCCGCTGGTTTCGACCAGAAGTCTCCAATTATCCAGGGGTGCTGGCCCATCCGGACGGCCTGATCACCACGCCCCACGAGGTCGTCAAGGATCTGCTGCGCCGGGCGGAACAGAGGGCTGGCCGGAGCCTCTGTTCGCCAAGTGGGAGATGCCGTCACAACCGACCGCTCCGTCCAGGCCGGTCAGCGCCGCGCACAGGGTAAGACAGATCGTCAGGTAGGGGCCTGGCCGATCGACCACTCGCTGGTGTGTGTCCCATGAAGCCGGCGTCCGGTTTGAACCCTCAGCGAGGACGCCCGTTGGCGCACGATAGCAAACCAACTCAGAGAGGTCCGTCTATGGCCCAAGGTCCCACTACCATCAACGGCCCGTTGCACACGCCCGATGCGAACACTGATGCACGACGGGTGGTGGCGTACTACACCACTCGGCAGGAAGCCGAGGCAGCACAATCTGCATTGGTCGGTGCCGGTGTCACGAGCACCCAAATCACCATCACGGAAGCCAAGGGAAACCAACCCGACCTGGAGCCAGCCGATCAGTCGATCATTGGCCACATCCGCGAGGCTTTACTGCCCGATGATGGCCAAGTTGGGAAACGAGCTGCCATTGTCGATAACGACGTTACGCTGACGGTGTTGCCGCAGGATGGAGAGGTTGACCGGATCGTTGACATTATCCAGGCCAGCAATCCGCATCATTTCGACCCGGCGCTGGAGCGTTGGCGGAATTCACCCCCAACAACCTGAAAGGTTGCGACGGCCGGCAAAGGCTTCGTTCTAAGGGGCGCCGCAGCTAAGCATTGGTTTACTTGACTCAATTGCTTGGTATCCACGAACGGTGCCCCCTCGGTCGTGTTGAGTTTTCGATTGTCGTTGCGACGCCCGCTACGCAGAGTGCGGTGCGTGGAAGCACACGCAGATTAGGCGAGAGAAACGAAGTGAGGACTGAATGGAAGCGATTGCAGCGCGGATTACCGTTCTTGAAAGGGAGGTCCGAGCCCAAAATGCTGCTATCCAGGATCTTGCTCGACGGGAAGATTTTGGCGGCATGCCGCTGGCGCAGCAGGCGTTGCAGCAGATGACGCGCGAATTGAATAGTTTTCGAAGGCGGCTACCCTCCACCCATCTTGCCAGTCCCGGATCAGATCAGGGCCGTCGGAAACGAGACGCGCGTGCGTCGTCTCACATATTGTGATCGGATTGTCGGGGGTGCCGGCCACCGGCCCGTCAATGCCCGCCGCATTCCCGATGGCAGCCAGACTAGCTACATTGGTGGGAGACGTGGTCGCACAGTTCAATCATCATGACCAGTGGCGACCAGCGGTACGTAGATCGTCTGCCAAAGCCATCAGGAGAACCGGATCACTCTCCGAAATAGTATGTGAATAGGATAACGATTTGGATGGGGTCACCTCAGACTGTGTGCGTCGACATAGTTGTTAAAGGCCGGGGAGCCTTCAGGTTTCCCAGACTGCAGCGGTGTGACTAGTGATGTGGCTTCTATCATTTGATGATCAACGGAGGTGCCGGCCGCCGAGCTAGGCCTCGCGCCGGCTTTCCGCCTTTTGGCCGGGTTATCAGAAATTCCCGGCGCCAGGAGAGGTGATCACCCGAGCAACAAGTAGCCTCTCTCACCAAGGGAACGATCGCAACAACAAAAGAGATGCCCGGCCGCCGAGACCTGGACAGGCACCTCGCGCCGGGCTCTCCGCGTGTTAGTAACCCGGGCTATCGGAGATCACGGGGATTTGCGTCCAAGGGGATAGGACCGGACGGGTTGATGGTGTCCCAAGTGGGTTAACGAGAGATTGACGCATTGACCGGATGTTGCAGTCCGATAACATCAAGCAGCTTGCCGTCTCTATAACTTCGATCCCCGGGGCAGGTCCCAAGATTGCTGGGCATGAGGAGCCTGCCCTTCGGATTGAACCTGTCGGCCATAGTGAACGCCATGCGGGCCTATAGAGGCGGAAGAATCGACGTTCCCACAAGCACGAGGGAACAGGCATCCATGATGCAGGCCAGAGCGGTCAGCCTGGACTGGTTGTGGTGCTACGAGCGATAGTAGGCGAGCATCGGTAGGACAGATGGCTCTCCAGCAAAGTTCTGGTGGAGATGTCTCAATCATTTGGCAGCCGCCCTTCGCTATTACGTTGGAGATCGTCTTGGCCAAGACAGGAATCAAAGTATGGTCGAAACACTGACCAAGGCCCGTCTGACCTGGGAC
>NZ_LMUY01000014.1:8482-11276 GCF_009765685.1 Acidisphaera sp. L21 | reverse complement strand
CTGGCAGCCCTCAGGGCTACCTATGAGCCGCTCATGGACGGGCTGGCGAAGTATTTTATCGTTGGCCGTTCCGAAGTGGGTGCCGAGCGATGGCGCAACCGATCATTGGGAAGGCAGTCACCGCAAGATGATTGCTCGACGCCTGATGGAGGATCTGAGCGACCGCCAAGGTCGGAGTTCGACGCTCAGTGGAACGGGCGCAGATAAGCGCCCCAGGTGCAAGCTCAGGCGGCGTTTGAAGGATGACCAGGCCTAGTCTAGCTGGAGGGGCTGCGGAATCGAGGACTATGGCCTCTCATGAAACAAGTCAGCAAGGACAACGCCACTGGTCCGATTTCGAGTGTCTGCGAAGCTTCTCCCCCGCCACTCGACATTTCGTGCCCCTGGGCTGAAGTCGAAAACTAATCAGCCCTTTCGGCACGTAGCCCATTTGAGACCTGCCAAAACTTCGAACGCGGCCACCAGCTTCAGCTCAACCGTCGCTTTTGCCTGCACCACCATCTTGGTCAAATTCGTCCACACGGCCTAGAGCAGCCACGATGCCCGGTTATTAAGTTGGCGGGCATGCAGTCTGCAGGTATGGCTGTCAAACGCGACCATGCGCCATCATCAACAAGGCCTTGGCACGAGCCAACCGCTCAAGTCATTCAGCTGGTATTGTACTGCCCATCTCGGCTTGGATTTCGCTCAACGCTTGCGCCCAATGCTCTTCGTGATTGCCATGACCCGAGCCGGCTTTCTCCCAAAGCTCATAGGCCCGCTGGCGCACCGCATCTTCGGTGGGAAAGGTTGGCACCGAGTGGACACCATGCGTCGGATCGGTTTGGGATGGAGGATCGCTAGCGGGGAATGTATCGTCAAGGGCGTCGTCAAGGTCAGCTTGCTCGGCTTGCTTGGACTTATTTTCATTGATGATCATATCAAGTCTCCTGACGACACATAACCCTGTTGGTTCCTCAAAGCAACAATGTGAGCGCAGTTCCCTGGTAGTCTTAGGCCGTCTTTGCCTGTTGGCCTTCAGCGTCCTTAGTTCATGATACTGACCGTGCCGTGCGTGCGCTGCGGCCTACAAGGCCCTCTTCAGAGGAACTTTTAGCGCAACCGACGGTTCACTTTAGGCGATAACTGAGAGGCCATATGATGGACAATGATAGAATTGCTTTGAATGAAGATGCACAGCCTGCGGAGAAGCCGTCTAACGATATTGGCGTCATGAAGAAGGTCGACACAAAGGTTCAGGAGGATGCTGCCAAGGAGCGAGAGGAAACTGGGGGTTATCAGTAGGACTGCTTGGCTGCCTGACCTGCAGGTAAGGCAAGTCAGCCTATTTCGAAACGGACCATCTTCATTAATGCGACTGCAGAGTCGTGCCGTGTTCATGGGGCGCGTCTGGACGACGCGCCCCTGCCCGCTAAACGCCAGCCGTGTCGCCCGCTTGTGTAAGATCCATAAACCGTGTCGTCGTCGGTACAATCTGGGCGCCGATAAAGTCCGCCATCGTCTGTTCCTCCGACAAAGATTGCTTGAGCACCTGGAACGATTCCGTGTCACCAATCTTCACGGCCATTGCGATAAGGCTGGTATAAGCCGCAATCTCCTGGTGCTCGAATGCGAAGTTGGCGAAGGTGTTCTTCAGGATCTCGTCAGAAGCAGGAGCGTGTAGCACGGCCGCCACATTGCCCATCGCTGCGGTCACGGCGTTCTTCAGACTAGAAGAGTCGGTTCCGTGCCGAGCTAGGATATCCTCGAGGCGTTTGGCCTGCTGTTGCGACTCAGTGTGGTGCTGACGCAGGCGGGCCTCCATTTCCGGGTAATTTTCCAGGCGCTCGACTTGCCGCGCGGTCATCTCGATCGCCGTCATTTCGAGAGCATGCATATTCCGCAGACCGGTGTGGTAAATCTCGTGCAGCCTGTCTCCATTGGAGTCGCCGTCCATGCTACTATACTCCTGCAAGTGTTCGGCCATCTACGCGCTGATGCGACATGGGTTGTCGGCGACATTGTATGCGCACTGGATCGTGCGCTTAATTCCAATACACGGTGAAAGAAGGACTAATCCTTTACCTTTAAGTCCGGTGCTGACTGGGCATCTTGAGATGAGAGGGGTTGGCCGAGTCATGTCAAATCGTAACCGCCCAGTGATCTAGGATACGCAATCCCCCGCCTAATCAGTTTGAACACATGGCATCGGCAGCACGTTGCAGTTCGGCTTCTTCTTTTAAGTTACAGCGAACGGATGTGCAGGAGAGGCGGATGCCCAAGGCTGCACAAAATTACCCCAGCAACGCGACAGTGCCGAACGCTACAGTTCGATCGACTGCTTTCAATTCGGCTCCGCATCGCGGCGAGACGTGGCCGTCCCGCCGCCGTATGGAGACACGTTCAATCTGCCTGGTGGCAGCAACCATCTGGTTTATTCTGGGCCGCGACTTGTAGCTCCATGGCCGGTGCACCAGAACCTCTTTTTACAAACTCGCCTATTTGCTTTTACTGTTTGAAGCATCCTCATCAAGGTCACGTAGAACTTCTTCCGGCGCGCTGGGGTCGAGCTCTTTTGCCTGCTCGATTAGCTGATCGGCTGCCTTCTCGTCACCTGCGACTATCTTTTCAAGCGCTGCATCTGTCAGGTCGAGCGCTTTGCTGTGCTTATCTTCTGTCATAAGGATCTCCTTCACTATGTGACTAGACGTCTATGTCCGGCATCGGTTCTATCTGATCGCTTTCCGACGATTGTGACGGCGCGTTTATCCATGCGGCTTGAACACGACCTTGGTGCAGTTGTCGGCCTTGTCGC
>NZ_LMUY01000014.1:7231-8422 GCF_009765685.1 Acidisphaera sp. L21 | reverse complement strand
AATGAAGGATCGATTTCTCCATTTTGGATCCGCTCCAGCAAGGGCTGTAGGTAACGGATCATATGCGTCTGACCCGTTTTCAACGTCAGACCTTTGTTCATCAGGACGCCTAATGCCACTGGCCCAACTGGTCCAGCAAACACGCCTGGCATCGATACAATGCCTCCGGGCCGACAGGCTAGAATGGCTTGGTTCAGTGCGAACGGACGCTCCATGCTCACTGTAGCCGCCATTACGGCGGAACTGACTTTCTGCGCCAGCGTATCGGCGCCATGCGCTTCCATACCAACCGCTTCAATGACCGCATCAGGTCCAAGACCATGGGTCATCTCCATGATCGTCTCCTGGACATTTTGCTGGCCAAAATCGATTGTTTCAGCACCCGCTTGACGGGCTAGCGCCAGCCTCTCCGGCACAGTATCGATCGCGATGACCCTCTTTGCACCCAATAGGAAGCACGACTTGACCGCCAAGACGCCGACGGGGCCGCAACCCCAAACCGCGATGGTGTCTTCGGGTGTGATTTCGCAATGCTCCGCGGCTTGGTATGCCGTCGGGAAGATGTCGCTGAGGAAAAGGACTTGCTCGTCCGTCAAACCATCCGGAACTTTAATAGGGCCGACATCCGAATAGGGGACACGCAGGTATTCAGCTTGGCCGCCGGCAAAGCCACCAGTTATGTGGGAGAAGCCAAACAGGCCGGCAAGGGGATAGCCGAACGTCTCAGCTTGCATTTTACCATTGGGGTTTGTGCGTTCACAGCAACTCCAGTTACCCCACTTGCATTGCCGGCATTCCCCACAGCAAATCGTGAATGGCACAACGATGCGGTCGCCAACCTTCAGCTTTGAATTCTCGCGACCAACTTCAATGACCTCACCCATAGTCTCATGCCCAAGGATGTCACCATGCTCCATCGTCGGCATGAAGCCGCCCATCAGGTGCAAATCGGAACCACAGATGGCGCATGCCGTGACCTTGATGATCGCGTCTTGGCCATGTTCGATAATTGGATCGGGGACGCTCTCGCAGGTGATTTTCCCCTTACCCTGCCAGGTGAGTGCTTTCATGAACGTTCTTCTTCAATTGTCTACAATGGAGCCGGGCCCTCGAGGACTCGAGGGCCCGGGTAAGACTAGGCTGCCTGTTTCGCCTTGGCCGGCGCGGTCTTCGGCTGGGGCTTTTCGGAAC
>NZ_LMUY01000014.1:0-7221 GCF_009765685.1 Acidisphaera sp. L21 | reverse complement strand
TCGGGGACGCTCTCGCAGGTGATTTTCCCCTTACCCTGCCAGGTTAGTGCTTTCATGAACGTCCCTTTATATCATTTGTGGAGCGGAGCCGGGCCCTCGATGACGCGAGGGCCCGTGTAACTTAGGCTGCCTCTTTTGCCTTGGCTGGCGTTGCCTTGTCTGGCGTTGCCTTGGGCTGGGGCTTTTCGGAAGTGCCGTCAGCAAGCTCGGTGAGAAGAGCATCAGTGCGCTTCTCCTCCTCGAGAGTTTCGCCAAGCAGAGCTTCGGCCTCGCTGTAGCCGAGCTTCTTAGCCCATGTCTTCAGAAGGCCATAGCGGGAAATCTCATAGTGCTCGATTGCCTGCGCGCAGCCGATCAGCACGTCATCGGCGGCCTCGGTATCACCAAAGTCCCCAAGGTCTTCCTCCATTTCGGATGTCAGGCCCTGCATGGCTTCGCACGTCTTCGCGCGAGCCGGCTTGTTGATGATCTCGAACACCTGGGTTAGTCGCTCAACCTGATAGGCGCTCTCCTCAGCGTGCTTCGTGAAAGCGTTTTTCAAACCGGGGGCTTTGGCGGCCTTGGCCGACTTCTTGAGCGCCTTCACCGACTGCTTCTCGGCGTAATAGACGTCCTTCAGCGTTTCGTAGAAGGCGTCTTGTAGGGTCTTCTCGGTCATTGCTTTTCTCCAGAGTGACCATCGAGATGATGGCTATGGCCACACAACGACAGTGAAGGCTCTCAGCCTTTGACGCTGGACCTCAAATTTCCGCGGGGTCCAGTTCGGTCGGTGTAGCGCACGGCGACTATCTTATGATGCTATAGTTTGAGCGCTGCTCTCAGAACCGTCGTCACCTCTTTTATGACATCCTCTGTCTTTCCGGACTTCACGGCGAAATCGACGCCGGCATCCAGGTGGCTGGTCAGAATCAACAAAGCAACTTCCCGCATTGCGGCGGTCACAGCATTTGCTTGTTGAATTTCGTCAAGACAATACCGATCCGCCTCTAACATTTGTATAAGGCCACGCACCTGGCCCTCGATCCGGCGGAGGCGCTTGAGCAAAGGATCACGTTCCTCCGGAGAACGTGACACAAACAGCTTCCCCTCGCGAAACTCGTAGTCCATGACCCCGTAGTACTCCCCGACAGTATCTAGAGCGCTGTCACCCCTAGGGAGTTGCTGACATGTTTATGAGAATTGACCAGCTGCAGGCTGCACTACCAGAGCCCAAGAAACCCGACCCCAACGCCGCGACTGCGCTCCAGGAATTGCTAGGCGGCAAATACGGCGAGATGTCGACCCTGGGCAACTACATGTTCCAGAGCTTCAACTTCCGTAACAAGACCAAGCTTCGTCCATTTTACAGTCTCGTCTCGGCGATTTTTGCTGAAGAACTTGGCCACGTGGAACTCGTCAGCACAGGCATTGCCATGCTGAACAATGGGCCTGGCGATCCAACTCCGGACGTGGATGTCTCCAAGGCGCCGTTCAACGCCATGCAAGACACTGTGCTGCCGGGTGCCTTCCTGTCCAATGGCGGTGGTGCAACGCCGGTTAACAGCAATGGCCTGTCTTGGAACACCGACATGGTGACCACGACCGGCAACGTGATCATCGACCTGCTGCACAACTTCCATCTCGAATGCGGCGCACGCATCCACAAGCTGCGCGTCTACGAGACGATGAAAGAGCCGACCGGCCGTGAAGTCTGCGGCTACCTGCTGGTCCGCGGCTCTATTCACGCTCACGCATACGCGCTGGCGCTGAAGAAGCTGACAGGTGTCGAGATCGAGAAGATGCTGCCCACGCCGAATATCAACCTAGATCGCATCCCCGAGTGCCAGAAGTACCTGGCTGAAGGCAGCCATCGTCGCCTGTATACCTTCAGCCCAGGCGACTACGGTGAGGCATCAGGCATCTGGGGCAATGGTGAGATGGCGCTGCCGGGCGATCCGCCGGGCGAGTTGGAGGTCGTCGACGGACATCCCGAGGGCGGCAAGATCCCGGAACTACTCGGCAACTACGGTGCGTTTGCTCCGAACTACGCACCGGAAGAAATGTTCGACATTGCCAGCAAGCTCTACAAGAAGTCTCGCTAAAAGAGCGTTGGCCGGGGGCTGGTATGCCCCCGGCCTTTCTACCAGGCATGTCGCCTACTGACCAAGAAGTGGATGTGCCTGTGGAACAAGAGCCGAAGAGCAAGGTCGTGGCGATCACCGGCGCTGGGTCCGGGATCGGATTGGCAGCCGCGCTGCACTATGCAAGCAGAGGATGGCTTACCGGGGGATGCCTCTCCAGTCCGCCTACTCGACCACTAAATATGGACTACGCGGTTTCACCGAGGCGGTTCGGGCTGAACTGATCAACGAACGATCCCACGTCCATGTGACGATGGTGCACCCGCCGTCCGTGAACACCCCGTTTTACAGCCACGCCGGCTCGGTCATGGGCGACAAGTCGCCCCGTCCGCCACCGCCCGTCTACCAGCCGGAGATCTTGGGCGAAGCGATCTATCTCGCTGGAACGATGAAGCGCCGGGAATGGCGCGTTACGGGCGAGACGGTTGCGTTCAGCATCGCGAACAAGGTCGTTCCCGGTCTGCTCGACGTCGCCTCCGGCTTTGCCGGAATCCGCGTCCAGCAAACGGCGCGGCAGGACGTCGCAGACCGTCGTGATCCAAATACGTTTACGCCATCTACCAAGCCTTCGGGAACCCACGGGCCGTTCGACGGCGAGTCCTTGAAAACCAGTGCCCAGTGGTGGCTGAGCAAGAGCCCGGCTCCTGTAAGGATCGGTTTGGGGCTCCTCGCAATTGGATTGCTCCGCGCGGCACGGCGGAGGCATTGACCATGCAACGCCCAGCTCTAGTCCTGAGCGGCGGTAACGCTCTTGGAGCGTATCACGTGGGTGCCTGGAAGGCGTTGGACGGTGCCGGTGTAGAGCCGGGTTGGATCGTGGGAACATCGATCGGCGCGCTTATGGCGGTCATCATCGCCGGCAACGCACCGGGAAACCGGGTCGCTGCACTGGAGGAGTTTTGGCGGCGTGCTTCGGTCTCCGACGGCGGGGCATCCATACTGCCAGCATCCCTGCGCGCGCCGGTGCAGTATGGTCAGGCGCTGGTCAGCCGCATGTTCGGCCGGGCGCCTCTCTTTACCATGCGGGTGCCCGACCTGACCGGAAGGAATGACACACCAGGCTTATTCGATGCCACGCCGATGCGGCGGCTCGTCGCCGAGTTGGTGGACTTCGAGCGGGTGAATAGCGGCGACATCCGCGTCACTGTAGTCGCACTTAATCTCGCAACAGGGGGTGAGGTCACCTTCGACACAGCTGAGGCCCCGTTGCAGTTGAACCATGTCATGGCCAGCGCGGCCCTTATCCCCGACTTTCCACCCGTGGAGATCAACGGTTGCCACTACGTTGACGGTGGGCTGTCGTCAAACCTGCCCGTGCACGTCATATTTGATGATCTCGCCGCAGAGGGTAGCGCCCCCCTGACGTGCTTCGCAGTCGACCTGTTCCCCTCAGCCGCGCCGTTACCACGCGGCCTTCTGAAGGCGGCGCAGCGCCAAAGCGATTTGATTTTCGCCAGCCAGACAGTACGGGCCCTCCTTCAGCTGCAGCGGCGCTGGGCAGGACATCGACCCGGCGGGACCATCTTCCACATCGCCTATGAGGCGAACGAGCAGGAGACGGCGTTGAAGGGGTTCGATTTCGGGAGCGGTAGCATTGCGCGGCGCATTGCCGACGGTCAGCAGGACATGGAGCGCCAGCTAGAGATATTCCGGGCAAATGCAGCGGCAGTGGAGGGGCTCACCATCCATGCGCACCCCCCTGGAACCAACACGTGAGCAGGAAGCCGACGCCTGGCGTGATGCCGGAAGATCGCCAAGTTCATCTGACAGCACTTCGGAATGCCAAGATGGCAGAATCCGCGCATGCGTACGTTCGTGGCAGCACGGTCCGGTTCTACGAGTGGCTCGAGCAGACGCCCCGGGCGGCAATACCCGACGGCCCTCCTGTGTGGATTTGCGGCGACTGCCACGTGGGGAATCTAGGTCCGATTGCCGCTAAAGACGGGTCACTGGACATCGCCATCCGGGACTTGGATCAGACGGTGATCGGCAACCCGGCGCACGATCTGATGCGGCTGAGCCTGTCATTGGCGATGGCGGCACGTGGATCCGATCTGCCCGGCGTCACGACCGTTCACATGCTCGAGCGCCTGATCGAAGGTTATGGCGCCGCTCTGGAGAATTCGGAGCAGGAGGTGGAGGCAGGCTATCCGGAAACCGTCAAACTTGCCATGCGTCGAGCCGCCGGCCGTTCGTGGAAGCATTTAGCCGACGAGCGGATCCAAGGCATCGATCCCGTAATCCCCCTTGGAAGTCGATTCTGGCCGCTTGCGCCGGGTGAAAAGGAGGCTTTGGGACAGGCTTTTGGCCGCGAGGACGTCCGCCGTCTGATTACGTCTCTGCGCTCGAGGGATAACGACGCGCCTGTTCGTCTCGTGGATGCAGCATATTGGCGAAAGGGATGCAGCTCGCTTGGGCGCCTGCGCTTTGCCGCTTTGGTCGCCGTCGGCAAGGGTAAGGCCCTGCGGCATTGCCTTATGGATTTTAAAGAAGCGGTGGCGGCAGATGTCCCAAGCAGTGACGGCAACGAAATGCCGCAGGACAACGGTGAACGTGTTGCACAGGGTGCCAGGCAACTGTCGCCCGATCTCGGCGAGCGTTTGCTGCCCATCCGACTTATGAGCAAGGCGCTGTTTATGAGAGAGCTGTTGCCGCAGGACCTGAAGCTCGAGATTGAAGTGCTGAGTAAAGACGAGGCCATGCAGGTCGCCGAGTATCTTGCAGCAGTGGTCGGTCGAGCCCACGGGCGGCAGATGTCGCAGGCCGATCGTCAAGCTTGGTCTGCCGAGCTCCGGCGGAACCGCTCGAAGACGTTGGATGCTCCGTCCTGGCTATGGTCGGGGACCGTTGACTTGGTAGCCGCCCACGAGGCGGCGTATCTTGATCATTGCCGCCGACACGTCCTTGCGCTGGATCCGTAGCAACATGGGGGACACACGTCCGGTCGTTAGCCGTATTCTTGAGACATCGCTTTATGTCGCAGATCTCAGCCGCGCTTTGGCGTTCTACGAACGAGTTTTCGGGTTCGAGATCATGCTGCAGGATGAGCGCATGATTGCCCTCGCTGTTCCAGGACGCCAGGTCTTGCTGCTGTTCGTCCACGATGGTTCGATCAAGCCAAGCGCGACACCATTTGGAATGATTCCGCCGCACAATGCCTCTGGACAGCAGCACCTGTGCTTCTCCATAACCCATGCAGAGCTGGAGCGCCGGGCTAGCCATCTGGCCTCTTGCGGCATTGCCATTGAAAGCCGTCTTGATTGGTCGAAAGGCGGATCAAGCTTATACTTTCGCGATCCCGATGGTCATTCTCTGAAGGTAGGCACGCCGGGACTGTGGTAAAACGATCAAGGCCCGTAAATTCTCAAGGCATCTCATTCAAGAGGTAAGACGATGACAGATAAGTCTACGCATACGACAGGCAACGATCCGCTCGAGGGAGTGGATCCTGGTGGTACACGCCCAACGAAACCCGGTAATCCGGACAAGTCTGGGCCCGCAAAGCCTGAAAATGTCAGCAAGGAGCAGACAGTGGTCAGCGGTAACCAAAACCAGCCGGCTAACGAGAGAGCAAGATAGGAGCATGTCGCCTGTGTCACCGCATGGTGACCAAATGAGCACGATCCCAATCGGTGGGTCAGGATAAATGTTAGGAACGTCAATGAGCATCTTTGGCGCGATCACGAACAAAATCTTTCAAGGCGGACCGGTTGAAACTCAAACCACTATAATGCAATCCATCGCGCAGACCGCACCGGAGACCGTGCCTCAGGCTGAAGCGGCCTCGCCTACTACGTCATCATCTTCGAGCCAGCCCGTAGACGTGGAGGTAGTCTTGGGCGAGATGACCGCGCGAAAAGACGGCGGCCGAAATTACCAGACATCCATTGTGGATTTGCTCAAGCTACTTGACCTCGATTCAAGTCTACAGGCCCGGACGGAACTTACGACTGAGCTGGATATTCATGCTGGATCCGATGGATCGGCTGACGAAAACGTCGCGCTCCATAAAGCAGTCATGAGAAAGCTGACAAACAATGGCGGCAAGGTGCCAGAAAGCATGAGAGGCTAGCTGGACCTGGCGTGATGCTATGGAGGACCGTATGGCTGGTGAACGAGTGACAATCGAGAATTCCGCAACGTGGGATCCTTCGACGGCATGCTTCTTTAAATGACTGCTCTCCAACCCAATTGCGTGAGGATCAATCCAAGCTGTAAGCTGGAACCTATCGATTCAAGTATGCCAATCCGGCAAGCCCTGTTAACGGTGACGTCTTTGCAAAAGGCGACTTATTCACCGTTCTGGCGACTTAAACGCCGAAGCGGAGCTGTTTAACAATACCGATCCACGTGGGCCGATATTCTCTAGATCAATCGACTCGCTAAGGCCTTGTCTCGGCTACGGTCTCTTCTCCTACCTAAGCTGTTGAAGCTCTTGGACGGGAAGGTGACTGGATCATCCATGTCAATGGGAGCGCGACTGCGCACATGATTGCCATCCCCCAAAACGCTGACGGTCCAAACGTGGCGTAGAGCGGGCCAGACGCCACAGTCACCAGTGCGGCCGTGGCTCCCATTGCCACAGTCGCGTAGAATGCCTGCGCCGTAGCAGCGAGGGTGGCAGGTACAACACGCCCAATCATGTCCATGCAGGCAAGGTGCAGCATGGCAAATGTTAGTCCATGTAACGGCTCAACGAGAGCCATGGCCGGAAACCACGCTGTTCGAGCCGCTGTGCCCCAGCGGATGATCCCGGCGGAAGCGGCCAAAACCATCGCTCGCCTTGGGCCAAGCTTTTCTAACAAGCGAGATCCAAAACCCGCAAACACTGCCACTTCCGCTGCTACGGATAGAGACCATAGGATGCTGACTTCTACTGCCGACATCCCGGCAGCCCGCCAGCGTATCACTTCAAAGCCGTCGTGGAGAGCATGGCTTCCACCAACCAGGGCCGCGATGCCCATCAACTGGGCAAAGGCCGGGTTGCGCGCGAGTGACCAAGCTGATTGCTGGTCACCAGCGGTTTGGTTGGAGTCCGGCCCAGCGACCCGATTTGGCAACAGCCACGCTACGGACGCCGCCAGCGCGAGTAGTCCACCAT
>NZ_LMUY01000070.1:131660-132171 GCF_009765685.1 Acidisphaera sp. L21 | reverse complement strand
ATGCTCTCGTTCTCGCGGACCATGATCTCCTCGCCGTCGCGGGTGACGATGGCGGTGCCGTTGACGACGACCCAGTGTTCGGCGCGGTGGAAGTGTTTTTGCAGGCTGAGCTTCTGGCCGGGGGTGACGACGATGCGCTTGACCTGGAAGCGGTCGCCCTGGATCAGGCTTTCGTAGAAGCCCCATGGGCGGTAGACGCGGTTGTGGGCGACGGCTTCGTGGCGCTTGGCGGCCTTCAGCCGGTCCACGACCTTCTTGACGTCCTGCGCGCGGTCGCGGTGCATGGCGAGGACGGCGTCCTCGGTGACGACGACGATGGCGTCCTTCAGGCCGACGACGGCGGTCATGATCCCGTCGCTGCGGGCGTAGCAGTGGGTCGCACCTTCGAGCAGCACGTCGCCGACGGCCACGTTGCCGGCCTCGTCCTTTTTGCCCAGATCCCACAGCGCGCTCCAGGACCCGACATCGGACCAGGAGAGGGAGGCGGGAACCACGGCGATGCGATGCGTCC
>NZ_LMUY01000070.1:128408-131559 GCF_009765685.1 Acidisphaera sp. L21 | reverse complement strand
CGGACGGCGGCCAGCACGTCCGGCGCGTGGATCTGCAGTTCTTCCAGCATCGTCTCCGCGGTGAAGACGAACATACCGGCGTTCCACAGCGCTCCCTCGGCCAACAGTGCGGCGGCACCGGCGGCATCGGGCTTTTCGATGAATCGGGCGACGTCGTGCACGCCGGGCGCACCCTCGATCGGGGCGCCGACGGCCATGTAGCCGTAGCCGGTTTCCGGCGCCATCGCCGTCATGCCGAGCGTGACGATGCGGCCGGCGCGGGCGCCTGCGACGGCGTGGGCCAGGATCTCGTGCAGCTTGTCCACGTCACCGATTGCGGCGTCGGCCGGCATGACCCAGAGCACCGCCTGGGGGTCGGTTTGCGCTACCAGCAGTGCGGCCGCAGTGACGGCGGGGGCGGAGTTGCGGCCGATCGGCTCCAGCACGATGCTAGGATCCACGATGCCGGCGTCGCGCAGTTGCTCGGCGACCAAGAAACGATGTTCCTGATTGCAAATCACCACGGGGGGGCTGAAGCCGGGGCGATGCCCGCGCAGGGCGGTTTCGACGATCATGGACCGGTCATGGTCCAATAGACCCCAGAACTGCTTGGGGAAGCTTTCCCGGGAGACTGGCCAGAGGCGCGTTCCGGACCCGCCGGACAGGATAACAGGCACGACGTCGCCCTTTGCAAACGCCGGGATGCCGGGCTTGGCGGGGTCAGGGGCGTGCGTGTCCATGGGGGGCTCCAGCCGAACGGTGATTTCCCGTCCCGTAGCGGGGGGCGGCGGACTTGTCCATGTTTGCACGAGGCTTACGCATTCGCGCTGGGCCTGACGCCATCTTGCCGGGCTGCGTTGCGCAGATCATGCTCGCCGACGCAGCATCGATGGAGCGCGCGTGCATGGACCTTCCGAATGACCCGCAGGCTGCGATCGCGCGGCAGGCCGCTGCATTGCAGCCGGCGCTGGTGGCGATCCGGCGTGATCTGCATGCCCACCCCGAGCTTGCCTTTACGGAGACGCGCACGGCCGGCGTGGTGGCGGCGGCGTTGACGCGGCTGGGCATTCCGAACGTTACGGGGGTCGGCGTGACGGGCGTCGTTGGCACGATCCAGGGCGGCGCACCCGGCCCGACCGTGGCGATCCGCGCCGACATGGACGCCTTGCCGATTGCCGAGCAGACCGGGCTGCCGTTCGCCAGCACCTATGCCGGGCTGATGCATGCGTGCGGCCACGACATCCACACCACGACGCTGATCGGCGTGGCCGAGGTGTTGCAGAGCCTGGCGCCGCAACTGCGCGGCACGGTGAAGCTGATCTTCCAGCCGGCCGAGGAAACCGCCGGGGGCGCTGCCGCCATGATGGCGGAGGGCGTGCTGGACGGGGTGGATATGGCGGTGGGGTTCCACAACCATCCGGATATGCCGGTCGGGGCGTTCGCCTATGTGCGCGGGGCGTCGTTGGCCAGCGTGGATTTCTTTGAGATCACGGTGCACGGGAAATCCGGCCACGCGGCGTATCCGCATAACACGGTCGACCCGGTGCTGGCCGCGGCGACCCTGGTGGTGCAGTTGCAGACGATCGTGAGCCGGGAAGTGGGTCCGACGCGCCCGGCGGTGGTGACGGTGGGCGCCATCCAAGGCGGCAATGCGCATAATATCATCCCCGATAGCGTGGTGCTGAAGGGCACCGTGCGCACCCTGCATCCGCAGGTGCGCGACCAGGTGGAGGCGGCGGTGCGCCGGCTGTGCGCCGGCATCGCCGAGGGCATGCGGGTGCGGGTGGACGTACAATACCACCGGCTATGTCCGCCGCTGGTGAATAATGACGGGATGGTCGATCGGGGGATTGCGTCCATCCGGGCGCAGATGGGCGAGGTGGTGACGGAAGGCGAGCCCAGCCTGGGCGGCGAGGATTTCGCGATGATGACAGAGGCAGTACCCGGTCTGCAGATCCGCATCGGATCCGGCGCGCCGGGGCGGGAGGATAAATTGCACAATTCCGATTACCAACCCGACGAACGCTGCCTGGCGCAGGGCGTGCAGGCGCTGTCCCGCATCGCGCTGGACCTGTTGTCGTGAAGATTTGCGTGTTCGGCGCCGGGGCCGTGGGTGGCCACGCCGCTGCCCGGCTGGCCCGGGGCGGCGCCGACGTGTCGGTGGTGGCACGTGGCGCCCATTTGGCCGCGATGAAGGAACGCGGGCTGGAGGTTCGCGCGCCAGACGTCACCTTCCGCGCCGACGTCACCGCCAGCGAGCACCCGGCCGAGCTTGGCCCGCAGGACGCCGTCATCGTGACGCTGAAGGCGCCGAGCCTGCCCTCGATGGCCCGTGTCATCGGTCCGTTGCTGGGCCCGGACACCGCCGTGGTGTTCGCGATGAACGGCATCCCCTGGTGGTATTTCCACAAGGAAGGCAGCGTGAACGAGGGAAGGCGGCTGGAGCGGTTGGACCCGGGCGGTGTGGTGTGGGACGCGATCGGTCCGCAACGCGCCATTGGCGGCGTCGTCAACTCCGCCTGCACGGTGATCGAGCCCGGCATCATCAGCGTCGCCAACGCCAATAGCCGCATCAATATCGGCGAGCCGGACGGCACGGTGTCGCCGCGTGCCAAGGCGATTGCAGCCGCGATGGAAGCTGGCGGGCTGCATAGCGAGCCTGTGCCGGATATTCGGACCAAGATTTGGGCCAAGTTGCTGCTGAACATCGGCACGGGGCCGATGGGTGTGCTGACGGAATCGCCGGGTCGCACCCTGTTCACCGAGGAAGCCTGTCGCGACGCGCTGCGCAACATTGCGGGCGAGATGGTGGCGCTGGCCACGGCGATGGGCTGCCCGATCAAGGCCGACCCGGAGGCGCAGATCGCCAACTCGCTGAAGTTGTCGCACACCGCGAGCATCGTGCAGGACCTGAAGTTGGGTCGCCCGATGGAGGTGGACGCGATGTTCGGCGTGCCGTTGGAGTTGGCGCGGCTGGTGGGCGTGGCGACGCCGACGCTGGATCTGCTGGTCGCGCTGGCGAAACTGCGGGCTAAGGCGGCCGGGCTGTACGGGTAGAGCGGGCTGAGGCTGGGCCTATTGGCCTGGCCTCGTGATGTTTCGGGCTGAGATGGGGGCGGCTGAGATGGGGGCGGCGGGGAGGGGACTAGGAGGCTGGGCGGGGGTTCAAGGC
>NZ_LMUY01000070.1:121020-128312 GCF_009765685.1 Acidisphaera sp. L21 | reverse complement strand
TGGTAACGCTACACAGAGGGGCGACGGGTGGAGTTGGGCTGGCTTCGACCAGAATTGGTCGTCCACTTCCGGATGAGCGGTCCTCGAAGCAGCCAGTCGGTAGCGTCGATAGTCGGCAGCTCAGCGCCAATCTCGGATCTAAGATAGAACGATCGACATTCCCCAAAACGGACGGTCCGTTATCATTCCCTATCGCGTAACATTTCTGCCCTAAAGGCGGATTCTCCGCCTGGCTGCATTCAGCAGTAACTCAGGAGAGCGTGTTATGGAGAAGGCATACGGTTCCCGTCACGATACGCCGCCCTCTCAATCCTACCCATCACCCAAATTCCAACATAGCTCCGTTACTTAGAGGACTGATCCATGAACGAAGCGTGGATTCTTCAAGCGTCTGAAATTCGGCGTCTGTTTTCTCGGGCGACCTGGATCCCCCTTCGTGCGTCGCTCAATGAGGAGAAGGGCGACGTGAAGGAAGTGGGGTATGTCGGCGACGTATTCGCTTGCGGCTCCGTTGCCTTTCCCAAACAGCATCGGGCATTTGCCGAGCGCTTGAGTTGGAGCGACATCGGCATCGGGCACAGAGTGGCACCGTATGCATACTCGGATGGCCATTACTCGTCTATTGACGAATATCAGTACAACGACAAGGAGCCCATCGGGATCAATCTTGTTTTCGAGCATCCGCAACCTGTGGTCGGTGGTCGGCAGTGGATCCTCAATCCAGACCTTGTGGTCGCACTTCGCCTTATTAAGGAGGGGCAGAACTGGGTCAGGCCTGAAGAGGACTTTGTCGTGGTCGCCAAGGAGACGCTCGACCGCGATGGCAGCCATAGCCAGATCGAGATCAAGCGCGAGTTCCTGATAGACTACCTGGCCGCGCGCGGCCTGTTCCTTCGTCTGTCCTATTACCGCCAGCGCGTCGAGAACGTGGCCGACCTCAAGGACAGTCCCTATGCCGGGCTGACAGAGATCCAGGAGCAGCGTGAAGGAGGAAGGTACGTGTTGCGCATCAAGGAGCTGAACGCCGTGTTCGGCGGGAGTTGGGCGTCGTTTCGCGTGTGGCGCACTGACGTCGACGAGGAGGAGGACGCTCCGGTCATGAGCCCTGAGACGAACGATAACACCGCCTCAGAAAGCGCCCAGGGCCATCGAAGCGGCTACCCCGGCGTGCGTGTCGAAGGCGAGTTTTGGCGATACGAGTGGATCGAACATCAGGGAAAGAGCACGCGTGTGCGCGGGGACCAGGATCAGAATCTGCCGCACTTCATCGTCGAAACGGACGGTTCGCGCAAGTTCTCGACTGAGCTCGACAACGAAGACATCGGACGGTGGCTCTGGTTCCGCCCGTCTGTGGTCAATGAGATGCTGAGCCATCGAGGCTTCTCCCTGAAGTGGTATACGGCGGAAACGGGTGCGATCCAATCCACCTCGGGATATTCAACCCATTTCGGTATCAACGCCTCGGAGCTCATCACTGTCTACGCCTACGACATCGCTAAGCTACCCGCCTGGGAGCAGTTCCTGTGGGCCGCGAACAACGTCGCGCCGGAGGGCAAAGTCAGCGCCGAACTCCTCGCCTCGCAGGTAAAGGCGCAGCCAGCGAAGACCAGTGCCGTGGAGGAGGTGCTATTTCGGTACATGAGGCTGCTGGAGGCAGAGTTCCGCAAGACATTCGGCGTGTCGCTGTTCTCACATGAGATTGACGATGCCGCGTCGATGCAGCACGTCTCTCGCTTCTCGAGCAAAGATCAGGCTTCGCTCTTGCGGCTGTCCAAGGAGCTCGTTCGGATCTTCTCCGACCGGCTCGACGTGCGCTCTCTTCGAAAGCTGTCCAACCACCCCGACAAGGAGAAGTTGGGCTCCAATAGGTTGCTGCAGAGCATCTTGGCCCAAAAGGTCGGAGAGGCACGCGCGCGCGAGGTCTTCGCTGCTATCGCCGGCGCCTACGACATGCGCCTTGGTGACGCGCACCCAACAAGCTCGAAGATCGGCGAAGCCCTCAAGCTCGCCGGCATCGATACCACGGCGTCGTATCTGCGGCAGGGCGAGCAGTTGATCCACAACTTCGGCTACGCTGTCTGGTGCATCGGGAGTCTGATCTTCGGAGGCCACGAGTAAAGTGAGGTATAATCCGTTCGCCGTCGAAGACGGGTGATGGTCCTATGGCGGCAGGTCGACGGATCGGCGATGAACGGTGGCAATCAGTTTTGAATTGGCCGCCGGCATCGCGGGTTGTAGTTCTCTTTACAGCAGTTCATCCGTGTTGCAATGCCGGGCGAACGTCGAGGGTCATGCCGGGGCGGTTTGAACAAGTTGATCCCAAATCACCGATAACTTGCGCGGACGGTTGCGGGACGACCAAGATTCACTGAACAGTATAGATGGCTGTCCGACCAAGAGTTGGTGCGATTTGAAGTAGTTCGGATCGCGTGAGTTTATGGAAGTTCCCATCCGCTATAGATCCTCGGAATGTCTGGAATATTGAGTTGTAATTTCGAAGCGGGCATTCCCCTTTCGGCCAGCCTCTGTCATGAGCCAAGTGTCCGCTATAATCAGGAGCGGGCCCCAGGCGCTGACTGAATGCCATCCACCACAAGCCGCCTGTCAACGCTGCACGAGACAAAACGCTTGGGGAGAGTAAGAGCACACATCGTGTGAGCCGCCGCGCAATGCTTGAAACTCCGGGTGGGCGTGTGGTTGTTTCGATGACCCATGCGCCCGCACCCCTCCCATTCCGACGAGACTATCTGCGCCCCGGCGCCGTTCCGTGAGGCGTTGGCTGATCTGGTTGCGTTTGGGATGCGGGTTGCACGGATGGTCGCATGTGCGGCCGACGCGGAGGCCGTGTTGGCCGAGGCGGCGGTGGCGGCTGGGGTGGCGGAGGGCTTGTCGCCAATCGCCGGGTCGTTTGCCGAAGCGATCGAGGCGGACCGGGCGGCCAGTGCGGCTGCGGAGGCTCGGCGGGAGATCGTGGGGCGGGCGCATGCCGTGGCCGCGGCGTTTTCCCAGGTGTCCCGCGCTGTCCGACGGACGGTGTTGCTGGCCGAGCGGCTGGATCGGGGGTGGGCGCGGCCGGGTGGGATCGATGACCGGCACGCCATGGCCCGGCGGCAGATCGGCCGGGCCGTGGCGGATGCGATCGCGCGCGACGCGGACGGCGAGACAGCCGAAATGCTGAACGGCGCGCTGCGGGAACGCCTGGACTCGCTGGATACGCTGGACGATATCGGCGAGCGGCCGGTCGAGGACATCATTCGCGCTATTTGCCGCGACCTCGGTGTGGATCCAGCGGGGTTGCCGGGTAGGCGCGCGGACGGGCTTGCGGCGTCGCAGCCGGTGAAGACCGCGCGATCGCCGGGGACGGATGGCGGGGCGCGAGCCTCACCAATTCGGTCCCCCCCGGCCTTGCGAGCGAAGGAGCACCCGAGTTGAGCGATCGGGTTATCCTAATATGCGGGCGATAGCGGCTCCGACTGGATCGGGGCGCGTTGGTCGAAGCCGTCCGGCACGTAGGGCGGCGGTAATGCTGGCGGGCCTCGGTCGTAGACGACCGGCGGCGGCGGGCTGACGGCGTTGCGCAGGTTCGTCCCGGCATTCTGTAGCGCGTAGCCGGTCCGGTCCCCGGCGACCGACAGCGCGCGGCCGGTGTTCACGCTGGCGTCGTAGAGTGACTGGCCAACGCGCTGCCCGACGACATCAGGCCCGGCGCATCCCGCAAGCAACCCGGCGACCAAAACCACGCAACGACGCATTCAACCGCTCCATCAATGGGTGACAGGCCCATCGGCGGCCTGCCACGCCTTCATTCCCCCCTGGATGTGGCAAGCCGATGTCAAACCTGCGGCACGGGCGGCCTTCACCGCCATGGCGGAGCGTTCGCCGTATGCGCAGTAGAACAGCACCCGGCGTCCGGCGGCGTGGGAGAGTTCGCGCAGGGTACCGCCGGGTTGGATGGTGTCGGTGACGGTGGGGTAGGGGGCGTGCAGCGAGCCGGGGATGTAGCCGGACTTCCCTCGCTCCTCCCGTTCGCGCAAATCAACGAAGACGATGTCGGGCCGGCCCAGCCAATCGCGCGCGCTGTGGGCCTGGATGGTGCAGTCGCCGTCCAGGATCGTCTCCGCCTTCAGCCCGACGCGCATGTTGGCCGGGACCGCGACGTCCATCATCTTGGGGGAGGGCAGGTTGAGGCTGTTCATGACCTGCGCGTATTCGTCGGCGGAGCGGACCTGCAGGCGCGGGTTGAACGCTCGCTCCTCCGCGATGGTGCTGACGGTGTCGCCCTTATAGTCGTGGGCGGGGAAGACCAGCGTGTCGTCCGGCAGCTTGAGCAGGCGGTTGAAGATCGATTCGTACTGGGCGCGGGGGTCACCGTTCTGGAAGTCGGTGCGGCCGGTGCCGCGGATGAGCAGCGTGTCGCCGGTGAACACGCGGTCCTTCATGTGGAAGCTGTAGGAATCGTCGGTGTGGCCGGGGGTGTAGATGACGTTGAGGCAGAGGCCTTCGACGGTGAGCTTGTCGCCGTCGGAGAGGCGCATGGAGACGACGTCCACCCCCGATTGCTCGCCCATGACGGTGATGCAGTTGGTGCGGTCGCGCAATTCGCCGAGGCCGGTGACGTGGTCGGCGTGGAGGTGGGTGTCGACCGCCTTCACCAGGCGCAGGTCGAGTTGCTGCATGAGTTGGAGGTAGCGATCCACCTTCTCCAACACCGGGTCGATGATCAGGGCCTCACCGCCGACGCGGCTGGCGAGCAGGTAGCTGTAGGTGCCGGAGGTCGCATCGAAAAGCTGGCGGAAAATCATCGGATCCTCCTGTTTCGTGGGGCATCATACCAGAGCGCGGGGGGTGGACGCGAGGGCGGTCTGTCCCAGGACCCAACCCTCCCATCGTTGGATCCATGGGTCGGGCGGGGCGGTGTCGGGCCGGCGGGCGGCGAGCACGCCGAGCACGCAGAGCAGGCCGAGCACGCTGTCGAACCGGTCCTCGCCTGCCGAGTCGGAGCCGAAGCCGGTGGTGAGGGCGGCGGTGAAGGCGGCGCCGGGCGTGGCGGAGAGGCCGGCCATGATGGCGGCGATCGGGGCGGCCAGGGCGGCGCGGTCGGATTGGCGGCGTTTGCTGCCGGACATGCGGAGGCCGAGGTGGCGGAGGGCTTCGGCCGGGTAGGTTTCCGCCACGGCAACGCGGCCGGGGCGGAGCAGCGACAGGAATGGACCGTCGAATGGCCATAGCGCGGGCGGCCGGGCGGATACGAGGGCGGGCAGCAGCAAGTCCCGCCAAGCGGAGATAGCGGCCTTGCCGGATTGGTTGGCGCCCAGGGTCCAGAATAGGGGGGCGCCGGCGGGCCGCTCCGCCGTCGCGCGGTCGCACAGGCGGGATAGGCCGGTTGCGTCGCCCAAGCCGAGCGCGGTGGCGTGGGAGAGGCGGGTCATGCCGGCCAGGCCGCGCCTGGGATAGAACGGGCGGTCGGGCGCTAGTTCGTCCAGCGCGTCGCAGACGGAGAAGAAGCTGGGGCGCCGGGCCAGGGCGCGCAGGAAGTCGGGGAAATGCGGCTCCGTCGCGTGCAGGCGGGCATAGGCGCGGGGCAGGCCGAGCGGGAAATCCACGCCGAGGGCTACGGTGTCATCGCGGGCGCAGAGCCGGTCGAACAGGGTCGCCAGGTCGCCCACCGGGCAAGGTGCCTCGACCCGCCATGCGCCGGGCTCGCCGGTGGCGACGGTCATCCAACGCTTGCGGGCGTCGGTGCTCCAATCCGCGTGGGCGGCGATCAGGGCTTCTTCTTGAGCGGTTCGTGCGCGCGGTCGAGCAGGCGGGACAGCAGGCCGGGCTTGCGCGCCGGCTTGGCCGCGGTGGGGGTGGCGGCCTGGGCTTGCCTTTGCTTCTGGTCCAGCCATTTCTCCAGGGAAAGGCCGGCCTTCTGTGCCCTCTTGCGCTCGTATTCGCGCTGGGCGTCGGTCATGATGCGGGTCGTCGGAGTGGGTTCGCTGGCCATGCCCGCTTGTGACAAAACGCATCACCCTGTTCAAGGCGTCAAACCATGGATTTGCAGCTTCGCGGCAAGCGTGTGCTCATCACCGGCGGGTCGAAGGGGATTGGGCGGGCCGCCGCCATGTCCCTGGCGGCGGAGGGGTGCGACATCGTGCTGGCCGCGCGGGACCCGGCGACGTTGGCGCAGGCGGCCGAGATGGTGCGCAGCCGGCACCAGGTGCGCGTGGAAACTGTGTCGGCCGATCTGTCGCAGGCTGCCGAGGCGGTGCGCTTGGCGGGGGCTGCCGGGGAGATCGACGTGTTGGTGAACAATGCCGGTGCGATCCCGCCGGGCACGTTGCTGCAGGTGGATGACGCCAAGTGGCGCGCGGCGTGGGACCTGAAGGTATTCGGGTTCATCAACCTGACCCGGGCGGTGTATCCGACGCTGAAATCCCGTGGCGGCGTCGTGGTGAACGTGATTGGCGCGGCCGGGGAGAGCTTCGACCCCAATTACATCACGGGCAGCGCGGGCAACGCGTCGCTGATGGCGTTCACGCGGGCGCTGGGTCGCGCTGCGCCGGCGGATGGGATGCGCGTGGTGGGTATCAATCCGGGTCCGGTTGCGACCGAGCGGATGGAGATGCTGATGCGCGCGCGGGCCGAGCGGGAGTTGGGGGATCCGGCGCGTTGGGCGGAGCTGACCAAGCCGATGCCGTTTGGCCGCGCCGCCACGCCGGAGGAAATCGGCGACGCCGTGGCGTTCCTGGCCAGCCCACGGTCCGGCTATACGACCGGCACCATCCTGACGATCAATGGCGGATGATGTGGTAGGTAAGATTAACCCGGATGATGGTGGATTTTTCCTGAGCCGCCATGTCCGGCGTGAACGCTGGTACGGTCTGGCGCCGGTACATGTCGATCGCGCCGCCATCCAGGAATGGCGAGCGGGAGGTGTTGATGAGCCGGACCGAGCGCACGGTGCCGTCGGCGAGGATTTCCAGTTCGACCGCTGCGGTGCCTTCGTCGCCCTGGGCAACGGCTGCCTCGGGGTAATAGATCCGAGCCTGGCTCCATCGCATGAACGCGGATTGCCAATCGCCGGTCGGCCGGGCGCCGCTGACGTAGCTGATCATCGCGTTGCTCTGGCCCGAGTTGGACGAGGTCGAGAAGTCCATCCCGCGCGATGCGTTTCCGCGGGACCGAGATTGCGGCACGGTGTTGAGCGACCAGTTCTGCGGCGACGACAGCGGCGATGCGTTGCGCGGCGTCGGACGTGACGCAACGCGCGGGCGCGGCGGCGTTGGCGGCAACGGTGGCAGCGGCGG
>NZ_LMUY01000070.1:0-120980 GCF_009765685.1 Acidisphaera sp. L21 | reverse complement strand
CCGGAGGCGGTGGAGTGGGCGTCGGCGTCGGCGTTGGTGGCGTGGGGGTTGGGGGCACCGGCGGCGGTGGTGGCGTTTCTGGAACGGGCGGCGGCGTTTCTGGTGGCGGTGGTTCGCTCGGCGGTGGTGGCGGTGGCGGCAGGTCCGTCGATGGGCTGGTTGGCGCCGTGTCGGGGGCGAGCGGATTGCCCTTGGCGACCGAAGGGGCGGATTGCTGGGACGATGACGTCGTTGTCGAGGGTGGTTGGTCGCTGGTGGCAGACGCGAACGTCACCGCCACGTCGTCCGAATCCGTGGGTTCCATACCCGTTGGTGCCGGTGGCTGCAGCAGGAAGAACGCCGCCAGCAGCAGCAAGTGCACCAGG
Organism: Acidisphaera sp. L21; assembly: GCF_009765685.1. GTDB lineage: Bacteria > Pseudomonadota > Alphaproteobacteria > Acetobacterales > Acetobacteraceae > LMUY01. The sequence continues at coordinate 120,615 of NZ_LMUY01000070.1, read as the reverse complement.
ATCGAGACGACGATCAACGTCGGCCGCAGCAAACGCCGCCGCCTGGAGGGGCGGGGCGCTAGCGGCTGGCTTGGACGCGCGTTGACGTGCCCGGGTTCGAGCGGCGGCGGCGGTTGCGGCACAGAAGGGCCTTAGGCGACGAGCGGCGCCCGCTCCATAGCGGCGCGAGCCCATGCTGCGGCCATGTCCTCGTCGAATAACTCGGCGAGCTTCTTCATGACGGTGCCGCCCAGTTCCTCCGCATCCACGATGGTCACGGCACGGCGGTAATAGCGGGTCACGTCATGGCCGATGCCGATGGCGACGAGTTCGACGAAATCACGGCTTTCGATCTCGCGGATCACTTCACGCAGATGCCGCTCCAGGTAGTTGCCTGGGTTGACCGACAGCGTGCTGTCATCGACCGGGGCGCCATCGCTGATCACCATCAGGATCCGCCGACGCTCCGGCCGGGAGACGAGGCGGCGATAGGCCCATTGCAGCGCCTCGCCGTCGATGTTCTCCTTCAGAAGGCCCTCGCGCAGCATCAGGCCGAGGTTCTTGCGGGCGCGACGCCATGGGGCGTCGGCGGGCTTGTAGATGATGTGGCGCAGATCGTTCAGACGGCCCGGATTGCGGGGCTTTCCCTCGGTGACCCACCGCTCGCGCGACTGTCCGCCTTTCCAGGCGCGGGTGGTGAAGCCCAGGATCTCGACCTTGACGGAGCAGCGTTCCAGTGTGCGGGCCAGGATGTCGCCGCACATGGCGGCCACGGTGATCGGGCGGCCGCGCATCGAGCCGCTGTTGTCGATCAGCAGAGTGACGACGGTATCGCGGAATTCCGTCTCGCGCTCCCGCTTGTAGGACAGCGACAGCATGGGGTTGACGATAATCCGCGCCAGGCGCCCGGCATCGAGCTGACCTTCCTCCAGATCGAACTCCCACGCGCGGGTCTGCTGCGCCATCAGGCGGCGCTGCAGCCGGTTGGCGAGCTTGCTGACCACGCCCTGCAGGTGCTGCAACTGCTGGTCCAGTTGCTGGCGCAGCCGGTTCAGCTCTTCCGGGTCGCACAGGTCGTCGGCATGGACCTCCTCGTCGTTCGCCTTGCTGAACGCGCGGTAAGCGCTGTGGTCGTCGGTCGCCGGTCGTTCGCGGCGTTGCTGCGGGCCGCCGGGCTTTTCGTCGCCCTCGGCGGCGGCGGCCTCCTCGTCCTCGCCCTGCTCGCCTTCATCCTCGGAGGCCTGGCCTTCGATCTGTTCCGGCTGCTGGCCCAGCGTGTTGTCCTGCTCGGACTGGCTCTCGCCCTGGCTGTCTTGGCTGTTGTCCTGGGTGCCGGCCTGCTCGCCGCCTTCCTCGCCTTCCTCTTCCTCGTTGTCTGGCTCGGCTTCCACCTCGGCCTCGGCCAAGTTCATCGCGGCCAGCAGCTTGCGCGCGGCCCGGGTGAACTCGGTCTGGTCGTTGCTGGAGGCGGCCATGGCGGTCATCGCCGCCTCCGCCTCCGGGCCCAGTGAGTTGCGCCAGGTGTCCAGGATGCGGGTGGCGGATTCAGGGGACGGCTGGCCACTCATGCGCTCGCGGATCAGCAGCGAGAGGGCAGCGGGGAGGGGCAGTTGATCACGCCGGGTCATCCGGTCGTAGCCTTCTGCCTCGCATTCCTCGGCCAGGCGGGCGCGCAGATTGGCGGCGGCGCCGGCCATGTGCTGGGAGCCGACGGTTTCGACCCGGGCCTGCTCCAGCGCGTCGTACACGTCTTTTGCCTCGCGCGGCGCGGGCGACCGGGCGGCGTGGACGGATTCGTCATGGTGGCGCAGACGGAATGCGACACTGTCGGCGGCACCGCGCAGCTTCGCCATCTCACCCGGCGGAAGGGCGCGGGTCGGCAAGGGGAGGCGAGCACGACGGCCCACCACGCCGGATGGTCCGGGTTGAAACGCCACCTGCACATCGGCCGTGCGTGCCATCGCCCGCAGCGCGCCGGCCGTTGCGCGCTTGAAGTCTTCCGACCGGCCGTTGTCCTTGGTCCCGCTCACCCTCAGAGCACCTTGCGAATTGGCACCCCCGTCGGGATGTCCTCGTTGAAGCAACGTTGGTAGTACTCGGCCACCGTAGACCGCTCGGCCTCGTCGCACTTGTTAAGAAAGGTGACACGGAAGGCGAAGCCGACATCACCGAAGATGCGGGCATTGTCGGCCCAGGTGATGACGGTGCGTGGGGACATCACGGTCGAGATGTCGCCGTTGATGAACCCGGCGCGCGTCAGGTCGGCCAGGGCGACCATCGACTCGATCTGCTTGCGGGCTGCTGTGTCCTTCGGGTCGGTGTGCATCTTTGCCATGATGATCGCAGTCTCCTGCGCGTGCGGCAGGTAGTTCAGCGTCGCGACGATGTTCCAGCGGTCCATCTGGCCTTGGTTGATCTGTTGCGTGCCATGATACAGACCGGTCGTGTCGCCCAAGCCGACCGTGTTGGCGGTCGAGAACAGGCGGAACGACTTATGCGGACGGATGACCTTGTTTTGGTCCAGAAGGGTCAGCTTGCCCTCGACCTCCAGCACGCGCTGGATGACGAACATCACGTCCGGCCGGCCCGCATCATACTCGTCGAACACCAGGGCGCATGGGTGCTGCAGCGCCCAAGGCAGAATGCCCTCGCGGAACTCGGTGATTTGCTTGCCGTCGCGCACGACGATGGCGTCCTTGCCGATCAGGTCGATACGGCTGATGTGGCTGTCCAGGTTCACCCGGATACAGGGCCAATTCAGCCGCGCGGCAACCTGCTCGATATGGGTGGACTTGCCTGTGCCGTGATAGCCCTGGATCATCACCCGGCGATTATGAGAAAACCCGGCCAGGATCGCGATCGTGGTTTCACGGTCGAAGCGATAGGTAGGGTCGGATTCAGGCACATGCTCGGTCCGCACGCTGAACGCCGGGACGTCCATGTCGAGGTCGATGCCAAACACTTCACGCGCGCTGACAGTGGTGTCCGGCATGTCGATGGAGGACGTGGGAGCCGGACGGGTGTCCGCGAGGGCGGCGACATTGGTCATCAGCGGTTGGTATCCTCGAGCAAGGGGCGGACGATCTAGAATAAGGTTAGCGAGCGCAATCGGTGGCGGCTACCCCGCGGCAGCGCCAGTTTCGGCTCCGTGGTCGGATCGATGTGGATCCGCCGTGAGATGGGTTCGGACCGCGGCGTAGGCGAGATTGATCGTCTTCAGCCGCTCCTCCGCGGCACGGTCGCCGCCATTCGCATCGGGGTGATTGCGCTTGGCTAATTCCTTATAGCGGGATTTGACGACATCCAATGTCACTGGCCAGTCAAGACCCAGTGTGGTCAACGGTTCCCGCAGGCCGGTCGGCGTCGCCTGGGCCGCTCGCTCCGCGCTGCGACGACGGCCGGTGGCCATCGCCTCCAATGGGTCACGCAGCGCGTCCTCGTTCAGAAACCTGGCGCCCAGCCGTCCCAGCGGCCAGGTGGGGCGCTGCCATTGCGTATCCGCCCTGGTCTGCGCCTCGATCTGGCCCGGCGTCATTCCCTTATAGAAATCCCACGACGCGTTGTATTCGCGCACATGATCCAGGCAGAACCACCAATACGCATTCAGCGAGTCGCGCGATTTGGGTGCACGATACTCACCCGGCAGGGGGCAGCCGGGGCAGTCGCATGGTTGGCCTGGCGCATCCGGATCCGGCGCGTAGGCCCGGGTTCGCGGTGTGCGTCGGGTCATCCACCCTTATGTGCGCCGCCGCATGGGTGGAGCAAGCCCCGCTGCTGTGCAAGATGAGCGCAAGCAGGCCTATCCTGCGATGTCACGCCCGGATGGTGGGCCACGAGAAAGTCACCAATGCAAAATCGACAACAGAGACTGCACGCCGCACTCGTCGCCGCGTTCGCCCCGGCCCGGCTCGTTGTCACCGATGACAGCGCCCAGCACGCCGGCCATGCTGGCGCCTCTGTCACAGGAGAGACACATTTCTCTGTGGTGATGGTGTCAGACGCTTTTATCGGGCAAACAAGGGTTGCACGATCGCGTGCAGTGCATGCTCTATTGCAGGCAGAGTTTAACAGCGGGTTGCACGCTCTTGCCCTGAAACTCGCCACCCCAACCGAAGCCAATGCCTCATAATACCAGACTTGTCTCAAAACATTAAAAAAATCCCAATCTGCGGTTGTATGTCGTCTCAAAAACTGTTAACACCTATTAACGATCGGAAGTCGATCCGTCGCTGTTGAGTGGATGAGAACCATGCAGAGCCGCCTCGTGAATCGTAACATCATTGCCTCTCGGGGCCGATCCTCCATGCGCCTGGAGCCTGAGATCTGGGATGCCCTACAAGAGATCTGTAAGCGGGAGCGTGTGGGGCTCGGCGATCTTGTGCAGCGTGTCGAGGGCGAAGGCTCCGAAGGTGGGCGCACCAGCGCGGTGCGGATCTTCGCCTTCCAATATTTCCGCACCGCCACCACCGAGGAGGGACATGCCAAGGCCGGCCACGGTCCGATGGTATGATGATCACACCGTTCCGTGCGGATGGTCTTGCCTGACCGATCGCCAGCACGGATGCTACATCCCAGAGATTTCTGGGTTTCGACCACTATGCCCGACTGCTGCCACCCCTTGTTTCCTGGATGAGCGAGACACTAGAGACCGTCTCCGTCACGGTGCCAGAAACAGCGCTGGATGCCTATGAACAGGCATTGGGGATGGCCTGCCGCACCATTGGCTTTTTCCTGGCCGATGAAGATCTGCGGACATGGTCTGTCGAGGGCGTGAAGCGCCGCGGCGAGAAGGAAAATGAATTGACCGCCGGCCTGGCGCTTGCCGGGCTGATGACGGGTGAGGATCCGGAGGTGTTCCGCCACGCCACCGAGCCCGGCGGCTGGCTGGCACGCACCCAATCATCTTTTCCAGAACAATATGTGGGCCGCCGGTTCGCTATCCGCGGCACGCATCTGGGGGCGGGCAACACGCCCGGCCGCATTACGCTGGTGCTGGATGCCGGCGTCGCGTTCGGCTCAGGCGAGCACGGATCGACCCGGGGCTGCTTGCGGGCCTTGGAGCGAGTGGCCTATCGACGGCCCCGCCGGATTCTGGATCTTGGATGCGGCTCTGGCATTCTTGCGATGGCCGCGGCGAGGCTGTTGGGCCGGCCCGTTCTGGCGACGGATATCGATCGATGGTCGGTAAGGGTCGCGCGGGAGAATGCCATTGCTAACGGGCTGAGCAATCGCATGACATGCCGGCTCGCCACGGGCTGGCAACCGCCGGCGCGGGCAGGTGCGCCCTATGATTTGGTATTTGCCAACATTCTGGCGCGGCCGCTCTGCGCCATGGCGGCGGAACTGGCGGCCAACCTCGCACCGGGCGGGACGGCGATCCTGGCCGGCTTGCTGAGTTGGCAGGCCCGGATGGTGCTGTCCGCCCATCGGCGCGTGGGATTGGTGTTGGAGGCATCGGCGAAGGAAGGCACCTGGACGACGCTCATCCTGCGAAAACAGGACGGGCGGCAACAGCGAAGCGCCGGGGAGGCCGATGATCCCCAGCGCTAGTCTGCCGTTAGCGGCGGCGAGCGAAGACCGGGTCGAACACGCGGGGCAGTTCGGCGCGGCTCAGTCCGATGTCGGCCAACTCACGCTCGGACAGCGTGCTCAGCTCGGCCAGTACTGTCTGGCGATCGAGCCAGGCACGGATGCGGGCAACGATGCCCGGCTTGCGGTTCTGGCTCTGGGCGTCGGCATAATGCTCCGGAAAGCTGATCCGGTTGGCGGGGAGGAGGGCCAGCTCTTCCTTGGAAACGAAGGCGTTCATAGTCATCTAGTCCCAAACATCGACAGCGGGCTTCGGAGGCCATCGGCGATGGCTTGCTCCCGTCTGCTGCATCGCAATATGGGGTAAATGTCGATCCATATGGCGCGTCAAGCCTACCCGACAGATATGCGTTGAGCGCATAGTCAATCTTGGAGGTATGTTAAGATACGATGACGCTCTCTCGGCTTACTGCACTCCGCGAAGCGCTTGCCCCATTCAACGTTGATGGGTTTGTCGTGCCTCGCGCCGACGAGCATCTCGGCGAGTATGTCCCGCCGGGTGCCGAGCGGCTGGCGTGGCTGACCGGCTTCACCGGGAGCGCCGGGCTGGCGATCGCCCTGGAGAGGGAGGCGGCGGTGTTCACCGATGGGCGCTACGTTCTTCAACTGGCGGCGCAAACCGACGGCGTAGCGTTCCAACGCCTGCACATTACCGAGCAGCCGCCCTATGAATGGGCCGCGGCAAGGGCCAAGCGACTCGGCTACGACTCGTGGCTGATGAGTGAGGATAGCGTGGCCCGCTATACCGCAGCCGGGCTGGAGATGGTGCCGCTGCGGACCAACCCAATTGACACGGTGTGGATCGATCGGCCGGCGCCGCCCATAACGCCGGCGCTGCCGCAATCCCTGGCACTCGCCGGTCGTGCGTCCGCAGACAAGATCGCCGATTTGGCCACGGCGTTGCGCGACGACAAGCAGGATGCCTGCGTGTTGACCGATCCCGCCAGTATAGCCTGGCTGCTGAATATACGAGGCAACGATATCTCGTTCGTGCCGGTATCGTTGGCATTCGCCATCGTCCGTGCGGACGCGCAGGTGGAGTTGTTCATCGACCCGGCAAAGCTGTCCAATTCTACGCGTGATTGGCTGGGCGATGCGGTGGATTGCCGCACGCCTGCTGCCCTGGCTGGCGCGTTGGATGCGTTGGCGCCGGGCAGGGTGCGCGTGGACCAGGCCGGTGCACCTGCTGCCATCGCGCAGAGACTGCGCGCCGCGGGGGCAACAGTGGTGGCCGGCAGCGATCCATGCCTGTTGCCGAAGGCTGCGAAGAATGAGGTGGAACAGAATGGCGCCCGCGCCGCGCATCGCCGGGATGCGGTTGCGATGTGCCGCTTCCTACACTGGCTGAAGACCACCACCGGCCAGACCGAGATGTCAGCTGCGGCCAAGCTTCTGGCGTTTCGTGCCGAGATTCCCGGGTTCAAAGGCGAAAGCTTCCCTGCCATCTCCGGCGCTGGGGAGCATGGCGCCGTCATCCACTATCGCGTCACGCCCGAAACCGACCGGCCGATCAACCCAGACGAGGTGTATCTGATCGACAGTGGTGGCCAGTTTGAGGACGGGACGACAGACATAACTCGCACCATCTGGACCGGCCCTAACGAGCCTTCGGCCGAACTGCGTGCCCGATTTACCCGGGTCTTGAAGGGCAACATCGCGCTGGCCACCACCATCTTTCCCAAGGGCGTCGCTGGTCCCCATTTGGATGGGTTAGCCCGGCGGGCCCTGTGGGAAGTAGGGCTGGATTACGACCACGGCACCGGCCATGGCGTCGGCAGCTACCTATCGGTGCATGAAGGCCCGGTGAGCATCTCCCGCGCCGCAAAGCTGGTTCCGATTGAGGTTGGGATGATCCTGTCGAACGAGCCCGGCTTCTACGCGCCAGGCGAATACGGCATTCGGCTGGAAACGCTTTTGCTTGTGCAAGCCGCCGATCTTCCGGGCGCCTTGAAGCCATTCCTGCGGTTCGAGGTGCTGGCCTTCGCCCCGTTCGATCGTCGGTTGATCGACCCGGCGCTGCTCACATCGGCCGAATTGACCTGGCTGGACGACTACCACGCAAAGGTTTTCAGCATTGCGAAGGAGGGCTGCGACCCCGAGGTGCAGGCCTGGCTCGCGCGTTCGTGCGCACCGCTGGAGGCCGTTCACTAGCCGCATCAATCGATTGCACGACATGGTTGAGAGTCTAGATGCGCTGCATTAACACATTTGCGCGTGGAGTCTGTCATAGTGACGGTGTAGTCAGGATGGTACAGCGATGTTGGGTGGGGTTGAGCTTCGTGCTCTGAGCCTTTGGTGCTGTCGGCGAGATATGACGTGGTCGCCAGCCCATTCTGCGGATGGCCCGCCGGTGATGATGCTGCGTGCGCGTGACGATAATCGCCCGTGGCAGCGCATGATGCTGGTTCTGGACACCTCCGAATTGCGGCTCGAGAACGAGTTGGGGGAGACGTTGGCCAGCGCATCCGACCTACCTGCTCTCCTGGACGCAGTCGAGGGCGGTGTTGCCGAAACCCCGACACAGGCCAGGCGCTTGGGCGGGCTGCCTGCCTCCACGCTCGGTTTCATTCTCTAGCTGGCGGTCGTCTCCGCCACCGGGCGTACACCCAGTATATGCGCGATTGCGTAGGTAAGTTCCGGGCGGTTCAGCGTGTAGAAGTGGAATTCGTCCACCCCATTCGCCTGTAGCAACCGCACCTGCTCCGCCGCGACTACTGCGGCCACCATGCGGCGGATTTCCGGATCGTCCTCCGTTCCCTCGAACATCGCAGCCAACCAGCCCGGCACCGATGTGCCGCACATGGCGCTGAACTTGGCGGCCTGGGCGAAGTTGGATACCGGCATGATCCCCGGAACCAACGATGCGGTGATTCCCGCCGCCATCGCGCGATCGATGAAATCGAGGAACAGCCCGGCGTCGAAGAAGTATTGGGTGATCGCCCGTGTGGCGCCCGCATCCAATTTCCGCTTCAGATGATCCAAATCATGCTGCGGGCTGCTCGCCGTCGGATGCATCTCCGGATAGGCGGCGACCGAAATCTCGAAATCCGCGATCCGCTTCAGCCCGGCCACCAGGTCGCAGGCATAGGCGTAGCCCTGCGGGTGCGGCACGTAGCGTTCGCCGGGTGGTGCGTCGCCGCGCAGCGCCACAATGTGCCGCACACCGCTATCCCAATACTGCCGGGCAACGTCATCCACCTCGCCGCGGCTTGCGCCAACGCAGGTGAGGTGGGCCGCCGGGGTCAGCGTTGTTTCGGCCACGATGCGGCTGACGGTGGCATGGGTGCGTGCTTGGGTGGTGCCCCCCGCGCCATACGTGACGGAGACGAATCGCGGGGCCAGCCGTTCCAACCGGCGGATGCAGGTCCACAACTGGGCCTCCAGCGCGTCGGTGCGGGGTGGGAAGAACTCGAAGGATAATTTCGGCGGCGAACCAGGCGCCGGCGCCGGCAATGCCCCGAAACGCGGCCCAGTTAGCCAGCGCTCCAGCGTATGTTGCGGTGGGGAAGGGGGCGACACTTGGTTCATGGTCATGTGATGGGTGTATCTCTATTGCAACGCAAGCGTCATGGCTGTCGAAAACGAACGCAACCAGACCGATATGAGCAAAGTTGTGCAAGGCGTGGCTTCTGCTAGACAGTATCGGTCATTTGCCTGCTCGCGTGCGAGACGCCCCGCCGATTCAAGGATTGCCGATGAGAACTTCCCTATTGCGCTCCCTCCTTGCTGTCGCTGCAGTGTGGGCCGTCTCGGCCTGCGCGACCAAGCCACCCGCCTCCGATGCCGCAGCCACGGCCGAGTATCGGGATAATAATGACCCGTTGGAGCCTACGAACCGCGTCGTCTATGCCTTCAACGACGGGCTCGACACCTACGTGCTGGCCCCGGTAGCGCGGGCGTATCGCTGGGCGCTGCCGGATGTGGTGCGCCAGCCGATCCATAATGCGTTGCTGAACATGACCACGCCGGTGATCCTCATCAACGATGTGGTGCAAACCAAGCCGCGCCGTGCCGGCGACACCTTCATGCGCTTCGTCATCAACACCACCGCTGGCGTGGGCGGCCTGTTCGATGTTGCCGCCAAGGTTGGTTACCCGTATCACGACGCGGATTTCGGCGAGACCATGGCGCTGTGGGGCGTGCCGGAAGGGCCGTTCCTGTTCCTGCCGGTGTTCGGACCATCGAACCCGCGTGATGCCGTCGGCTACGGCGTGGACGTTGCGTTCGATCCGTTGACCTATGTGCCCAGCGGCCATGGCCTGCGGACTTTCGCTGCGGTTCGCACCGGCGTGGCGGCAGTGGATGCCCGATCCCAGGTGCTGGACGAGGTCGACTCCGTGAAGAAGACCGCGCTGGACCCCTACGCTACGTTCCGCAGCCTGTACCGGCAGAACCGGGAGAGTACGATCGACAAGGTTCGAACCGAGGACCGTGCAACGGTGCCGAACTGGTATGCGAAGTAATGCGCTTTGAGGACAACATAACGATGACATCGACCCGCCGGCGTATGCTGGCATCTGCCGTGTTTGCCGTTGCTTCCCTGTCGTTCGCTGCACTCTCGCCAGCCGCGAACGCGCAAGATTCCGGCGCCAGCGGCTTTGTTCAAGGGTTCGGCAACAAGCTGGTCGCCGTGGTGAACGCCGATTCTGCCATGCCCGCCAAGGAACAGCAGTTGCGTCCGCTGATCGACCAGGCGGTGGACGTGGATGCGATTGCCAAGTTCTGCCTCGGCCGGTTTGTCAACACCGCAACGCCGGCCCAAATGTCCGAGTTTACTCGGCTGTTCCACGGCGTGCTGGTCAACAATATCACCAGCAAGATTGGTGAATATCGCGGCGTGACGTTCCGCATGACCGATACGTCGATGCGCGGCAGCGAGGCGTATGTCGGCACCGTGGTGCAGCGCCCGAACAACGCGCCGACCAACGTGCGCTGGGTTGTCAGCAGCGCGACCGGATCGCCGAAGATCGTCGATGTGGTGGCCGAAGGCACCAGCCTGCGGCTGACGCAGCGGAGCGACTACGCCTCCTTCCTCAGCCATAATAGCAATAATCTGGATGCCCTGCTGGCCGCCATGCGCCGCCAGGTTTCCACCGGGGGCTAAGCGCTACCCCAGCCGTGGCGTAATGCAGCGGCTGCCATGGCCAGCCCAGTATCGGCCGCACGGATGACGCGGTTCATGGTGAGAAAGCCATGAATCTGCGTTGCCATGTGCAGATGGGTGACGGCGCACCCTGCATGCTCCAGCGCCTGAGCATAGGCGATCCCGTCATCGCGCAGCGGATCGTAGCCGACCGTCAGCACGAAGGCAGGCGGCAGGCCGCGAAGATTGGCGTAGAATGGGCTCACGGCCGGGTCTGCCGGGTCGGTCGATGCGAGATACAGCTTGCAGAACCAGCGCATGGACGGACCGGTGAGCGCCACACCGTTCTCGAACAGGGTGGCTGACGGATGCCGGAATGTCAGGTCGGTCGCCGGGTAGAGCAGCATTTGGTAGCAGGGCATCGGCAGGTCGCTGTCGCGGCTGCGGATCGCGAGCAATGCCGCCAGATTGCCCCCGGCGCTGTCACCGCCCACCGCCATTTGCGCCGGGTCGATCCCGAAGGCCGCGGCATTCGCAGCAAGGTAGGCCCACGCCGCCATGCTGTCGTCGATCGCGGCTGGGAATGGGTGCTCCGGCGCCAACCGATAGTCCAGCGCTACCACCCGACATCGCCCTGCATTGGCCAGGGTTCGGCACATCGCATCGTGCGAGTCGAGGCTGCCAATCACCCAGCCCCCGCCGTGTAGAAGCAACAGGCAACGCCCATCCGCCGCATCAATGCCGCGGTAGAACCGGGCCGGCACGCCGCCGGCCGAAAAATCCCGCACCTCCGCCACCTCCACCGGCGCGCGTTGCATGGCCCGGCGTGAGTCGCGATACAGGTCCCGGGCAGCTTGCGGCGTCATCGTCTCGAGCGGCGGGCGATTGATGAGGGCGATCATGTCCATCAGCCGCTGGGCCTCCGGATCCATCGGCAAAGGCAGTTATCCCCGGCCGACGAACGGCATCGGCGTCGCCATGACGGTCAGCGTCAGGATGTTTGCGTCCAGCGGCAGGGACGCCATCAGGGCGATCGACTTCGCCACGTTCTCGACATCCATCGTCGGCTCTACATTGGTGGTGCCGTTCGCTTGCGGCACGCCGCGGGCCATTCGGGCGGTCATATCGGTCGCTGCATTGCCGACGTCGATCTGTCCGCAGGCAATGTTGAACTTCCGGCCATCCAGGGAGATCGTTTTGGTCAGCCCGCTTACCCCGTGCTTGGTCGCGGTGTAGGGGGCGGAACCCGGCCGTGGCGCGTGGGCGGAGATCGAGCCATTGTTGATGATACGGCCGCCCTGGGGCGTCTGGTCCCGCATCATGCGGAACGCGCCGCGGGCGACGCGAAACACGCCGGAGAAGTTCACGGCGACCACGCTGTCCCACTGCTCGTCCGTCAGGTCGCCAAAGTTGGTGGAAGGGACGTTGCCGCCAGCATTGTTGAACAGCACATCCAGTCTGCCCCATGCCTTGGCGATGGCGGCGTACAATGCTTCGATCGCCGCCGGGTCGGACACGTCCGTCGGCACTACCAGAGTGGTGGCGCTGCCGGCCATCGAAGCCGTTTCTTCCAACTGTTCCCGCCGACGGCCGGCCAGGGCGACGGCAAACCCATCGCGCGCCAGGGCGAGGGCAGATGCCCTGCCGATGCCGCCGCTGGCGCCGGTGACGAGTGCGGTGCGAGTCATGCCGTGATCCCCCAAGATGATTAGCGGGAGCCTAGGCGGTGGCTTGCGACGGCGCTACCCGGCGATACGCTCCACATCGGCCCCGCAAGCCGCCAGCTTCTGCTCCAGCGCCTCGTAGCCGCGGTCCAGGTGGTAGACGCGGTTGACGATCGTCTCGCCATGCGCTGCCAGCCCGGCGATCACCAGGGACGCGCTGGCCCGCAGATCCGTGGCCATCACCGGGGCACCGGACAGCGACGGCACGCCGCGCACGATGGCGGATGCACCGTGCACGTTGATGCTGGCGCCCATTCGCGTCAGTTCGCTCACGTGCATGAAGCGGTTTTCGAAGATCGTCTCCGTCACCATCGCTGCCCCTTGGGCGACGCTCATCAACACCAGGAACTGGGCCTGCATGTCGGTCGGGAAGCCAGGATACGGCTCGGTCATCGCGTCGGTGCCGTGCAGGCCGTTGCGCCGGGTCACCCGCACGCCGTCCGGCTCCGCCGTCAGTTCCACGCCGGCCGAGTCCATCACGGAGCGGACGGCGGCCAGGTGGGACAGATCGGCGCCGCGCAGCAGCACCGTCCCGCCGGTGATGGCGGCGGCGCATGCATAGGTGCCGGTTTCAATCCGGTCAGGGATGACATTGTGCTTGGCGGCATGCAGGGCCTTCACGCCCTCGATGGTCAGCGTGCCCGTGCCTAGACCCTCAATGCGTGCACCCATCGCGATCAGGCAACGCGCCAGGTCGTCGATTTCCGGCTCGCGTGCCGCGTTGGCGATGATGGTTTGCCCATCGGCCAGGGCGGCGGCCATCATCAGGTTCTCGGTGGCACCGACGGATGCAAAGGGCAGCACGATCATGGCGCCGCGCAGGCCACCCGGCGCGGTCGCGTTGATATAGCCGGCTTCGAGTTCGATCTGTGCGCCCATCGCCTCCAGCCCCTTCAGATGCAGGTCGACAGGGCGGGTGCCGATGGCACAACCGCCGGGCAGGGAGACGCGGGCCTCCCGGCAGCGGGCCAGCAACGGGCCGAGCACGAGGATCGAGGCGCGCATTTTGCGCACGATGTCATACGGCGCCTCGGTCGAGGTGATGGCGCCGCCGAGCGACAGGGTGCGGCCGTCATTGCCGACCGGGTCGACCGCGATGCCGTGCTGGGCCAGCAGGCTGGTCATGGTGTCGATGTCGGCCAAGCGCGGCACGTTGCCCAGCACCAGCCGTTCCTCGGTCAGCAACCCGGCGGCCATCAGCGGCAGGCTGGCATTCTTCGCGCCGCCAATCATGATCTCGCCATGGAGCGGGCGGCCCCCGCGGATGCGAATCTTGTCCATCTTGGCGTCCTTACATTCGGGGCAGGGAAGTGCCGCGCTGGCGCATATATTTGCCCGCGCGGTCGGCGTAGCTCACCTCGCAAGGCTCGGAGCCTTGGAGGAACAGGAACTGGCAGATGCCCTCACCAGCGTAGATGCGGGCGGGCAGGGGCGTGGTGTTGCTGATCTCGATCGTGACCTGCCCCTCCCACTCCGGCTCCAGCGGGGTCACGTTCACGATGATGCCGCAGCGTGCATAGGTGGATTTGCCCAGGCAGACGACCAGGATGTCTCGCGGAATGCGAAAATATTCCATCGTATGCGCCAGGGCGAAGCTGTTGGGTGGGATGATCGCCACCGGCCCGCGCCGGTCGACGAAGCTGTCCGGGTTGAAATTCTTCGGGTCGACGATGGCACTGTCGACGTTGGTGAAGATCTTGAATTCATCCGCCACGCGGGCGTCGTACCCGTACGAAGACAGGCCGTAGCTGATCACGCCTTCCCGCTTTTGCGCTTCGGTGAAGGGCTCGATCATGCCATGGTCCAGCGCCATGCGGCGTATCCATTTATCGGCCATGACTGGCATTGGGGTCGCACTCCGGCAATAACGCTGGGTCTAGCGCAACGGGTGGTGTCGCGGCAAACGCTGGGTCGTATCTTAGTTTAAAATTGAGGCGGTTAGCCATTCGGCGGCACTGGGCGCGGCGGGCGGAGCGGGATCGACGCAGCATGGTGGAGCATGAAGGGGACGAGCGGTTGCACACCACAACCGTGGCGAAACGGCCCGATCTGTTGCCCGTCATCGCGGAATGGCTGTGGAACGAGTGGTGGAAGCGGTGGGGACGGTCGCTCGAGGAAACCCAGGCGATGTACGCGGCCTGTCGCGCCGAGATCGGAGCGCCCCAGACGTTCATCTTGGTCGCCGATGACACGCCGATCGGGACCGTGACTCTCGCCCGCAAAGACCTCGACGAGCGACCGAACCTAACGCCGTGGCTCGCCGGCGTCTTCGTCATCCCCGAGCGGCGCGGGCGGGGCTATGTCCGCCACCTGTTGGAAGCGTTCGACGAGGCCTGCCGCCGGGCCTCGATCCCGACGGCTTGGCTCTATACCAACACGGCCGAGCGGGTTTATCTCCGGGCAGGGTGGCAGTTGGTGGAAACGATCGACCGCCCGGCCAAGCGGTCCGTCACGCTCATGCGGCGCGACTATCCGGATTTGCCAGTCTCAGGCGTGGAGCACGATGCCCGCTTGGGTTGACGCCACGGGGTGGTTTCGTCATAACCCGCGCTCTTTCGACCAAGACTCGAGGATTACGAACTATGTCCCGCCGTTGCATGATCTCCGGCAAGGGTGTGCTGAGCGGTAACAACGTCAGCCACGCCAATAACAAGAGCCGCCGCCGCTTCCTGCCGAACCTGCAGGAGCAGTCGCTGCTTTCGGACGTGCTGGGCACGGCGGTTCGGGTTCGCCTGACCACGAATGGCCTGCGCACGATCGAGCATAATGGCGGGTTGGACGCGTTCCTGTTGACCACTCCGAACCGTAACCTGCCCGAAGAGGCGCAGGCGCTGAAGCGTCGTATCCTGCGCTGCCAGGCTAAGAAGGCCGCCGCATAACGCGGTTGCGCTTCTAGTCCAGCAACCGATTGGCGAGCAGCGGGACATCCTCGATGCTTGCCGCGGTTGCGATCGCGCCAGTCGCCATCGCCGCGGGGCCGTAGCCCCATTCCGCAAATATGCCCTGCATCCCCGCTGCACGTGCAGCCAGGATGTCGTTCGCATGGTCGCCCAGGGCGAGCGCGCGGTCCGGCGTGCCGCCTGCGGCCGCGACGGCAGCCAGCATATGCCGAGGGTTCGGCTTGCGGGGACCATCTCCCCCTGTAACGCTACCGACCAGATCCTCCAGCCCCAATGCGCGTAGGATACTGCGGGCCGGCGCCTCCGGCTTGTTGGTGCAGACCCCCAGGCGCCAACCCTGCTCGGCCAGGCGGCGTAGCGTGATGGCGGTACCGGGATACGGTAGCGTCTCGTCCGCGGCGTGTTGGCTGTAATCCGCGTGGAACGTCTCGACCGCTGCCGGGTCGGGCGGCAGTCCGCGGGCGGCCAGTCCGCGGGTGACCAAGGCGGCTACGCCATCGCCGATCATGGCCACGACCTCCGGCCTCGTGAACGGCGCCAGGCCGCGGCCGGCCATCAGCCGATTGAGCGCCGCCCGCAGATCGGCCGCCGAGTCGATCAGCGTGCCGTCCAGGTCCAGGATAAGGGTGCGGGTCATGTCACGATCCGAAATTAGAATTGTTGGTCAAAGCTTTGACACGGCGGCGTTCCGGACGCTACCGGAGGGCCATGGAAGCCACCGCCATCTTGCTTGCTGCGGGTCTCGGCACCCGCATGAAGTCGTCGCTGCCCAAGGCGCTGCACCCGATCGCCGGGCGACCGATGTTGCGCCATTTGCTAGCGTCCTGCGAGGGCGTGTTCGAGCACGCCGTCATCGTCGCCGGCCCAGGTATGGAGGCGCTCGCCACCGTCGCCGCGCCGCACCCGGTCGTCGTGCAGCACGACAGGCTGGGCACTGCCCACGCCGCCCTGCAGGCCGCGGATTTGTTCGGGGAGGGTGACGTTGCCATCCTCTACGCCGACAACCCGCTGATCCGGCCGGACACGCTGCGCCGCCTGCGTGCGGCCCGGGCGGAGGCAGGGCTGGTCCTGTTGGCCATGCGCCCGGCCGATCCAGGCCGCTACGGCCGCGTCATCACCACCGGCGCGGATGTCGAACGCATCGTCGAATATGCCGACGCGACCCCGGCAGAACGGGCAGTGGGCCTGTGCAACGCCGGCGTCATCTGCGCCGCCGCGCCGGATCTGCACCGCTGGCTGCGCGCCGTCCGCAACGACAACAGCAAGGGCGAGTATTACCTCACCGACGTCATCGCCCTGGCCCGGGCCGAGGGCGTCCGCGTCTCCGCAGTCGAGGCGCCGGAGGACGAGTTGCGTGGGGTGAATTCTCGCGGAGAATTGGCCGTTGCCGAGGCGACGGTGCAGGATTGGTTGCGCGACGCTGCGATGGCGGGCGGCGCCACGCTGACGGCGCCCGGCACCGTGTTCTTTTCCACCGACACCGTCCTGGCCCCCGATGTGACGGTCGGCCCCAATGTCGTGTTCGGCCCTGGCGTGATCGTTGAGTCCGGCGCCGAAATCCGCGCGTTCTCGCATCTGGAGGGCTGCCGGGTCGGCCCCGGCGGCATCATCGGTCCGTTCGCCCGGCTGCGCCCCGGCACAACCGTGGGCGCCGGCGCCCATGTCGGCAATTTCGTCGAGCTGAAGGCCGCTATTCTGGGCGAAGGTGCGAAGGCGAACCATCTTTCATATATCGGCGACGCCACGATCGGCGCCCGCACGAACATCGGCGCCGGCACGATCACCGTGAACTATGACGGCTACGGCAAGTACCGAACCCAGATCGGTGCGCGCGCATTCATCGGGTCCAACACCTCGTTGATCGCGCCGGTGCAGATCGGCGATGGCGCGTTGGTGGTGGCGGGCAGCACCGTCACCGAGGACGTGCCGGCAGACGCGATGGCCTTCGGCCGCGCGCGACAGGTGACCAAGCCGGGACGCGCGGCCGCGTTCCGGGCAAAGAAGGAGCAGGGCTGATGTGCGGTATCGTGGGCGTTCTTGGTTTGCGTCCGGCGGCGCCCCTGCTGCTGGAGGCACTGCAGCGCTTGGAATACCGCGGCTACGACAGCGCCGGTATCGCCACCTTGGCCAATGGCCATATCGATCGCCGTCGCGCTCCCGGTAAGCTGGCCAACCTGGCCGCCGTGCTGGAACGCGGGCCGTTGCCCGGCACGACGGGCGTGGGCCACACACGTTGGGCCACCCACGGCGCCCCCACCGAGACCAACGCCCACCCGCACGGCACCGCCCGCGTGTCCGTCGTGCACAACGGCATCATCGAAAACCACGCCAGCCTGCGGACCGAGTTGGAAGCCGCCGGCCAAGTGTTCGAAACCGAGACCGACACCGAGACCGTCGTGCAAATGGTCGATCTGCACCTACGCCGCGGCATGGCCCCGATCGAGGCCGCTCGCGCCACCTTCTCCCGCTTGGAGGGCGCCTACGCACTGGCAATGGTGTTCGCTGGGCATGACGGGCTGATGATCGGCGCGCAGCATGGCGCCCCGCTGGCCGTTGGTTTCGGCGAGGACGAGATGTTCCTCGGTTCCGACAGCCTGGCCCTGGCCCCGCTGACCCAGCGCATCGCCTTCCTGCGTGACGGCGATTGGGCGGTCCTGTCCCGCAGCGGCGCCGAATTCTTCGACGGCACCGGGCAGAAGGTGGAGCGAGAGATCCGTCGCACCGCCCATACCGGTATCGCCATCGGCAAGGATGGCTTCCGCCACTTCATGGAAAAGGAGCTGCACGAGCACCCAAGCGTCATCGGCCAGGTGCTGCAGCGCATGATCGACCCGGCGTCCCGCACGATCGCCATGCCGGACCTGCCGTTCGACCTCGCCACCATTCCGCGTGCCACGGTGACGGCCTGCGGCAGCGCCTATTACGCCGCGTTGCTGGCCCGCTACTGGCTGGAGGCCGAGGCGCGGCTGCCGACCGACGTCGATGTCGCCAGTGAGCTTCGCTATCGAGAGCCGCCGCTGCAACCCGGCGGGTTGGCGCTGATGGTCAGCCAATCCGGCGAGACCGCCGACACGTTGGCGGCCCTGCGCTCGCTGCGGCGTGGCGGGCAGCACGTGCTGTCGATCCTGAACGTGCCCGAAAGCACCATGGCGCGGGAAAGCGATGCCGTGCTGGAAACGCTTGCCGGGCAGGAGATCGGCGTTGCCAGCACCAAGGCGTTCACAGCCCAACTCACCACCCTGGCATGTTTCGCCATTGCGACCGCCCGCGCCCGCGGTGTGATGAACGCAGCCCGCGAGATCGAACTGGTCGAGGCGCTGATGGAACTGCCCAGCCGCGCCGCAGACGCATTGGCGCTCGACCTCACTTACATCGCCGGCATGGTGGCGCAGGCGCGCGACGTTCTGTTCCTCGGCCGCGGCTCCTGCTTCCCGATTGCCATGGAGGGAGCGCTTAAGCTGAAGGAGATCAGCTACATTCATGCCGAGGGCTATGCCGCCGGGGAGATGAAGCACGGTCCGATCGCCCTGATCGACCGAGACGTGCCCATCGTCGCCGCCGCCCCCAGCGGGCCGCTATTCGAAAAAACCGCCTCCAACCTCCAAGAGGCCGCGGCCCGTGGCGGCAAGCTGATCGTGTTCAGCGATGCAGAGGGGGCGGCGAAGCTGAAGGGCATCGCCGCCGCAACCATCGTGCTGCCGACGGTGCATCAGTTCGTGGCGCCCATCCTGTACGCTATCCCCGTCCAGATGCTCGCCTACCAGGTCGCGGTGCTGAAGGGGACCGATGTCGATCAGCCCCGCAACCTGGCGAAGTCGGTAACGGTCGAGTAGCTCAGCGCCCGACCGCGTAGCCCTGCATGCCGCGCGGGTTGGCGCCGGTGTGCAGGAAGCCATCGACCGTGTCGGCCGCGGACAGCCGACCCTCCGACCAATCATCCCCCTTGGTGGCCGAGTGGCCGCGACGCACCAGTTCGTCCAGCACGGAATTGGCGAAGCGGCCCTCGAGCACCACCTTCCCTGGCCGGGCAACGCGCGGCCAGAAGCTGCTGGGCCAGTGCTCGGTATGGAAGGACGGCATGTCGATCGCCGCCTGGATACCTAGCTTGTGGTGGATGCGGCGCAGCAGGAAGATCGTCTGCCACTGGTCCTGCTGCTCCCCACCCGGCGTGCCGAATGCCATCCAGGCCTTCCCATCGCGCAACGCCATCGATGGGGACAGCGTTGTGCGCGGCCGCTTCTTCGGCAGCAGGCTGTTCGGTAGGTCCGGCCGCAACCAGAACATCTGGCCACGCGTGCCCAGGCAGAAGCCCAACCCCGGGATCGCCGGGGAAGATTGCAGCCACCCACCAGAGGGCGTGGCGCTGACCATGTTGCCCCATTTGTCGATCACGTCGATGTGGACCGTGTCGGCCCCGATGACTCCCATTCGTGCCACAGTCGGCTCGCCGGCGCCGGGTGCCCGGGTTAGCATATCGGCGCGCGAAGCAGCCTCACGATCCACCCATGGGGAATGGTTGCCCACGACGCCGGGTCGCAGGTCGAACGACGCCTCGCCGGTGATCAGCTTGCGTCGCTCCGCATTGTATTCCGGGGAGAGCAGGTGCTGCATCGGGATGTCGGAGAAATTCGGGTCGCCGTAGAACGCCTCCCGGTCGGCATAGGCCAGCTTCATCGACTCGATGATCGTATGGACGAAATCGGGGCCGAGCGGGTCCATCGCGCCGATATCGAACCCGGCCAGGATCGCCAATTGCTGCAGCATGACCGGACCCTGGCTCCACGGGCCGCATTTCAGGATCGTGTGCCCGGCGTAGTCGTAGGCCAGCGGCGCTTCGACCGTCGGCAGCCACTCCGCCATGTCCTGCGCGGTCAGCAGGCCGCGATGGTGACGGCCGGACACATCCAGCACGTCCGTCTCGGCGACGAAATTGCCGATCGCCTCGGCGACGAAGCCTTGGTACCAGGCGCGGTGCGCGGCATCGATCCGCGCTTCTCGCGTGGCACCCACGGCCTCCGTCACGACCCGGCGGTAGGTGGCGGCCAGAGTTGGATTGGCGAATGGCTTGTCCAACCCCGGGACGTTGCCGCCCGGTAGCCAGATTTCGGCGCTGGAGGTCCATTCTTCCTTGAACAGCGGCCGCACGCTTTCGATCGTGGCGGCTACGCGCGGGACCAGCGGCACGCCGTTCTGGGCATAGCCAATGGCATATTCCAGCACGTCGCCCAGTTCCCAGGTGCCCCAATCCCGTAGCAGTTTGCACCAGGCGCCGAACGCGCCGGGTACTACGGCCGGCAGCACGCCGGTAGCGGGGATCAGATCCACCCCCATCGCGCTGAACGCCTCCAGCGTAGCGGCGGCGGGGGAAGGGCCCTGGCCGCACACCACGGACTGCTTCCCGGTTTTGGCGTCGTGGATGATGATCGGCGCGTCGCCGCCGGGTCCGTTCAGGTGCGGCTCGGCAATCTGCAAGGTGAAGGCGGCGGCGCAGGCGGCGTCGAACGCATTGCCGCCCCGCTCCAGCACGGCCTGCCCGACTCCGCTGGCGAGCCAGTGCGTCGTTGCAACCACGCCGAATGTGCCGGCGATCTCGGGTCGAGTGGTGAACATGCGGCGTGCTCCGTTGCGCTAACCGCAACCTAGCGCCAAGGTCGCGCCGGACAAGACGGGTTGGTCGAACAGAATGCTTGTGCTGGTCGTCGGCGCTTCGGGCGCGGGCAAAGATACGCTGATCGAGGCGGCGCAAACGACGCTGGACGGGGACGGCCGGTTCCGGTTCGTGCGTCGTGTCGTCACGCGCCCGGTGATCGAAGGCGGCGAGAAGCACGAGAGCGTGACGGATGAGGAGTTCGATCGCCGGGCCGAGGCCGGGCATTTGGCGCTGCAATGGCGTGCCCACGGCTTGCGGTATGGCCTTCCCGGCAGTATCGCCCGCGACCTGGATGCGGGCCGCGTGGTGGTGGCCAACGTCTCCCGCGCCACCGTGCCGCAGCTTTCCAGCCGGTTTCGTGTCCACGTGGTGGAGGTGACGGCCCCCACCGAAGTCCGGGCCCGCCGCATTTCCGAGCGCGGGCGGGAGGATGCGGACGATCTGGCCCGCCGCCTTGCCCGCGCGATCCTGCTACCGCTGCCGGTGGAGCGCGATACGATCGTGAACACGGGGACGGTGGCGGAGGGGGCGGCCCAGTTGGTCGCCGTGCTCAACCGTGCAGCGGAACACGCTCTGCAAGCATAAACGGCGCGCCCGGCGCTGCCTGGGTGAACAGGCAGATGTCCGCCACTCGGCGTGGCTGGGCCAGGGATGCGGCGAAATGCGCCATGGCTTCGGGCTGCACGACGTCCCACTCCTCAGGCGACAGCCGCCGGGTCAGTGTCATGTGAAACCGCCAGGTCGATAGCACGTGGGGGTAGCCCCAGTTCAGCAGCATTGCGTCCTGTTCGGGCGACAGCTTCGACTTGCGGCGCCGGGCGATCTCCGCCGCGTCAGCCGGGACACGATGGCTGTCCAGCTCGGTGACGCAGGCATCGGCCAGCGCATTCAGCGGTGGGCAGGGGACCGACTCGCGCAAGGCCAAGAAGGTCCCGATACTGGCGACCTCCAGCCGCGGCAGGTCGAACGGTGCGATGCTGGCGGCCACCCGCTCGGCATCCTCCATCAACGCCGTCCAGGAATGCGCCATGCGCATGGGTGGCTTCAGAGTCGCGTGGAAGCCGTAGAGCCGGGCATCCGCCGTCATTTCCTCCCGCCCCGAGTCGAAGCTGCGCCCCGTTTGCGGATCGCGACCGAGCCAGGCGCAGCCAGCGATCCAAAGCGGGTCGTCGAAGACGGGGGCGTAGTAGACGCCGACGCGGGCGCTCATCGGGTCGGCGCTCAGATCACCCGCTCGCCCGCGAGCCAGACCTGACGCACGATCGGCAGCCCGTCATGCACGCGGATACGAACGAGGTCGGCGCGATATCCAGTCGCAATCCGGCCGCGGTCGCCGAGGCCGGCCATGCGGGCTGGGCTGTCCGTTACCAACGCCACGGCGTCCGGAAGTGTGATGTCGGTGTCGCGGACGCAGCCGAACGCCGCCTCCACCAGGCTGGCGGGCACGTAGTCGGACGCGAAGGCATCCACCGCCCGCGCCCGCACCAGATCCGACGCAGCGACGTTGCCGCTATGGCTGCCGCCGCGGACGATGTTTGGCGCTCCGGCAATCACCTGCATGTCATGCGCCCGGGCGGCCTTCGCGGCCTCCATGGTGACGGGGAACTCGCTGATGCGGATGCCGTCGCGGTGGTTCTCGTCCACTTCTTCTGCCGTGCGGTCATCATGGCTGGCCAGCACCGTCCCGCTGTGGCGCACCCGGTCCAGCAAGGCGCGGCGGTTCGGGTCCCTCAGCCGGGCGCGCTGGTCCTGCAACTCCACGATCCGTCGCTCCACCGTGGCGGAGTCGATGCCTTCTTTGGCCCGTAGCGCGCGATAGCGCTCCATATTGGCGTATTGGCCGACGCCGGGCGAATGGTCCATCAGGCTGATCATGCGCACGCGGGGGTGGTCGGCCACCGGATCAAGTAGGGCAATGACATCCGCAGCGGGCATTTCGCAGCGCAGGTGTAAATAGTGGTCGCTCTTCAGTAACCCGCTCTCGGCCAGTGCGTCGCCGTCGATCACACCCTCCCGGAACGTGCGGATCCGGTCCTTGTCGAAGCCCAGATCGCCCAGGCACAGCGCGTCCAGCACGGTCGTCACCCCGGCGGCGGCGCATTGTGAGTCGTGCGCCACCATGGCGGAGCGGGACGGCCAGCGCGCGTTGCTGCGCGGCTGCACCTGGCGCTCGAGATTATCGGTATGCAGATCCACCACGCCGGCGATCACCGTGTCGCCATCTACATCGATCGCGGTGGATAACTGCGATAGGCCGGTCTCGACCGAGGCGATGCGCCCGCCCTCCATCACGATCGTGCCGTGGATAACCCGGTCGAGGAGGACGATGCGGGCATTGGTGAGGCAGATCATGCAGATTCCTGGCTGGATCGAGGGCGGGGCGGAAAACCACGGTATCTGCCACGCGCAGCCCGGCCAAGGGCATGAAGCTACGGTGACAGCGGTGGCTACCATGCCGCCTGGAGTGAGCATACTTCGCAACGCCGCTGCGGCAAACCCGTCCGGGCCTGAGCGCCGAGCCGGCTCGGTCGTCTATTTCGCAGATGCAGCATAGAACTCAACGTCGGCTGCGATGCAAAGTATAAAGTGGAAAATACTTGTTCATATAGACGGACCGGTTCATGTTGACTGCAAAAGAACAAGAGGAAACGTTCATATGTTGCACCGAATTCTGGCAGAGCCAAATGTTCAGCACCAAAGCGAAACCGCCGCATGCCGTGAAGTCATGCGGGGATTGGACGTCGAATATCCGCAGCATTGCGCCGCTCGCGGGTTGGCGCTCGGCTTGTTGCTGGGATGCTTACTATGGGCCGGCTTGCTTGCCCTGTGGTGCCTTATGCGCTGACGGCCCGGTGCGCACGCGGCATGTGCGCGAGTTATGGCAATCTAAAGATACCAGCCCACCAACGCGGGTGCATGGCAGACAGCCGATATTGCGCGTGATTAGCAGCATAGCGCCCGAGAGTGACGAGCCGCTCCACGCCGGCGCGCTGATGGCGCCAGCGCCATGACTTCCCGCCGGCCGCGGGGACGAAGAGATGCAGCCCTTCGGCGTCCAAGAGCCGGTAAGGTTTGTCGGCCGCCTTTGCGTTTCGGAGCTTGGCGTCTGTGAGCATGGATACCGGCCGGATATAGAGTCCCGGCTTTGTATCCGGTTTGGCGTGAACTGTTGCAATGGGGTGTGGGCCACCGTGATGGTCTAATCCGCCAAATCATAAGCCAAATCAGCGGCTTACGATGGAGTGCGACGCACCACGGAAACGCACGCTGGCTCCCGAAGTAGGACTCGAACCTACGACCGAGCGATTAACAGTCGCTTGCTCTACCAACTGAGCTATTCGGGAACAGCGTGCGGCGGGGTCTATAGCCGCGTTGTCGCCGGGACGCAATTCCTCATCGACGCGTTGCCACGCGAACGTAAATGAGTATGGTGCGCGCCACTGCGAGAGTGGCGGAACGGTAGACGCACGCGACTCAAAATCGTGCGCCGCAAGGCGTGGGGGTTCGAATCCCCCCTCTCGCACCAAACACATCAACCCCGGGCTGGCCGTGCGTCGACCACGGCTGTGTGACATGTCACCCGGTTTGCACGGCGGCCAAGCCGCACTAGAACGGGGCCGCGCCGCCAACCGGTAGCGTTTGCAAGAGGAGCGCCGTGTTGGTCTTCCCAGTCCTCTCCCGCACATTTCTGCCCCTTATCGGAGCCATGTTGTTAGCCATGACCAATGCCGCCCCTGCTGCCGACCTCGTGACGATGACGTCTGGCGTGCAATACCGCGACGAAGTCGTGGGCACCGGGGCACAGCCCCAACCAGGCCAGACCGTGTCGGTCCATTACACCGGATGGTTGGACGATAACGGCAAGCCAGGCCGCAAATTCGACAGCTCACGCGACCGCGGCCAGCCGTTTCAGTTCAAGCTGGGGGTAGGCCAGGTGATTGCCGGGTGGGACCAGGGTGTTTCCACCATGCATGTCGGCGGCAAGCGCACGCTGATCATCCCGGCGGACCAGGGTTATGGCAGCCGCGGCGCCGGCGGCGTTATCCCGCCGAACGCGACGCTGATCTTCGACGTCGAGTTGCTAGGCATCAACTGATACCGGCCTCTTCAAAGTAGATTTCTGAGACTGGGCGCCGGGTCATCTACCCGGCGCCGACTGGGCTAGGGGGCGCCTGGCACCAGCCGGATATCCTGCAGCCAGACGCCGAGCCGCCTCGTGTCGTTCGATAGCCCAAGCAGTTTGGGACTCACCGGGTTGGCAATATCCAAGCGCAACGTGACCGCGTCCCCCCGGGCTAGTTCGGCCGCCGGGATCTCCATTCGGTAGATTGCCGGGGTAGGGCCGATCTCCCAGTGCGCCAGCCGGGTATCGTCGACGGAGACGTAGACTGTTTGCGTTTGCCGCCCCGGTGGCACCAGGCCGTTGCCGCGAACTTCCAGGACCATCCCATGCCCGTTGCCGGCCGGTGCGGCGAATTGCAGTTCCGCCGTCGGGCCGGTCGTCCAGCGGCCGCTTTGCTCGGGGCTGCTCCAGCCGCCGAGCAGAAACGGTGCTAGCTCACCGCCCAGTCCGGCCCGCAGGACGGTATTCACGGGCAATCTAGCGAGCATTCCGGCAAACGGGGCGACATTCCAACTGCGCCCGCCCAGGTCCAGGGCGCATACCCCGATGCTGATGCGTTGAGCCGCTGCGTATTGGCGCATCCTAGCCAGATATTCCGGTTGACCCGGCAATAATGGCTCCATCCCGGCCGGGATGACCGAGGATTGGCCGTTCAGCGTCGGCACTCGTCGCATTTCGGCCAGAAACATCGCATCCTCCCGGCTGAAGGATGGACTTTGCGAGCCACGCTGCCCTTCCACGAAGAAGCTCCGGCAGGTGGAGGGCGTTGGCGGGACCGCGGCCAGAAACGCTAGCTCCTCCGCGCGGTCGAGGCGGATGTAGGCGAAGCTGTTTCCCTCCTCCAGTAGCAGAAGCGCGGCCAGCGCGCCGACCCCGAGGGCGGACCAGTGGCGCGACTGGGCAGCGACGAACCGTATCGCCAGCAGGATGATCGGCAGCGTCAGGAACAGCATGAAGCGCGGCACGACACGGACTGCCGGCGCGCCCGGCACCAGGGCGTAGACGAGCTGCCAGCCCATTACGTCGCCAAACCGCACCATTAGCAAAACGGAAATGAGCAGCGCCACGGTGACGGCGCGCCACAACCCATTGCCGCCGCGACCGCGCCGCCAGGTCAGCGCCGCACCGGCTATAGCGCAGATCAGCAGGATCGGCGGGATGCCGACCAGTCGCTCGCCGAAATCCGCCGCACCGGGCCGTAGGGTGCGAGTGGTCAGCGCGTCCAGCCAACCGAATAGCCAATTGCCCGACCCGACATGCAGCAGGTCCAGCGGCGTCGTGGCGAACGACAGGATCTCCGAAAATGGATGCATGCCTGCTGCCTGTGCCCGCGGCAGATACAGTGCCAGGAACGGGATGGCGCCCACCGCGCCGGCCGCAAGCGCCACCCCGACCGGCCACCGCACCCAGCGCCGCATCGCCGCCCAGCCAAGCTGGCCGCCCCACCACGCCAGTGGCGCCCAGGCGAGCACCACCAGCACGCCGAACAGCGCCAGGAACCAAGCGGTGTAGAACGCCGTCAGCAACCACGCGTCATACACCAGCGCCGCAGCCACGCCCCATAGGGCGGCGCGCCCCGGCCGCTCGCCTGCCAAGGCGGCGGCGGCTTGCCAGACCAGCCAAAGGACGATGGGCGCTAGCCCGACCGTGTGGAGTTGGGCATGCACCGCTTGCATGAACATGTTGTTTGCGACGGTAAATATTGCTGCGCCCAGCAGGGCGTAGCGGGTCGTGATTGACAGAGCGCACCGGGCAAACAGGTAGAACCCGACGAACCCGGCGAACCGCATTGCGACGTTCACCATTTCGCCGGCGAGAAACGGGTCTAGCCCAAGCCCGCGATAGGCAGAGTAGAGGACACCGTACAGAAAATACCCGTCATTGTACCCAAGCGTATGCGGCGTCGGGTAGAAGTAGGCCACGCGATCCCAGGGCTCCACCCCGTGGAACACGTTCCACCAATGCTCTAGGATCGTTATTTCGATCCGGCCGTCCCAGACATCGCTGAACAGCAGGCTGAAGCCATTGCCGATTTGAAACCGGAAAAAGCACGCCACCGCCAGCAACCCGACGAGCGTCACGAGCACCGCCCTGGCCGGCGCGTTGTGATACCGGTGGGTCATTCCGATGCGGCGCCGGGCTGCGCGAGCCGTCTGGCGGAGGGTTGGTGCATTTGGGGTGCCAGCAATCCCTCTGGTTAGGTGCCATGGCGGCCCGGGCGTGGGGCGGTGACGCATTTGGAGGTCCGGGCCGGAATCGAACCGGCATACGCGGATTTGCAGTCCGCTACATCACCACTCTGCCACCGGACCAACGGTGCTTAACTTAGAGAGAAAACCGCGGAAATCAGCCGTTTGCACCCCAGGGCGCGTCTATATCGGAGTTGTCAGGATTTGGCCAGATGCTCGGAGATATCCGAGTTCATTGTCCCATAGCTGTCCCATGGGGTTGGAGCGAGCGGCCCCCGATGGCCACCCGATCGTGTTGCGAGCCGGCTACCCCCGTAGCGCGGTCGAAGGGTTGACATACTGGACCATCGCCTGATGCAGCGCGCCGGCTATAAAGTCACCGGCCCCCACCGCCTCGCGCTCGATCGCGGCTACCGCCGCCTCCAACTCCTCCACCCCCTCGAACGTCAGCGCCTCGGCACGGCGCTGCTGCCCCATCGTCAGGCCCTCCATAGTGTCTGCCAGCAAGGACGCGGCGGCTTGGCGACCCAACACCGCCCCTAGGTCCATGACGGCGTCCAGGCTCACGCCAAAGGGCAGGGTGACGGGGGTGTGGTCTGCGGGAATGTTCAATGTGTAGTTCCATTCATCGGGCGATAGTGGCGGCTGACGCTCCACGACACCGTTAGCCGTCCGATCTTCAAGAACCGCAGGCCGCCGACGCGGCGGGTGCTGATATTCAGGGGAGGCGACGGAAGATGTTCATGGAGCGGTCCCTATCGAGGCAGGACGCCTCACTCAGCCCCTCGCGTATTAGTTGCGCTGCCTCGACATACATGGCGAACCGGGGAGGGGTGCTGGACACGGGTTCTCGACCCCCGCACCCGGTCTATTGAGACGCTCATACGAGGATATGTTTCAGACAACCGTGCAGCGATGCTGCTGGGATTGCCGGGCTGTCTTCCAGCGTCAATCCCTCGACTAAATACAGCCCGAGCACGGTGTAACACTGCAATAACTCCGCGTCGAATCAAGTGCGGACAATGCGACAGCCATACGAATGAGGCGTGTTCATGAGGGTAGGTCGAAGCAAAGAACATTGGTATGTGCGAAACACCCTACAATACAGGCTAAATCAGTCTCTTGATATCGTTCTGCAAACCAGTAACAGCAAACACCTAAACCGCATTATAAAGGGTCTTGACTTTAGTCCGGTGCAACTTGTCGATCACTTAGAGGCAATGTTTCTGCCCGGCATGCACTGGCGCAATCATACGCACAGCGGTTGGCATATCGACCACATCCGACCATGCTGCTCATACGATCTTGTAGACGTTAAGCAGCAGCTTGCGTGTTTCGGTCTTGCAAATTTGCGCCCGCTTTGGGCCATGGAGAATTGGAAAAAGTCGACCCGCTATATTCCTTCGACCACGTAGCGTCTCTCGGTCAGTGTCACCTCCGCCCCTTCACCTGGAAACGGCTTTAGCACCGCCCGGACCATTGCAGCAATTGGCTCACCAGATTGGAGCTACCATGCTTGCTGTAGCATCCAATCGTGTCGGACTGCAGATGAGCGCGTGACGGAGCGCGGTGATTTCGCAGGCCCGCATATCAGGCGGTTAGATCATCAGCGACCTTCTTAAAGCCGCTTAGAAAGGAAAGCAGGTAGTGGGTTCCTGGGCTGCTTGTGTTTGTAGATTGCAAGAATTCGCCAGGCGAAATCGCTTTTATAGGCAGGGTGCCATAAGCTCGACGCAGGACCCCGTTATATTTTGACACAGACTGTCGCGAATTGTGCGCAATGTGGTTTCGCACCCATCTTGCATCCTGCAAAAGCTGGAGGTTCATTGTAAAGGCTGCTTTCACAGGATAGCCATCTTGGAAGTACAGCTCCGATCTCTTTACGATAACATCAGGGCTATTCCACTCAAGAAACACCATGTTAGACTGGAGTAGTTCCATAGTGTGCTCAGGCGACTTAGGCAATAAGTATGGCGTGCCGACCCGGCCGCTGCGAGATGGCTTTTTCATAGCGTAGAGAACAAAGACTTCTTCAACGAACGTTTCAAAAGTCCGAAATGCCCTAGTGAATATCCCCTCAGTAATAACGTGCAATTGCGTGACAGTTAAAATCTTCGGAGTTGGCCTGCCAGGCCCTGCTCGAAAGCGTGATTGGTTATGTCCGTCTAAGATAATTAATTTGTCGATTGCTCCATTGAATACTTTATGAGCTGCGGAGACTTTTCGCCTAGACGCCATTCAGAGCCCCTCGATTATCTTGGCGCAAACAAAATTAGATCGGTATTGACGGTTTCCAGTGTCTGTAGTTCCTCTCCGAGAGTTATCAATAAAAAGGGCATAGTCCGGAGGAACGCCTTCAAGCCCCTGCGCTTGCGAGTATTCGTCAAACCGCGCGGATATATCGTCTAAGGTGATCTTAAGCCGCCCAATGGCATCATGAATGCGGCGGTTTCGCCTAACAGGCTCAAGCCCGTTTAGGCCAAACATAATATGGGCGATTGATGAAAACATCGTGTAAAATAAGTGCACCCTAGACCAATTGGTGCGGGTCAATTCATCCGGCCTATAGCAATCTCCTATCACTGACATCACTTCGTTAAATTGCTCCTCATACTTGTCAACGTTTGGAAATTCATCGTCAAATTTTCTATAAAAGCCCTCTAGGGCTTTGCTGCTCTGCACTCCGTCGCAGAGAGATATCAGTAAATCAGATGTCAGGTTCGCTTCCGCCATTCTACTCACGTTTGCTTCCGATAGGACGCCACCTTTGACAAAATATTCGACGTATTCATATCCAAGATTATAAGCAATTTGTTTGAAATAGCCCACGTATTGGGCGTTCAATAGCTCCTGACTATTTAGCCGCATATTATAGGTGTTCAGTCTGGCAAATATATCGAGAATATCCTTGTAGGGAATGTCGTAGAGAAGATCGACACCTACTTCATACTTTAAAAAGTCAGACTGCACTTCTGAGGGTAGGTTATCGTATTTAATTCCCGACAGATCCTTATTGTGCGCTCTCGAAAGGGTAAAATTGCAATCCATAAAATCCATAATTGCCCGTAGGCGTTGTTGACCATCAACGACCGTGCGGATATTGCGCTTGTCCCGCGTCTCTTGTGTAAGCAGAAGTTTGGGTATGGGCTTCCCCCGAACGATGCTATCTATAAGATAAGATTTGGCTTTTGGTGTCCAGACACTCCTCCGCTGAAATTGAGGGGAGAGCTCGAGCTGATTGCGTTCAAACCACTCCCTGAAATCTCCAATATTGTAAACTCGACTGTCGAAGTTCTTCATCTGCGCGGTTAGCTTTCCTTTCTCCGCTGATTGCGCGGAGGTTTGTTTCCTACTATCGAGCGAGAATACGGTTGCGTCCAGTATCTCGGCGACTGCAAAGGCGCTCTAGAGGGGGCTCGCTGTTTCGAGCAATCGCTGCAGTAGTGGCACAGCCTACAGAGATCGACTACGTCATTGGTTGCGCCCCATCGGGTCGACTGGCTTGCACAGGGTGGCCGACCTAGTCGGACAAAGCAAAACGAAGGGGATGCGGCATGGCGGATGATGATTGGGCTGCCGCAACAGCGGAACAGTGGCTGGCATTTGTCGAGGCCGTCGCCGACGGACATGTATCGATAATGGAGGTGATGAAGGCTAACCGCTCGGAACCCGGAGACTATTTCGGGCATGTCCAAAGCTCAAGAGTGTCGATGATGCTATTGCGGGACGAGCGCATCCTCAAGCGGCTTGCCATCGAAATCGGTGCGTCGATCGACCGGATATCGGCCGGCAAGCATTCGGCTGACCTCAATGCTTCCGTCGCCAGCAAGGACGGCCTGCGGCGGCTCTTAAAAATTACAAAGCTGCATGTCGAAATGGCCGACAACAGCCCCTCGCTACTCACCGGCTCGACCTTCGAAGAGTGTCTTCAACAATATCTTAAGGTATTAGGTCATCTGGAACAGCTCTGGACCGACAGCCGGGATTTGTATCGCGGCGGGCATTTCCCTCTCGCTACCTTCACATCGATCCTCCTGTTAGAGGAGATGGGTAAGGTCGGTCTAATCTGGCACGAGCTACTCGCATACGATAGTCCACGCTCAGCGGCGACGGAGTTAAGGGATGTCGGTCGAAATCACCGCCAGAAAGCCTTTATGGGCGTGATGGCAGGCGCTTTGATTAATGCGAGATTGGATCGAATTGTCGGTCTAAACGCTGTGCGGCAGGTAATCCAGGACGCGGAAAGCGGCAGGTTGGAGACGCTCCGACAGGCCTGCCTCTATATTGACTATGTTGATGGTGCGGTGGCTACACCTGGCGAAAGGATCGGACAGGAAAAGGCGAAATTGTTGGTGCTGCTGGCCGGAGAAATTTGGGCGGAAGCTTACGGTCACTTTCCGTTCGAGTTTGAACGCATGATCGGGACTGTCAGCGCGTTTGAGGCCGAGCTCGGTTAGACCCACGAACAGATACACGGCACACCGGGGAAGTCCTGCCTTCACCCGTGATAGACCAGCCGATGCCGATGCCTGATCACGCAAGACATCAGCATCCTAGTCGCACTCAATAGGGCTAGTTCATCCGCACGAAACCCGCTGCCTGATACCCGCCGCCTGATACCCGCTCGCGCAACTCCGGGCGGCGCTGTTGTCCATCATCGTCTGTGCGATCGGGAAGAACGACGCGCCGCTGTTCTTGGAGCATTCCTTGATCTCGCTCGTCTGCGGGTTCTTCAGCACGATCATCTCGGACTGGACGCATGCCGCGAGGCCGAGGGAGATGGCCACGGCAAGGCTGACACGGAGCATGCGGCGCGCCTCACGACAATGAGCCATAAACTTGTCGCGTCTCGTCCACTTTGCCGGCTCATCACAGCGCACCGCTAATGCTGGGGCGCCCTGCTCCCGACCGCGCCAGTGTATGGGTTGACGTTGCCCGTCGCACTGTAGTTGTCGCGCTGCGTAGCATTAGGGTTGGTGGCATGGTAGGGCGCCACATAGGTGCCTCGGTTGGTTGTGTAGCCTTCGACCGAATGAGATGAAGAGCTTGAGCCTGTGCCACTTGAGCTTGAATGGCCACCGCCACCTCGGGCTCCGGCAGGGGATGACAGCGCCAGCAGCAGCGCCAAGATGGCAGCCGTGTGGGAGATCTTCATTTTCGGTTCCTTGGTTCGTCGCCAACCCGGAACGGAGCCTCGTCGTAACTGGCCGTTGAGTCAATCGACCGTGGCGCAACTGCTTGTGCTAGTGGGGGGCCTGACGACAGGCCGGTGTGATGACGTGAGCCGGAGAGTGGTGGCCCCCTCCACCTGGCCATGGGATTGACGGCACCCCGTGGCTCCATTGAGCCACTCATCTGAGGGTGTCACTCAGTGCACTCGTGGATGACTGGACTTGGCGCAATTTGAGGCTGGTCGGCACGCCACATCGGTGCCAGACATATCACCTCCAGATTGAGGCTTCGGCACTCGCCGGGGTCTCTCCGTCAGCTTAGAACCGACGGGCCTTGAAGGGACCATATGCAAATTCTGCGCATGCTGTGCTTCGCCGCAGCAACGTCGCTCTCCGGCTGTGCCAGCACGGGTGTAGTCCCGATGGACCGAGATACCTTCATGATCAGCAAGACTAGCCCAGCCTGCGGCTTCAGGTCAGCGGCGGGCACAAAGGCCGACATCTATCGGGAGGCGAACCAATACTGTTCGGCTCGCCATCAGCAAGTCTCGACCATGTCTTCCAGCAGCCAGGACGGCATCATAGGTGCTCGCTGCGCCAGCGCCGAATTGGAGTTTCGATGCATCGACCCGGGAGAGATTGACGCAGGCGCCGCTGACCGTCTGCGGCAGAACGCGCAGCAGGAGCGCGTGAACAACCAAATCGACCAAGCTGTCACCCCGCGCATTGTCATCACACCGCCCCCGCGGGCTGTCACCACTGACTGCACGACTGCCGGGCGGAATGTATCCTGCACGACCAGGTAGCCGCTCATCGCAGCTATCCACTTCCTCTATCAACTCGTCCGCTGTAACACCTGCGGCGTTGTCGCCACTAAACTGGGGCACTACCGCGCGGGGACCTCGCGTTTGCCGCCGCTCAATGTGCGGGCTGCTGCCTCCAGGCGGTCAATCGTTGTTAAAAGCGACGCTGCCTCGCGGCATGCTTGTTCAGCAAGACGCACCGCCTCATCCGCCGCAAAAACGGCTTCTGCTGTTCGACCATCAAGGCTGCGCGTGTCAGGCATCGTTCTTCCATTTAAGGCGAAACTTTGGCGCCGGCTAGATAGGGCGACCCAGGAAGATGAGTCTCGGCAGTTGAAATAGCCCATGACAGCTTTGCTATAGCGTGAGCCGTGCGAACCGTGCGGTAATGGAATACCGCATTAGGAATACCGTCATGCCCACACCCTGCAAAGTTTGTTCGAACCCCAAGACTGCAAAGTCCGTAGCCGTGTTGATCGCGGAAGGCGTCAGCGATCAGGCGATTTCCAACCTGGTCGGGGGCGGTGTTGGTCGTATGTCGATCCAGCGACACCGCAAGCTTCACGTGGAGGCTCCTGCCAAGGCCCTCGCGACCATGGCGAACAAGGGCGCGGATGCGGCGGCCCAGCGGGCGACTACAATGGCGGCGGCAGAGGCGGGCGACCCGGCGGCGTTCCTGGCGCTGGCGTCGCTTGTGAACGATCTCCGCAAAGTCCGTGACCGTCTTGAACGCTCCGCCGACGCGGCAGAGACAGCCGGGCAGGGCACGACGGTTGCCGCGCTGGCCGGGCAACAGATCCGCATGGGCGAGACGCGGGCGAAGCTGGGGCAGCACGGCGGCTACGGTGCTGGCCGGGGTGCTGGCGAAGGTGTGGGGGGAAGCTTCAGCGTCAACATTCATATCGGCGACATGATAGAGACGATTGCTACCGTTCGTCGGCCCGGCGTGATCGAGCACCGAGCCGACGAACTCGAACCCATCATCATCTGATTCAGGAGGCCGGCGGCTCCCTGGCCAAGCAGCCGGCCTCTATGTGACTTAGGGCCCGGGCCAGAATAAACGAATCGGGGGCTAGGAATCGGGTTGCAAGGTGTACTAGCCTGAGAATGTGATCGACACTCTTGCAATCAAAGCCCGTTTCGAGGCGCTTGCCCCTTTTCTCAATGAGCGAGCTCGTCGGCTTTTTGCTGCAACCGAGGCTCGTCTGGCAGGTCTGGGTGGGGTGAGTGCGGTGTCCACTGCCACTGGCGTAGCGCGCAGTACGATCGGGCGTGGCTTGGCTGAACTCCGGCGTGAGGAGAACCCGCCCTCTGATCGGGTCCGTCGCCCTGGTGGTGGACGCAAGCAGAAGGTGGACACAGAGCCTGGGCTACTCGACGCTTTGTCCAAGCTGGTGGAGTCAGCGATCCGCGGCGATCCGGAGGCGGCCCTCCTATGGGTGAGCAAGAGTCAGCGACACCTCGCCGCGGCCTTATCGGAACAGGGCTTCACCGCAAGTCAAAAGCTGGTTGGACGTTTGCTGCGGCGCCTGGGTTTCAGCCTGCAAGCCAACCGCAAAACCAGCGAGGGCATGAGCCACCCGGATCGCAATGCACAATTCGAGCACATCAATATGCTCGTCAACGCTTTCCAGGCAGCGGGACAACCTGCCATATCCGTCGACACGAAAAAGAAGGAGCTTGTCGGAGACTTCAAGAATAACGGGCGTGAGTTGCGCCCTCGGGGGCAACCGGAGCCGGTGCGGGTGCATGATTTCGCTATTCCAGAACTTGGCAAGGTGTCGCCCTATGGCGTGTATGACATTGCCGCCAATACCGGCTGGATCAATCTCGGCGTTACAAGTGACACGGCAGCATTCGCCGTCGAAAGTATCCGCCGCTGGTGGTTCGAACTTGGACAGGCACGTTACAAGAGGGCTCGTCAGATCCTGATCACGGCTGACTGCGGAGGTAGCAACGGTGCCCGCGTACGCCTTTGGAAAAGCGAACTGCAAAAACTTGCAGACCAAACGAGGTTGTCCATTACCGTGGCACATCTACCGCCCGGCACCAGCAAATGGAACCGCATCGAGCATCGCCTGTTTGCATTCATCACGCAGAACTGGCGGGGCAAACCTCTGATCACACACGAAGTGATCATTCAGTTGATCGCCAACACCAGGACCACGACGGGGCTCACCGTCCAGTGTCGCCTCGATGAGAACGACTATGAAAAAGGTGTCAAAGTTTCTGATGCCGATATGGCCACACTAAATATCACGCCGTCCAACTTTCATGGCGAATGGAACTACACCATCGCGCCACGCCGGAAGCGATGTTGAAGCGGTTATTAAAGCTCGGATCCTTAGAGGACCGACTACACAACCCCGACGATGACGCACCGGGCTTGGCCAGCCCACACGTCAAGCGCCGTCTGCACCGTCCCTTTCGGCAGCCCCTCACGACCCAAGAGGTTCCGCACGGCCTCCATGATCGCGCCATCGCCGCTGCCCGGCTCGTCCTCTGCCTGCACGAGGGCGTCTTCGAGGTGCAGGAGGTCCGGATTGCGGAACATGTATCGTGACGCTGTAGCGCGGAAATCTTTTTGCTGCTCGGGCGTGGCATCCAAAGGTGGTTGCAGTGTCAGTTCCGCAACCGATGAGACGATCAGGGCGCCCATCTCGTCCAGCATCTTCATCACGATGCCCGAGATCAACGCGCCGCATTCGATCGTCTTCAAGAAGGACTGCACGATGCTTTCTGGGGCAGCCGGTGTGTTTCCGAAGACGGCCTGATATTCGATACACGCCTTCACCAGCAGCGTGAGTGTGTCTTGTATGCGGCTGACGCTGCGGGGCTCGTCTATCAACTCCACCACGAGCGCCCACGCCATGCCCTCGACAAGATCGCCCAGGCTGTGAGCACGCATGACTGGCCAGCCCGCCTGCGCCAGCGTTGGCCCTGGTCGCGGGTGCACTTGCTCGGCGTTCTGTTCCTTGTCGCGGCGGGCGCTCCAATCCGCGAGAAAGCGCTCCTGCATCTCGCGTGGCCACATGGCCCACTCGAACTTGCCGCCTATGCGTGGCATTTTCGGGAACACGCCCAGATTGAGCATCGGGAACTCTGGGTCGTCGCCCTCCCATTCCATGATAGGGCCACGCCATCCACGCCATCCACGCTTTTCCGCTTTTTGGTGCAGCACAAAGGCGCTTCCGTTCGGTAGCAGCAGCAGCGCGTTGAAGGCGTCCGTCTTGGCGTCAACCTGTAGGACGAGCGCACCGTCTGCGGGCCCGAACAAAAAGCCCGGTAGCACTTTCTCCGGAATGCGAACCAAGCGGGCGTAGGTCTTCGGTATTTGGCGGATCCGTTTCCACTCGCCGGGCGGAACACCGTTAAGCTGCTGGCGGATCGAATTCATATCGAAGGCGGTCATTGAGCAGTTCCTTATCGTAGACGTCGGGGGTGGATATGCGTGCAGAGCTTTCGGGCTGGCGTTGATTTGGCAGGCACTACGGTAGTGAACCCCGCAGCATGCCGGCCCGACGGTAAGGCCCCCCGCCAACACTCGGTGCCTTGGAAAAGGGGAAGATGCATCTTCCCCGGGAAAAATGGCTGTCTTCTGCAGTTTTTGCGCATGAGGGGAAGGGGAAGATCAGCGGCAGGTTTGCCGTGCTGCTGCTGCTGCTGCTGTGGTTTATTATATTTATCTTCCTATCTTCCCCTAAATGAAAATAAGAGTGAAAACACCAGTGATACCTAGATTTTCATCGGGGGAAGACGCTGGCAGTGCCGCTCCCCTCATCTTCCCGTCCTCCCCTGCGAGGCTCATGGCGTGATCTGCCGGATGCCGGCGCGAGCATGCGACGCTTGTAGTAGGGTGAGACCGTCCGGGACCGTCCACATGGGCGGGTTGTTGCCGCTGCCGCGCACGCATCCAAGTGTCGCCAGCGCGCGCCCAAAAACGCTCGCGCCGGCAGGCTTCCGGACGTTCTGCGCTTTCGCCCATTCCAGGAACGCCGTGTGTAGAGCCGGCCCCGAGATGGTTTGACCAAAACCGCCCCCGTTCATACCAACGACAAGCACACGGCCGGCAACAGCGTCTTCAATCCAACGCGTGATGTCGTCGGCTGATAGCCGCTGCTGCTGTTGCAGTCCCTTGGTGACTGGAACGTCGCGAACGTTGAAGGCGCTCAGGTCTAGCGAAAGCAGCGCATGCAGGAATGCCTCTATCCCGCCGCCTTCGATCTCCGCATACAGCGCGTCGAAGTAGGCCCGGTCGCGTAGCTCCGTCACATCCAACACAAAGAAGCGGCGCGCGTCAGCGCCAGCCGGGACGACCCACTGAGAATTGCTGGTGATGAAGTAAGCAACTGAGTTAGAAACAACGAACCGATCTTTTCCTTTGCGGTTGATCGCAATCGTGTTGCTGGTGACCGCGGCCCGAAACCGGGCGGCGGCTTTGTGGTCCCCTGGGAAAGCTGCCTCGTCAAGTGAAACGAAGCTTTTGTCTTGGAGGACGCCGTTGAACTCGCCGATGATTTCATCGATCGTGGTTGCTGAGTGTCCGTGCCGGCCAAACATGCGCAAGAGTAAGCCTGCCGCTGTAGACTTGCCGGTGCCTTCTTTTATGGACCGCGCAACTACAACGACTTGGGGTGACGTCCCCGGGCGTTGAACTATGGAAGCCAACCAACGAACCAAGTAGTTGTAATGTGCTGCATTTCCACGGCAAAGCACGTCATGCAGGTGCTGCTCAATGAGCGGCCAGTTCCCAGGCCTAGCCATAATAGCAAAGCCGCGCCAGGTATTCTCGACCACTTGCCCCCGTGCGTGGAGCTTATTTTCTGGGTCATAGGCTACCACGTCCACGGTATACCGGCCATCCCAGTTCGACCAGTAATTCCAAGCTGGCACCAACTTCGCGGTGTCACCTGACCCCACCTTCACCCGGTAAGGTGCCAGCAGGTCAGCTCCATCCGTCCGCGTCATCGGATGCGGCGATCCGTCCGGGGCACGCCGAAAATAGGAAGGCCCCGATCCGAAGTCCCGGGCGAAACCAACAAACCTATTCAGTAGCGCCCCCGCGACACCTTCGTTCATAATGGTTGGCAAGGTGTTCCAGGCTGGCGGCATCACTACGGTAGTGGCGACCGCGATCGAGCTAGCGCTAGCGCTAGCTGGCCTGGCCGCCGTTGGTCCGGTCCCCCCGGTAGCAGCGCTAATTTGCTGAGCGGTTAAATACGGCCCCAGGTCGAACCCGGTGCTGATCGCGGTCTTTATCACGGTTCCAACTGTGATCCCCTTGGCAGGGCCAAACGAATTCCAGTCCGAAGCGAAGTCGGCTTCGCTTACGAACTTGGTGCCGCTCATGGACCATGCGAGGGCTATAGTATAGGCGTTGGTAGCTCCTAAGTATCCGGCATGGGCTCCTGAAAAGACGAGGTTGCGCCATAAATCCCGGTCTGCGTCCGCAAGAGCTGAAATGCCAGGCCAATGAAACAGTGCTGCAAGCAGGTTGTTCTGTTGGTCGCTAGTAAGCTTGCTAAAATCAAAGCGCGCCCGCCCTCCGGCTCGGGCGGCGGCAGTTAGGTCTGGTAGTGATTTGTTCGCTAGGGCGGGCGACATTTTGCCGCTCGACAAGGCGCTCGGCTTCCCCGGTTGGCTTGCCGCTGACCGGAGTGTAGAACTATCTGCCGGCGCGCCGGCGGCTACGCCAATGACCGCCTGCTCTATATCATCGAGCGGGTATTTCATCATGGTGCCACCGCCATGTGCAAAATGCCGGAGAGACATACTGTGCGCCCCTCCGCTATTTTCGTTTTGCCGGGAAAATTAGTGGAGAACGGCAGTCGCAGGATGCGGTCAATGTTGAAAACATTGTCGAGCTTGCCACCGCAAGCTTTCTCCGCAGAGCGTATCATCTGTTCCGTCAAAGCCTCTACACGACGCACCAGTTCGTCGGTGGCCGGCATCGGAGCAGGAAACAGCCAGATCGGTTGAAAGCCCCCGCCGCTTGCGATGACTATTGAGGGGCGTAGCGGAAGACGTAGAAGCGATGCCTGCATGTGATCGAGCGAGCGCCCTGCCTTCGCGTCGTAGTCAACAAACGCACCGGCCCGAATTGCAGCGATGTCCTGCTTCCCGGCTTTCTTTTTGAGGCGGCCTTTAGGTTGATTGAGTTGGAAATATAGGTTGCACTCGCTTCGACTTTTGCCGATGGCCCACTCGGTTGTCGCGTCAATAGTATCTGCGTCGAGGTAGAAGCCATGATCTCGATCCGCACCACCATGAGCGCGGAGCGCCACTACGGTAGTGGGGCCAACTCCGTCGAGCACCAACTGTAGCCCCGCGCGGATGTCGTCTCGCGCCTCGATCCACGACGCTAATCCTGTCGCCCAAAAGGGCGAGACTGTGGTATCTGGCATTATGCCGGCTCCAAGTGTTGGCGGTTATCGCGGCGACGGAGGTTCTGGCGACCCTCCGTCGCAAACGCGTGGGGGTTACGCGGCGCGCCGGGTCTTACGGCTCTGCCGGGGAGCGGTCACTGGCACCCGCACTGCTGCGCGCGCGTCGGGTGCAGGGCTTCGAGCCGGCGCGGCCTCGCTCAGCCGCCATCCTTCAAGCCATTCATTCCAGCCGTGCTTGTCGATTAGAAGCTTGCCGCCCTTGCCGCCGGGCTGGCAGATGTGCGGGGCTAGGCCGTTGCCCGCGACCCAGCTGCCATCGCTGTCGTAATGCGGCTTCGCCCGGTTGGCGTAGGCGCGCACGGCAGCCGGCGTAAACGCACCCCCCGACTGTTCAGCGATTGAATTTATACCCTGCCAGTCTCGCTGGCGGGTTGGCTGGTGCGTGTCTGCGGTTTGTAGGTTCATTGGTGTCCATCCTTTCGGTGGACACCCTATTAATCAGGGTTCGCAGCTATGACCTGAATTTAATGCACCGCTGAACAGGCTGCGTCTCATCGTCTGCCAACAGCGCCCGCGCCTGCTCAATGATCCGAGTGGCATTATCTGGGGTCAGGTCGCATGACCCTGATAGCGCTCTGCCGTCCGCCTTCATGGCCTCGAATTTCATTGTCTCCTGCAATGCGGCTACGGCTCGTCGCTCTCGCTGTGGAACGATAGGACTACCGCGGACACCCATTCTGCGGGAACTGGCGGGCCCGTCTCCAAGGGGCAGTCTCAAAGCCAGGTATATCGCTGACCTAATCGGGCGCCAGGCCATCTTCCTGCCAGGCTTTTTCTTGCCGTCTGTCCCGACGGCATTGTTGCTCTGGATGGCAGTCCAAAGCCGGATTAAAGCCTGCTGCTGCGTAGCGCCACCGTCGCTCAAATTGCCCCCGGCGATAGTCAGGAACCGGGGGGCTTGCTCAGTCTTTCGCTGCCGTCCCATCGGTCAGGACACCCGGTGCTGTGCTGCTGCCCGCTCGACCAGGTCCCGGAGCCGGCTATCGGTCAGGTGGGCGTAGCGCTTGGTGGTCTGTTGCGATCGATGACCAAGCACGGTCCCGATGTCCAAGAGCGACGCCCCCATGTCCGCCATGGCGCTCGCGGCGGAATGGCGTTGGTCATGCCAACGGAACCCGGTGATCGCTGCACGGGCGCACGCGGCCCGGAAGCCCACGCGGAGGTCAATCGGCTCTTTGGGGTTTTTCTTTCCCGGAAACACCAGGTCAGTGTCCAGCCGCACGACGCGACGGCGCTCCCGCAACAACTCCACCACAGCGGGCACCAGGGGCACGCTCCTATTGCTGCCGTTCTTGGTGTCCATGAAGGTGACCACACCTTTGATCAAATCCACATGTGGCCAGCGCAGCCCAAGAACCTCACCCTGCCGGCCGCCTGTCGACAAACTCACGGCGACAGCAAGATAGAGGTCTGCACTCAGGCTGGCCTTCGCCTCGGCAAGTAGCCGCGCCCGTTCGTCGGGTGTCAGGAACCGCTCCCGCCCTTTGCTCTCAAGGCGGTTCTCCATGCCGCGCACAGGGTTAGCCGTCAGCCAGTCATTGGCGACGGCGAAGCTCAGGACCGCGGATAGGTTCGCTTTGTATCGGTTGACGGTCGCGCCCGCGCGGGGGAGGGGGGCGCCGTTCTCTTTCTTCGGTGCCCGTGGCTCGGTTGCCAGATCATCGAGTGCGAGCGCGACCCGATGTCGGTTCAAGTCGCGTAGCCGGGTCTTGCCCAGCCGGCCGCGCCACCAAGCCAGGTGAACCGCCTTCATCCGGGCGTCTTTCATCCCCGGCAGCTTCACCGCTGTATAGGTGTCGATGGCCGCAGCCAGGGTTCGCCCGCTACCGACGGCGTAGGTGCCGTCGCGCATCGCCGCTTCCGTCGCAGCGCCCCACGCCTTGCCTGGCGCGAGCTTGGTGAAAGTGCGTGTGGCGGTCGGCTTGCCGTCCTGCCGGACCTTTACCTGGTAGGAGAACTCGCCGCTGCCGTTCTTCCGCTTCGTGATCGTCGCCATGTTGTCAGTCCCCAAGGCCTCTTGAGGATGCTCTGGCTGAGCATGGGACGGTCGTGAGTGACGGGGATACCGCCAAAACCGTGGTCATTTGACCGCTCACTGTCCCACATTTGTCCCATCTTCCACGATGTCGTATCTAAGTCACTGTTATCGTTTAGCCTTCCGACGGAGTGCTGCGGATTTGCAGTCCGCTACATCACCACTCTGCCACCGGACCAACGGTGCTACACTCAGGGAGAAAACCGCGAATTTCCGCCGTTTGCAGCCCCGGCGCGTCCTATAACCGAGTTGTCTGGGTTTAGCCAGATGCAGACAGCCCTACGGCCACGTCTGCCAACCCACGGCCCAGGCCGCCGCAGTAGCAGGTATCGTCGGGTACCTCGCGCCACGATGGTAATACACGGCCCGAGTAGAAGGCGCCAAGACCCACCGATACTGTCGGATACCCAGGTGGTATCATCGTCAAGTTGACGCACCGTCACGCCTATTGCATAGCAAAGTCATTGCTCGGGGGAGGCTTTTGATCGTGGACGAGCATTCATGGATAATTCGAATTCGATGAGCATGGATGACGACAGCATTGCAGCGGCTGCCCAGCAACTCATTCTGCGTTACCGGCGCGAACAAAGCACCAGTCAAGAGGCCAGGGAAATTCCGGCTTCCAGCGCTCAACCAAACCTGCCGCCGGACGACCCACGTAGTCTGAGGCTCGCGATCGACAATATGGCGGTCGCGATTGAGGAGATCCAACGCCAGCAAGTCAGCCGGGAAGCTGTGCTGATCGGCGCTATGGAACGCATTGAGCGCAACGTCGCAAAATTGGCCGGGCGGATCGATGCGCTGATGCAGGATATGGTCCAGCTTCAAAGCCAGCCAATTATCGATATCGACGCAATCGTTGACCAGCAGCGGGTGGCGGCAAATTCTATGTTGCAGGAGTTTGGACGGATGATGGAAATGGGCCGGTCCTTGTTGGACGAGACCATCCAGATCCATTCCCAGGACATGAAGACCCCTGGTGATCCTGATGAGAAAACTTTCACGCCCTAATGGCTCGTATCTTTCACTATTCCGCCGCAATCACGCGCCACGATGCCATCGGCTATTCTCTGACCGCCCTGCATCGGGCCATGCTGCGCCGCGGGCTGTCATCGCATCTGGTCTGTGATGATGAGGCGGTTGTCCGCGCACCGCAATCGACCATGGGCTTCAGCGACCTGGTCCTGCTGAAGCCGACCGCCGGCGACCTCGTGTTCTTCCACTACTCGTTCGCCGATCGAAATGCTGCCGGCATGATGGAACTGCCGTGCCGCAAGATCATGGTCTATCACAATATCACGCCAGGCCGATTCTTTCGCTCTGTCGGGCAGTATGAGCTTGCAAAGCATTGCGATGTCGGCCGGGACTTTCTTGGCACCATGAAGGATTGCTTTTCGGCCGTTATCGCCGACTCCGCATTCAATGCGCACGAGCTTACCGCGCTCGGCTATCCCGCTCCCGAGATTATTCCTGTGTTCTAC
Organism: Acidisphaera sp. L21; assembly: GCF_009765685.1. Taxonomy (GTDB): domain Bacteria; phylum Pseudomonadota; class Alphaproteobacteria; order Acetobacterales; family Acetobacteraceae; genus LMUY01. The sequence goes on along the minus strand of NZ_LMUY01000070.1, from coordinate 77,442 downwards.
AATGACGCGTTTTTTGCCAGTGGAAAGTCGGAGAACAACGCGTTCCTGCGGCGACGGATCGCGGGTGAGATAAGCCTTGTCTTCATCGGCCGCTACGTTCCAAACAAGCGCTTGGACACCCTGATTCGGGTGACTGCGGCGATCAAGCATTTGTTCAAACGGCAGGTACGACTGCGGCTGCACGGGAAGGTCTGGAACCGCGACTTCGTCATCGGCCTGCGTCGGCTCGCCGAAGATGTTGGGGTGGAGCACGAGGTGACCTTTGCCTTGAACCAGCCAGTCGAGGCCCTGCGGACATCACTTGCCTCAGCCGACGCATTCGTCTCGGCAAGCGAACATGAGGGATTTATGGTGCCCCTCGTGGAGGCGTTCTCGGCGGGATGTCCGGTGGTCGCCCTCGCCTCCACCGCGGTGACGGAGACATGCGGGCCCGCGGCGTTGCTGGTGCATGATGCGGACCCGGAGGAAATGGCCGCGCGCATCATCATCACGCAGCAGGATCGTGATTTTCGGTATGATTTGATCCGCCGGCAAACTGCGCGTGCGGCCGATTTTGCCGAGTATCGGACGATGGCCAAATGGAACGCCGCTCTGCAGGAGTTGCTCGAGGAACCGTTGAGTGTCCATGCACATCGCATTTGACGGCGGCTGTTTCCAGCAAGACATCCTTGAAGAAGTTCATCACGTCGCCTGCGGTTTTCTCAACGCTGCCAAACTGCTGCAACCCGATCTTGTTGTGACGCTCGTCTGCGATCCGCGGCGGGGGCAGGCTCGTCCGGAGGCGCTTGCAGGCCTCAACTGGAAGCCACCCGTCATCTATGCCGCTGTTGCGAAGGCCTGTGAGGCGCCCGAGACATGGCCTGCGGTAACCGACCCCAACATACGCTTCTTCGTTGACGGTGCGATTGTGCCCGCCGAGCTGGCGGATGGAGTCGCCCGCTATCATGGCGCAGTGCCGAGGCGCGCCTTCGCCATCTTGAGCCGGACCGCGCCGATACATGACAGCCGGGGATACATCCAGCGACGCGGGATTCTCATCCGCGCGATAACGATTGACGATGACGTCCGGATTGCTGGGAGCGATCGTAGGCTCGGCTCGGGCTTCACCACCACTGCCGAGGCGGAGCGGTGGACCGACGGCGCGGGCTTCATACCGTTGGAGTTCTTCCAGAGTCAGTCTGGGGCAATCACGGTCGAAGTCGCCTACACGGCACAGAATATCTATCCCATGCTGTCCGGCGCGGGCGCAGACGCGGTGCGAAACGCCCGGCGTGCCCGGCGTGATATGGAATTCCAGCTCGCGACACGCGCGCTGTCGGCATCCCTTCGGGCAGCGGGCGCGACGGTCTATTTCACCAACCACTTCATGCCTCAGATACTGCCCAACATGGTGAACGTAGCCTGGGCCTACGACCTTGCGGCTGATTTATTGCCACAATACTTTTCCACTGACGCTCAGTTCAATTTTCAACAAAACCTCGGGGTGTTCCACTCCGCCGCGCGGATTTACGCCGTGTCCGAGGCAACGCGCAACGACCTCATCAATCACGCGGGTATTCAGGGCGCTCGCGTCATCACGGCGCGCATGGCGAGTAAGACTGCCTTGGGACCAAGCCCGGGAAAGTTGGCACATGCCACTTTGGAGCCGCTGGGTCTCACTTTCAAACGCTACATTTTGGTGGTCGGGACGATCGAACTCCGCAAAAACCCAATTCGGATTTTGCAAGCCTATGACCACCTTAGGAGACGCCTTTCAAACTGCCCAGAATTGGTCATCGTGGGCAAGCACGGCTGGGACGTCGACCCAGTCCTGGCCTATCGATCTTCCATCGGCCTAGAGCCGTATACCAAAATCCTGACCGACTGCGCCGATGACGGCCTGGCAAGCCTTTACTCGGGTGCCCTGTTTTCCGTGTATTTGAGCGTTTATGAAGGCTTCGGGCTGCCTGTGCTGGAGGCGATGGCCTGTGGCTGTCCCACGCTCGCGTCCGATCGTGCGGGCATCGCAGAAATCGCTGGGGGCGCCGCACTGCTCGCCGATCCATATGACGTGCAGGCTATAGCCGCGTCGATGTACGAACTCGCGACTGATGAGCCGCTGCGGGACACATTGTCGGGGCAGGGCTTGAGCCGCGCCCAGCACTACAACCGGACGCGCTCGGTCGAGACGATTCTAGACGATCTTGGGCATCTGGTGATGGGTCGGAAGTCGCAGACCGATGCCGCATAGTCATAGCAGGTTGGCACCCTTGCTCTACGCCATCGGGCTCACGCGCAAGCGTGTCCGGACGTACCGAATTGCGGCAGACGCCGCACGCGATGCCAAGAATTGGCGCGGGGCGGTTGTCCATTATCAACGCTACCTGCAGTCGCGACCGCAGATGTGGCCGATATGGGTCCAGCTTGGCCATGCGTATAAAGAAGCCGGTGATATCACCGCTGCCGAAGCGTCCTATCGCCATGCGGTCGCTGGAGATCCACAGGACCCGGACGCCCAGCTTCAGCTTGGTCGTATCCTCCGGTTGAATGGACGATTGGACGAAGCGCGTGAGGCCCTGCAGCGCAGCGCAGCGATCCGCCCCAGTGATGACGCTGCGGTGGAACTCGCGCGGTTGACGGAAATGGCCATGCCAGGCGGGACGTCTGGCAACTCGACGGATCGGACAGCCGGCGACCAGGCCCGGCTTGCGCAGCAATGGTTTGCTGCAGCCCGGTTGTACCGTGCGCATCTCGACGTCTATCCGATGGATGGCGCCATCTGGGTGCAGCTTGGCAACACGCTGAAGGAGGCTGGCAACTACCCGGACGCGGAGGCGGCCTATCTTCGCGCGATCAGCCTGGATGACACCGCCGCCGATAGTTATTTGCAGCTAGGCCATTTGCTGAAGCTGAGCGGCGCCCGGGGCGGTGCAATCGCTGCTTATCGCAAAAGCGACGCCCTCGCGTTGCGTGACGCCGGGCCGAGCGAGGCTGCGGCGGAAATGGAGCGGATGGGCGTATTCAGTCTAGGTTTGTCAGCCAGTGACGGTGGGGCCGGTCGTTCACTGTCTGCGATATTCGTGCGAGACCGGTGGACGATCCTGTTGGAGGCGCAGGCGGCCCGGGACACGGGGCAGTGGGATCGATCGGCCGCCCTATATCGCGAGTACCTCGCCATCGAATCAGGTGCCGATCGCGTTTGGCACGAGATGTCGTGCGTGTTGCAGAAGACACAACGTTATCGAGAGGCACTCGAAGCGCTCGACCAAGCAGTGCGGCACGCCACCCAGCCGGAGAAATGGGTGGCGGAGCGTATCGCATTGCTCCGGCAAATGGGCCGATCGAACCAGGCCGATTTTGCCATGATGCAAAACCTGATGGCTGCAAAGCGGCCGCCCAGCGCTTAAAGAGCGGATACACGCTGTCAAAACACTGCGCGAGGATGCCAGCCGATGACCCGGTCGCCCTTGTTTGATCCCGCCGCCTTCCGAATTCCCTTGGGCGTGGCGCATGTGTGCGCCGGGGGAGAAGCCGCTTTTCTACGCCGGCACGCAGCCGCATTCGAGCAATATGCCGTCGACAAAAGCAACGCCCCCCGTGGCCGCGTCGCGCAGGAGGCGGAGGTCGACCGGGCACGCCACCTCAGCGCCAGCCTGTTTAGCGTCACCCAGGACACGATCGGCTTCGTATCCAGCGTGGCGGAGGGCATGTCCATGCTGGTGGAAAGCCTCGATTGGCAGGACGGCGACAATGTCTGCCTCGATCCCGACGAATACCCCTCCCTGGTGGCCCCGCTTCAGTTCGCGCTGCCGCCGAACGTGGAGATCCGCTTCGTCAAGATGCGTGAGCTGCAAAGCCTGGCCCGGCAGTTGGACGATCGCACCCGGCTGCTCGCCGTCAGCCACGTTTCCTACCTCAACGGCGCACGGCACGACCTGGCGGGGTTGCGCCGGGCAACCGATGCGGTGGGGGCAATGCTGGTGGTGGACCATACCCAGGCTGCGGGTTACCTGCCGATCGAGGCCGGGCCGGCAGATTTCGCCTTCGCCGCCACCTATAAATGGGCGCTGGGCATGACCGGGACGGCCATTGCCTATTGGAACCGCCAGCGTCACCCTGCCTGGCGGCCCAACACTGCGGGATGGCACTCCATCGCCACGGGCGACAGGCCAGACTACGCCAGCCGCCCCGCTTTGCGGCCGGATGCGATGCGGTTTACCCGCGGCAATCCCTCGCACGCCTCGGTCTATGTGCTGGCCTCGGCACTCGGCTACCTGGCCGGCTTCGCCCCCGGCGACGTCCAGGCGCCTGTGCAGGGGCTGACGACGGACCTGCTGGCCCGGCTCGCCCGGCAGGGCATCGCCAGCACCACCCCGCCCAACCCGGCCGAGCACGGCGCCAGCGTCTGCATCGAGGGACCTCAGGCGGCGGAGGTCGTAACTCGCTTGCAGGAGCGGGGCGTGTTTGCCTGGAATGGTCGCGGCCGCATCCGGTTCAGCTTCCACGGCTACAACGGGACCGCCGACGTGGACGCGATCGAGGCCGGGTTGCAGGCGGTTTGGCGCGGGTAACCGGCGCAGTTGCCGGAGCGACCGGCTGCACCCTATAACCGGGCGGTGAATTCCGGACGCTCCATGGACCAGCTTCAGACAGACTTCACTGCCGCCCGCAACAACATGGTGGATTGCCAGGTGCGCCCCAACCGGGTCACCGACCCGCGGGTGCTGGACGCCATGCGCAGCCTCCCGCGGGAGCAGTTTGCCCCGCCCAGCCTAGCCGAGATGGCCTACGTGGACGAGGATCTGCCGCTTGGCCGCGGCCGCGTGCTGATCGAGCCGCTGGTGATCGCGCGCCTGGTGCAGCTTGCCCGGCTACGGGCAGGGGACAAGGTTCTGATCGTAGGTGCCGGTACCGGCTACGGCGCCGCCGTCGCCGCCGCCTGCGAGGCGCATGTGACGGCGCTGGAGGAAGACGACGCCTTGATGGCGATCGCTCTGACCACGCTGCCGCGCATCGCGCCGGCGGTGCGTCTGGTGCAAGGACGCCTGGCCGCAGGCCTGCCCAATGACGGTCCATGGGACGCCATTATTATCGAAGGCGCAGTGACCAAGGTGCCGGACGTGTATGCGATGCAATTGTCGCCCGGTGGCCGGCTCGTCGGCGTGCTTGCCGCGACCGGGAGTTCGGGCGGCCGAATCGTGCTGGGCGAGCCTGTGCCCGGGGCCACGACGCTGCGGTTCCGCGAGATGTATGACTGCACGACGCCGATGTTGCCGAGCCTGCGGCCGGCGCCAGCTTTCGTCTTCTAGCGGCGCGGCAGCCACACCACCCGGGTGTATATGCCCGGCGTGGCGCGGATGTCTTGGCGGTTGAACCTACGCTATGGCAGATTGGCCCCGACGGGCTTTGGGATACTGCGAATGCAAAAGCGGATAGCGACGGTTTTCGGCTTGGGTATGGCGTGGTTTGCCACTGCCGCGTCGGCACAGACCCAGCCACACACCCTCCAGGAAGCGTTGGCGGCGGCCTATAGCACCAACCCCACCCTGCTGGCTGCGCGCGCGGCGCTGCGGGCCGTGGATGAAGGCGTGCCCCAGGCATTGTCCGGGTGGCGGCCGCAAATCGTGGTAAGTGCCTCCTACGGCGGCGGCGCCGGCACGTTGCAGCAATCCGGGCCAAAAGTTCAGACGGCGCGCGAGTCGCTGTCGGGTCAAGCAACGCTCAGCCAGCCGATCTATAATGGAGGCAAGACGGAAGCGCAGACGCATTCTGCCGAAAACCGGGTGCTGAGCCAGCGCGGTCGCTTGATCGCGACCGAGCAGTTGGTCTTCACCAACGTCATCACCGACTACGTCAACGTCATCCAGACCGAGCAACTGCTTCAGCTGGACCTGAATAACGAGCAGGTGCTGAACCGCCAGCTCCAGGCGACCAACGACCGGTTCCGCGTGGGTGAAATCACCCGTACCGATGTCGCCCAGGCGGAGGCGGCGCTGGCTGGCGCCCGCGCCACGCGGCAGACGGCGGAAGGCAACGTGCAGACCGCCCGGGCCGCCTTCCAGCGCGACGTCGGCTTCTTGCCGAGCAACCTGGTCGTGCCGCAGCCGCTGGCCCTGCCGATTAAGACCGCGGCCGAGGCGTCGCGCATCGCCGCTGCCAACAACCCGACCCTGATCTACACGATGTTCGATGCTGCAGCGTCCAAAGACGCCGTCGACGTCGCGTATTCGGCCATATTGCCGACATTGAGCGCCCAGGCCTCGGCCTTCCGCCAGGACAACACGACGTTCAATAACAGCCGCACGATTGGTGCGCAGGCGCTGCTGAACCTCAGCGTGCCCATCTATCAGGGCGGCGCTGAATACTCCGGCGTGCGCCAGGCCCGGCAGACCGAGCAGCAATCGCGCAAGACGGTCGACGACACCCGCCGCCAGGTCATCCAGTCGGCACTCTCCTCGTGGGAGACGCTGGTGGCCGCTCGCTCCACGATCGAGAGCACGCGTTCCGCCATTCGCGCGAACGAGATCGCGTTGGAAGGCACGCAGCGAGAGGCCATCGTCGGTAGCCGGACCACGCTGGACGTGCTGAATGCCGAGCAGGCGCTGCTGCAATCCCGCGTGACGCTGGTGCAAAACCTGGCGAGCCTGGTGACGTCTTCCTACAACGTCGCCGCCGCGCTCGGCCGGTTGACCGCGCGGGACCTGAACCTGAACGTCCCGCTGTATGACGACACCGCCTACTACAAGGCTGTGCATGACCGTCTGTTCGGCACAGGCGATTACGCGCTCAGCCAGCCGGGCCGGTGATGTTGTGAGCGGCACACCGGCGCTCCCGGGCGGGGAGGGAGGAGAACCCGGCGCCGATCCCTCGATGGAGGACATCCTTGCCTCCATCCGGCGGATCTTGAACGAAGACGAGACCCCCGCCGCCGTTGCCGCGCCGGACCAGCACGAAACGCCAGTGTTTCCGAAGCCGGTCGAATTGCCGCACGAAGACGAACCGGATGACGGCGTGCTCGTGCTGGACGAGGCGATGCTGGTGGGTGAACCGCCCGCGCCGGAGCCGCCTCCCTCGCTCGCCGTGGTGCAGAAGGAGCTTGGCGTTATCCCGCCGGAGCCGGTGGACGCGCCCATGCCGGTTGCCGTGCCGGTGGCAGAAGCCGTGCCACTGCCCCTGGATGAGCCTGCGCCGAATGGCCTGATGGGCGCTGCCAGTTCCGCTGCCGCGTCTGCGGCGGTCGGGTCGCTGTTGCGCAGCCTGTCGCAGGAACGCACCACCCAGGTGCATCGCGGCGGCCCAACCATCGAGGATCTCGTGCGCGAAGAGGTCCGGCCGCTGCTGAAGGAATGGCTGGACAACCACCTTCCGCCGCTGGTCGAACGCCTTGTTCGCCAGGAGATCGAGCGGGTGGCCGGACGGGCAGCGCTGTAGGGCAGCCTAACCCGGCGACGCCGTAACAGGTGTATTGCGCCCGCTATGGCTTGTCACGCAGAGCGCACCGGCTAGAACCAACACCATGTTGGAAAAGTCATTTTCGCCTGCCGACGTCGAGACCAAGCTGTACGAGGCCTGGGAGCGATCCGGAGCCTTCGCAGCCCAGCCCGGCAGCAACGCGCAGCCCTACACCATCATGATCCCGCCGCCGAACGTCACCGGCAGCCTGCATGTTGGCCATGCGCTGACCAACACCATCCAAGATATATTGATCCGCTGGCGCCGCATGCAGGGGCGGGACGCGCTGTGGCAACCTGGTACCGACCACGCCGGCATCGCCGCGCAGATGGTGGTCGAGCGCCAACTTGCAGCCGAGGGCGTGTCCCGCAAGGAGATCGGCCGCCCAGCCTTCGTGGACAAGGTGTGGGAGTGGAAGGCGCAATCCGGCGGCACCATCACACAGCAGCTCCGCCGCCTCGGCTCGTCCTTGGATTGGGAGCGCGAGCGCTTCACCATGGATGCCGGGCTGTCGGACGCGGTGCGGGAGGTGTTCGTCACCCTGTATCGCCAGGGCCTGATCTATCGCGACCGCCGCCTGGTGAACTGGGATCCGAAGTTCCAAAGCGCCATCTCGGACCTGGAAGTCGAAAGCCGGGAGATTAAGGGCAGCCTGTGGCACATCCGCTACCCGGTGGAGGGCACGGAGGAGTGGATCACCGTTGCCACGACCAGGCCGGAGACGATGCTTGGCGACACGGCCATTGCGGTTCACCCGGCGGATGCGCGGTACGCCGCCCTGCTGGGAAAATTTGCCATCGTGCCGCTGACCGGGCGCCGCGTACCCATCCTGGCCGATGAATATTCCGATCCGGAAAAGGGCACGGGAGCGGTCAAGATCACCCCGGCGCATGATTTCAACGACTTCAACGTCGGCCGCCGCCACGATCTGCCGATGCCGTCCGTGCTGGATCGCGAGGCGAAGGTGACGCTGTCAGAGATCAATCTGGCCGCGGTGCCCGGCATCGCCGACCCGGACTGGACACGGACGCTCGGCGGGCAGGATCGCTTCGCCGCCCGAAAGGCCATTGTTGCGGAGTTGGAGAGACTGGAACTGCTGGTGAAGGTGGAGCCGCACACTCATCAGGTGCCACACGGCGATCGCTCGGAAGTGCCGATCGAGCCGTTGCTCACCACGCAATGGTATGCTGACGCCAAGACGCTGGCCGCCCCCGCGATTGAGGCGGTGGAGACCGGCAAGACCGTGTTCATGCCGAAGCAGTGGGAGAACACGTTCTTCGCTTGGATGCGCGACATTCAACCCTGGTGCATCAGCCGCCAGCTTTGGTGGGGCCACCGCATTCCAGCCTGGTATGGCCCGGACGGCGAGGTGTTCGTCGGCCATACCGAGGATGATGCGAAGGCGGCAGCCCTGGCGCATTACGGGCACGACGAGCCGTTGACCCAGGACGAGGACGTGCTCGACACCTGGTTCTCCTCCGCGCTATGGCCGTTCTCCACCCTGGGCTGGCCGGAGAAGACGGCGGATCTTGCCCGTTATTACCCCGGCGACGTGCTGGTCACCGGGTTCGATATCATCTTCTTCTGGGTGGCCAGGATGATGATGATGGGCCTGCACTTCATGGGCGACGTGCCGTTCCGCACCGTCTACATTCACGGGCTGGTGCGCGACGAGCGTGGCCAGAAGATGAGCAAGTCGAAGGGCAACGTCATCGACCCGCTGGCGATGGTGGACCAGTTCGGCGCCGACGCGCTGCGCTTCACCATCTGCGCGCTGACTGGCCCGGGCCGCGACGTGAAGCTGGGTGCGGCGCGGGTGGAGGAATACCGCCGCTTCGTCACCAAGCTGTGGAACGCTGCCCGGCTGTGCGAGATGAACGCCGTTCGTCCCGATCCGGCGTTCGATCCGGCCGCCGCGCAAGGCCCACTCGCCCGCTGGATGCTGGATGCGGCGAACACTGCCCTGGCGGAGGCGACAGCGGCGTTGGAAGCGTATCGCTTCGACGACTATGCCGCCGCCTGCTACCGCTTCACCTGGAAGACGTTCTGCGACTGGTTCCTGGAGTTCGCCAAGCCGTCCTTCGCCGACGATGCGGAGTTGCGGGCGGCCACGGCGCACGTGCTGGGCATGCTGCTGCGGTTGCTGCACCCGGTGATGCCGTTCGTATCCGCCACGCTGTGGCAGGATTTCGGCTTTGGCGAAGCGGAGGGGCTGATCCGCGCCCCCTGGCCGGACGCCGCCCCCGTCACCGGCGCGGCCGAGGCGCGAGCCGAACTGGAATGGGTGGTGCGCCTGATCGGCGAGGTTCGCACCGTGCGGTCCGAGATGAACGTGCCGCCCTCCATCCTCGCGCCGTTGCTATTGAAGGATGCCACGGCTGAGACGATGGCCCGCGCAGGACGCTGGTCCGAAGTGATCGGCCGCATGGCCCGTGCTAGCGAAGTCAGCCCGCTATCGGGCGAGCCGCCACGAAACAGCGCCCAGATGGGCCTGGACGAGGCGACCATCGTGCTGCCGCTGGAGGGTCTGATCGACCTGGCGGCCGAGCGAGTGCGGTTGACGAGAGAGCGTGCGAAGGCCGAGGCCGAACTGAAGAAGGTGCAAACCAAGCTCAGCCAAGCCGACTTCATCGCCCGCGCCAAGCCGGAGGTCGTGGAGGAGAACCGCGAGCGGCTCGCCGCCTTCACCGCCGACATGACCCGGCTGGACGCGGCGATGAAGCGCATCGAATAGACACCGTGCGGGATCTGAAGTGGCGTGCGCTGGCGGCCCGCGAGGCTGGCCAGCCGACGCAGGCGGTCGCCCTGTGGCGCCAGGTGCTGCAGGAATCACCGGACGATTGGCGGATTGCACTGGAGTTGAAGGCTGACCTCACCTGCGACTACCGATACTCGGAGGCTGACCCGGCATTCCGCCGTGCCGCCCAGTCCTTCCCGGATGCGGAATGGCTGGCACATTACGGGTCGCTGTTCACCTTCCACTCGCCCGATCTGCCAGCGCTGATCGCGCGTGCCGAAGCGATCCTCGGCCGCCGCCCCGGCAATCGGGACGTGCACCGCCTATTGGGCGACCTGCTGATGCAGCATCGGCAATGGCCTGCCGCCGAGCACCATCTGGCGCTGGCCGAGCAGACGGAGGAGAGCGCCGCCAAGTTGGCCCTGGTTCGCCTATACCTTCGGCTGAGTGCGCCAGCCGATGGAACAGGGCCGCCGTACGAAATTGCCTACATCAACCTGGACCGCAGTGCCGACCGCCGGGCCGATGTCGTCCGCGAATTTGCCGACAGCCCGGTGACGCTTCGGCGAGTGCCAGCCGTCGAGGGCCGCATGCTGCCCGAACCGGCGGTACGGCGCTTGGTCGGATCGGATGAAGTGCTGCGTGGGACGTTGGGCTGCTTCCTCAGCCATGTATCGGCGTGGGAGACGATGCTGGCGCGGGGCGTGTCCTATTGCATGGTGATTGAGGACGACGTCGTGCCGCAGGTGCGATTGCCTGCCCATCTGGGCGCTTTCTCGCTGCCGGCGGCGTTCGACGTCTGCTTCATCAACCGCGGCATGCAGCCGCGGTGGCCAGCCGCACGCGTGTCCGCCGCCGCCGGGTTCGAGGCCATCCCGCTCATCGAGGCATTCGCCAGTTTTCCCGTGAACGAGAACGCACCCGGCACCGATGCCTATCTCCTGAGTGCCGCCGGTGCGCGCAAGCTGCTGGACTGGGTGGCCGCGGACGGGTTCGCCGCCGACGTGGATTGGCGCGTGCTGGCCTACAGCATCAGCGAGGCGGAGTGCGCCGCGCTGCCGTCCGAAAGCTTTGCCCGGGGCCTGCTGCACCGGCTGCATGGCTTGGTTGGGCGGCCGGAGCGGTTGGACAGCTACGTGCTTCACCCGGCCCTGATGCGCACCGTCGCCGTCAGCAGCGAGCGTGAAGACGATAACCGGCACCGCCGCGGCTAAGCGTTCTTTGCCAACCCAGCGGCCCGTCCGTAGGGTCGCGGTATTGCCAAAGGAAGCGCGCCATCGTGCCAACGAAACAATGGGATAAATCCCGCCTGCCGTCCCGCCACGTCACCGTGGGGCCGGGCCGAGCGCCGCATCGGTCCTACTATTACGCCATGGGCCTGGACGAGGATGCGATCAATGCACCCTTCGTCGGCGTCGCCACCTGCTGGAACGAGGCCGCGCCCTGCAACATCGCCCTGTCACGCCAGGCGCAGTCGGTGAAGAAGGGTGTGATCGAGGCGGGCGGCACCCCGCGCGAGTTCACCACCATTACGGTGACCGATGGCATCGCGATGGGCCACCAGGGCATGAAATCCTCCCTCGTGTCGCGTGAGTGCATTGCGGACTCGGTTGAGTTAACGGTGCGCGGCCATTGTTACGACGCGCTGGTGGGCCTGGCCGGGTGCGACAAATCGTTGCCGGGCATGATGATGTCGATGCTGCGGCTGAACGTGCCTTCGGTCTTCATGTATGGCGGCTCGATCCTGCCGGGCAATTTCCGCGGGCAGGACGTGACGGTGGTGGATGTGTTCGAGGCCGTGGGTCGCCACGCCGCCGGCACCATGTCCGACGAGGATCTGCACGAGTTGGAATGCGTGGCCTGCCCCTCCGCAGGGGCGTGCGGTGGCCAGTTCACCGCGAACACCATGGCCACGGTGAGTGAGGCGATCGGCCTGGCGTTGCCGGGTTCGGCTGGTGCACCGGCGCCGTATGAGGATCGCGACCGTTGGGCGGTGGAGAGCGGCCGGGCGGTGATGGCGCTGTTGGAATCCGGCCTGCGCCCGCGCGACATCTGCACGCGTGAGGCGTTCGTAAATGCGGCCGTCGTGGTGGCGGCAACCGGTGGCAGCACGAATGCCGGGCTGCACTTGCCCGCCATGGCGCACGAGGCAGGGATCGAGTTCACCATGGACGACGTGGTGAACATCTTTCGTCGCACGCCCTATATCGCCGACCTTAAACCCGGCGGGAAATACGTGGCGTTCGACGTGCACAAGATTGGCGGCATCCCCGTGATTTTGAAGGGACTGCTGGATGGCGGCTTGCTGAACGGTGACTGCATCACCGTCACCGGCAAGACCATGGCGGAGAATTTGAAGGACGTGGTGTTCCCGACCAACCAGGACGTGATCTACCCGGTGTCCCGCCCGATATCGCCGACCGGCGGCGTGGTGGGGCTGCGCGGCAATCTGGCGCCGGACGGCGCCATCGTGAAAGTGGCAGGCATGGCGAAGCAGCGGTTCGAAGGCACCGCCCTGTGCTTCGATTGCGAGGAGGACGCATTCGCCGCCGTGCAAGCCCGCGCCTACAAAACCGGCGATGTCATCGTCATTCGCTACGAAGGCCCTCGCGGCGGACCTGGCATGCGGGAAATGCTGTCCACCACCAGCGCCATCTACGGCCAGGGCATGGGCGAGGACGTGGCGTTGATCACCGATGGCCGCTTTTCCGGCGCCACACGCGGCTTCTGCGTCGGCCATGTAGGGCCGGAGGCAGCGTTGGGCGGCCCGATCGCGTTGCTACAGAATGGCGACAAGATCGTCCTCGACGCAGTGGCCGGCACCATGGATGTTCTGCTGAGCGACACCGAACTCGCGGCACGCCGGGCTGCATGGAAGCCGCGGAAAACGGATTATAACAGCGGCGCCATCTGGAAATATGCGCAGTTGGTCGGCCCGGCGCATCTGGGTGCGGTGACGAACCCAGGTGGTGCGGCGGAAACGCATAGCTACCCGGACCAGTAGGTTTTATCGAACGAAGGACACGCCTTATGGCATTTGAATGCACCATCCCGGCCGTTCCCACCGTGCAGCAGGATGATGGCACGGTTCGTATTACCCAATGGGATTTCGAACCCGGCGCCGTGACCGGCTGGCACGAGCATGGCTGGCCCTATTTCGTCGTGATGCTGGTGGCAGGCACGCTGCGCATCCATAACGGCGCCGAGGTGACGGACGTGCCGTTGGACAAGGGCCAATCCTACATGCGAGCGGCCGGTATCAAGCACGATGTGATGAACGGCTCATCCCACCCGATTGCCTTCGTCGAGATCGAGGTGAAGCAGCCCGGCGACTTGGCCGGAATGATGATCTAGCGGTGGTTAGGCTGGCTGCCGAAGCGAGTCCAGCGGCAGCCAGGCACCGTCTTTTTCGAAATACCAGAACGTCCATCCGTTGCAGGACGGCGCGTTCTGCACGGCGGCGCCCACCTTGTGGATCGAGCCCTGATGCGCACCGCTGATGATGGAACCATCCGCCGAGACAGTCGCCCGCACTTTGCGCGTCCGGTCCCGTAACTCGGTCCCGGCGGTCAACTCGCCCGACTCAACGAAGCTGCCGAATGGAATACGTGGCGCATCCCGACGGGACGGGCTGGTCGCGAGCCCAGCGAGCGGCAGCGGCTTTTCGGCGCGAACCCGGCCGATCGCGGCCTCCGCATAAGCGGGATGCCGCTCGATCCCGATGAAGTGGCGGCCCAATCGCTTAGCGACGGCCGCGGTGGTGCCGGTGCCGAGAAACGGGTCCAGCACGATGTCATCCGGCGCTGTGGAGGCGAGCAGCACCCGGTGCAGCAGCGCCTCCGGCTTCTGGGTCGGGTGCAGTTTCAGCCCGTGCTGGTTACGCAGTCGCTCCGGCCCGGTGCACAGCGGCAGCAGCCAATCGCTGCGCATTTGTAGGTCGTCATTCAGCGATTTCATGGCGTGGTAGTTGAATTTGTATCGGCTATCCTGGCCACGCGCCGCCCAGATCATGGTTTCATGCGCGTTGGTGAAGCGCCGGCCGCGGAAATTGGGCATCGGGTTGGATTTTCGCCATACCACGTCATTTAGGATCCAGAATCCCAGATCCTGCAAAATGGCGCCGACGCGGAAGATGTTGTGGTAGGCGCCGATCACCCAAATCGTGCCATCCTTGCGCAGCAGCCGGCGGCATTCCTCCAACCAAGCGCGGGTGAATGCATCGTAGGCGGCAAAGTCGGTGAACTGATCCCAGTCATCATCGACGCCGTCGACGAGGCTGTCATTCGGGCGACGCAACTCTCCCCGCAATTGCAGGTTATACGGGGGATCCGCGAAGATGCAGTGCACCGATGCCGGTGGCAGCATGCCCATCATGCGCACGCAGTCACCCAGCAGAACCTGATCCAGCGGCAGTTCGCGGACGACTTCCACGCGTTCGACACCTTTCGGAGTTGCGCGGGCAATGTGGCGAAGCCGCGGAAGCCGCGTCAATCGCCGCACCTTCAGTCGTCGCCGGCAGCAAGCTCCGCGGCTGCGAGGTGTAACCGAACGGCACCAAATGTGGGCCGGTGATGGCGGGATATGCCGTGCAGCGCGATAGCGGCCCGGTGCGCAGCCGTGCCGTACCCAGCATTGGCGTGCCAACCATATAGCGGCAGGCGGATCGACAGCCGTGCCATGGCCCGGTCCCGCACGACCTTGGCCACGATGGAGGCAGCGGCGATCGACAAGCACAGCGCGTCCCCGCCAATGACGCAGCGCACCGGGCAGGGCAGTAGCGGCGCCTTGTTGCCATCCACCAGTACCATGTCGGGCAATACCGGCAGCCGCCCTACAGCCCGGCACATCGCCAGCATCGAGGCCTGGAGGATGTTGATCCGCGAAATCTCCGCCACCGATGCCGCGCCGACCCCGATTTCCGCGCTTCCGCACGCGAGCAGGGCCACATAGGCCCTGTTGCGCTGCTCCACCGTCAGCTTCTTGGAATCATCCAGCAACTCAGCAAGGCCGTTCGGCAGGCCGTTGGGGAACACGACAGCCGCGGCGACAACGGGCCCGGCGAGCGGCCCGCGCCCGACCTCGTCAACGCCGGCAACCCGGCCGCTATGTTCGCTCTCGATCAGGTAGTCCGGCATGACCGCCGCAATAGCAGCCCGGCGGAGTCGTTTGGAAGCCTGCACTATCGCCTCAGAACAGCGACAATTGCGACTGCGCGAAGCTGCCGGTGCCCGGCGGTGGCGCGAACTGGGAGCAGTCGAGTTGTTGGCGTTCGTTCAACCCGTGTTGGCGGGCAGCGCGGGTGAACCGCCGGGCCAGTAGCTCCGCGTATACGCCGGTGCCGCCGAAACGGCTGTGGAATTTCGCGTCGTTCAGCGCGCCGCCCCGTGTCTCGCGGATCAGGCTCAGCACGTGCCGGGCGCGATCGGGGAAATGCTGGGTCAGCCACGCCTCGAACATCTGACGCAATTCCAGCGGCAGGCGCAGCAGGACGTAGCTTGCGGCATTGGCGCCGGCCTGTTTCGCGGCCGCCACGATGCGCTCCAACTCCGCGTCGTTCAGTCCCGGGATCATCGGTGCGGCCAGCACCCCGGCAGGGATCCCAGCCTCCGCCAGCGCGGTCACCGCAGCCAGCCGCCGGGCAGGGGTGGCGGCACGCGGCTCCATCTTGCGTGCCAGCGAGGCATCCAGCGTGGTGACGGACAGCCACACCCGAACCAGCCCGCGCTTGGCCATGCGTTGCAAGATGTCGATGTCGCGTACTACGCCAGCCGACTTGGTGACGATCGACAGCGGATGGCCAAACCGCTCCAGCACTTCCAGCACCGCACGCGTCAGCTTCAGCGTGCGCTCCACCGGCTGGTAGGGGTCGGTGTTGGAGCCGAGGGCGAGGGGGCGCGCCACGTAGCCGGGCTTCCGCAATTCCCGTTCCAACTGCTCGGCCACGTCGG
The DNA here is from genome assembly GCF_009765685.1 of Acidisphaera sp. L21. Taxonomy (GTDB): domain Bacteria; phylum Pseudomonadota; class Alphaproteobacteria; order Acetobacterales; family Acetobacteraceae; genus LMUY01. The sequence goes on along the minus strand of NZ_LMUY01000070.1, from coordinate 61,326 downwards.
GCTTGAAGATGAGCTTGGTTTCGAAATCCAGGCCGGGCGAGTAGCCGAGATAAGCATGGCTAGGCCGCGCGTAGCAGTAGACGCAACCATGCTCGCAGCCACGATAGGGGTTCACGGCACGGTCAAACCCGACATCCGGGCTGGTGTTCCAACTGATGACGGAGCGGCTGGAGTCCTTGATGAGCGTGGTCGGCAAAGGCGGCAGTTCCGCGAACGTATCATCAAGCGTGTTCCAGCCGTCATCGAACGCCTCGCCCTGCAGCCGGTCGTAACGGACGCCCGGGTTCACGGTCGCCCCTCGGCCATGCCGGGCAAGCGACGGCATGACAATTGGCTCGACACCGCTCAGGTCTGGATTGGTTGGCAGGGTCTTCGCAAGCATGGCAACGTTCCCCGTCTGTTCGGATGAACATTGTCCCGTAGACCTGAAGACGTCAAGAACGAAATGAGAACTTGAAAGCGGCCGCACCCGGGTTATACTATAACTATCGCGCCAAGATGTCGCGCTAAGGAGCGTCCGTGGACTCCGTCACCTTCAGCCCCCGAACGAGCGGCCTTCTCGCGCAAGCAGAGGCAATCTGCGTGGACCGTGGGGCGCGGCTGACCGGGCTGCGTCGTCATGTGCTCGGCCTGGTGCTGGACGCGCCAAAACCGGCCGGCGCCTATGATATGCTGGACCAGCTTCGGCCGCATCATAAGGGTGCGGCGCCGCCCACTATCTATCGCGCATTGGACTTCCTGTTGGAGCAGGGGCTCATCCACAAGGTGGAGCGGCTGGCCGCCTTCGTCGGCTGCGTTCACGGCATCGAGCAGCACGACCATCATCACCACACGGTTCAATTCCTGATTTGCACCCGTTGCGGGCGGGTGGAGGAATTGAACGACGCCAAGATCGGCAAGTCGCTGGAACAGGCAGCCACCGGCAGTGGCTTCGTGATCCACGGTTCCACCGTCGAGGCGGAGGGAGTCTGCGGCGCCTGTGCCGACCATGGCTGAAGCGCTGATCCACCGGCTGGCAGAAGTCGGCTCCACCATGGACGCGGCGCGAACCCTGGCCGAGGCCGGCGCGCTCCACGGCACGGCAGTGTCGGCCCGCATTCAAACCGGCGGTCGCGGCCGAAGCGGCAGGCAATGGCTCAGTCCGGCAGGCAATCTCTACGTTACGATCATATTGCGGCCTGGCGGTGATGCCCGGCACGCGCCGGAACTCGGTTTCGTCTGTGCCCTTGCTTTAGCCGAGGCGGTGGATGGGCTGGCCGGCCCCGGCACGAGGCTGAAATGGCCGAACGACGTGCTGCGCAACGGGGCAAAGCTGGCGGGGATTCTGCTGGAACGCCTGCCAGATGGCGCGGTGCTGGCCGGCATCGGCGTGAATGTGGCGCTGCAGCCCGAGGGCATGCCCTATCCGGTGACCAGCCTGCGTGCGCTCGACAGCCCGGCCGAGCCGGAGGACGTGCTCACCGCCTTGCTGGCGCGGCTGCACGCCGGTTGGGCGGTGTGGCAGGCGAGCGGGTTCGCGGCTGTACTGGCCCGGTGGCGCGAGCGCGGCCCGGTGCTGGGTGCCACGCTGCGGGTGCGGCTGGAAACCGGGATCGTCACCGGGTCATTCGCCGGGCTGGGCGAGGATGGCAGCCTGCAACTGGAAACCGGCACTGGCCGGCGCACCCTTGTGGCTGGCGATGTCCTGCTATAGCGCGGGGATGCTTGCGTGACTCGGTCCAACGTGACCAGAACGGTTTCATGCTGAAGCTACGCGTCATTCCGTGCCTGGACGTCAAAGATGGCCGTGTTGTGAAGGGAGTGAACTTCGTCTCGCTTCGCGACGCCGGGGACCCGGTGGAGCAGGCCGCGGTCTACGATGCCGCCGGCGCAGACGAACTGACCTTCCTGGACATCACCGCCAGCCACGAGAATCGGGACACGATTTTCGACGTCGTCAGCCGCACTGCCGCGCGCGTGTTTCTGCCACTCACTGTCGGCGGTGGCGTGCGCTCGACGGGCGATATGCGCAAATTGCTGCTGGCCGGCGCGGACAAGTGCAGCATGAACTCCGCCGCGATCGTCCGCCCCGCGCTGATTGGGGAAGCCGCGGAAAAGTTCGGCAGCCAGTGCGTCGTGGTGGCCGTGGATGCGCGCGCCAGCGGGCCCGGCAAGTGGGAGGTGTTCACCCATGGCGGCCGCAACCCGGCAGGGCTGGATGCGGTGGAATGGTGCCAGCAGGCAGCCAGCCTGGGCGCTGGAGAGATTCTGCTGACCAGCATGGACCGCGATGGCACGGGCAAGGGCTTCGATGGCGACCTGCTGCGGGCGGTGTGCGGTGCCGTGCGCATTCCCGTGGTCGCCAGTGGCGGCGTCGGTGAACTGGACCACTTCATCCAGGGCGCCAAGGCGGGGGCGACGGGGTTGCTGGCCGCGTCGGTTTTCCATTTTGGGAAGTTCAGCATCTCAGAGGTGAAACAGACGTTGAGCGCAGCGGGGTTGCCAGTCCGCCCCGCGCGCTTACCGAATTAAGGAACGCAATGGCGAAGAAACCCGCGAAGGCACAGGCCGTCGTCAAGAAGATGGCCGTCAAGCCGCTGCCCAAAAGTAAGGTCAAATTCGCACCGATAGCCGTTGCATCCGCCGAACCGCCGGACACGTCCGCGGTCGTGCTGGACCGGCTGTGGGCCGTCATCCTGGATCGTCGCAACGCCGACCCGGCGCTCAGCCACTCTGCCCGGCTACTGTCGCGTGGCACGGCGAAGGTCGCGCAAAAATTCGGTGAGGAGGCAGTGGAGTGCCTTATAGAGGCCGTCGCCGGTAATCCGGCACTCGTCGTGTCCGAAAGTGCCGACGTGCTCTACCATCTGCTCGTGCTGTGGGTCGCATCCGGGGTGAAGCCTGGCGCGGTGTGGGCAGAGTTGGAACGGCGGGAGGGCGTGTCCGGCATCGCGGAAAAGGCCGCGCGTGCGCTGCCGCGTTCGCTTGGACTCGCGACACGTAAGATCCCCTGATTCGGAGCCAAACATCATGCCGGTGAGTGGACTTGGTCCCTATGACGACGCCAACATCTTTGCGAAGATCCTGCGTGGGGAGATACCTTCTCGCCTCGTGTATGAGGACGGGTGGGCATTCGCTTTCCACGACATCGCTCCACAAGCACCGGTTCACGTTTTGGTGATTCCGCGCGGGAGATACGTGTCGCTGGCCGATTTCTCCGCCAGCGCGTCCAATGAGGAGATCGTTGGGTTCTTCCGTGCCGTTGGTGTCGTCGCACGGGAGTTGGGCCTGGAAGAGCCCGGGTATCGTGCCGTCGCCAACATCGGCGCGCATGGTGGGCAGGAAGTTCCGCACTTCCACGTCCACCTCTTCGGTGGTGAGGCACTGTCCGGTAGAATGGTAAATCCACGCGTCGGCTAAATAATGAGACCGCGATAACTTTTCATTCTATTCTTTAAAGGATCCTACGCTAGCCCGGTTGGGCCAGCATGGAGCCGAACATTTTGTCCACAGCATTCGCGTCTTACGTTCATCAATCCGCACCGCAAGATGCGTTTCGGCAAATGGTCGAGTTCGGTCCCGACGTCATGGTCCACGTTCGCCCTGATGGCCTCTGCGGTCAGGTCTCTGCCGCCAGCCTGCGGGTCTTGGGCCGGGCCGCAACGACCCTGGTTGGCGTCGATCTGCGGGAGTTCGTACTCGACGCCGATCGATACCTTCTCGATGATCTGCTGACGCAGTTGGCGGTGGGTGAGCCCGGCGTCCCCACCGCTTTCCGCTTCTACACCGTCGATACGGAGTGGGTGTGGATCGAGGCCTGCGCCCGACTGCTGCCGGATGGTGTCGGCGCCGTGCTGTCCTTGCGCGACATCAGCATGCGCAAGGAGGAAGAGGCGGTGTTGGTGGAGGCCAACGACCTGCTGCGCCGCCGTGCGACGCTGGACCCGGTGACGAGCCTGCCCAATCGTGGCCATTTCATCGCCGCGATCGAGCGGGAGCTGCGCCGGGGCCATCGTGAGGAGACTGTGTCGGCGGTCCTCGTGATCGGCTTCGACGATCTTGGTGGCTACAATGAAACCTATGGTCGCGACGCTGGCGACCTGGCGCTGCGCGAGATTGCCACGGCGGTCGAGGGAGCGTTATGCCGCCCCGGCGACTCCGCTGGCCGTCTGGAGGGCGCGATGCTGGGAGTCGTGCTGCCATCCACGGATCTACGCGGCGCTGCGGCGGTGGCGGAGCGGATTCGGCTGGCAGTTGCCGGGTTGGACCTGGAACATAGCCTGGCGGAGACGGGCCGGGTATCGGTCACCGTGTCCTTCGCCTGCTCTGACCGTTATGCGAAGGCCGATGCGCTCCTGCGGGAGGCGATGTGCGAGGTGGAAGTCGCTCGCGCCGCCTTCCTCATCTCGTAACGACGGACCTGGTCGCATCACGCGGCCAGGCAGCACTTCTTGTATTTCTTGCCACTGCCGCAGGGGCAGGGATCGTTTCGACCAACGCTGCGGAGAAGGTTTCGGATCGGCTCCATAGGGGCAGGTTCGATCTCTTCAGCTGCGTCGGAGGCAGATTGCAGCCACTCGATCGCGCTACCGATCGGTCCCAGTCCGTCCCACCCAGCGGCATTCATGCCATGCGGGTCAGCCTGGGCGCCTCGTAAATCATCCCAGAACAACGCCGGGTTCAGCAAGTCCGGATCGATCCATCCGTTGTGGAAAACCTGCTCCACGCGCGCCGATTGCCCGGCAAAACCCAACAGGGCGATCGCGCTGGCCCAGGCGAACCAGACGAAATCCCGCGCCTGCGGCTGCAACCTGGCAGGCAGGCCAGCCAGGTATTCGTAGGTCGCGGCCTCGGGGATCTGGCGCGTGCGGGTGAGATAGGCCAGCACGAACAGCGCCTCCCCACGCATGACCGCATCGGCCTCTTCCGTTTCGGCCAGGCGGTGCAGGGGCGCCGGGTCGCCATCGAACGTGCTGATCAGGATTGCTGGCATCGTCGCCGTGACGCCATCTTCGCCTAGGGTCGAGTCGCAACGCTCCCGGTCCGCAGCCAAGCGGCATAGGGCGCCGAAGCTGGCGGTATCCTGCTGTTCCGCCAGCAGATGCGTCACGACGTAGAGCGACTGCTCCGTCCGTTCCGACAAATCGATGCCATCGACATAGGCCGCAACGAGGCTGCGGCATTGCGGGCCCGTTGTGGCCCACTCGTCCAGCACCCACTGCATCGCCTCGACCGGCAATTCCTCCGACGTGCCGAAGGCAGTGATCGCGTCATCCCAGTTCATGGTTTCGATCCACCGAAGAGACGGCTCCAGAACCCGCCGGTCTGGGCCTTTCCATGCGAGACATGGGGTGTGCGCGCTGGCGGCCGCAGCGCGCTGCTCAGCAAATGGCGACCGGTGTCGCCGAGTGAAATGCGGGCACGCTCGAATGCGGCAATGCGGATGGCGCCGTCGTCGATGCCAGGTGGTAGCGTTGACAGCGTCGCCGCTGCCTCCCGCAGCAACCCGGCCCGACGTTGCACATCCGCTAGGCGGATCAGGCCCTCGGCATCCGCGGGCTTGCGCCATACCGCGAGTGCACGGCGTCGTAATGTCGCGCCATCCCCGCCGTCATCCTCTACCAGCCAGGCGGCCTGCAGCAGCGCCTCCGGCTCCTCTGGAGTGCCGGCGACGATCTGCGCCCAACGCTCAAAGGGGGACGCTGCATCGCCGTCGATCGGCACAATCTCCCGCATGGTCGCGGGCAGGGCGGCAAGATCCGGGGCGCACACGCCACAGCCGGGGCAGATTTGCAGCCAGCGTCGAAGGGTGGAGCGGGTCGGCTCCCCCGGGCGGCCATCCAGATCTGGCGAACCCTCGGGGGCCGGCGCGCGGAAGGGCGGCGGAACGGGAGTGCCGCAAAATGCGCAGGCGGACATGGCGTCACTCTACCAGGCGGCTATTCGCGAACCAGCACCCGGTCCACGATGAACGATGACAGGCCCCCCGCCACGAAATTCCGCCGCAGCGCCACCTCGTCATACTCATGCTCGACCCAATGCAGGAAGGGAACCCGGCCCTCGGCCACGGTCGCGTAATGAACGAAGAACGCGTCCAGAATGCCGGTGCGCGACCTGCTCCAATGTCCGAACCGCCACGACAACTGGGCCAGTGCATCCCGGCTGCTGCCACCCTCAAACATCACCGCCAGGCCGGAAGCGAGGCCGGCGCGGTCGGCGCCCGATTTGCAGTGCATCAGCGCCGGGGCGTCCAATGTACCGTAGATTTCGGCAAAGCGCAGGATCCGGTCGCGATGCGGCGCGCCCCGGCTCTCGAACGCCATGTCGATATGGTTGAGCCCGAGGTCGGCCGAGGCCTGGCGCGACAACGCATCCGAACCGCATTTGCGGTGACCGCGCAGATTGATCAACGTGTGCAGCCCATACTGCCGCTTCGCCGCGGCCAACCGGGCAGGCGTCGGATGGTTGGACCGGTAGAGTTTACCCGGCACCACCTCCGCCAAATTGTCCCATAAAACGCGAAAGACAGCGTGGTCGACCAGGAGTGAGTCGCGCCAAGCAGCCGTGCGGTTTCGGGTTATGTCGCCGGAAAAGGCCATGCAGAGAAATAGAGGGGCGGGCGATCCTCATACAACCCCCAGCGGGAGATGGGTGTGAATCGCCCAGCCGATCAGCCAGCCCGTTCGACCAGCATCTGCTTGATCTCGCCGATTGCCTTGGCTGGATTCAGACCCTTCGGGCAGGTCTTGGTGCAGTTCATGATCGTGCGGCAGGCATACAGCTTGAATGGATCTTCCAGCGCATCCAGCCGCTGCCCGGTGTATTCGTCGCGGCTGTCGGCGATCCAGCGATAAGCCGCCAGCAGCGTGGCTGGGCCAAGATAACGGTCGCCGTTCCACCAATAGGACGGGCAGGACGTGGTGCAGCAGAAGCACAGAATGCACTCCCACATGCCGTCCAGCTTATGCCGCTCCTGCACGCTTTGGCGGCGCTCTCCATCCGGCGGTGGCGGCGTGTCGGACTTCAGCCACGGCTCGACCGAGCGGAGCTGCGCGTAAGCCATCGACAGATCGGGCACCAGGTCCTTCACCACCGCCATGTGCGGCAGAGGGTAGATCTTAACGTCGCCCTTCACGTCCTCGATCGGCTGCAGGCAGGCCAGCGTGTTGCCGCCATCGATGTTCATTGCGCAGGACCCGCAAATCCCTTCGCGGCAGGACCGGCGGAAGGTCAGCGTCGGGTCGATGTCGTTCTTGATGTGGATCAGCGCATCCAGAACCATCGGCCCAATGGCATCCAGGTCGACCTGGTAAGTATCCAGCCGCGGATTGGCGCCATCATCCGGGTTCCAGCGGTAGATCTTAAACTCGCGGATGTTCTTGGCGCCAGCCGCGGCCTTCCAGGTGTGACCCGGCGTGACCTTGCTGTTCTTTGGAAGCGTGAATTCGACCATTCTATACTCTTTCGTACACAGCGGTCAGGGCCGCTGGGACCCTGGCCGAGACCCTCGATCTTGCAATGGTACTTAGTAGACCCGCTTCTTCGGCGGGAAGACGCTCACCTCGTTGGTCAGCGTCTGCATGCGCACGGGGCGGTAGCTCAGATCGACCGCACCCTTGTCGTCGATATGGGCGACGGTGTGCTTCATCCATTCGCCATCGTCGCGGTCCGGGAAATCGTCATGTGCGTGGGCGCCGCGGCTTTCGTGCCGGGCTTCGGCGCCGACCATGGTCGTCATGGCGCTGCTCAGCAGGTTGTCCAGTTCCAGTGCCTCGGCCAGGTCGCTATTCCAGATCATCGAGCGATCGGTGACGCCGATCGTCTCCTTGCCGTCGTAGATGGCCTTCATCTTCGACACGCCCTCAGTCAGGCTTTTGCTGGTGCGGAACACCGCGGCATGGGCCTGCATCGCGCGCTGCATCTGCTCGCGCACATCACCGGTCCGGGTCGTGCCCTGATTGTGGCGCTTCTTGTCCAAGCGATCCAACCCCATCTCCCCGGCCTTTGCGGGCAGCGGGGCCTGGCTGGCGCCGGGCTTCAGGATCTCCGCGGCGCGGTGGGCAGCGGCGCGGCCGAACACCACCAAATCCAGCAGCGAGTTGGTGCCGAGACGGTTTGCGCCATGCACCGACACGCAGGCGGCCTCACCGACTGCCATCAGGCCGGGCACGATCGCGTCCGGATCGGCAGCGGTCGGGCGCAGCACTTCGGTGCGGTAGTTCGTGGGGATGCCGCCCATGTTGTAGTGCACGGTCGGCAGCACGGGGATCGGGTCCTTCGTCACGTCCACGCCGGCGAACACTTTCGCCGTCTCCGAAATGCCGGGCAGACGCTCGTTCAGCAATTCGGCGCCAAGATGCTCGATGTGCAGGTGGATGTGGTCCTTGTTCGGACCCACGCCGCGACCCTCGTTGATCTCGATGGTCATGGAGCGGCTGACAACGTCCCGGCTGGCCAGGTCCTTTGCCGTCGGCGCATACCGCTCCATGAAGCGCTCGCCGTTGCCATTGGTCAGGTAGCCGCCTTCGCCGCGCACGCCCTCGGTGATCAGGCAGCCGGCGGGGAAGATGCCCGTCGGGTGGAACTGCACGAATTCCATATCCTGCACCGGCAGCCCGGCGCGCATCACCATGCCGCCGCCATCGCCCGTGCAGGTGTGGGCGGAGGTGCAGGATAGGTAGGCGCGGCCGTAGCCACCCGTCGCGAGCACCGTGCTCTGCGCACGGAAGCGATGGATGCTACCATCCTCCAGGCACCAGGCGATGACGCCGCGGCAGGCGCCTTCCTCGTCCATGATCAGGTCGAGCGCAAAATACTCGACGAAAAACTCGACCTCGTGCTTCAGCGACTGCTGATACAGCGTGTGCAGGATGGCATGGCCAGTGCGGTCCGCCGCGGCACAGGCGCGGTTGGCCGGGGTCTTGCCGTATTCCTGCATGTGGCCGCCGAACGGGCGCTGATAAATCCGACCGTCCTCGGTGCGGGAGAACGGAACGCCGAAATGCTCCAGTTCGTAGATCGCAGGCACCGCCTCGCGGCACATATATTCGATGCTGTCCTGGTCACCCAGCCAGTCCGACCCCTTGACGGTGTCATACATGTGCCAGCGCCAATCGTCCTCGCCCATATTGCCCAACGAGGCGCCGATGCCACCCTGCGCCGCCACGGTGTGAGAGCGAGTGGGGAATACCTTGGTGATGCAAGCCGTCTTCAGCCCGGCCGCACCCATGCCCAGCGTCGCCCGCAGTCCGGCGCCGCCGGCGCCGACCACGACCACGTCATACGTGTGGTCGATGATGTTATAGGCGCCGTTCGAAGGCTTCGAGATCGCGTTCATCGTTCGGTTCGTCCGATCAGAGGGTCAGGCCGTAAAGGCCATGCGGAGGATGGAGACGACACAGAGTAGGCCGAGGATGAGCGCAACGGCCTTGTTCAGCAGCAGCGAGGCCATCTGCCATTTGTGGTTGCTCACATAGTCCTCGAGCACAACCTGCAACCCAAGCTGCATGTGGTGGAATGTCATGGTGACGATCGCCAGCAGCAGAACCGCATTCCATGGATTGTGCACGAAGCGATGCACCCCGGCCTGGGGAGCGCCCAGCAGGTGCAGCACGGCGTAGATGAACCAGGTGGTGAGCGGCACCAGGGCGATGGCGGTAATCCGCTCGACCTTCCAGTGATGCACGCCGGATCCCGCAGCCCCCATGCCACGCGCGCGGCTGAGTTGGGAGCGCATGATCGTGACCTTGGGAGCGGCGCCGCCTGTGCTTGCGTTCGACATCAGAGATACACCACCAGGCCGATAATCCAGATCAGCAGCGTGATCGCGCCCGTGGCGACCAGCGTTGCAATACCGCTGGCATAAACCTGCGGCAGTTCGAAGCCATAGCCGGCGTCCCATGCAAGATGCCGCAGCCCGGCGACGAAATGGTAAACCAGCGCGACCGTCCAGCCGAACAGCAGTACGATCCCCCAGGAGCCCATGAACGATTGCATCGAGGCGTAGGCGTGCGGCGAACCGGCCGAGGCGACCAGCCACCACACCATCAGCAGCGTGCCGACCGAGGTGGCGATGCCGCATAACCGGTTCATGATGGACAATACGGAGGTGATCTGCGGCTTGTAGACCTGCAGATGGGGGGAAAGCGGTCGCTGGACGGTCGTTCCGTCCGTCCGGGTTCCAATCATCAAAGCGTCGCGGACGTCCGTCATTCCTAGCTCCGGAGGCGCGGCGCCGGGTCGCGCCGCAATGCACAAATGTGCTTACTGCTGGAGGTGGGGAGGGTCAACGCGAGCGCAATGTTGCGATCACACATGTGGCCTGCTTGACTAGACAGTCACGATCCCAGTTTGAGGCCCGCGACGCCTGCGAGGATGAGAGCGACGCAGGCGATGCGCAGCAGCCCGGCGGGCTCGCCTTCAACAGCGATGCCCCAGACAAGGCCACCGGCTGCACCGATACCAGTCCATACCGCGTAGACGGTGCCCATCGGCAACACCCGCAGGGATTGCGACATGGCGCCGAAGCTGCACGCCATCGCCGCCACCGTCGCTACGCTCCAGCCGAGGCGGGTGAAGCCATCGGCCTGCTTCAGCAGCACCACCCAAACGACCTCGAACACCCCGGCCGTGGCGAGCCACAGCCAGGCTGGCGACATGCTAGGCCGCCTGGGCCAGCAGCTTACGGGCGACCAGTACCTCCGCGATCTGCACCGCGTTCAGCGCGGCACCCTTGCGCAGATTATCCGCTACGCACCAGAACGACAGGCCATTCGGCACAGTCGGGTCGCGGCGAATGCGGCTGACATAGACCTCGTCCTCCCCGGCGCAATCCAGCGGAGTCGCATACCCCGCGTCCTCCCGCGTATCCAGCACATGGATGCCCGGCGTCTCGCGCAGGATGGCGCGGGCCTCGGCGGGGGTGATGGGGTTCTCGCACTCGATATTGATCGCCTCGGCGTGACCCACGAACACCGGGACGCGCACGCAAGTCGCATGCACCTTGATGTCGGGGTCCAGGATCTTCCGGGTTTCGACCACCATCTTCCACTCTTCCTTGGTGGACCCGTCATCCATGAACTTGTCGATATGGGGGATCACGTTGAAGGCGATCTGCTTGGTGAATTCCTGTGGCGTCACCGGGTCGTTCACGTACATCGCCCGGCTCTGGCTCCACAACTCGTCCATCCCGTCCTTGCCGGCGCCGGAGACGGATTGGTAGGTCGACACCTGCACGCGGCGGATGCGGTATTTGTCGTGCAGCGGCTTCAGCGCCACGACCATCTGGATGGTGGAGCAGTTGGGGTTGGCGATGATCCCGCGGCGGATCTTGCTCAACGCCTCCGGATTGACCTCCGGCACCACCAGCGGCACGTCCGGCTCCATGCGGAAATGGCTGGTATTGTCGATGACGATGCAGCCGGCCGCCGCAGCCCGTGGGGCATGGATGGCGGAGACGGCGGCGCCGGGGCTGAACAGGCCGATATGCCAGCCGGTGAAGTCAAACCGGTCCAGCGCCTGGATCTTCAGCACCTTCTTGTCGCCGAACGACACGTCCTGCCCAACGGACCGGCCCGAGGCCAACGCGGCGACTTCGGAAACGGGGAAGTTCCGCTCTGCCAGGATCTTCAGGATCTCGCGACCCACCGCGCCGGTGGCACCGACGACCGCAACCCTGAACGCCATGACGCTGTATCCTTCTACGAGAAGCCGCAGGGCTGGCACGTAGCGTCCGCCCCTCGGGGATACAAGTCTCACGACGGCAACCCGGCTATCTGTCAAGGCTCAGTCAGCAGGCAACAAAGCTCGATCGTTCACCCCGGTAACGATACGCTCAGTGCTCTCAGCGCGATTGTGTGCGGATGATGGATATCTCCCAGGCGCAGATCCGCCGCCGACACCATCTCCACCAATTCGCCACCCTGCATGACGCCGATGTTGGGGCAGAGATGGGCGACCACTGCGAGGTTGTGGCTCACCAACACCGTGGTCAGCCCTCGCCCCCGCTGCAGCGCCGTCAACAGGTTCAATACCTCCGCCTGTACCGACACGTCCAAGGCACTTGTTGGCTCGTTCAGCAGCAAGACCTCGGGTGAGGTCATCAGCGCCCGCGCGATGGCGACGCGCTGGCGCTGTCCGCCGGAGAGCTGATGCGGGTAGCGGAAGCGCACCGTCTTCGGCAGCGCAACCTCGTCCAAACCACGCAGGATGCGGGTGTCGTGGTCGCCAATCCCGTGCACAGTCAGCGGCTCGGACAGCGCGCGATCCACCGTCTGCCGCGGGTGCAGGGAGCCGTATGGGTCTTGGAACACCATCTGCACCCGGCGCAGCACGGCGCGGTCGCGGCGCCGGGTCATGGGTGTGCCGTCGATGGCCATGCGCCCCGTCCAGTCCGGGTTCAGCCCGGCTAATGCGCGCAAGATGGTGGATTTACCGGACCCGCTTTCCCCCACCAGCCCGAACGCCGCGCCTTGTGCCACAGCGAAGCTCACGCCGTGGACGATCTCGGTCTGGCCGATGCGAATGCGCAGCCCGTCAACCTGGATCACTCAGGCAGCCCAGCTTGGGTCGCGCACCAGCGTCGGCAGCGTGGCCTGCGGGTGCGCGAGGGACGGCATGCAGCGCAGCAGGCCCTGGGTGTAGGGATGCCGGGCGCGTGCCAATTCGCCGGCGCCTACTTCTTCCACGATGCGGCCAGCGTACATCACCGCAACCCGGTCGCAGAAATGGCCGACCAGGGGCAGGTCGTGGCTGATCAGCAACAGGCCCATGCCGCGCCGGGCGACCAAGTCGTCGATCAGCCGCAGGATCTCGGCCTGCACCGTGGCATCCAGCGCGCTCGTGGGTTCGTCGGCGATCAGCAATTCCGGGTCGGGTGCCAGCATGATGGCGATCATCACCCGCTGTCCCATCCCGCCGGACAATTCGTGCGGATACTGGTTGGCGACATCGGCTGGGTTGCGGATCAACACCTGCGCCAGCAGATCGACCGCGGCTGCCCGGGCCTGCTTGCGACTGCCACCCTTATGGGCGCGCCATGCCTCCGCCACCTGGTCGCCCGCGGTCATGATGGGGTTCAACGAGTATTTTGGGTCCTGCAGCACCAGCCCGGCGCGCCTGCCGCGGATCTTGCGCATGGTGGATTCGGATGCGGTCAATACGTCGATCCCGTCGAAACTCAGCCGATCGGCGGTGACGCTGGCCTGGCCCGGCAGCAGCTTCAGCACCGCCCGCGCCGTCAGCGACTTGCCGGAGCCGCTTTCGCCCACGATACCCAATTTCTCCTGCCCCAGACGCAGCGACACGCCGCGCACGGCCATTGCCGGACCGGACGGGGTGGGAAAGGCCACGTGCAGATTGGCGATGTCGACCAACATGCCGGGTCAGCCGCCCTGCTTGGGGTCGAGCACGTCGCGCAGCCCATCCCCAAGCAGATTGAAGGCCAAAGATGCCAGGAAGATCGCCGCGCCCGGCGCGGTCGGCACCCACCATTGGTCCAGGATGAACCGCCGCCCTGTCGCCACCATAGACCCCCATTCTGGCGAGGGCGGTTGCGCCCCCATGCCGAGGAAGCCAAGCGCGGCCGCAGTCAGAATGATGGCGCTCATATCCAGCGTCATTCGCACGACCAGGCTGGGCACACAAAGCGGCGCCACGTGTCGCAGCACGATCCGCGCGCCGGATGCACCGGTCAGCCGGGCCGCGGCGATGAAGTCGGTGTTGCGGAAGCCCATCGTCTCTGCCCGGGCCAGACGAGCATAGGGTGGCCACGCCGTCAGCGCGATGGCGGCCACGGCGGACAGGATGCCGGGTTTCAGGGCCGCGACGAACGCCAGCGCCAGGATCAATCGGGGGAAAGCGAGGAAGATGTCGGTCACCCGCATCAGCACCCGGTCCCACATGCCGCCCGCATACCCGGCGACGCAGCCCACCGCCAAGCCCAGCGGCGCTACGAGCACCACGACTGCCACCACCATCCCAAGCGTGATCCGCCCGCCATAGGCGATTCGGGAGGCGATGTCCCGGCCCAACTCGTCCGTGCCGAGCCAATGTGCATGGCTGGGCACGGCAAGCCGGTGCGCCAGATCCTGCGTGGCCGGATTATAGGGCGCGATCAGCGGCGCCGCGAGGGTCATCGCACCAATAGCAATGCCACGACCAGCCCAGCCATCGCCATGCCATTGCTGCGAAACAGCAACCAAGCCCGATACCGCCGCCCCCACGCCGCCTGCGAGCGGGAGGCGGGGGAGTCCGTCAGTAGCCATGTGCGTGTGTTGGGCATCGTCAGATCACCCTTTCCAGCCCCGGCCGGGAAAGGGAAGGGGTTTTAGCCTACCACTGGCATATCCGCGGCGCGGACGGTCCCATTTTGGCTACTGAACGACAGATCCTGCGTGCCACTTTGCTGCTGCGACACACCGCTGATGCGGTGATCGCCGCTGTCATAGACGGTGACGCGCCCTTCCTGCTTGATCGCAACGCGATGCGTGTCGGGGAAACAGGCATAGCGCATGCCGTTTTGCGCCCCGGTTGCGGAGGCGCGGCCCAAGTCGCCGGGCCACCAATGATTCGAATCGGGTGTCTGTTGCTTTGGCGCGGGGGTGGGTTCGTTGGCGACGCCGCGTGCCAGTTCGGTGCACAGCGCATTCACCTTGTCGCGCAACGCATTGTTGAACATGTCGCCGACCTGCGTCATGCCGCCGGCCGACCATTGCCCCATGCCGCCAAGGTCGCGGTGGCTGAACTGGGCCTGTCGCCCGCCGCCGCGCTGCAGCGCGTCCTTCAGCGCCACCACCGCATCCACGCTGATGCCGTGCTTATGGGCCAGGGTCGTCGTGATGTCGTCCGCCATGTCGATGGCTCCACTTTATATTCTATGGGACAGACGCAGCGACCGCGCTTTGGTTTTACCGCTTCGTTCGCCGGGGCAGGACAAGCGGATCGGATTGCGCTATCCACCCCCGCATGTCCCGGTCCGTCGAACTCTCCCGCACTACCTCCGAAACCGATATCCAGCTTGCGTTGGACCTGGACGGCAGCGGCCGGTCCGAGGTCGCCACTGGCGTCGGGTTCCTGGACCATATGTTGACCGCGCTGGCCCGCCACGCCCTGTTCGACCTGCAGGTGCAGGCGAGCGGCGACCTGCATATCGACGACCACCACACGGTGGAGGATATCGGCATCGTGCTGGGCCAGGCCTTCGCCCGCGCGATTGGCGACAAGCGCGGCATCCGCCGCTACGGCCACGCCGTGGTGCCGATGGACGAGGCGCTGATCGAGGCTGCAATCGACATTTCTGGCCGCCCGCTGCTGGTCTGGTCCGTGGCGTTCAACGTGCCGACGATCGGCACCATGGACACCGAGCTGTTCGAGGAATTTTTCCGCGCTTTCGCGCATAACGCGCTGATAACGCTGCACGTCACCGCAAAGGCCGGCCGCAACGCGCACCACATTGCCGAGGGCTGCTTCAAGGCGCTAGCCCGGGCACTGCGCATGGCATCAGAGATGGATGCGCGCGCCACCGATGCGATTCCCTCCACCAAGGGGGCGTTGTGAAGACCTTTACGGTCCATCTGCACCAGCGAAAGATGCCGATCCTGGTGCCGGAGGCGTTTGCCTGGGGCGCGTTGTTCTTCGGCCCGATCTGGCTGCTGCTGCGCGGCGCCTGGATCGCGGCCCTGATCGCATTGGCCGTGCTGGTGCTGGTCTGCACCGTGGTACCGCCCGAGCTTCGGCCGGTTCTGTTCATCGGGACCATGGTGTTGCTTGGCCTGCTTGGACACGACCTGCGCCGGGCCCATCTGGGGCTGATGCGCTACCAACTCAGCCACGTCGTTGCCGCCCGGAACAATGACGAGGCGCTCTACTGCCTGTTGTCCTACCGCACCGACCTGATGGGGCTTGCGGTGTGATGCGTGTCGCAGTGGTGGATTACGGCAGCGGCAACCTGACCTCCGCCGCACGTGCTTTATCGCGAGCGGCGGATGATGCCGGGATGGACGCCGAGGTGACTGTGACGAATGACCCGGCCATTGTCGCGGCGGCGGATCGCGTCGTGCTGCCAGGGCAGGGCGCGTTCGCCGATTGCGCCGCCGGCCTGGCCGCGGTACCCGGTATGCGCGACGCGATCGACGCCTCCGTCGCCGCGGGCCGGCCGTTCCTGGGCATCTGCGTCGGCATGCAATTGATGGCCGAACGCGGGCTGGAGCACAAAATTACCGCCGGCTTCGGCTGGATTGCTGGCGACGTGGCGGAAATGCCGGCCGCCAATCTGCGTTTGCCCCAAATGGGCTGGAACGCGTTGGACTTCGTGCCCGGCAGCCACCCCTTGCTGGAGGGGTTGACGCCCGGCGACGACGTCTACTTCGTGCACAGCTACGCGCTGACCGGCGCGCGCGCCCGGGACGTTTTGGCGACGACGGACTATGGCGGCCCGGTGCCGGCGATGGTCGCGACCGGCAATCGAGCCGGCACCCAGTTTCACGTCGAGAAGAGCCAGACTGTCGGCCTGCGCATCCTCGGCAATTTCCTGCGCTGGAACCCATGAGCGAACTGCAAGCGGGCCTCGCCCCGACCCTGGCGGTGGAACTGGCTGAATCCTTGCGCGATGACGATCTGCACGCTCTATGTGAGGCCGCCGACGCTGCCATCATCGAGGGCGGTGGGTTCGGCTGGGTGGAACCGCCGGGCCGGACGGCGCTGGAGAGCTACTTCCGCGGCCTGCTGTTGGTGCCGGAGCGGCAGCTTTTCGTCGGCCGGCTGGACGGCATCATCGTCGGCAGCGCGCAATTGGTGCGCCCGCCCCGCAACAACGAGGCACAGGCCTTCGCCGCCCAGTTGATGCACAGCTTCGTGGCGCCCTACGCCCGCGGCCACGGGCTGGCGCGGATGATTACCCGCCGGGTGGAAGACGCGGCCAGGGCGCTCGGCTACCAGATGCTGAACCTCGACGTCCGCGAAACGCAGGACGCCGCGATAAAGCTGTACGAAGGTTCCGGCTATCAGCGATGGGGCGAGCATCCGGCCTATGCCCGGGTGGGCGGTAAGATCATCCGCGGCTTATATTACTGCAAGCGGCTGCGCGACGGCCGGTAACGCGGCAACCAATTGGTGGGAGCGACCTGATGCCCTTCGTCACCCGGGACGGCGTGCGGCTGTATTGGCGGGCCGATGGCCACCCCGATCGCCCGGCGCTGCTGCTGCTGCATGGGGTCGGCACCGACCACGCGGTCTGGGATGGCGTAGTGCGCGCCCTGTCTGGGCGGTTTCGCCTGCTGCGGATGGATGCGCGGGGCCATGGTGCATCCGACGTGCCGCCGGGTGACTACACCATTGCCGAGTTGGCGGCCGATGCGGTCGCAGTACTGGATGCCGCCGGGGCAGCGAAGGCCGTGGTGGCCGGGCTGTCCATGGGCGGGATGACCGTCATGCAGATGGCCATCGCCACGCCGGAGCGTCTGACCGGTATTGCCATCTGCAACAGCACCGCTGAGGTGGTCCCGCAATTCTGGCTGGACCGCGCGGCGTCTGTCCGCGCCAATGGCATGGCGTCGATGACCGACGCCATCATGACCCGCTGGTTTCCTGCGTCCGTGTTGGCGGCCAAGCCGGCCTACCTATCCACTGCCCGCGCGACGTCCGAAGCGCAGGAGCCACAGGGCTATATTGGCTGCTGCATGGCGATCGCTGGCTTGGCCGTGAAGGACGGGCTTCCCGCTATCACCCTGCCAACGCTGGTCGTCGTTGGCTCGCTGGACCAGGCAACGCCGCCCGCAACCGGCGGTGAGCCGATCGCCGCTGCTATTCCTGGCGCGCAGTTGGTCAGCCTCCCAACTGGCCACATCTCCCCCCTGGAGCGCCCGGATGCCCTGGCCGCAGCGCTGGCCGATTTCTTCGCCGCCGGGTCGGACGACGCGCTGGAGGCGGGGCGCCTGGCGATCTTCGAGCGCGGGATCGGCAACCGCCGCGCCGTGTTGGGCGACGCCTGGGTGGACAAGGCGCTCGCCAAGCAGGGTGGCTTTGCATGGGAATTCCAGCAATTCATCACCCGCTTCGCCTGGAGCGAGGTATGGGGCCGCCCCGGGCTGGACCATCGGACCCGGCGCATCATCGTGCTGTCCATCACCATCGCGCTCGGCCGGTGGGAGGAATTCCGCCTGCACACCCGCTCCGCCCTGGAACAGAAGGGCCTGACGGAGGAGGAGGTGCGCGAGGTGCTGATCCAATCCGCCATCTATGCCGGCGTTCCCGCCGCCAACACCGCCTTCCACATGGTGGAGGAGATGCTGGCCGAGATGCACAAGGCGTGACGTCACTTACCCTCTACCCGGCGATCGACCTGAAGGATGGCGCCTGCGTTCGCTTGCGCCGTGGCGACATGGACCAGGCGACGGTTTATTCCGACGACCCGGCGGCCCAGGCGTGTGCCTGGCAGGACGCCGGATGCCGCTGGCTGCACGTGGTCGACCTGAATGGCGCCTTTGCGGGCGCCGCGGTGAATGCCACCGCCGTTTCGGCCATCCTGGAGGCGGCCACCGTGCCGGTGCAATTGGGCGGCGGCATCCGTGACATGGCGGGCGTGGAGCGGTGGCTGAGCGCCGGGGTGCGCCGAGTGATCCTGGGGAGCGCCGCCGTGCGTGACCCGGCGCTGGTGCGGGAGGCATGTCGAGCCTATCCCAGTCGCGTTGCCGTGGGTATCGACGCGCGGGACGGGTTCGTGGCCACGGATGGCTGGGCCGAAACCTCTACCCTGTCCGCCGCCGACCTCGCCGCACGCTTTGCCGATGCCGGGGTGGCGGCGATCATCTACACCGACATTGGCCGCGACGGCATGCTGGGCGGACTGAACCTGCAACAGACTGCAGACCTCGCGACCGCTAGCGCCATCCCCGTCATCGCCAGCGGCGGCGTGGGCAGCCTGGACGATCTGCGCGCTTTGTCGGCCCTGAACCATGCCAATATCGAGGGCGTCATCGTCGGGCGGGCGCTCTATGACGGGCGGGTCGATCCGACAGAAGCACTGACCTTGTTGGACGGCTAGTCAGAATTACGCTACGGCTACAGGGAGGGAGACAAAAATATGCTGAACAGCTTCCGCGGCCTGGATTTTGACCTCGGCGAGACCGTCGACGCCTTGCGCGACCAGGTTGCGAGTTTCTCGGCCGACGAGATCGCGCCCCGCGCTGCCGCCATCGACACGGAAAACGAGTTTCCCGCCGACCTCTGGCGCAAGTTTGGCGACCTCGGCGTGCTGGGCATCACGGCGCCGGAGGAATATGGCGGCGCGGCCATGGGCTATCTGGAACATTGTGTCGCCATGGAGGAGATCAGCCGGGCCTCGGCCTCCGTCGGGTTGTCCTACGGCGCCCATAGCAACCTCTGCGTCAACCAGATCGCCCGTAACGGCAATGCGGAGCAGAAGGCGCGCTATCTGCCGAAGCTGATTTCCGGCGAGCATGTCGGCGCCCTGGCGATGAGCGAGCCCGGTGCCGGGTCGGACGTGGTGAGCATGAAGCTGCGTGCGGAGAAGCGGGGCGAGCGCTGGGTGCTGAACGGCACCAAGATGTGGATCACCAATGGCCCGAACGCCGACACGCTGGTGGTGTATGCGAAAACCGACCCGGCGGCCGGCGCCCGTGGCATCACCGCGTTCCTGATTGAAAAGGGCTTCGCCGGCTTCACCACCGCGCAGAAGCTGAACAAGCTGGGGATGCGCGGCTCCAACACCTGCGAGTTGGTGTTCGAGGAATGTGAGGTGCCGGAGGAGAACGTGCTCGGTACGCTCGGCCGCGGTGTGAACGTCTTGATGAGCGGGCTGGATTACGAACGTGCGGTGCTGGCGGCTGGCCCGATCGGCATCATGCAGGCCTGCATGGACGTAGTGCTGCCCTACGTGCACGAGCGCAAGCAGTTCGGTCAGGCGATCGGCGAGTTCCAGCTCATGCAGGGTAAGCTGGCCGACATGTACACGACAATGAACGCCAGCCGTGCCTACGTGTATGCGGTGGCGAAGGCTTGCGACCGCGGGCAGACCACCCGCAAGGATGCGGCCGGCGCCATTCTCTATGCGGCGGAGAAGGCGACCTGGATGGCGCTGGAGGCGATCCAGACGCTGGGGGGTAACGGCTACATCAACGATTATCCCACCGGACGCCTGCTGCGCGACGCCAAACTGTACGAAATCGGCGCCGGCACCAGCGAAATTCGCCGTATGCTGATTGGACGAGAGCTGTTCGCGGAAACGGTCTGATGCCCGTTCTGGACAGCGCCTTCGACCTCCGCTCGCCCGAGGCGCACACCAACGCTGCCGCCATGGCCGAATTGGTCGCGGATCTACGTCGGGTTGCGGCGACGGTGCGGGAGGGTGGCGGAGAGGTGTCGCGCAAGCGCCATCTGTCCCGCGGCAAATTGCTGCCCCGCGACCGCATCCGCGCGCTGATCGACCCGGCATCGGCATTCCTGGAGATCGGCCAACTCGCCGCACACGGGCTGTATGGCGGCGAAGTTCCGTCCGCCGGCATCATCACCGGCATTGGGCGCATCGTGGGACGCGAATGCATGATCGTCGCCAACGATGCGACGGTGAAAGGCGGATCCTATTACCCGCTGACGGTGAAGAAGCATCTGCGCGCGCAGGAGATCGCGCTGCAAAACCGCTTGCCCTGCGTCTACCTGGTGGATAGCGGCGGTGCCAATCTCCCGAACCAGGACGAGGTGTTTCCCGACCGCGACCATTTCGGCCGCATCTTCTTCAACCAGGCGACCATGTCGTCGCAGGGGATTGCGCAGATCGCAGTCGTCATGGGCTCGTGCACCGCAGGCGGCGCCTACGTGCCTGCCATGTCGGACGAGAGTATCATCGTGCGCAACCAGGGCACCATCTTCCTGGCCGGCCCCCCGCTGGTGAAGGCGGCGACCGGGGAAGTCGTGACGGCCGAGGATCTGGGCGGCGCCGAGGTGCACAGCCGCATCTCCGGCGTGACGGACCACATGGCCGAGAACGATGCGCATGCGCTGGGCATCGCCCGCCGCATCGTCGCCAGCCTGAACACGGTGAAGCAGCCGAGCCTTGCCCTGCGCGAACCGGTTCCCCCGCGCTACGACCCGGCGGAATTGCACTCCATCGTTCCCACCGACACGCGTCGCCCGTTCGATGTGCGCGAAGTGATTGCCCGGCTGGTGGATGGCAGCGAGTTCGACGAGTTCAAGCGGCTATATGGCGCCACGCTGGTCACCGGGTTCGCCCATGTGTGGGGCTATCCGGTCGGGATCGTCGCCAATAACGGCATCCTGTTCAGCGAGTCCGCCCAGAAAGGCGCGCATTTCATCGAACTCTGTGCCCAGCGCGGCATTCCGCTGGTGTTTTTGCAGAACATCGCCGGGTTCATGGTCGGGCGGAAATACGAGGCCGGCGGCATCGCCAAGGACGGCGCCAAGATGGTGACGGCGGTCGCCACGGCCGCGGTACCGAAATTCACCATTGTCATCGGCGGCAGTTTCGGCGCTGGCAATTACGGCATGTGCGGCCGCGCCTACTCGCCGCGCTTCCTTTGGATGTGGCCCAATGCCCGCATCGGCGTGATGGGCGGCGAACAGGCTGCCTCCGTGCTCGCCACCATTCGCCGCGATGGGATAGAGGCGAAGGGCGGCACCTGGCCGGCGGAGGAGGAGGAGGCGTTCAAGACCCCGATCCGTGCGCAATACGAGACGCAGGGCCATCCTTATTACTCGTCTGCGCGGCTGTGGGATGACGGCGTCATCGACCCAGCGGATACGCGGCGTGTGCTGGCGCTGGGCCTGTCCGCCAGCCTGAACGCGCCGATTCCGCAAACCCGCTTCGGCCTGTTCCGGATGTGATGGGCATGTTCCGCAAGATCCTCATCGCCAACCGCGGCGAAATCGCCTGCCGGGTGATCGCCACCGCCCGCCGCATGGGCATCGCCACCGTCGCCGTCTACTCCGACGCGGATGCCACGGCTCGGCACGTTCATCTCGCTGACGAGGCATGGCCGATCGGTCCCGCACCGGCCCGCGACAGCTACCTGCGCGGTAACGTGATTTTGGACGTGGCACGTCGCTCCGGCGCGCAGGCGGTTCACCCAAGCTACGGCTTCCTGTCCGAAAACGCCGACTTCGCCGATGCCTGCGCCGCGGCCGGCATCGTGTTCATCGGGCCGCCCGCCGACGCAATCCGCGCCATGGGCTCAAAAGCCGCGGCGAAGGCGTTGATGGCGCAGGCCGGCGTGCCCCTCGTCCCCGGCTATCACGGCGAGGCGCAAGACCCGGCGCTGTTGGCGTCGGAGGCTGCCCGTATTGGCTATCCAGTGCTCATCAAGGCCAGTGCCGGCGGTGGCGGCAAGGGCATGCGGGTCGTTGCCGAAGCCACGGCCTTTACCGCTGCGTTGGAGGGTGCGCAGCGCGAGGCCGCGGCGTCGTTCGGCGACGATCGGGTGCTGGTGGAACGCTACCTCACGTCCCCGCGCCACATCGAAATTCAGGTCTTCGCAGACACGCATGGCAACGTCGTGTCGTTGTTCGAACGCGACTGCTCCGTCCAGCGCCGCCACCAGAAGGTGTTGGAAGAAGCACCCGCCCCAGGCATGGACCCAGCCCGCCGTCGCGCCATGGGGAAGGCGGCGGTCGCCGCCGCTCGCGCCGTGAACTACGCCGGGGCAGGGACGGTGGAGTTCATCGCTGAGGGCGACGCGTTCTATTTCATGGAGATGAACACCCGCCTGCAGGTGGAGCACCCGGTGACGGAGGCGATCACCGGGCTGGACCTGGTCGAGTGGCAGCTTCGCGTTGCTGCCGGCGAGCCACTGCCCTCAGCCGAGTCTGACCTGTCCATCACAGGTCATGCGATCGAGGCCCGAGTTTACGCCGAGGATCCGGCGCGCGACTTCCTTCCGTCCGTCGGCCGCCTGCTGCATTTGCGCCAGCCCACCGAGCGGCCCGGCGTTCGCGTGGATACCGGCGTGCGCCAGGGTGACAGCATCACGCCCAATTACGACCCGATGATCGCCAAACTGATCGTCCACGGCGCCGACAGGAAGGACGCGCTACGCCGCATGTCCACTGCCCTGGCGGAGTACGAGGTGGTCGGCGTGCAGACCAACCTGGCGTTGCTGCGTGCCGTCGTCGCGCATCCGGAATTCGCCAGCGGTCATTTCGACACCGGGTTCATCGGCCGCCATCCAGACGTCCTATCCCCCGCCGCCGCTACGCCCGAGCCGGCGGTATGGGCCGCCGCCTGCCTCACCGCGTTGGCGCAGGTGCAGGCAGCCGCGCGCGCGGACGCAGCGCGCACCGGCGACCCGCATTCCCCGTGGGCAGACCTGGACGCCTGGCGGATGAACGGGGACGGCTACCAGGATCTGCATTTCGCCACCGACGCTGCCACTGTGACAATCCGCGCCCATCTATCCGCCGCCGGCACGCGGCTGGACATGCCGGATGGGCCGGTTTCCGCCTCGCTCGACGCCGGCCTGCTGCGCGTGGATGGCGTCGGCCGCCCTGCCACCGTGGTGCGCAATGGCGATGCGCTGACGGTGTTGCTGGCCGGGCAGGGCTATACGGTGCGCCAGATCGACCCGTTGGCGCCGCCGGGCGGTGAGGCCGCCGGCAGCGATCGTGTGGCCGCCCCCATTCCCGCCCGCGTCACCCGCGTTCTCGTCGCACCCGGCGACACCGTCGCCAAGGGCGCGCCCCTGATGGTGCTGGAGGCGATGAAGACCGAGATCACCCTGTCTGCCCCCGCCGACGGCACGGTGGACAGCGTGCGCGCCGCGGTCGGCGACATGGTGGAGGAAGGGGTGCCGTTGGTGACGTTCGTCGCCGAGTAAGCGGCCCGGCGTTGACGGCGCGGGTCGGCCTCGGCTTTATCGGGGTCAAAGCAATGACCTTGGTGATCCAATGAAATTCCGCGCGGCCCTCGCCCTGCTGCTGGCCACCGCCGGCGCCGCTACCGCCCAACCGAAACACGACACGCTGACGATCGGTATCGCGCAATTCCCGTCTTCGCTGCAGCCGGACATCGACCCGGAGGTCGTGCGCGGCTACGCGATGGGATTCGTCATCCGCCAGATCACCGCGTTCGACAAGGACTGGCACAACACCTGCCTGCTGTGCACGGAACTGCCGACGCTGGATAACGGCTTGGCCAAGATCGAGGATCTGCCCGGCGGCAAGAAGGGCATGGCGGTCACCATCAAGCTGAAGCCCGATCTGCAATGGGGCGACGGCCAGCCGGTCACCGCGAAGGACATCGCCTTCACCTGGAAGCTAGGCAGCGACCCGTCCAGCGGCTTTTCCAACGGCAACCCGTGGAACCGCGCCACCAAGGTGGACGTGGTGGACGACCACACCGCCGTGCTGCACCTGGACAAGGTGCGCTCCGACTACAACCAGTGGGACCAGATCCTGCCGGAGCATATCGAGGGCGCAATCGTCGCCAAGGACAATAGCGCGGGGGCCTACATCAACGGTACCAATTACAACCGGGCGCCGATCAATCCCGGGCTGTATGACGGGCCGTTTATCATCACCAGCTACGAGAGCGGCAACCAGATCGTGATGGAGCCGAACCCGCATTGGAGCGGCACCAAGCCCGGCTTCAAGCGGATCGTGCTGCGCCACATCGAGAACACTGCCGCTTTGCAGGCCAACCTGCTATCCGGCGATGTCGACATGGTGGCCGGCGAAGGCGTGGGGTTGACCATCGACCAGGCGCTGTCGCTACAGAAGGCGCATCCCGACCAGTTCCACTACGAGTTCAAGCCGAGCCTGACCTACGAGCACATCGACCTGAAGAAAGAGAACAAGCTGCTGGCGGATGTGCGCGTGCGCCGGGCATTGCTGATGGCGATGGACCGCCAGACCATGGTGGACCGCCTGTTCCAGGGCAAGCAGCCGGTCGCGGCCACCTGGGTCAACCCGCTGAGCCCGATGTATGATGCCTCGATCCCGGTGGTAAAGTTCGACCTGCCCGGCGCCAAGGCGCTGCTGAAAGAGGCGGGGTGGACGCCGGGTAGCGATGGCGTCTGCCGCAACGCCGCGGGGGACCGATTGGCCTTCGAACTCGGCACCACCGCCGGCAATCGCCTGCGTGAGCTGCAGGAGCAGGTGCTGCAATCCAACTGGAAGAACGCCTGCATCGAGGTGACGCTGAAGAACGAGCCCGCCCGCACCCTGTTCGGTGACACGCTGAAGCATCGCACCTACACCGCGATGGAAATGTATGGCTGGAGCAGTGCGGTCACGGAATCGCCGTTCCGTACCCTGGGCACGTCGCAGATCCCGAACCAGGCGAATAATTTCGGCGGCGCCAATTACCCCGGGTTCAGCGACGCCAAGATGGACGCCGACATCACCGCCGTGGATGGCGAGTTGGACCCGGCGAAGCAGAAGGCGATCTGGGCGGACATGCAGAAACTCTATGCCGACCAGATCCCCGTGCTGCCGCTGTTCTTCCGGGCCGAGCCGCACATTACGCCCACCTGGCTGCAGGGCTACACGCCGACCGGGCAGGGGGACGTCAGCTCCTACTGGGCCGAAAACTGGCACGCGGGTTGATCCGTGCGGTTGCGCTGTGGCTGGCGCTGCTGTGCGGCGCGGTCGCAGCGCAACCGCATAAGACGCTGACGATCGGCGTCTCCTCCTACCCATCGACGTTACAGCCGGCGATCGATCCGGACGCGATCAAATTTTACATACTGGGCTTCGCCGATCGCCCGGTGGTCGCGTTCGATCCGGACCGCAAGCTGGTCTGCCTGCTGTGCACCGAAATCCCCAGCATCGCCAACGGCGGTGCGGTGATGGAGGGCACGGGGATGGCCGTCACCTGGCATTTCAAGCCCGGGCTCACCTGGGGTGACGGCGCGCCGTTGGGTGCGGCCGATCTGGCGTTCACCGCCCGCGTAGGTCGCGACCCGAATAGCGGCTTCACCAACACGCAGACCTGGACGCGGATCAGCCGGGTCGACGTCGTGGACCCGCAAACCGCCGTGCTGCATTACACCGAGCCATTCTATCAGTTCGACGAACTGGCCGAACTGCTGCCCGCCCATCTGGAGCAGCCGGTATTCGACGCCGCCCGCAACCCCGGCGACTACATGCAGCGCAGCATCTATAATCGCGAGCCGACCAATCCCGGGCTGTACAACGGCCCTTACCGCATCGCCAACGTGCAGCAGGGAGGTCAACTCGTGCTGGAGCGGAACGAGCATTGGTCCGGCGACCGCCCCTATTTCGACCGCATCGTCATCAAGGCCATCGCCAACACCGCCGCCCTGCAGGCGAACCTACAATCCGGCGATGTCGACATGGTGCCCGGTGAGGGCGTGGGGCTGACGCTGGACCAGGTGCTGGTGCTGCAAAAGCAGGAGCCCACGCGCTTCGCCTACGCCTACAAACCGAACCTGGCCTACACCCATATCGACCTGCAATTGGACAACCCGATCCTGGCCGATATCCGGGTGCGCCGGGCGCTGCTGATGGCCATCGATCGGCGGAGCATGGTGGACCGGCTGATGGGCGGCCGCGTTCCCATCGCCAATAGCTTCGTCAACCCGCAGGAGCCGCAATACACCGGCGACGTGCGCACCTATCAATACGACCCCGCCGCAGCCCGCGCCTTGTTGGCAGAGGCCGGGTGGAAGCCCGGCGATGATGGCGTTCTGCGCAACGCCGCCGGGCAACGGCTGAGCATCGTGTTCAGCACCAGCACCGGCGTTCGAGCACGGGAGTTGCTTCAGCAGGTGATGCAAAGCCAGTGGCGCACCATCGGCGTGGAGACGATCATCAAGAACGAGCCGCCCCGCACCCTGTTCGGCGAAACGCTGAAGCACCGTAGCTTCCAGGGCATGGCGATGTTCGGCTGGCTGAGTTCGGTCGAAAGCTCCCCGCGGCAGACTCTGTCCAGCGGCCAGATCCCGACCGCGGCGAATAATTGGGGCGGCACCAACTACACCGACTTCCGCAACCCGAAAATGGATGCCGACATCGACGCAATGGAGCGGGAGTTGGAACCGGCCAAGCGCATTCCGCTTTGGGCCGACATGCAGCGCATCTACGCCGACGAACTGCCGGTGCTGCCGCTGTTCTTCGGGTCGGAGGCGCATGTCTGGCCGACCTGGCTGAAGGGCGTGGTCCCGACCGGCCACAACCAGCCAACCACGCTTTGGGCGGAGCATTGGCATGAGTGACGTGCTCGCCGTCGACAACCTGTCCGTCGGTTTCCCGGTCGGCGGCAAGATCCGCCAGGTCGTTGCCGGAATCGGCTACAACGTGCCGGCCGGGCGCACGCTCGGCGTGGTGGGCGAAAGCGGCTGCGGCAAATCCATGACAGCGCTGGCGGTGATGGGGCTGGTGCCCACGCCCGGCCTGGTCGGCGGCTCCATCCAGGTCGAGGGGCGCGAAATGGTGGGCCAACCCGCCTCCGTCTGGCGCAAGCTACGGGGCGAACGGGTCGCCATGGTGTTTCAGGAGCCGATGACCGCCCTGAACCCGGTGATGACGGTGGGCCGGCAGATCGCGGAGGTGATGGTGCTGCACCAGGGCCTCACCTGGAAGCAGGCCGGCGGCCGCGCCGTCGAGAGCCTGTCCGATGTCGGCATCACCTCACCCAAGGAGCGCGCGGCAGCCTATCCGCACCAGCTGTCGGGCGGCATGCGGCAGCGGGCGATGATCGCGATGGCGCTTGCCTGCCGGCCGGCGCTGCTGATTGCGGACGAGCCGACGACCGCGCTCGACGTAACGATCCAAGCGCAGATCCTCGACCTGATGCTGGGCCTGCAGGACGAGATCGGCATGGCGATCCAGTTCATCAGCCACAACCTGGCCGTGGTCAGCGAGATCGCGCACGAGATCATCGTCATGTATGCCGGCCGGGTGGTGGAGCGTGCGCCTGCCGACACGCTGTTCGCGGAACCGCTGCATCCCTATACGCTCGGCCTCATCGCCACCTTGCCGGATCCGGCGCATCGCGTGGCCGAACTGCCGGTGATCCCCGGGGGCGTGCCGAACCTGGACAGCAGCTTCGTCGGCTGCCGCTTCGCCGATCGCTGCCCACGGGGCGATGCGTCGTGCCGGCAGGCGGAGCCGCCATTGGACGAGTTGGCGCCCGGTCATTGGGCGGCCTGCTTCAAGGCCCGCCAATGAGTCCGCCGCTTGTCACGCTGGAGAACATCCAGGTCCATTTCACCGTCAACCGCCGCCTGCTGCGCGCGGTGGAGAATGTGTCGCTGGAGATTGCCGAGGGCGAGACGCTGGCCCTGGTCGGCGAGAGCGGCAGCGGCAAGAGCACGCTGGGCAACGTCGTGGCCGGGCTGCAGCGGCCGACCTCGGGGACGATGCGGTTCCGCGGCAAAGCCATCGACAAGGCAGTGCGCAAGGAAACCCATAAGGCGATCCAGATCGTCTTCCAGGACCCATTCGGCGCGTTGGACCCACGCATGCCGGTCTCCGCCATCATCGCCGAGCCGCTGCGCATCGGCGGCATCGGCACCCCGGCGGAACGGCAGGCGAGGGCGGCGGAACTGGTGGGGCAGGTGGGCCTGCCGCGGGATGCGCTGAACCGCTACCCACACGAATTCTCCGGCGGCCAGCGTCAACGCATCGCCATCGCCCGCGCACTCGCCCCGGCGCCGACGCTGATCGTGGCGGACGAGCCGCTGTCTGCCCTGGACGTGTCGATCCAGAGCCAGGTGCTGAACCTGTTCCGTGCGCTGCAGGAAGCGGCTGTGCAGCGCGGGGCCGGATTGGCTTACCTGTTCATCAGCCACGACCTGGCGGTGGTGAACCATCTGGCCGATCGAGTGGCCGTGCTCTACCTCGGCCGGCTGGTCGAGGTCGCACCCCGCGCCGAGTTGTTCGACACGCCGTCCCACCCCTACACCCAGGCGCTGCTGCAGGCGGTTCCCCGCATCGGCAAGCGTCGCAGCCGGGGCGTGGCCATCCGCGGCGAGATGCCGAGCCCGCTGAACCCACCGCCGGGCTGCGTCTTTCACCCTCGCTGCCCGAAGGTCCAGGATATTTGCCGCACCACGCCGCCCCAATTGGAATCCGCCCCTGGGAGGCCGGCGCAACTCGCGGCGTGTCATTTCAAGGAATGACGGCATGACTCGATTCATTCTGCGCCGGGTCGGTCAGGCGCTGATCGTGCTGCTGGTGATGTCCTTCGTCATATACAGCCTGATCGGGCTGATGCCGGGCGACCCGATCGACGTCATGATCGCGTCGAACCCCGGCGCCACGCCTGAGGTAGTGGCGCATCTGCGAGCGATCTACGGCCTGGATCAGCCGATTATGCTGCGCTACTGGTATTGGCTGGTCGCGGCGTTGCAGGGCGATTTCGGCTTCTCCCGCACCCATTCCCAGCCGGTGCTGGAGGTGCTGGGCCCGGCGCTGCTGCAGACCTGCAAGCTGATGTTTGCGTCCTTCATCCTGTCGGTGCTGCTGGCCTTTGCGTTGGGTGTGGCGGCGGCGTTGAAGCCGGGTGGCATCATCGACAACATCGTCAGCCTGTTCGCCTTCGCCGGCATTTCCGTGCCTGTGTTCTGGCTGGCGCTGGTGATGATCCTGGTGTTCGCAGTGCAACTGCACTGGTTCCCGGCCAGCGGCATCAGCACCGTGGGCGATGGCGGGTTCAACGACTATCTCCGACATCTGGTCATGCCAGTCACTACGCTCGCCCTGGCCAATACCGGGCATTTCACGCGATTTGTCCGCGCTGCCATGATCGAGACGTTGCGCATGGACCATGTCCGCACCGCCCGGGCGAAGGGCGCCGGGGAGGGGCGGATTGTCATGATCCACGCCCTGCGCAACGCCATGATCCCGGTCGTCACCGTCATGGCGCTCAGCTTCGGCAGCCTGTTCAGCGGGGCGCTGATCACCGAGACGATGTTCGCCCAACCCGGCATGGGCAAGATGATCTACGACGCCATCCTGGGGAACGACTTCAACCTGGCGCTGACCGGACTGCTATTCGCCACGTTGGTCACCTTGCTGAGCAATCTCGTGGCCGACCTCGCCTATGGCTGGCTGGACCCGAGGATCAGCCTATGAGCGCGACCACGACCGACCGCGCCGTTTCCCCCTGGACGCTGCGCTGGCGCCGGTTCCGCAATCACCGAACGGGCTTGGCCAGCCTGTTCGTGCTGTTCCTGCTGCTGGTGTTCGTGCTGGCGGCGAGCCCGGTCGCGCACTACCTGGGCGTCGACCCGTACGAGACGGATCTGCTGTCGCAATACAGCCCGCCCTCCGCCCAGCACCCGCTGGGGACCGACGATGCCGGCCGCGATGAACTGATCCGGCTTATGCTCGGCGGCCAGATTTCCTTGCTCGTGGGGTTGCTGGCGACCGGGGTGGGCAGCGTCATCGGGCTGTTCATCGGCGTGGTCGCCGGGTATTTTGGCGGCCGCACCGATGCGCTGCTGATGCGCTTCACCGACGGCATGATCGCCCTGCCATTGCTGCCGCTGCTGATCGTGCTGGGCGCGCTGGACCTGACGAAGCTGGGTTTCTCCTCCGAATTCGCGCATTCCAGCGCTGCCGGGTTCTGGCGCGTGGTGATCATCATCGCCCTGGTGGACTGGACCAGCATTGCCCGGCTGACCCGCGCCGCCACTATGGCGCTGCGCGACCGCGACTACGTCCGCTCCGCCCGGGCCAGCGGTGGCGGGGCGGGTTACGTGATGCGCACCCACATCCTGCCGAACGTGGCCACGCCGCTGATCGTGGCCGTGACGCTGACGGTCGGCCGCGTCATCCTGTTCGAAAGCGTGCTGAGCTTTCTGGGCTTCGGCATCGTCGTGCCGACACCCTCCTGGGGCAACATGTTGAACAACGCGCAGGAATTGGTCACCACCGCCCCGGCGCTAGCGATCTACCCGGGCCTGCTGATTTTCATCACCGTCATCGCCGTGAACTTCCTGGGCGACGGCCTGCAGCATGCCTTCGACCCCCGCAGCGAACGTTGATGCTTGGGGGTTGGCGACGCTACGCCCTACATTAGAGGCATGCCGCACGCCGATTTCGTCCATCTCCGAGTCCACTCCGCCTACTCGCTGAGCGAGGGCGCCATCAAGGTGGATAAGATCGCCGCCCTGGCGCGGGAGGCATCGATGCCCGCGGTGGCGATTACCGACACTGGCAATCTGTTCGGCGCGCTGGAGTTCAGCCAGTACTGCACTGGCAAGGGCGTGCAGCCGATCATTGGGTGCCAGATTAGCCTGGTGCGCACCGACAGGCCGGGCATGGCGCCGGACCCCATCGTGCTGCTGGCGCAGGATGCGCAGGGCTTGGCCAATCTGCAGATCCTGTCCTCCCTCGGCTTCGCCACTTCCGACCCGGCGGAACCACAATTACCGTTGCGCACGGTGCTGGACCACGCCGCTGGGTTGACCCTGCTGACCGGCGGCACGCGCGGCCCCCTGGCGCGGCTGCTGGCGGAGGCCCGGCAGCCTGAGGCGGAGGCGTTGCTGGCCGAGCTTGTCGAGGCGTTCGGCGACCGTACCGTGGTGGAACTGCACCGCCACGGCCTGGCGCTGGAGCGGGCGATCGAGCCCGGCCTCATCAGCCTGGCGGATGCCGCGGGCCTGCCCCTGGTCGCCACCAACGAGTGCTTTTTCGCCAACGCCAAGATGCAGGAGGCGCATGACGCCCTGCTGTGCATCGCCGGCGGCCGTTTGATGGCGGATCCGGAGCGCCGCCGGGTCACGGGTGAACACTGGTTCAAGCCCGCCGCCGCCATGCGCAAGCTGTTCGCCGACCTGCCCGAGGCCTGCGATAACACACTGGCCATCGCCCGGCGCTGCTCCATCATGGCGGAAACCCGCAAGCCGCTGCTGCCCGTCTGCCCGAAGGTGCGTCCCGGCGCGTCCGAAGACGAGACCGTGCGGGCCATGGCGCGTGAAGGGCTTGTCCACCGCATGGACGCGATCGGCGCAGATGCCGCTGCCCGCGCGCATTATGGCGAGCGGCTGGAATACGAACTGGGCGTCATCGCCGCGATGGGGTTCCCCGGCTACTTCCTCATCGTCGCCGACTTCATCCAGTGGGCGAAGGCGCAGGGCATTCCGGTCGGGCCAGGTCGTGGCTCCGGCGCCGGGTCGGTGGTGGCGTGGGCGCTGACGATCACCGATCTGGATCCGCTACGGTTCGGCTTGTTGTTCGAGCGGTTCTTGAACCCCGAACGCGTGTCCATGCCCGACTTCGACATCGATTTCTGCCAGGACCGGCGGGACGAGGTGATCGAGTACGTCCGCCGCGAATACGGCGCCGACCGTGTGGCGCAGATCATCACGTTCGGAAAGCTGCAGGCCCGCGCCGCCGTGCGCGACGTCGGCCGCGTGCTGGGCCTGCCGTTCTACCAAGTGAACCGGGTTGCCGAACTGATCCCGAACAACCCGGCCAAGCCCGTGACTTTGCGCCAGGCGATCGATGGCGAGCCGAAGCTGCAGCAGATGCAGACCGACGACGAATCGGTCCATCGCCTGCTGGAAGTCGCGTTGCAGTTGGAGGGGCTGTACCGCCACGCCAGCACCCACGCCGCCGGTTTGGTGATTGGCGACCGGCCGCTGGTGGAATTGGTGCCGCTATACCGCGATCCGAAATCGGACACGCTGGTGACGCAATACTCCATGAAATACGTGGAGCAGGCCGGGCTGGTAAAGTTTGACTTCCTGGGCCTGACCACGCTGACCATCCTGCAGCGTGCGCTGGCCTACATGGCCGAGCCGCCGGATCTGGACCGCCTGCCGCTGGATGACGCGCCCACCTTCGCCATGTTGGCCAAGGGCGATGCCGGCGGGGTGTTCCAGTTCGAATCCGCCGGTATGCGGGACGTGCTGCGCCAGATGCGTCCCGACCGGTTCGAAGACCTGATCGCCGCAGTGGCGCTGTTCCGCCCCGGCCCGATGGCGAACATTCCCGATTACTGCCGCCGTAAACATGGCGAGGCGTGGGAGCCGCCGCACCCCGAATTACACGCCATCCTGGGCGAGACCTACGGCATCATGGTCTATCAGGAGCAGGTGATGCAGATCGCCCAGACCATGGGCGGCTACAGCCTCGGCAGCGCCGACCTGTTGCGCCGGGCAATGGGCAAGAAAATCCGGGCAGAGATGGACAGCCAGCGCGCCACCTTCGTGGACGGTGCCACCAAGCGCGGCATTCCGGAGCCGAAGGCCGTCGAAGTGTTCGAACTGATGGCGAAATTCGCCGATTACGGGTTCAACAAGTCGCACGCCGCTGCCTACGCCCTGGTCGCCTATCAAACCGCGTGGATGAAATCCAACCATCCGGTGGAATTCCTCGCCGGCTGCATGTCGCTGGCGATCAACAACACCGACAAGCTGGCCGCCCTGCGGCAGGAGGCGGAGCGGCTGGGCATTCGGGTGCTGCCGCCAGACATCAATCGCTCTGGCGCCGACTTCACGGTTGACAAGGATGCGCTGGGCAAGCCCGCCATCCGCTACGCCCTGGCGGCAGTGAAGAAGGTCGGCTTGGCGGCCATGGAGGCGTTGGTGGAGGCGCGGGGCGACCGGCCGTTCCGCGACGCGACCGACCTGGCCAGCCGGGTCGATCCACGCCAACTGAACAAGATGCAGATCGAAAATCTGGTCCGCGCCGGGGCACTGGATTGCCTCGGCCCGAACCGGGCGCAGCTTTTCGCCGGGGCCGAGCAGATACTGCGCCGGGCCCAGGCCGATGCGGAGCAGAAGGATAGCGGGCAAATCGGCCTGTTCGGCGGCGCCGCGCCGCAGCCGATCCGACTGTCTGCTACGCCGGATTGGCCACCGCTCGAGCGATTGGGCTTCGAGGCGGAGGCAATCGGCTTCCACCTGACCGCGCATCCGCTGGATATGTATGCCACCCTGCTGCGCCGGCTTGGCACAACTGGCTCTGGCAAGTTGGAGGCGCTGGCTGCCTCCGGCACCACACGCGTCAAGCTGGCGGGGTGTGTGATCGGTCGCAAGGAACGCCCCACCCGCAGTGGCAGCAAGATGGCGTGGGTCAGGCTATCCGACGCAGCCGGCAGCTACGAGGTGACGTTCTTCTCCGAGGTCCTGGCCGCCAGCGGCGAGTTATTGCGCGATGGCGCTCCAATCCTGGTGACGGCGGACGTCAAGCAGGAAGGCGAGGCGCTACGCCTGACCGCCACCGCCGTCATATCCTTGGAACAAGCCTCGACCGAGGTTGGCGCCGGCATCCGCATCTGGCTGGGTGCCACCGCCGCCGTGCCGCACATTCGGACGATCCTGGACCGCGAGCGGAAAGGGAAGGGCCGGGTGACCCTGCTGCCGCGTGTCGGCGAAAGCCAGGACGTGGAGATCGAGCTCCCCGGCGGCTTCAACGTCACCCCCCGCCTGGCCCAGGCGTTGAAGCTGATCCCGGGCGTGGAGCGAGTCGAGGAAGTCTAGCCGCTACTTCGGTGCCACCACTTCGGGCGGCGTGTCGACGCGCGCGGCTGGTGTCGCCGGCACAGTCTTCGCTGGCAACCCAGATGCATCCGTCGCGCTCGGCTTGGCGGGCGGCGTGGTGTTGGTCGTTGCCGGGTCCGCTGTCGGGCCTGGCGTTCGGGGTGTTTGGCCCAGCGCCGGGGCCGCCAGTGCAAGCGTGGCCACCAGTATCGCGCGGATCATCGTTACCTCCGTGTCCTAGGGACGGAAAACGAAGCTGCGGACGGTTTGGTTCCGTCACTGCCCCATCCCTTGCCATCGTCGACGGTTTCCGCCATATGGCCGCCCATCGGC
Organism: Acidisphaera sp. L21; assembly: GCF_009765685.1. Lineage (GTDB taxonomy): Bacteria > Pseudomonadota > Alphaproteobacteria > Acetobacterales > Acetobacteraceae > LMUY01. The sequence continues at coordinate 26,593 of NZ_LMUY01000070.1, read as the reverse complement.
AGCGCGCAGGATGTGCGGGCCGATAATTCACACGCGGGGCGCCTTCCTGGCTTCACAGCCAGTACCGGTGCCGCAAGGCCTGGCCCCGCGGAGGCTCAACCGGACTGCAGGAAGTAACATTCTCATGGCTTTACCCGATTTCACGATGCGCCAGCTGCTCGAGGCCGGTGTCCATTTCGGTCACCACACCCGCCGCTGGAACCCGCGCATGGCGCCGTTCCTGTTCGGTATTCGCAACCAGGTGCACATCATCGATCTGCAGCAGACCGTCCCGATGCTGGATCGCGCCCTGCGCGCCGTTCGGGACACGACGGCCAATGGCGGCCGCGTTCTGTTCGTCGGCACCAAGCGCGCCGCGGCGGAGCACGTGGCGGATGCGGCCAAGCGTTGCGGCCAGTACTACGTCAACCATCGTTGGCTCGGCGGCATGCTGACCAACTGGAAGACCATCACCGGCAGCATCAAGCGTCTGCGCCAGATCGAGGAACTGCTCGCCGGTAACGTCGAGGGTCTGACCAAGAAGGAAGTGCTCGATATTACCCGCGACAGCGACAAGCTGGAGCGCGCGCTGGGCGGCATCAAGGAGATGGGCGGCCTGCCGGACATCCTGTTCATTATCGACACGAACAAGGAGAAGCTGGCGGTCGAGGAAGCCAACAAGCTCGGCATCCCCGTCATCGCCATTCTGGACAGCAACTCCGACCCGGCCGGCGTCACCTACCCGATCCCCGGCAACGATGACGCCCTGCGCGCCATTACGCTGTATTGCGACCTGATTGCCGGCGCCGTGCTGGACGGCATCAGCGCCGAGATGGCGGCTTCGGGCCGTGACATCGGTGCCGATGAAGAACTGCCGATGGGCGCCATGCCGGACGACGTCCTGGCCGAACAGCCCGCTGCATAAGAAGCCCGGCGCCTAGGAAGACGGAGAAGAAAGATGGCTGAAGTAACAGCAGCCCTGGTGAAGGAACTTCGCGAGAAGACCGGCGCCGGGATGATGGACTGCAAGAAGGCGCTGTCCGAGACGGGCGCCGACCTGGAAGCTGCAGTCGACTGGCTGCGCAAGAAGGGCCTTGCCGCGGCTGCGAAGAAGAGCGGCCGGGTTGCGGCTGAGGGCTTGGTTGGCGTCGCCACCATGCCGAACCGTGGCGCGATCATCGAGGTTAACGCCGAGACTGATTTCGTCGCCCGCAACGAGACGTTCCAGAACTTCGTCGAGACCGCCGCCCGCATGGCGTTGGACATCGGCGAGGATGTGGAGGCGCTCAAGGCCGCGCCGTTCCCCGGCACCGGCCGCACGGTCGCTGAGGAACTGACCCACATGGTCGCCACGATCGGCGAGAACATGTCGATCCGTCGCGTCCGCGTGCTGAAGGTGCAGTCTGGCGCCGTCGCCAGCTACGTCCATCAGGCGCTGAAGCCCGGCCTGGGCAAGATCGGTGTGCTGGTGGCGCTGGAAGGCGCCAGTGAGACCGCCGCGCTGGAGCAGCTTGGCCGCCAGGTCGGCATGCACGTTGCCGCCACCCAGCCCCAGGCGCTGGACGTCGACGGTGTCGATTCCGCCGCGCTGGAGCGTGAGAAGGCCGTGCTGTCCGAGCAGGCGCGTGCCTCCGGCAAGCCCGAGGAGATCATCGAGAAGATGGTCGTCGGCCGTATCCGCAAATACTACGAAGAAGTGGTGCTGCTTGAGCAGGTTTGGGTGCATGACGGCGAGAGCCGGGTGAAGGCTGTCGCCAAGAAGTCTGGCGCCAGCATCACCGGCTTCGTGCGCTATGCGCTCGGCGAGGGCATCGAAAAGCAGACCGGCGACTTTGCAGCCGAAGTAGCGGCGGCCGCTGGCCTCTAACGCCTAAAGATCGCGCCCTCTCCCACGGGGGAGGGCGCAGTTCTTTCTATCTGCGCAGTATCTTGGCGGCGGCGACGGCGAAATACGTCAACACCCCCGCAGCGCCCGCCCGTTTAAACGCCGTCAGGCTTTCCATCATGGCGCGGTCGCCATCGATCCAGCCGCGTTCTGCCGCTCCGGCGATCATCGCGTATTCGCCCGATACCTGATAGGCGAAGGTCGGCACGCCGAACCGGTCATGCACCCGGCGTACCACGTCCAGATAGGGCATGCCGGGTTTGACCATCACCATGTCCGCGCCCTCCGCCAGATCCTGCTCAACCTCGCGTAGGGCTTCGTCGGAGTTGGCCGGGTCCATCTGGTAGGTTTTCTTGTCACCCTTCAGCGCGCCGCCGGTGCCCACTGCATCGCGGAACGGGCCGTAGAACGCGCTGGCGTACTTGGCGGCATAGCTCATGATCCGCGTGTCGATCAGCCCGGCTTCATCCAACCGCGACCGGATGGCGGCGATGCGCCCATCCATCATGTCGGACGGGGCAATCACGTCGATCCCGGCTTGGGCTTGGTTCAGCGCCTGGGTTGTCAGCACCTTGATGCTGTCGTCGTTGTGAACGTAGCCGTCGCGAAGCACCCCGTCATGGCCGTGGCTGGTGTAGCAATCCAGCGCCACGTCGCCGACGAGGCCGATATCTGGATATTCTTTCTTCAGCAGTCTGGCGGCCCGGCACATAAGGCTGTCCGGGTTGCCGGCCTCGCTCCCCTCGGCATCCTTCCACTCGACCGGGATGTTGGGGAAAAGGGCAATCGCGGGAATGCCCAGATCGGCCGCCTGGCGCACATGCCCGGCGAGCCGGTCCAGCGTGACGCGCTGCACGCCAGGCATCGACTCCACTTCGGTCGTTTGATGCTCACCCTCAATCAGGAAGATCGGCCAAATCAGGTCGTCCACCGATAAATGGGTTTCGGCAACCAGGCGGCGGGTCCAACCGTCGCGGCGATTGCGGCGCAGGCGGGTGGTGGGATAGCGACCGATGCTCATGGAAGAACCGTAGACCCAGCGGGCCGCGCCGGGTAGAGCGAGCCTCGTTCGCGCAATGATACGGTGTCGCCCATGCGTTTTATCGTCCTATTAATGCTCTTGCTGCCCGTTTTTGCGCGAGCGGAGGCTGTTCGTGTGCCTGGACCCGAGGGCATCATGCTGAATGCAGACCTGTTTGCCGCCCAGGGCAGGGCGCGCGGGGCTGCAATCGTGGCATTGCATGGCTGCAGCGGACCCGCCCCGGCACGCGACGATAGCTGGGCCCGGCAACTTGCCGCCGCCGGTCACGCCGTGCTTCTCCCCGACAGCTTCGGCTCCCGCGGTCTCGGTTCGCAATGCTCGGCTCGCACGCGGCTGGTCACGCCGGCGGGCGTGCGGCGTCACGACGCGCTCACGGCTCTGCGTTGGCTGGCCGATCGACCCGGCACGCCACCGGGTGGGCTGGTGCTGATGGGCTGGTCGGATGGTGGCAATACCGTGCTCAACGCCGGGCGCGCCTCGCCTGACCTTCCCGCCGGGCTGATCCGCGGCCTCATTGCCTTTTACCCGATCTGTCGCGGTTTGGCAGAAACCAAGGATTGGGCCCCGGCCGCTCCGCTGATGATCCTGATGGGCGAGCCAGAGGAGAACTCGGCCGCCGTCGCCGCCTGTCATGCCCTGGCCGATAAGCTGCCCGGCAAAGTCACCCTGGTCACCTACGCGGGTGCGCACCATGAGTTCGATGTGCCCGAGGCGCCGGGGAGGACCAAGATCGTCAAAGGCAAGCATGGCCTGCTCACCCCAGTCGGCGGCATCAGCAGCGCCAGCGTCAATAGCGCCGCGCGCGAGGACGCTGGGCGCCGCGTGTCCGCCTTCATCGCCGGATTGCCTTAAGGTATCCTCGGAACCCTTGGGCGTGATACCAACATTTGTCCTTCGTGAGACTCCGCCATGACCGAACAGACCCCGGCCACCTCGCTGCGCCGTTTCTTCACCGCCCCGCTCGCCGAAACCGACCCGGCGCTTGCCGCGGTGCTGCGTGCCGAATTGGTGCGCCAGCAAGACGGGATCGAGCTGATTGCCAGCGAGAACATCGTGTCTGCCGCCGTGATGGAGGCGCAGGGCTCGGTCCTCACCAACAAATACGCCGAGGGCTATCCCGGCCGTCGCTACTATGGTGGATGCGTCGAAGTGGACGTGGCGGAAACGCTGGCCATCGACCGCGCCAAGCAGTTGTTCGGCTGCGGCTTCGCCAACGTGCAGCCGCATTCCGGCGCACAGGCGAACCAGGCGGTGTTCCTTGCCACGGTGAAGCCCGGCGATACCATCCTGGGCATGAGCCTGGCGGCCGGTGGCCATCTCACCCACGGCGCCGCGCCAAACCTCTCCGGCAAGTGGTTCAACGCCATCCAGTACGGGGTGCGTAAGGACGACGGCCTGCTCGACTACGAGGAGTTGGAGCGTCTGGCCCGGACCGAGAAGCCGCGCATGATCATTGCCGGCGGCTCCGCCTATCCGCGCGCGATCGACTTCCCGCGCATTCGCAAGGTGGCGGACGAAGTCGGTGCGATCTTCCTGGTCGATATGGCGCACTATGCCGGGCTGGTGGCGACCGGGCTGTATCCCTCGCCGTTCCCGCACGCTCATGTGGTCACCACCACGACGCACAAGACGCTTCGCGGCCCGCGCGGCGGCATGATCCTCACCAATGACGAGGATCTGGCGAAGAAGATCAACTCCGCGGTGTTCCCCGGCCTGCAAGGCGGCCCGCTGATGCACGTCATCGCCGGCAAGGCTGCCGCGTTTGGCGAGGCATTGCGCCCGGAATTCCGCAGCTATCAGAAGGCGGTATTGGAGAATGCTCGCATCCTGGGTGAGACGTTGAAGGAGCTGGGCTGCGACATCGTGACCGGCGGCACCGACTGCCACCTAGTGCTGGTGGATTTGCGGCCGAAGAACACCACGGGCAAGGCGGCCGAGGCCAGCCTGGAACGGGCGCTGATCACCGCCAACAAGAACGCCATCCCGTTCGACCCGGCCAAGCCCGCCGTGACCAGCGGCATTCGCCTGGGAAGCCCTGCCGCCACCACGAGGGGTTTCGGCGCCGCCGAGTTCCGGCAGGTGGGCGAGATGATCAACCAGGTGCTCGAGGGCTTGTCCCACTCCAACGACGGCGCCAACGAGGCGACCGAAGCGGCTGTTGCTGCAAGAGTACGGGAATTGTGCGCACGCTTCCCCATCTACTGAGCATGCAGTTCCTGCTGACGGGAGACGATGCGTGAGGTGCCCGTTTTGCGGCCATGACGACACCCAGGTGAAGGACAGCCGTCCCACCGAGGATTCCGCGGCCATCCGCCGCCGGCGCTTCTGCATCGGTTGCGGCCAGCGCTTCACCACGGTGGAGCGGGTGCAGCTTCGCGAACTGACGGTGGTGAAGTCCGACAACCGCCGCGTTGCATTCGACCGGGACAAGCTGGCCCGGTCCGTCCGCATTGCCCTACGCAAGCGCCCGGTCAGCGACGAGCGGATCGAGCGGATCATCACCGGCATCGTCCGTCAGCTCGAAGCCTCCGGCGAAAACGACATTCCTTCCAAGCAGGTGGGCGAAATGGTGATGGAGACGCTGAAGGAGGTGGATGCGGTCGCCTACGTCCGTTTTGCCAGCGTCTACCGCAACTTCCGCGAGGCAAAGGATTTCGAGGCCTTCCTCGGCTCACTTGAGGAACCTACATAGCATTTCATGGTCGACCCCTCGCACATGCGCGCCGCGCTGGCTCTAGCCCGGCGTGGGCTCGGTAACACCTGGCCGAACCCGTCCGTCGGTTGCGTCATCGTGCAATACGGGCAGGTGGTCGGTCGCGGTGTCACCCAGCCCGGCGGCCGCCCCCACGCGGAAACTCAAGCGCTGGCGATGGCAGGCGAGGCAGCCCGCGGGGCCGACGCATACGTCACGCTGGAGCCGTGCAATCACACCGGCCAAACCCCGCCCTGCACCGAGGCGCTAGTCGCCGCTGGCGTCGCCCGCGTGGTGATCGCCGGGAATGACCCTGACCCCCGCGTCGATGGCGCCGGCATCGCCCGTTTGCGCGCCGCCGGGATCGAGGTGGTGACCGGGGTGCTCACCGCCCAGGCCGACGAGATGCAGGCCGGGTTTCTGTGCCGCGTGCAGCACGGCCGCCCATTGGTCACGCTGAAGCTGGCCACGACGCTCGACGGCAAGATCGCGACGCGCAGTGGCGAAAGTCAGTGGATCACCGGTGCGTCGGCCCGTGCCGCCGCCCACGCCCTGCGCGGGCAGCACGATGCGGTCCTTGTCGGGGTCGGCACGGTGGCTGCAGATAACCCCTCGCTCACCTGTCGCATCGTCGGTTTCCGCAGCACGCCCGTCGTGCGCGTGGTGGTGGACAGCCACCTCCGCACCCGGTTGACGGCACGACTGATTGCCACCGCCACGACCGACCCAACCTGGATCATCCATCGCGGCGGCGTACCGGCCGACCGGCAGGAGGCATTTTCCACTGCGGGGGTCCGCATGTTGAGCGTCGCCGGTGGCGAGCGTGGGGTGGACCTCGCCGCCGGGCTGCAGGCCCTCGGTGCTGCCGGGTTGACGCGCGTGTTGGTCGAGGGCGGTGCGCAGATCGCCGCCGGACTGCTGCGCGATGGCCTGGTCGACCGCATCGCCTGGTTCCACGCACCGGGCATCATGGGCGGCGATGGCTGGCCCGCAGCCCAAGCCTTTGGCGTCACCGACCTGTCCGCCATGCCCCGCTTCACCCGAACCAGCATCCGCGCGGTAGGAGACGACATGCTCACCGAATTTTCGCGCGCCGCCTGATGTTCACCGGCATTATCAGCGCCGTCGGCCGTGTTCGCAGCGTCACCCCGATCGCCGCCGGGCAGGACATGCGCCTGGTGGTGGAACAGGCTTGGTCCGACCCGCCGGCCATCGGCGCATCCATCGCTTGCTCCGGCTGCTGCCTCACCGCGGTGGCGCTTGGGCCGGATTGGTTCGCAGTCGACGCTTCGGCGGAAACATTGGCGCACACCACGCTCGGCGACTGGCAAGTCGGCAGCCGCATCAACCTGGAGCGCGCGCTGCGGGTCGGCGACGAACTAGGCGGCCACATCGTGTCCGGCCATGTAGATGGCGTTGGCGAGGTCGTGTCCCGCACGCCGGAAAATGGTTCGACCCGGTTTCGCGTCCGGGTGCCGAAGGCTCTGGCGCGTTTTATCGCGCCCAAGGGGAGTGTCGCGTTGAACGGCATATCCCTCACGGTCAACGAGGTAGAGGGTGACATGTTCGGCGTGAACATCATCCCGCACACGCTTGACCATACGGATATGGGTGGGTTGCAGCCGGGGATGCCTGTTAACATCGAAATCGACACGCTCGCCCGCTACGTGGCGCGCCTGGCCGAGACGGCGTAGGAACTCCGCATGAGCGAATTGAAGCGCGCCTCGCTGCACGACTACATCAGCAGCGCCGAAGACATCATCGAGGAAGCCCGGGCCGGGCGCATCTTCATCCTGGTCGATGACGAGGACAGGGAGAACGAGGGCGACCTGGTCATCCCCGCCCAATTCGCGACGCCCGACGCGATCAACTTCATGGCCCGCTACGCCCGCGGGCTGATTTGCCTGGCCATGACCCGGGCGCGTGTCGAGCAACTCGGCCTGCCGCTGATGGCGCAGGCGAATGGCACCCGACACCAAACCGCTTTCACCGTCTCGATTGAGGCGCGGGAAGGGGTGACCACTGGCATTTCCGCCCACGACCGGGCGCACACGGTGGCGGTGGCGATCAACCCGGAACTGGGTCGCGATCACATCACCACGCCGGGTCACGTGTTTCCGCTGATGGCGCGGGAAGGCGGCTCATTGATCCGCGCCGGCCATACGGAGGCGGCGGTCGACATCGCTCGCCTCGCCGGTCTGAACCCGGCGGGTGTGATCTGCGAGGTGATGAACGACGACGGCTCCATGGCCCGCCTGCCGGACTTGGTGACCTTCGCCCAGCACCATAATCTGAAGCTCGGCACCATCGCAGACCTGATCGCCCATCGCCGCCGGACCGAGCGTCTGGTCCGCCGGGTGACGGAGGGTGCGACGCTGCATGCCGAGGGCGGCGATTGGAAGCTGATCGTCTACGCCAACACCGTTGAATATGCGGAACATCTGGTTCTGTATAAAGGCAATTTGTCGGAGGGCGGTCCGCCGCTGGTCCGCGTTCATGCGGTGGATTTGCTGGGCGACATGCTCGGCGGCCCGCATGCCAACGAGTTGCACGGCGCCATGCAGATGATCGCTGAGGAGGGCCGGGGTGTCATCGTCCTGATCCGCGAAGCAATCAGCACGTCGCTGTCCGACCGGGTAAAGAAAATGGGCACCAGCCCGCGGCCGGTGAATTCGCTGCGCGATTATGGCGTGGGCGCGCAGATCCTGGTCGATCTCGGGGTGAAGGATATGGTGCTCATCTCGAACACCCATCGCACGGTGATCGGGTTGGAGGCTTACGGGCTGAACATCGTCAGCCAGCGGTCGATCGACGAATGAGCACGCTTGACGCTCCGCTACCCACCGCCCCGGCGGTGCCTGGCGCGCCGGCTCGGATGCTTCTGGTCCGAGCGCCGTATTACAAGGATGTGGTGGACGGCATGACCACTGCGGCCATCCGCATCCTGGAGGAGGCACAGGCCAGCCACTTGGTCTTGGACGTTGCCGGCGCCTTCGAACTGCCTCAGGCAATCCGCATCGCCTTGCGTGGGACGGAAAAGTTCGACGGATTCATCGCGCTCGGCTGCGTGGTTCGTGGAGAAACAGACCATTACGACTTCATCTGCGCTGCCACGATGACCGGCATGATGGACGTGGCGCTGCAATACGGCTTGGCGCTGGGCACCGGACTGCTGACGGTGGACACGCTGGCCCAGGCCACTGCCCGATCTGGTCCGGATGGCCATAACAAGGGTGCGGAGGCCGCGGTCGCTGCCCTGCGCCAAGTCATCGCCGCGCGCCAACTGGGCGCCGTCTGATGGGTAAACCCGTCAAAGGCCGTCCCCGTACCGCCAGCCGCGTCGCTGCCGTCCAGGCGCTGTTCCAGTCGGAACAGAGTGGTGAGACGGTTGAGACGATCGTCGACCAGTTCATCCGCCATCGCCTGGGCGAAATACCGGGCTCCGGTGGGTTTGAAGAGGGTCGGGTGCCGGATGCGGACGTGAAGCTGTTCAGCCGAATCGTCCGCCGCGCCGTGCAAGAGCAGGATATGCTGGATAAGCTGGTGGCCGACGCGCTGCCCGCGGAATGGCCGTTCACCCGGTTGGACCCAGTGCTCCGCGCCCTGCTGCGCGCGGCCGGGGCGGAACTCGGGATGTCCGACGGCCCACCCGCCCGCGTCGTGCTGAACGAGTATCTGGACGTGGCGCATGGCTTCTTCACCGGCGACGAGCCGCGCATGGTAAACGGGCTGCTCGACCATATGGCCCGGACCCTGCGCGGGGCTGAGTTTCAGGTCGTGGGCAACCCGGCCGCCTAGTCGTGGTGCTACCACCCGAGTTTTCCCGTATCGCCAGGCACTTCCGCCCCATCGCTGGCCCTGGTTCGCTGGACCTCACCGATGATGCCGCCGTCTTCGCCCCGCCGCCCGGACGGGAGTTGGTGGTGACCGCCGATGCGATGGTGGAGGGGGTGCATTTCCTCCCCGCTACCGCACCGGGTCTGATCGCGCGCAAATTGCTGCGGGTGAACTTGTCGGATCTGGCGGCGATGGGTGCGACGCCGCTCGGCTACCTGATCACGATCTCGGTGCCACGCTCTCTGGGGGATGATTGGTTCACCGGATTTGCGGCCGGGCTGAAGCAGGACCAGGAAACTTTCGCGATCAGCCTCCTAGGCGGCGACACGACGGAAACACCTGGGCCGTTGACCCTGTCGCTGACCGCCATCGGCCACGTGGCACCTGGCGGCGCCATCCTGCGGTCCGGGGCGCAGCCCGGCGATGATGTCTGGGTTACTGGCACGATCGGCGACGGCGTGTTGGGCTTACACGCCGCCCGAGGCGAGTTGGCGGACCCGGATGGGTATCTGAAAGGTCGCTACGACTGCCCCACACCGCGGCTTGGCCTGCCGCTCGTAGGTTGGGCGCACGCTGCGATGGATGTATCGGACGGATTGTTCCAGGATCTCGGCCATATCTGCCGCGCTAGTGGCTTGGCCGCGACGGTGGAAGCATCGCAGATCCCGCTCTCCCCCCAAGCGATCGCGGCCGGCGTGGCATGGCGGGAAAAGGCGTGGATCGGCGGCGACGACTACGAGTTGCTCCTGGCCGCACCCCCCGGCGTGCGACCGCCTGGCATCCGCGCCACCCGTATCGGCCGGTTTCAACCCGGCGAGGGCGTGATCGTACTGGGCGAGCAAGGGCAGACCCTGGACATCGCCACACGCGGTTGGAGCCATTTCGCTTAGCTCAGCGGCGGCGCCACGACTTTCTGGAAGCCTGGACGAGACTGCATCGCTGCATACCAGCGCTCCAGATCCGGCATCGCAGGCCGTACGATCTCGGGAATGCCGAACCACCGCCTGGCATAGGTGGCCATCACCAGATCGGCCAAGGTGAAGCACTCCGCTTCCAAATAGCGTCGCCCCTGCAGATGCCGGTCCAGCAACGCCCACAGCATCCCGGCCTTCTCCGTAGCATCGGCCAGGGCGGCTGCGTTGCGGTCGGCCGGATCGGTGCGCACGTAGCCCCAGAACACTGGCCGTTCGGCGGGCTGCAGCGTCGTTAGCACCCAGTCCAGCCACCGCTCCATTCCTGCCCGTTCGCGCGGGGCCGCCGGGTAGATCGGGTGCGCTGGCGCGTATTGCAGGGCAAGGTAGCGGATGATCGAGTTGCTCTCCCACAGCCGGAAACCATCATCCTCGATCGTGGGCACGCGGCCATTTGGGTTCATTGCCAGATAGTCGTCATCCTGGTTGCGCCCATACTGCATGCCGGCATCGATGCGTTCGAACGGCAGGCCCAACTCCTCACAGCACCATAAAACCTTCTGCACGTTCACCGAGTTGGCGCGGCCCCAGATCCGAAGCATGAGAACTCTTTCGCGTAAGTTGCCTCGGTCATAGGGCCTCGAGTGGCCACGCCGCTAGCCTCGGCGCAGCCCTAGAGCCGCATCGATAGTTCCAAATCCTCGCCGAACGCCATGGATGCCTATTCTGAGGCGATGGCCGACATGTTCTGCGCCTATCTCGATCGCTTCGGCTCCGCCTGACTCAGACCCCCAGCCGGAAGAACACGACCGCAAACACGCCATCCAGCACGATCGTCATCACGATCCCGCCCACCACCGCCGCGGTCGCCGCCTGGCCCACCGCGCGTGGACCGAAGCCGGTGGCCAGCCCGGCGCGGCATCCGATCCCGGCCACAGCCACGCCGAACACCAGCGCCTTGAACAGGCCGCTCCATAGATCATGCCCATGCACCGCGCGCAGCAATTGCGTCGACACTGCTGCCGGGGAGTAGCCGAAGCCCAACATCACCGTCAGCATGCCGCATAGCCCGGCCAGTTCCAGGAACAGCGTCAGCACGGGCATCACCAGTACCGCGGCGGCCAGCCGGGGCAGCACCAGCATGGTGACGGGCGACAGGCCCATGGTTTCCAGCGCGGCCAATTCCTCGTTCACCTTCATGGTGCCGAGTTCGGCTGCGAAGGCGGATCCAGTGCGTCCCGCCAGCACCACCGCCGCCAGCAGCGGGCCCAACTCCCGCAGCAGCGACAGGCCGACCAGGTTGACGACGAACAGATCCGCCCCGAATCGACGCAGCGGAATGGAGGATTGGAACGCCAGGATCAGGCCCATCAGGTAACCCAGCAGCAGCACCAGAGGCAGCGCGCGCCACCCGGCCTCATCCGCCAGCCGCATCAAATCGGCAAGCCGGAACTGCCGCCGCCGTCGTCGTACTGTCACGAGCGCGACCAGGCCTTCCCCCAGGAACGCCAGCGCATCGGCCATGTGATGCATCGTGGCGCGCATGACGCCGAGATAGGTCCAGGGCGGCGGCCGGACCGCCTTCGGCGCTGGCGCCGCCGCGGCTTGCGCCACCATCGCAGCCACATCTGCACCTGCACCCCGCAACGCCGCATCGCCATGCCGGGTCATGGTGGCCGCCACCAGGGCTGCACCCGCCGTATCCACCGCCGTGAGGCCGGACAGGTCGATCACCAGCGTCTGCCCCTGCGAGGACCGGGCGATCCGCATGGCCGACGCCCATAGCTGCGCCGTCCCTGTAATGTCCAATCGGCCGGTGATTGCCAGCACGCCCGGTGCCTCGGTCAACACGGCGCCGGGGCGTGTGGGGTTGGCCGTGTCTAGTGCGCCAGCCACGTATCGAAGCGCTGTCGTAGCTTGTCGCCATTGTCGCGCCAGAACGCCTCGTCCACCTGCAGGGCGTTGGCCAGGTTGGCGGGCAGGGTGGGGGAGGCGGCGGCCATGTCCGGCGGCAGCAACTCGTTCGCGCCCTTGACCACGGGGCCGACGGGGACGGTGCTGGCCAGATTAGCCTGGCGGATCGGGTCGGCCATCGAGGTCAACAGCTTGGCGGCATCCGCAGCGTTTGGGGTGCCCTTCATCATCGCCCAGGATCGAATGGTGTATAGGCTGCCGGTCCATTGCACACCGTAATGCCGGCCGGCCACCCGGTTCGCCAAGGCGACGGACACGCTGTCGGCGGTCGAAAATAGCACCTCGCCAGCGCCCAGCACCTGGCCCGCCGGCGCGTCGGGCGTCCACCACACCAGATACGGCTTGATCTGGTCCAGCTTGCGAAACGCCCGGTCCACGCCGTCATCCGTGCGTAGCACGCGGTAGACCTCACCCGGCGCCACGCCATCCGCCATCAATGCGATTTCAAGGTTGGTCCGCGCATCGCGGCGCAGGCCTCGCTTGCCGGGGTAGCGCGCCACATCCCAGAAATCCGACCAGGTCGGGGTGGTCTGAAATTTGTCGCGGTCCCAAACCAGCACCGTGTTCGTCAACGCGGTTCCAGCGCCGCAATCGGTGGCGGCCTGCGGTGGCACATATTTGTCCCGGTTGCCGAGCGCCGCCCAATTCAGCTTGTCGAACAGACCTTCATCACACCCCACCAGCAATTCGGCAGCGTTTACCTGCACCAGGTCCCAGTCGGCGGAGCCCTGTTCGGTCTTGTCACGCAAAGGCGCCAACCCGCCATGCCAGGATCGGAGGGAAAGCGGGATCTTCGTCGCCGCGGTGAAAGGCCTGAAATACGCATCTTCTTGCGCCTGCTGCAGAGAGCCGCCGCGGCCAACCACCATCAAATCGCGGGCAAGGCACGGTGCGACGGCAGACAGGCAGAGTGAAACCCCGCACAGCGTGGTGGCCAACAGCATGCGAGACGTCATCAGGCGGTCAGTCCTGGCCAGGAGGGTGTAACAGAACCTAACGTCGCACAGGCGGTTCTAGCAATCCCGCCAAGGCGTCGTCGCGGGGCGAAATACCCGATCCAACTGGCAACCCCGATCACAGAACCGCGTTCTGGCGCCACCCCCCGTTTACAACACCAGGAGTGCTTACCATGGCCATGTCATTCTCCGCCGACGATGCCCAGGCCCAGATCACCGCGCTGCGTAAGCAGGTCAATCAGCTGATGGAAGACCGCGTTGGGCCAGCCGTGTCCGGCTACGTCGACCGGGCCAGCCAGGTTACCAGGCAGGCGAGCGACTACACAAAGGAACAGGCCGACACCGTTGCCGGTCAGGTGCGTGATCGCCCGTTGATCGCAATCGCACTGGCAGGCGTCGTCGGATACGTTCTCGGCCGCTTCGTCCGCTAGGCCGATGCGCACGGTCGATCTGGGGCGCGCCGCCGCCCAGGCGGAGATTTTCCGCCTCAAGCGCCTTCTACGGCGCCAGGCCATGCGGGCCGTTTGGGGTGCGGTTGCGGTCGTGTTCCTGGTCGCCGTGTTGGTGATGCTGCACTTCGTTGCCTACATCGCTCTGGTGCCGGCTTTGCTAACCCCGATTTGGGGCGCGGTGGCGGTGCTGGGGTTCGATGTGGTGATCGTCCTGATATGCGGGCTGATGGCCATGTCCAGCTCGCCCGACGTGGTGGAGGAGGAGGCGAAGATTTTGCGTGATCAATCGCTCGCCGCCATGCGTCAAACCCTTGCGTTGACGGCAATGCTCGCTCCCCTCAGCCAGATGCTGTTCCGCAAGGCGGGTCGCCAAAGCCTACTGGGCATGACAGTCGCTGCTCTCCTCGCTAAGTTTGTGACCAACAAATAAGCGGGGCGTGCCTTGACCGAACCGATGGTGCTGACCCGGCGCGAAGGACGCGCCGGGTTCATCCTGCTGAACCGCCCCCGTGTGTTGAATGCGCTGGATCACAGCATGATCCACGGCATCGCCGCCGCCCTCGACGAGTGGCGGGATGACCCCTCGGTGCATGCCGTCGTCATCGAGGGGGCAGGCGGTCGTGCCTTCTGTGCTGGTGGTGACATTCGCGCGGTGCGGGATATGGCGCTAGCCGAACGACACGATGACATCGCGGCATTCTTTGCTGAGGAATACGAGGTCAACCAGGCGATCGCGTGTTATCCGAAGCCGTTCATCGCCCTGGTGGACGGCATTTGCATGGGCGGCGGCATTGGCGTGTCGGTGCATGGCACCGTGCGGGTCGTGTCGGAAGCCGCCATGTTCGCGATGCCGGAGACGGGCATCGCGTTATTCCCGGACATCGGCGCAACCTTTATCCTGCCGCGCCTGCGTGGGCATATCGGGATGTATATGGCGCTGACTGGTGTGCGCCTGTTGGGGCCGGACGCTACGTATGCCGGGCTTGCGACCCATTTCACCGATCGGGAGACCATTGCCGCCCTGCCGGCCGGGCTCGCGGCGCATGGCGTGTCGGCCTTGGCAGCCATCCAGCGCCCGTTCGACGCCCAGATTGCCGCCCAGATGGACGCGATCGATCGGTGCTTCGGTGCCGACAGCGTGGCTGCCATCATCACCAACCTCTCCGCCGAACAGACCGACTGGTCACGCGATACGCTGGCGACCTTGCGCAGCATGTCACCCAGCGCCGTGCTGTGGACGTTCAAAATCGTGCGTGCCGGGGCAGGGCGTACGCTGCCGCAATGTTTGGCGGCGGAGCTGGCGCTTACCCGGCATGCCACCGCTCACCCAGATTTTGCCGAGGGTGTGCGCGCCATGGTGGTCGATAAGGATCGCAAGCCACGCTGGTCGGCGCCCAGTATCGAAGCCGTGGATCCCGCAGCGATTGATGCAATGTTCGCTTAACCGCATCTCACCGGGTCGACCGAGGGTAAACGTTACCGACTCGTTCGGCATTTACTAACGCTTAGGCGTCACCCTACCGGGGTGAAACGTGCTGCATCCCGTCTGTTACTTCTCCTGGCACTTCTGCTTCTGGCACCACCCGCATTCGCAAACGAATGCGAGTCGGCAGGCCATGACGCGGAGCAGGCGGATGGGCTGCCGGCCGATCTTCTCGTCGCGATTGGCCGCATCGAAAGTGGCCGCCGCGGCGCAGATGGCCGCGTGGCGCCCTGGCCTTGGTCGGTCAATGCAGCCGGACAGGGCTACTACCTCAGTTCCGCTGCCGAGGCGATCGGCCTGGTTCGGTCGCTTCAGGCCCGGGGGATCCGGTCGATCGACGTCGGCTGTTTCCAGGTCAATCTCATGTATCACCCGGGCGCCTTCGCCAGCCTGGAGGCAGCCTTCGACCCCGGCATAAACGCCCGCGCGGCAGGTGCTTTTCTACGTGATCTCCGTGGGATCGCGACAGGATGGGAAGACGCGGTCGGCCGCTACCATTCCGCCGATCCCTCGCTAGGCATCCCGTATATGCGACAGGTCGTGGCGTCCTGGCATGGTGGCGCCAGCATGCCCGCACCGCCGATGTCGCAGGTCGCAGCCCTAGTGCGGGTGATCGTCCCGCAGGCCTATGCCGCCGCCGCCATGCCGAATGCCACTGCCAGCATCACCGATTACGCGGCTGCAGCCCCTCGCGTCATGCGGCCGACGGCGCTGCGTAGCGGTGGTTTGCGGCTTCCTGTCGTCATTACACCGTCAGCGTCGCGGCTTTAATATTTCAGTCAACTTTTGCTGATTAACTCCTGCCCATGGCCGCCACCGACGGCGCAGCCTCTGCCGGCAAAAATGCCGGAACAAACGAGTGTGTGGGCGCTCCGACTTCCCGGGGCTGCGCCAGGAAACAAGGATGCAGGATATGATCGAGTACATGAAGGCTTGGCTGGCACTGAAGGCCGATCGTCGCGCGGTGACCGCCCTGGAATACGGCCTGATTGCCGCGCTGATCGCCGTAGTGATCATCACCGCCGTGACCACGCTGGGGACCAATCTGTCGACCGTGTTTAATTCGGTGAGCACCAAGCTGGTTACCACTCGCTAAAGCGACATGGGCTGCCGATGCGTTTGCCCGTGTCGGTAGCCCACTCTTGCCTAGGACAAAACCATGGCCGAGCCGTTTTCGACCGTCCAATTGCTGTTGCTCTCCGCAGGCCTCGCCCTATTTGGCGTTGCGTGTTTGCAGGACTGGGCGATGCGCCTGGTGCCCAATCGCGTCCCGGCCGCCATTGCCATTCTTGGGCTGGCCCTAAGGCTGGATGACGGCACGCTGCCAATGGGGTTGTTTGCCGCGTTTCTCGTTTTCTCCATCGCCGCGCTGTGCTGGCGCCGTGGCTGGCTCGGCGGTGCCGATGTCAAGCTGTTTGGCGCGGGTGCCCTGCTGGTATCACCCGCCGCGGTGCTGGGCTTCGTTCTGGCCTCCTGCTTGGCGGGTGGCGCGCTGGCCCTGGGCTACGCCGTGCTGGCCCATTTCGCTCCACCGCCCGCTCCGCAGCGGCCGGCAACCTATTTGCGGCGCTACCTTCGCGTTGAGCAGCGCCGGCTGCAGCGGCGTGGCCCGCTGCCCTACGCCACGGCAATCGCCGCTGGTGCAACCTTCGTTCTACTTGGGGGCTAACCGATGCTGCTCCGTTTCGCCGTCTTCGGATTGATGGCGCTGGGCCTTGGTGGCTTCGGCACCGTTGCATGGTTGTCCACGCGGCCGCCGCCGGCGCCCCCGAGCGCCGTCGCAGATGCACCCCCACCACCGGTGAAGCATCTTGTGCTGGCAGCTGCCGCGCAATTGCGTGCTGGCACTCTGCTGAAGCCGGAGGACGTCATCCAGGCCGACCTTCCTAATGCGCCACCTACTGCGCAGGAGGACTCCCCCGTGATCCGCGCTGGCCTGACGGGCGCCATGCTGCGCCGTAGCTTGGGCCCGGGTGAGCCGGTCCTGGCGTCCGATGTCATGCGCCCCGGCGACCATGGCTTTCTCGCCGCGGTGCTGGGCCCGAATATGCGGGCTGCTACCGTCGGTGTCGATAATGTCAGTGGCAGCGCCGGTCTCATCTGGCCCGGCGACCATGTCGACCTCATCCTGACGCAGACGCTGGACGATCCGGCGCTGCCGCCCGCCCGCCGCGTTGCTGCCGAAACGGTTCTGGCGGATGTGCGCGTGATCGCCATCGATCAGTTGCTGGCGCGTGGCGTGGCGCCAACCGAGAACAATGGTGGCGGCCGCACCGTCACGCTGGAGGTCACGACCTCCCAGGCGGAGCGGATCGCGGTGGCCAACCGGCTGGGCAAGCTTTCGCTTGCCGTACGCTCGGCCGATAGCACCGAAACAGTCCAGGCGGCCCAGTCCGCCGTGGTTCAAACGACCTGGGGCGGCGATGTTTCGCCGGCTTTGGGCCGGCCTACGCCCCCAACCGCCAAAGATGGCGGTTCCATGGTGCGCCTGTTCCAGGGTGCATCCGACGGAAAGGAGTTCCGGTTCTAATGTTCAAACGCGCAACCTTTCTGCTGGTGCTGGTGCTTGCCTGCACCGCAGCCCGCCGGCCCCCACCAAATCTACCGGGGCAGTCCATGATGATCGAGGCCGGGTCCGGCCGCGTCGTCACCCTGACTGCACCCGCTGCCAGCGTGTTCGCAGCGGACCCGAAAGTGGTGGAGGTACGTCCTGCCAGCCCAACCAGCCTGTTTCTATTCGGCGTCGCCACGGGCCACACCACGGTCGCGGCCATGTCGGCCGGTGGCCAGCCGATCGCGCAGTTCGACGTCACCGTTGGCCCTAGCGGCTATTCCGCTTCGGCAACCAACGGGCAGATGAACGCGTCCATGCCGGGCAACAGCATGACCGCGGGCGTCCGCAACAACGGTCTGGTGATCAATGGCGCGGCTCGCACGCCGATGGACGCGGAGCGTGCGCAGACCATCGGCCGCGCCAACCTCACCTCCGACACCCAGAAGCTGGACAACCGCACCACGGTGAATGGCGCCGTGCAGGTGAACCTGCGCGTTCGCGTCGTGGAGATGTCGCGCAACATCACCCGGGAATTGGGTGTGAACTGGCAGGCGATGGCGAATATCGGCGCGCGCTACGGTATCACGCAGTTCAGCACGGCGACCGCGCTGGTCACTGCGGCAACCAGTACGTTGTCGACTGGCTTCAACTTCGGCAAGTCGGTTGACGTCAACACGGTGATCGACGCCCTGGCGCAGGACCAACTGGTTCACGTGCTAGCCGAACCGAACATCACCGCGATGAGCGGCGAAGCAGCGAGCTTTCTGGTGGGCGGTGAATTCCCCATCCCGATTGCACAGTTCGGCGACAGTATCTCGATCGAGTTCAAGCAGTATGGTGTCAGCCTCGCCTTCGTGCCGACGGTTCTCACCTCCGGCCGCATCAGCCTGCATGTCCGCCCCGAAGTCAGCGAGTTGACCAACCAGGGCGCCATCACGCTCGGTTCCGGCAACAACACGGTGCAGATCCCGGCCCTTCAGGTGCGACGTGCCGACACGACCGTCGAACTGGGCAGCGGGCAGAGCTTCGCCATCGCCGGCCTGATGCAGGACTCGACGCGGCTGACTACGGATGGCGTGCCTTGGCTGGGCGACGTGCCCATTCTGGGCGCCCTGTTCCGGTCCGACAGCTTTCAACGCAATGAGACGGAGTTGGTGATCTTGGTGACCCCGTATCTGGTGCAACCCGCCAGCAGCCCAGACGCACTCAGCACGCCGGATGCCGGCTGGAAGCCGCCGAATGACCTGGAGCGCATCCTGCTGCTGCGCCAGAAGGCGCATGGCACGGCGCAGAATGTCGCAATCCGCCAGACGGTTCCTGGCGACGCCGGGTTCATCGTTCAATGAGGCGCCTCCTATGCCTCGCGATCCTGCTCCCAGCCGTTGGCTGCGCGTGGGGTGGCGATCCTCACGAGCGGCCAGGCACTTGGCAGCCCGTGGGCTCGAACGATGCCAACCTCCGCGCCATGATCGCCGATCCTCAGGATCTGGTGACGGGCGTCGCGGATGGCCGCGCCGATGGCCAGGTGGTCGCGAATGCCGTCGGTCGCTATCGCTTGGGCAAGACGTATCAGCTGCCGGATGCGTCGATCTCGAAGGTATCTCCGATTTCGATCAGCACTGGCGGACAAGCCTCAGCAGCGAGCACGCAATAATGGATGGTGGTACAACGCTTACGCCGACTCCGCCGGAAGCGACGTCGCGTTCCGACCGGATGCCCTTTCTCGCCTTCATTGCCGACAGCGACAGCGAGACGGTTCTGCGGGAAGGCTTGACGCAGGCGCTGCCGGCCGGGTTCGAAATCCGCCGCGGCAACGTTCGTACTGCGCTGACGGCACTGGCGCAGATGTCCACCCCGCGCTCCCTGGTGATCGATATCACCGGGGAATCACAGCCGCTCGGCCTGCTCGCCGACCTCAGCCACGTGCTGGAGCCGGATGTGCAGGTGATGATCGTGGGCGAGCGGCAGGACGTGGCATTCTATCGCCAGGTCACCCGCACGCTCGGTGCCACCGAGTATCTCTACAAGCCGCTGGTGTCGGAAATGGTCGCCCGCCATTTCGGCGCCCAGATCACGCATCAGGCGCCATCCAATGCCGCGCTCGGCGGCCGCATGGTCACGGTGACCGGCGTGCGCGGCGGGGCAGGCGCCACAACGATCGCGGCAAACCTGGCCTGGCACCTGGCCGATATCGGCCGCCGCCACACGGCATTGCTGGATGCCAACCTGCAGACCGGCACGGCCGCCATGCTGCTGGGCGCGCAATCGGGCCCAGGCCTACGCTCCGCATTGGAACAGCCCGGCCGGGTGGACGAACTGTTCGTCGAACGCGCCGCCATGCCCCTTGGCGACCGCCTGCACATCATGGCCGGCGAGGAAGCCCTGTCGGAACAGCCCGGTTGCGCCCCAGGCGCGGCGGAGCGGTTGGCGGCACTGATGCGCCGCCGGTTCAACTTCGTAGTCGCCGATGTGCCGTTCGGCAGCAGCCTGCTGTCACGCGACCTGCTGGACCTGACGCAGCAGCGCGTCCTGGTGATGCTGCCGACGCTGGCCAATGTTCGCGACGCCTTGCGCATGCTCGCCCTGCCGTCCGGCACGGCACAGGCCCGGCGTGCCGTGCTGGTGCTGAACCGCAACGGGATGCCCGGCGGCCTCACAAAGCGCCAGGTGGAGGAAGCCATGCGCATGACCGTCGATGTCACGATCCCCGATCTTCCGCGTGTGCTGGGGGCGGCGGAAAATATGGGTGAGCCAGCCGTCAAGCAGCGTAGCGGCTTCCGCACCGGTATCTTCGATCTGGCAAAGGAGGTGGCGTTCGCGCCGACCGTTGCGCCGATGAAGAGGACGCGGCGCATGCCTTGGTCTCGCCGGTGAGCGCATTCGGCCGCCGCACCGCGGCAGACCTGCCGCCAGCGCCGATCGCCGCGACCCCCGTCGTGGTCGAGGCCACACCCGGCGTTCGGGCCGCCGCACCGTTGGCGGAACTGCGCCAGCTCTGCCTCACCCGGCTGGACCCGGTCTCCATCGCCGGCATGGCCTCCGACCGCCTCGCCATCGAGGTGGAGCGGTTGTTGGCCGACATCGCGACCGATAAACGTATCCAGCTCAACGGACGCGAACAGCGCCAACTCGCGGCCGAGTTGGTTAACGACATGCTCGGTCTGGGCCCGCTGGAGCCGTTGCTGGAAGACGAGACCGTGGCCGACATCATGGTCAACGGCCCGGACAAGGTCTTCGTCGAACGCGCCGGCCGCGTGTATCTGTCGAACGTGAAGTTCCGCGACGCCTCGCACGTCGCCAATATCTGCCAGCGTATCGCTGCCGATGTCGGCCGGCGCGTGGACGAAAGCAGCCCGATGGCGGATGCCCGCCTCAAGGACGGCAGCCGCGTCAACATCGTGTTCCCGCCGTTGGCGCTGGACGGCCCCTACATCTCCATCCGGAAGTTCAGTAAGAAGCGGATCGACTTCGCCCGGTTGGTCGAATACGGCTCGATGACGGCACCGGTGGCGCGCATTCTGGAAATCGCTGGCCGCTGCCGGTTGAACATCATCATCAGTGGCGGCACCGGCTCCGGCAAGACCACCTTGCTCAACGCCGTCAGCCAGTTGATCGACGCCTCCGAGCGTGTGATCACAGTCGAAGACGCGGCGGAATTGCAGTTGCAGCAGCCGCACGTGGTGCGCATGGAAACGCGGCCGCCATCGCTGGAGGGCAGGGGCGAGATCACGCAGCGCGATCTGGTGCGAAACGCCCTGCGTATGCGCCCCGACCGCATCATCGTCGGCGAGGTTCGTGGCGGCGAGGCGTTCGACATGTTGCAGGCCATGAACACCGGCCATGACGGCAGCATGTCGACCATCCACGCCAACACCGCCCGCGACGCCATCACGCGTATCGAGAACATGGTGCAGATGGGCAATTTCGGTCTGCCCTCGAAGTCGATCCGGCAACAGATCGTCGGTGCCGTGGACATCATCGTGCAGGTGGAACGCCAGCGCGACGGCGGCCGCCGTTTGATCCAGGTGACGGAAGTCTGCGGGCTGGAGGGTGACGTGGTGATCCTGAACGACATCTTTGCCTTCGAGATGACGGGCGAGGGGCAAGACGGCCGCCTGCAGGGCGTCTACCGCGTCAGCCGCGCGCGCCCGTCATTCAACGAACGGCTCGCCTATTTCGGCCTCGATAAGGTATGGGCGTCGTCGTTGGAAGAGGCTGGCCGGTCGTAGGACAGGCCTAAGATCGGGAGGTTGCGATGAATATGACAAGCCTGCTGATGATCGCGAGTGTCGTGCTCGTCGGCTTCTCCACCGCCGGGGTGCTGGTGCTGTATGCCGACCAACGCGCCCGGCAGTTGCGCGAGCGTCGGGTCAAAATCGTCACGCCCTACCAGCCGAGTCAGGAGGCCGCGGTCGGCATCGCTCGCCTGTCCGTCGCCCTGCCAACCGCCTCGCTCCTGCGAAGCGTCAAAAGCTTCATCGGCATGGACCCCATCCGGCGGGACCCATATCCGCTGAAGCCTATCCTGGTCATGCCAGTCTCGGTCATTCCTGGCTGGGCCGTCCAATGGCTGCTGCACGGCCTATTGGGGCCGCTGTCCTGGCTGCTGGTCCCGGTGGTCGCGCTACTGGTCACGCGGTCGGTCTATAAAGGCAACGATAACAAGCGGGCCGCCACGCTCTATCGCCAATTCCCGGATGCGCTTGCGACGATCGTCCGCGGCGTGCGGGTCGGTATCCCCGTGTCCGAGGCATTGCGCGCGGTGGCGCAGGATGCGGAGGCGCCGACATCAGTCGAATTCGGACGTCTTTACGACCAGGTTAGCATCGGCACGCCAATCGAGGACGCGCTGCGGGAGATGGCCGCGCGCAACCGGCTGCCGGAATATCGCTTCTTCGCCACCGCCCTTGCGCTGCAGAGCCAGACTGGCGGCGGGTTGACGGAGACGTTGGAGAATCTGGCCGATGTGGTGCGCAAGCGCGTGGCACTGAAATCCCGCGGTTACGCCCTTGCGTCCGAGGCGCGAACCAGTGCCGCGGTGTTGACCGTGCTTCCGGTCTTCGCCGCCGGTGCGCTCGCCGTGCTCAACCCGGACTACATTGGGGAATTGATGCGCGAGGGGCCGGGGCAGACATTGTTCGGCTGCGCAGTACTCTGGCTAGGACTTGGAATGGTGACGATGCGCTACATGATCCGAAAGAGCCTGTCATGACGCCACTGATGATGGCTGCGGGCGGCGTATCACTGCTCTGCGGCCTGGGAGCACTGCTGCTGCTCCGTGCGGTCGAGGCGCAGGAGAAGATGGCCAATCGCGTGGCACAGATGCAGCTTGCGGCCGGCATGGCGCGCTCCACCCGGCCCCGCGCAGCCGGCAATGGCGGCCCCTTTCGCTATATCGCGATGATCGGCACGGCGCTCGCGCGCAGCGGCCTCCTGTCGGACAAGACGGTCACCGAGTTGGAGCAGACGTTGATGGCCGCGGGGTTCCGCGGTGGCAACGGTCTGGGCCTGTTCGTCGGCAGCAAGTTGCTGATGCTGGTGGGGTTCCCGGTCATGGCCTGGTTCGGACTGGGCTATATGCACTTTTCAACGGTGACGCATAACGGCGGCACCGGCGTTGCAGCCATCCTCGGCCTGCTCGCACCCGACTATATCGTGAAGTCCATGCGCAAGAGCTTTTTGCAAAAGCTGGATCGCGGCCTGCCCGACGCGCTGGACATGATGGTGATTTGTTCCGAGGCAGGCCTGGGCCTGGAACCCGCCATCACCCGCGTCGCCGCGGAGATCGGTCACGCCCACCCCGCGGTCGCGGAGGAGATGCGGCAGACTGCAAGCGAGCTGCGCATCATCTCGGACCGTCGCGTGGCACTGCAGAACATGGGCAACCGCACCGGGCTGGACAGCCTGAAGCGGCTGGGCGCCACGTTGGTGCAGACCATGCAATACGGCACGCCACTCTCGCAGGCGCTGCGCACCCTGTCCTCCGAAATGCGGACCGAGGCGCTGACTCGTTTCGAAGAAAGAGCGGCCCGTCTGCCGGTTTTGCTCACCGTTCCTATGATTGTGTTCATACTTCCGACGGTATTTGCAGTGGTGGGTGGTCCGGCGGCGCTGAAGGTCATGGCGTCGCTGCACGGTCACTAGGTTCAATGGAGTTTCGCAAAATGCGTGCGCTTCCGCTTCTTGCCTTGCTGCTACCCTCGGCCATGCTGCTCAACGGCTGCGCCGGGTCGACCAAATCATTCGTCAACAGGCCGCCCAGCCTGCAGGTCGGCGCCGCCGCCCTGGCCGGTGGCGCGCCAGAGGCCGCGTTGTCCGTTGCCCGTCGCCAGCTTGCCATCAACCGTGATGATCTGGGCGCCTTGCTCATCGAGGGCCAGGCGCTGACCGAGATGGGTGAGATGGCGCAGGCGGAGGGCAGCTTCCGCCGGGCCCTGCGCGTGTCATCCTCCTCCACCGGGGCGCAATTCGGTCTCGGCCGGGTGCTCCTGCTCAGCGGCCGCGCCCCAGATGCGGAGGCAGCGTTCCGGCGCGTGCTGGCCAGTTCGCCCCGCGATCCCCGCGCGCTCACCAATCTCGGCATCTCGCTGGATATGCAGGAGAAGCATTCCGAGGCGCAGGTGGCGTATCAGAAGGCCTTGGAAGAATCGCCGGAACTGGATGCAGCCCGCGTCAACCTCGGACTGTCGATGGCACTTGGTGGCAATGCGGCACAGGGCGTGGAGGTGCTGCGGCCCCTCGCAGCGAGCCCCAGCGCCCCGCGGCGCGTGCGCCACGACCTGGCCACCGCATTGGCTATGTCGGGTGACCAGGCCGGCGCTGCCTCGCTGCTGAAGCCGGATCTGTCACCGGAACAAATGCCGATCGCCATGGCCGGCTATGCCGCGCTGAACACCAGCACCGGCCCGGTCGCCGCGCCGGCTCCCTAGCCAAAGCCCTCTCCTCGTTGCCCAGCCTCCCTCGGGGGCTTACGATGGGCAACGAAGGAGAGCCCATGCACGACAGTCTGGTCCGCGGCACGATCGTGACGTCGGGTGACATCACGAAAAATGGCTGGATCGCCATCGATGGCGAGCGCATCGCCGCCATCGGCACGGGGCCGGCGCCCAATGCGGCGCGGGTGCTGGATTATGGCGAGAATTGCGTCTTCCCCGGCCTGGTCGACGGCCATATGCACACCAGTTCGTCGCTCGGCTGGTCCGGGATCGAGAACGCGACCCGGTCCGCCGCGGCGGGTGGCGTCACCACCTGCGTCGACATGCCCTACGACGTGCCGCGTGCTGTCACCAACGCCGACATCCTGGCCGACAAGATCGGCTGGGTGAACCGCACCGCCCATGTCGACATGGGCCTGTACGGCACCATCACGAAGCAGGGCGGCGTCGGTGAAATCCCGGGCCTTGCCCAGGGCGGCGTCTGCTCGTTCAAGCTGTCCACCTACGAATACGACGCCGTGCGCTTCCCCCGCATCGACCACCCCACCATGGTGGAAGCCTTCGCCGCGATTGCCACCACCGGCATCCCCGTTTCCATCCATAACGAGGACCAGGAGTTGGTGGAGCGGCTGACCGCAGAGGCCCGGGCTGCTGGGCAGACGGACGCCATCATGCATTGCCGCACCCGCCCGCCCTTGGCGGAGACGATGGCGGATAACGAGATCTTCGAGATCGGGCTGGAAACCGGCGCCCACGTCCACATCGCCCATTCCTCCGTCGCGCGCGGCTTCACCATCGCCGAGTCCTTCCGCGCCATGGGGGCGAAGGCCACCGGCGAGGCGTGCATCCAATACCTCTGCATGACCGAGGAGGACCTGGTGCGCCTCGGCGGCCGCGGCAAATGCAACCCGCCCTTCCGCACCGCGGCCGAGGTGGAGCGGATGTGGGAGGCGCTAGTGGCGGGGAAGGTGGGCTACATCTCCACCGACCACGCGCCCTGGCCGGTGGACCGTAAGGACTTCGCCGACATCTTCGCATGCGGCGCCGGGTTGACGGGGCTGCAGAGTTTCGCCCCGTTGATGTTCACCCTGCTGGAAGAACGCGGCCTGCCCTTGACCCTGATGGCCACCTACTGCGCCGAACGCCCAGCGCAACATCACGGGCTGGACGGCCGCAAGGGCGCCATTTCGATCGGCAAGGACGCGGATTTCGTGGTTATGCAGCCCGGCCAATTCACCTTCGAGGAGGCGGAGATCCAGGACCGACCGGAACTCCGCTGGTCCCCGTACCAGGGCCGCGCCATCTGCGCCCGTGTCGCCGCCACAATCTTGCGTGGGAAAGTGGTGTGGGATGGAACCAACGTGCTGGCCAAGCCCGGCACCGGACAATTCGTGAAACGAGGAGCTGCCTAGCATGGCACGCAAGATTGCCGTCGCCGCTGCCCAAATGGGCCCCATCCAGCGTGACGATACCCGCGTCCACACGCTAGACCGCATCATCACCCTGCTGGAGCAGTCGGCCAAGCAAGGCGCCAAGCTGGTTGTGTTCCCCGAACTCGCCTTCACCACCTTCTTTCCGCGCTGGCTGCTGAGCCCGTCCGAGCTTGCTGCGTTCACCGAGTCCGCGATGCCCAACCCAGCGGTGCAAACCCTGTTCGACCGCGCCCGCGACCTGCGCGTCGCCTTCACCATCGGCTACGCGGAACAAACCCCGGGGGCGCTGTTCAACACCGCCATCCTGGTGTCGCCCGAGGGCAAAACCATCGGCACCTACCGCAAGGTGCACCTCCCGGGTTCGGTCGAGCCGCGGGCGGGGGAGCGGTTCCATCAGTTGGAGAAGCGTTACTTCACCTACGGCGACAAGGGCTTTCCCGTCTGGCGTGCCGGCGCCTCG
>NZ_LMUY01000113.1:28372-47694 GCF_009765685.1 Acidisphaera sp. L21 | reverse complement strand
CCGGACACGCCAGTGCCGGTCGCCGACAGCAACCCGTTGGTGTCGGCCAGCGTCACCGTGAAGCTCTCGCTGCTGCTGTCACCGGTCTCGGCCAGGCTCACGCCCGCAACCGCAATCGCCTTGCCAACACCGACCGTGGCCGAGCTGGGCGCCGTGAGCACCGGCAGACCATCTGCCGTGACCGCGATCGTCTTGGCCGTCGCAGTGTTGCCGAAGCTGTCGCTGGCCCCGAGCGTGATCGTGTCCGCACCGACAACGCTATCGGTATCCGTCAGCGTCGCCAGCGCGGCGTTCACGACCGACAGCGACCCCGTCACGGTCAAGGCCTTCGTGCCGGAGCCGCTCACCGCAGTCCCGGTCGCAGAGAGCAGCCCGTTCGTGTCACCGAGCGTGACCGTGAACGTCTCGCCAGCGCTATTGCCGGTCTCGGCCAGGCTGATGCCGGCGATGGCGCCCGCCTTGCCCACACCGACGGCCGCACTGGCCGGTGCCGTAATCACCGGCGTCAGGGCCGACGACACGCTCACCGCAATGCTCTTATTGGCGGCGGCGTTGCCAAAACTATCCGTCGCGGCGACCGTGATCGTGTCCGCCGTCGCAACCCCATCAGTATCCGTCAGCGTCCCGAGATCGGAATTCACCTGCGCAAGCGAACCCGTGATCGTCAGGGCCTTGGTGCCCGAACCACTCACACCCGTGCCGGTCGCCGCCAGCAGGCCGTTCGTGTCCGACAGCGTCACGGTGAAGGTCTCACCCGCGACGTTATTAGGCTCGGCCAAACTGATGCTGCTGATTGCCGTTGCCGTCCCCTGCGTCACCGTCGCGGTGGCCGGCGCGGTCAGCACCGGGGCAAGCTGAGAGACGCTCACGCCGATCGACTTCGTGCTGCTATTGCCAAACCCGTCCGTCACGCCCAGCGCGATCGTGTCCGACGGCGCCGTGCCGTCGGTGTCGGACAAGGTCGACAGCGCGTTGTTCACCTGCGCCAGCGATCCGGCAATCGTGAGACTCGTGCTGCCCGACCCGGTGACGCCGGCGCCGCTCGCCGACAGCACACCATTGGTGTCGCTGACCGTCACGGTGAAGGTCTCGCCCGTGGTGTTGCCACTCTCGAAGATGCTGACGCTGCTGATCGGTGTCGCCACGCCCTGCCCGAGCGAGACCGTCGCCGGCGCCGAGATGGACGGGGCGCTGTTGACCGTCACCGCGATCGTCGCCGGGGACGCGCTGCCGCCCAGGCTGTTGGTCGCGTTCAGCGTGATCGTGTCGTTGCTCGCCGAATTGTCGGTGTCGGCCAATGTCGCCAGCGCCGCCGTCACCTGCGCCAGCGTGCCGGTGATCGTCAGGCTTTTGGTGCCGGCGCCGGACACGCCGGTGCCGGTGGCGCTCAGCAGGCCAAACCCATCCACTGCCGTGACGGTGAAGGTTTCGGTATTGGTGCTCCCGGTTTCGGCCAGGGTGACCCCGGTGATCGCCGTGCTCCTGGATTGGCCTACCACAGCCGTGCTCGGCGCCGTGATGGTCGGCGCACGCTGCGCACTCGCGGTCACCGCAATCGACTTGGACGTGGCACCGCCAAGGCTGTCGCTGGCGTTCAGCGCAATCGTGTCCGCCCCCGCCGTCGCATCGTTGTCCGACAACGTGCCCAGGATGGCGTTCACCTGTGCCAGCGTGCCGCTGAACGATAGCGACTTCGTGCCCGTGCCAGATGCGCCCGTGGCGGTCAGGATGCCATTGGTGTCCGTGATGGTCACCGTGAACGTCTCGCCGCTCGTCGTGCCGCTCTCGGCCAGGTTCACCCCGGCGACCGCGGTGGTCTGGCTCTGCGTCACGCTGAGCGTCGTCGGTGCGGTCAAGACGGGGGCACCGTTCACCGCAATGGCGATCGAGGCCGGTGTGGCCGTGCCGCCCAGGCTGTCGGTGGCGTTCAGCGTGATGGTGTCGGACCCGGCAGTGGCGTCGTTGATCGCCACCGTCGACAAATCCGCCTGCACCGCGGCCAGCGTGCCGGTTAGGACCAGGCTATTCGTGCCCGACCCGGTGATGCCCGTGCCGGTGGCGGACAACTTGCCGTTGGTATCGGCCAGCGTCACCGTGAAGGTCTCACCGCTGGTGTTGCCGGTCTCCGTCAGGTTGAGCCCACCGATTGCCGTGCCGATCGATTGGGCCACCGTCTTGGACGCCGGGGCAGTCAGCACGGGCGGCCCGTTGCCGCCCGTCGTGCCGAGCAGATAGGCCTCGCCGAACCCGGCGCCCAGCGTGCTGGTCACGAGGGTCGTGGTCACCGAGACCACCAGGTTGGCGCTCGAGGCGATGGCGCCGAGATCGACGGCGTCGTTGTCGAAATAGGCCTGCGCGGCCGCTAGCGTCGTGAAGCTTTGGGAGAGTACGGCCGCGCCACCCACGCTGACGCTCAGCGCCAGCGAGGTGAAGCCGGTCCCGAAGCTCACATCGTCGCTGAAGCCGAGGATCAGGTGGCCGGTCAGGCTGGTCGAATTCAGCGTCCAGCTATTGGTGCTGGCGTAGGTCTGGCTGCCATTGCTGGAGGCGTCGTACCCGCCCAACACGCCTTGCCCGAACACGTTGGCCTGCGCCGTGCCCAACTTGGCCGCCAGGTTGCTGTTCGCGTTCAGAACGCTGGTGACGGTGCCGGCATTCGGCAGACCCGACATGAACGAGATGTCGTTCTCGCTGCCGCCGGTGCCGAAAGTGCCGTCGCTGTTGAAGGTGTAGAAGTTGCCGCTGATGTTGGCCAGGCTGTTCGAGAGCGCCCGGGCGGCATACGTCGCCGCGCTGATCGCCGACATGGCGACGATGACGCCGGCGCCGCCGGTCTTTGCCGTGCTGCTCGCGGTGCCGCTGCTGCCGCTCGCTTGCGCACTGGCATTGGCTTCCTGGCCATTCGCGGTGGCTGCCGTGGCGCTCGCGGCCGCCGTGGCCTGTGCCGTTCCGGTGCCGCCGGTCGCCGTGGCGACGTCGATGGCCGTGCCCGACGACCCGGTGTCGGTGGCCGTCGCAGACGAGGTGGCGGTGGCATTGCCCGCCGTGCCGGTGGTCGTGCCACCAACATTGCCGCTGTTGCCGCCCGTGGCGGTGGCGGTCCCATTCAGCCGATCGAGCCCCGTGATGGCCAAACTCGCCGTGGCCGCGCCGCCAGTGCTGGCACTGCCGCTGCCGCCGCTACCGCCGACCGCGATGCTCGAACCCGTGAAGCCGGTGGTGGCATGCGTCGTGTTCGCCGTGATGTCGTTGAACGTCAGCGCCGACGTCGCCGCACCGCCATTGCCGCTGGTCGTCCCATACCCGCCAATACCGCCATTGGCGGTCTGCCGCAGCCGCAGATAGCCCCCACTCGTCGTCCCGCTCACCGCATCGGTCAACGTGCTCGCAGCACCCGCACCACCCGAGGCGGAACTGTCGCCGCCGCCGTTGCCGCCGGTTTGGATGATCCGGGCGTCGGCCGAGTTGCCGCTCGCGCTGGCGATTGCACCGCTGGCGCCGCCGCCGGCGCCCCCGGTGAACCCGGCTCCCGTGCCCCTGCCACCGGAACCGCCGGTTTGTCGAACGTAGGCATAGGCCGTGCCGCCGGTCGCCGTGGTCTCGGTCGCCGTGCTGCTGCCGCTCGTCGCCGCACCACCCGCGCCGCCGCTGCCGCCGCTGTAATTGCCGCCGCCCCGGCCACCCTGGCCGTAGGAGAGGGCTGAGACGGAGTCCGTCCCCTTCGTCGTCGAGGTTGCAACGGATTGCTCCGTCGCAGCGCCGCCCGCGCCGCCTGTACCTGTCGTAAAGGCCCGTCCACCAGTTCCGCCGGTCGCACGCGCGCCTTGCCCGGAATGCTGTCCGACCACATAGGCGCCCGTCAGCGCCAAGTTCGCCGTCGCAGCGGCACCCGCACCAGCGGTGCCGGTTTGGGCCTGGCCACCCGTGCCACCATTGGCAATGCTGCCGCCAGTCAATGAATGCGTGTGCGTCGTGTTGGCGGCGTTGTCGTTGAAGGTGAGGTTGGAGGTTGCGGTTCCGGCGACGCCTACGGTGCCGCCATTGCTATAGCCGCCCGCGCCGCCATTCGCCGTTTGCTGCACGAGAAGGGCGCCGCCAAAGGATGTGCCACTCACGGCATTGGTCAGCGTGATAGCCTGACCAGCCCCACCACTGGCGCCGCCAAGACCACTGCCGCCATTGCCACCGGTGACGACAACACGCGCGTTGACGGACGAACCGGTCGCCGCGGCGGTGACTGTGCCGACCGCGCCACCCGCACCGCCAGCGGCACCGGTGCCGAAACCGCTGCCGCCAACGCCGCCGGAGCCCTGGCTGTAGCTTTACGACGTCCCGCCGGTGGCCGACGCCTCGGTCACGCTGGAGGTGGAACTCGTCACCGCGCCGCCCACGCCGCCGCTGCCGATACCGGAGGAATTGTGACCGCCGCCACCACCGCCCGACGCGTAGGACCGGGCCGACACACTCTCCGTGCCGGTTGTCGTGCTGGTTCCGGTTGCCGATGACGTCGCTGCGCCACCTGTGCTGCCGGTCGCCGTGCCATACGTCGTACCGGCGGTGCCGCCGGTGCTGCGGGCCGTCGCGCTGCTGACCGCGTGCGCGCCCGACAGGTTGATCAGCGCCGACGCCGCGCCGCCGGCCCCGCTACTCGCCGTGCCGCTGGTGCGACCGCCAAAGCCGCCGGTGGCGCTACTGCTGCCATTCACGTCACTGGCCTGGCCGCTATTGGCTGTACCGTCATTGAACGTCAGGCTGGATGTACCGGAACCGCCAGTACCGCCGGTTACGCCCGCCCCGCCGCTGCCGCCGGTCGCGGCCTGCCGCAGTGACAGGTAACTTCCCCGCGCCGTGCCGCTCACGGCATTTGTCAGCGTGCTCGACGCGCCAGCACCGCCGGCTGCCGAATCGGACGAGCCGCCGCTGCCGCCACTTTGGATGACGCCGGCCTTTGCCGCCTGTCCGCTGGCCGTCGCCGCATTGCCGCTGGCAACGCCGCCGGCGCCACCGGCGCCACTCGCGCCCGTTCCACGGCTGCCACCGCCGCCCGTCGCCCGGACATAGCCGTAGGCGAGCCCACTGGTCGCGGTGGCTGCCGTCGCCGTCGCGATACCATTCGTGGCCGTCCCGCCTGCACCGCCGCTGCCGCCGGCATAATTGGCGCCGCCAGTGCCGCCCTGGAGGTATACCAAAGCGGAGACGGCGTCGGTCGACGTCGTTGTACTGGTCGCCGTGGACTGCCCGGTCGCACTGCCGCCGCTGCCGCCGGCGCCCGTGGAATAGCCGCGTCCGCCGTTGCCACCCGTCGCCCGTGCGCCGTAGCCTGAATGGGCGCCGACCACATGCGCCCCAGTCAGCGTCAGCGTCGCGGTCGCCGCGCCACCCGTGCCAGCAGCCGTCGTGCCATACCCGCCGCCGCCCTTGCCACCAATGGCAGAACTGCCGGCCCGCACGTTCGCCGCCTGCGTCGTATTCGCGGTGGTATCGTTGAAGGCCAGAGTGGAGGTTGCCGCACCACCGGCACCACCCCCCGTGCCGCGCCCGCCACCGCCGCCCGTTGCTGTCTGCCCGAGGGTGAGCGTGCCGCCCGTCGTGCTTGCGCTGACGACGTTGGTCAGCGTGCTCGCGACCCCCGCTGCACCGGCCGCGCCGCCAAGTCCGGCGCCACCGGCGCCTCCCGTCTGGCGGGCGGTTACACTGGCATTGAAGCCGCTCGCGGTGACCGCACTGACGGTTGCTGCACCACCGGCAGCGCCGGTGTTGCCCGCACCCGTGCTGTAGCCGCCGGTGCCGCCCGTCGCATAGACGGCGATCGACGCGCCCAACGTGCCGGAGGCAGTGCTCGCACTGCCAGTCGCCGTGGCCGCCCCGCCTGCCGCGCCGGTCGCAGTCTTGCTGCCGCCACCTGCGCCGCCCTGCGAGGTCGCGTTCGCAGAAACGGATTTGGACCCGGTCAGGGTGGTGGAGGCGGCGGCGGTGCCGGCGACACCGCCGGTGTTGCCCGTGCCGCCTGACCCACCGGTCGCGTTGCTGTAGGACCGCAGCGTCGCGGCCTGGCCAGAATTTGCCGTCGTGTCGTTGAAGGCCAGCGTCGATGCCGCGTTGCCGCCACTTCCACCTGTGGCACCAGTCCCGCCGCCACCGGTCCCGCCATTTGCCGCCTGCCGCAGTTGCAGCGTGCCGCCAAGGGCGGTTCCCGTCACAGCATTGGTCAGCGTGCTCGCGGCACCGGCACCGCCTGAGGCGTTGCCCCCGTAGCCACCGGCGCCGCCGCTCTGGTTCGCGGTGGCATACGCGCTGAATCCAACAGCCATGGCGGATGTGCCGCTGACGGCGCCACCTGCCCCTGCGGCGAAGCCGGACCCAGTCGCCAGTCCGCCACCGCCACCAGTCTCGGTCGACACCGCGCGGGCAGTTCCAGCCGTGGCCGTGGCCGCCGTGGCCGTGGCCGTGCTGCCCGTCGCGGCACCACCGGTACCGCCGGCGCCGCTGTTGTAATTGACGCCGCCCCGTCCGCCCGATGCACCGGAGCCGGCGTAAACGTTGCCGTCCGTGCCCGTGGTAGTGCTGACTGCGGTGGATTTTGCACTTGCGCTACCGCCAATGCCGCCGGTGCCGAAGGAGCGCTGGGCCGATCCGCCGGTGGCGAAGCCGTATGCGTTGACACGCTCCACCCCCGTCATGTTCGCGATGGCCGATGCCACGCCACCGGCGGCGCTGGTGCCCCCGGTGGATCCGCTGCCGCCCTGGCCACCGGTTGCGACGGAACGCCCATAGAGGCTCGTCGCGTGGGTGGTATTCGCGGTCGTGTCATTGAACGTCAGGCTGGATGTTCCAGCACCGCCGGCACCTGCCGTTCCCGATGCGCTGTAACCGCCCGCGCCGCCGGTCGAGTTCTGCGTCAGCCGCAGGCGGCTGCCGTTGTCGGCCGCGCCGGTCACGGCGTTGGTGAGCGTGCTGGCAGTACCGGCGCCGCCATCTGCGCCGCCGAGGCCGCGTCCGCCGGCGCCCCCGACCTGCGTCGCACTGACATAGGTCGAATGGCTTACGCCGTTGGCCGACGACACGGTCGCCACGCCGCCCACGCCACCCGTGTGTCCGGCGCCGAATGCCGTGCCGCCTGTGCCACCGGTTGCGTTCGCGGCGACGTTGATCGATGCCGTGGTCGAGTTACTAGCGGACGATGCGGATGATGTCGCCGCACCACCCACGCCGCCATTCCCGGCAACGCTGGTCTCGCCGCCTGCCGATCCGCCAATCGCCGTGGCGGTCGTGTTCATGCCCCCGGTCCCGGTCGTGTTGACGGAAGCCGTCGCGGTGCCGCCGGCCTGTCCGGTGGTGCCACCGCCACCACCCGCGCCACCGTTGGCGGCGACGCTGGTCGTGAACGAACTCGCCGGTGTGGTGTTCCCCGTCGCGTCGTTGAAGGTGAGGTTGGAACTGGCATTGCCCGCGACGCCGCCGGTCGACCCATAGCCCCCGGCACCGCCGTTTGCGGTTTGCCGAAGCGTGAGATAGCCGCCTTTGGTCGTGCCATGCACGGCGTTGGACAATGTGCTGCTGGCGCCGGCGCCGCCGCTCGCGCCGTTGACGCCGCTGCCGGCATTGCCGCCGGACTGGGTGACCCCGGCGACAGCACTGAACCCGCTTGCCGTAGCAGAGGTGTTGGTGACGGCACCGCCGGCCCCGGCGACAAGGCCGGTGCCAGAGGCGTCCGCGCCGGTGCCACCGGTTTCGTTGGCCTGGGCATAGGCACGGCCGCCCGTCGCCGCGGTCTCGGTTGCCGTCGAGATCGCCCCGGTCACCGCACCGCCGGCGCCCCCGGCGCCATTCGTGTTGTTCCGGCCGCCGCCACTACCACCGGTGACCGAAACACGGGAGTCGACATTCTTCGTCGAGGTGGTGGTGCTGGTTGCCGTGCTGGACCCCGAAGCGCTGCCGCCGGTGCCCCCGGTGTTGCCGGCGCCATAGGCCCGGCCGCCATTACCGCCACTGGCCGTCGATCGCGTGTAAACCGTGCCAGCGCCCGTCAGATTGACGCTTGCCGAGCCGGTGCCGCCGGTTGCGGCGACGGTGGTGCCATATGTGCCACCACCGTTGCCGCCACTGGCGTTGCTGAGGGCACGCGCGTAGCTGGCCGAGGTCGGGTTTGCGGTGGTGTCGTCGAACGTCAGGCTGGAGGTGCCGTTGCCGGCGGCGCCGCCGGCGCCCGCGGTGCCGGCCGCGACGTGGCTAGTGCCGCCGCTGCCGCCCGATGCAGATTGGCTGAGATAGAGCCTGCCGCCGCTGGTGGCTGCGGTGACGGCGTTGGTCAGTGTGCTCGATGCGCCGGCGCCGGCCAGCGCACCACTATTGCCATCGCCGCCGTTGCCGCCGTTTTGCGTTGCCGTGGCACTTGCCGAGAAGCCGCTGGCATAGGCGTGGGTGTTGAACGCCGACCCACCGGCCCCGCCGGTATTGCCAACACCCGTCCCCGCACCGCCGCTGCCGCCGGTCTGCGTGGCGTGAGCGTAGGCGCGACCGCCCGTGGCCGCCGTTTCGGTCGCCTTCGCGTAGCCGAGCCCGGCGATGCCGCCCGCACCGCCGCTGCCATTCGACCCGAGGCTCCCGTTGCCACCTCGAGCATTGGCGGTAGAATACACATTGGCACTGCCCGTGGTCGTGCTGCTCACTTCGCTTTGTGCGCTGGCAGCGCCACCGACTGCGGCCGCGCCCGAGCCATAAGCGCGCCCCGCGTTGCCGCCATTCGCGGTCGCAGAGCCGCTGACGGCATTCGCGCCCGTGAGCGTCATCAATGCGGTGGCGCCGCCGCCCCTGGCAGCGTTGGACGAACCCCCGGCCCCGCCGCCATTGCCGCCAGTCGCGGTGGCACTCCCCGTGAGAGAGCGCGATGTCGTGGTATTTGCCGTCGTGTCGTTGAAGTCGACATTGGAAGTGGCGGCCCCCGCCGCTCCGGCCGTGCCGCCATTGCTGTACCCGCCAGAGCCGCCGATGGCCCCCTCGGAGAGGGATAGGGCGCCCCCCGTGGTTTTGCCGCTCGTGGCGGAATTGCTGATGCTGCTGGAGGCGCCGGCGCCTCCACTTGCTCCCGCGTTTCCGGTTCCGCCGTTACCCCCTGTTTGAACGGCGATGATCGTCGCCGAGTAGCCGGATGCCGCGACCGTCGTGATGTTGGCCACACCGCCTGCGCCGCCGGTATACCCGGTGCCGTTGGCGGTGCCGCCGGTGCCCCCGGTGGCGTAGGCGCGGCTTTGCGCGGAGCCGGTGCCGGTGGTGCTGCTCGTCGCCGTCGATGTTGCAGCGCCGCCCGCGCCGCCATTGTTGCCGGCACCGGCGTAGGTATGTCCGGACCCGCCGGGTGAGCCTGCGTTACCACCAGTGCCGCCGGTGGCGCGCGCATAGGCGCTCACGGCTGAGCCGCTGGTGAGCGTGGTGCCGGCCGTCGACGTGGCAGTCCCGCCCGCGGCGCCACCCAGGCCGCTGCCACCGCCGCCGTCACCCCCGCGGCCGCCACGGCCACCGCTGGAGGTCGCGGTGTTGGTGGTGTCGGCCCCGGTGGTCGTGGCAGTGGCAGCGGCGTTGCCGCCTGGGCTTCCGTTGGTTCCCGCGGCGCCGGGCGTGGCGCCAGACGTGCCATAAGTGCCGGTCGTGCCGTTCTGCGTGACGATCATGGGAACCTCCATGCTATATATAAGGAAACCCATTCGTGACACGAGTCGTAACGACTCAGCCCAATGGAAATGACTTGGAGAAGAAACGTTAACCAATGCGAGCGGAGTTGTAAAGCCAAGCCACCTCGTTTGGCGGTAGTGCTTACGAGATGTCACCAACGGTCGGACTACTTTTGTCTGTAGTGCCCTCGCCGTGTATCGTTTCTCGTTGCTTGCGAGCCGGCAGGCGATGTCTTGCGAAAGAGCCAGACGGCTAATTTCATCGCTGGCGCCGTGTCGTGGCCGTCACATGGGTGAGCGAGTTGGCCCTTGGGGGCAGTGGATTGGGTGGCGTGCATCCAGTGAACGCTGGGGCAGTTGAACAATCTGCCCAGTTCAGATGCTCGTATGCGGCAACGATCTCTGGCGGTGCGGATGCGCAATATAGCTGTCTGCGCGATCGCCGGGCTGGCGAACCGAAGGTCGCGATCGCCACGTTTTCCGATGCGGACCGGGGTGGCCGCCGCAGCGCCGACCACCTACACTGCGGCCATGGACATGACGGATGCCGACACCATGCCCGCTACGCAG
The DNA here is from genome assembly GCF_009765685.1 of Acidisphaera sp. L21. Lineage (GTDB taxonomy): Bacteria > Pseudomonadota > Alphaproteobacteria > Acetobacterales > Acetobacteraceae > LMUY01. The sequence goes on along the minus strand of NZ_LMUY01000113.1, from coordinate 37,456 downwards.
GGCGGCGCGGGATTACCCACGCGCCTGCAACACCAACTCGTTGCAAGGATCGTCTGCTTGATCCACGAGGACGCGCTCCCGGTGGGGTCTCGCCTCAGCGAGAACCGCCTGGCCGAGCGTCTGGCGGTGTCCCGCTCGCCGGTGCGGGCTGCCCTTAATCAGCTTGCCAAGAGCGGCGTGGTCGTCTTCCGGCCGCGGCGCGGGATGGAGTTGGCCGTCATACCGCCGGCTGTTGCGGAGTCGGCCCCGGCCGTGCGTCCAGAGGACGAGTTGTTGGTACGGATTGCCCGAGACCGATACACGATCGGGCTCAACGAGGCGTTGTCGGAGAACGAACTGATCCGGCACTACAAGGTGCCGCGGCAGGTGGTTCGTAGCGCCCTGCTCGGCATGGAGACGCTGGGGATGGTACAGCGAAAGCCGGGCTATGGCTGGCGGTTGCTCAACCACTGGGACCCGGCGGCCCGGGCTGAAAGCTATACCATGCGCCGGCTGATCGAGCCGGCGGCCATCTTGCAGCCCGCCTTCGCACTGGCGCCCGAATGGGTCGCAACGATGCGGGCGCGGCATAATGCGGTGCTCGGCGCGCCCTGGGGGAAGACATCGAGCATTACCCTGTTCGAGGTGAACTCGGATTTCCATGAGGGCCTCGCCGCCGCATCCGGTAACCGGCATTTCCTGGCGACCATCCGCCACCTCAATCAGATGCGGCGTCTTTCAAATTATTATTGGCGTCACGGCTTCGACCGCGTGGAAGCGAACCATGCGGAGCATATGGGCATTCTGGATCGAATCGAGGCGTCGGAGATGGACATCGCCTCGGCGCTCATGCGCCGCCATCTCGACATTGCCGAGGCCATGCCGTTCAACCCCGGCTGACAGACGCGGGTTGAACGTCCACTCACCCGGCGCGCCGGGTGGCGAGGATACCGGCGAGGAAATCCTGCACGCGTGGTAGCACCTTCATCCGGTCGTGCGACATGCCCGGGATCACTTCCAGCCGCACGGTGACTCCCGCGGCCTCGAACGAGCGGGCCAGGGCCTGCATCCGCTCGGGCCGGGTGCTGCCGGCATCGTTGGCGCCCTCCATCCAGGTTCGGCTACCCGGCCGGTGCGTGATCTCCCAGGTTTCCAGATCTGCCTCACCGACGAGCATCTGCACTGCGACCCGTGCCAGCGCCGCCGGGTCGAAGGTGATGCCGAAGCGCTGCGGCAGGTCGCGGATACCCACCCACCAATCCCGCGTCGGGTCCAGCAACGTCACCGACCCCGGCGAGCCGATGCAGGAGGCCCAGAGTTTGTCCGGGTGCAGGATGGTGAAGCGGTGGGCGAAGTGACCGCCGCCGGAGAAACCGAAAAGGGCAAATTGCGACCAGTCCTGCCCGTAGTGTTGGCTGAGATCAGCGACCATGGAGAGGAGCACTTCGTCGTAACGGATGTCGCCCTCCTGCATGTATTTGTAGCCATGGCGCTCGCCATCGCCGCGCGGGCCGACGGGAAAGAGCGGGCACAGGATTGCCACATCGTTCCAGCGGCCGAACGGGGCGAAGCCGTCGCGAAACTCCAGGAACGACGAACGGCTGCTGCCGTGCACCGCCACCAGCAATTCCACGGCCGCGCCGTCTCGCACTTTTGGCGGAACGTAAAGGCAATATTGGAATCGCGGGTCGGATTTGCACGAGAAAATTGCTGTCGAGCCGTAATCGTAGGACATGTTGGCACGCCGGGCGGCATCGGCGGCAGGCGGTATGGCGTTCATCATCATGCCCTCATCTTGCGATAGACTATTTGGAAGTTGGTTCTTCAACGGGCCACAGCGCGACGGCGAAGGCAGCGCGTAGCACCGGCCACATGGCGCGATAGCCCTGCGGGCTTGGATGAATTCCATCGGGCTTGGATAGATCCTGCCGGAAATGGCCGGTCGCGTCTGCGAGGGCCGTATGGAAGTCCGCGAAGGCGAAGCCGCGTTGACCGGCCACACTGCGCAGCCAATCATTGACCCGCACGATCGTCGCCGGGTCACGCCCAATCCGCGCCAGGTCTGTCCCGATCGGCAGCAGGCCGCAAAGCACAGCCTTTATGCCGTGACTCTGCACAAGGTCCGCCATGGCGGTGACGTTGCGCTGGATCTGCGCCAGCAGAGCCGGACCGGCTGCCGCGGGTGGCCCGGCGTGGACGCGCAAATCGTTCGTGCCAGCGAGGATCACCACACCAACCGGATGTAGCGCGATCACGTCATCCTGGAAGCGGCGCAGAATGAGGTTGCTATCCTGGCGGGGGATGCCGCGGTTGATGACGGCCAAACCCGGCGGACATGGCAGGTCCGCCGCTGGCCAGTTGTATAGAATCGAATCGCCTATCAGCACGACGCGCCTTTGAGAAAGCTGGCTGGCAAGCAGGTCCTGGTTGGCTTGCCGATACCGCGTATCCTGCTGCATCACGCCCGGGAGACAGCCATAGCCAGCGTGTACTGGTCCGCCCGGGTAGCATAGTTGATACCCAGCTTTGCCGCCAAGGTTTGGCTCTCGAAATGCAGGGGCAGGATGGCGCAGTCCTCGAATACGATGTCGCTGGCCTGCGCCAACAACGCATTGCGCTTGCCATCATCCAGAATGGGCAAGGCCTGGCGCAGGATCGAATCCAGTTTGGGATTGGAATAGCGGCCGAAATTATTGGTCCCCATGCCCAGCTTCACATCACGCGTCGCATTGCCCGAGACGATGGCGTTCGACGTCTCACCCGTGTTGATCCCGAAGGATCCTAGGAAAAAGCTGTATTCATTATTGCCGCACCGTGTCGCGTAGACCGACCATGGCTGTATCTCCACGGTGGAGGCGATTCCGACGCGCGTCAGCATCTGCGCGATCGCCTGAATGATCCTGCTATCATTGATGTATCGCCCGTTCGGGCCGTGAATGGTGAGGTTGAACCCATCCTTATACCCGGCTTCGGCGAGCAGCGCCTTCGCCTTTGCCGGGTCGTAGGGCGCGGGTTTCAGCGTCGTGGACGTGCCGGGCGATCCGGGCGGAAGATATTGCGCGGCGATGGTCGCCTGCCCATCCATCACGCGGTCCACGATTGCCTGGCGATTGATCGCGTAATTGACCGCCTGCCGGACGCGTAGATCAAGGAACGGATTCTTTGGTAAGACCTTACCCGAGTGGTCGGTTGCGAACGGCGTCACCTCATGCCCGAAATCAAATCCCATGAAGGTCATGCGGCTGGACAATCCACTGATCACGTGCAGCTTGCGATCCGCTTTGATCCGATCGAGGGATTCGGCGGGCAGGCTCTCGATGATGTCGACGTCCCCGGAGAGAAGCGCTGCCACACGTGGGCCTGGCTCACTGATGATGTGCAAGTCCGCCTGCTCCCACTCGGACGGTTTGCCCCAGTATTTGTCATTGCGGGCCAGCAAGGTTCGGCTGCCGGAGCTATATTTCGTCACCGTGAATGGCCCGGTGCCGATCGCAGCCTTTCCCGCGTCGAAATCCGCGCTCTCGGCATCCTTGAAATGGGCGGAAATGATGCGGATGCGGCTGAGGGAATTGAGCAGCAAGGGGTCTGGCGTGTGCGTTTCGATGATGAGTGTGTCTGGGCTGGCACCCGGCAGCACGGATTTGACGGTTCGGGCGTAGGTTCGAAATGATGCCGTCGTGGCCAGCCCGTTGATGCGATCGAACGATGCCTTGACGTCGTTGAAACCGAAGGGTGAGCCATCGGAGAAAACCACGCCGGGTCGTAGGGTGAATGCCCAATGCGTGTCGTCCAAGGTTCGCCACGAAGCGGCAAGGCAGGGTTGCGATATCGACTTCTCGTCGTTGAAAATCAGCGAATCAAAGATGTGCATGGCCAGCGCGTTGTTCGGCCCGTTATTGCTGAGATGTGGGTCAAGCGTGGTGGCCGGCGCCGCGACCGCGACCCGCAACAACTGAGACGGCAACGATTGCGCCGTTTGGCCCCATGACGGACGTAGAGGTGGCAAAGCCAGGACGGCGGCGCCCAGCAGGCTGCGCCTTGAAACGCCGGTTTTTTGCATCATACCCGTCCTTGGCGATAGCCGCGCTTCAACGATGATTGTCGAATGTAGTGGTGAAATACAAGACCATTCCGATGGCTCGTTCGATCACGCCTTGCGAAGCTGGGTGAATACGGGAATGCCACGGGCCATGTTGGTCAATGTGTCGCGATAGGCGGCGGGCTGGATGAACTGGCCCAGCACCGTGAAGATCGCCTGATCCATGGCCACGCGCTGAATGTCGCGGCAGATCGCCTTCTGATCGGGGAGCGTGGTCGCGTCCAACCAGCGGGTCCGCAGCGTTTCGATTTCGGGTATGTCGGGCCAGCCCGGCAGGCCACTGGCACCGGTGGCGCGCAGTGCGTTGTAGCTGATCGGATTGGCCAGGCCGCCGCCATCGTTGAAGGTGCAATAGGTGCTCCATCCGCCATTCTCGACCGGCTGTTTGCTGAGGAAGCGCTGGTTGACGGTGCCCCAGTCGGTGGCGGCATAATCCACGTTCATGCCCAGTCGGCGCATCGTCTCCGCGGTCACTTCCGACACCGCGTCGTTGATGGCCACGTCGGTCCCGGCCAGCACCACCACGCGCTCGCCGTTATAGCCCGCGGCCTCCAGCTCGCGCTTGCGCGCCGCCAAATCCCCGCTGGCACCCGGCGGCGGCAGCCCGGCGTCGCTGGCCATTGGCGAGATCGGTGAAAAGAGGCCCACGCGGTCATTGAACAAGGCGGGATCGGTGCCGACGATGGCGTTCATGCATTCAAGTTGGCTGACCGCCATCATCACCGCGTGACAGACCGCCGGACGATTGAATGGCGGCGTCAGATGGTTGAAGCGCATGTGCCCGATCAAGCCATTCGGGTCGGTCACCTCCACCTTGACGCCCTTTGCCCGACGCAGCAACGGCAGCAGGTCGGTCAATGGTCGTTCCAGCCAGTCGACGGACCCCGATTGCAGGGCGGCCGCCGCGGTGGCTGCGTCGGGTATGGTGATGAATTCCAGCCGGTCGAAGTTTGCGATGCGTGGCCCGGCATTGACGCTCGGTATGCCGTCCGGCCTTGGAATATAGGCCTCGTTACGGGCGTAGACGGCGCGGGCGCCAGCCAGGCGTTCCTCGGGCACGAAGCGATAGGGACCGCTGCCGACGACCTCCCCGACGGCCTTGTAGGCGTCCACGAGGGATAGGCGTTCCGGCATGATCACAGGCACGGATGCGGAGTTCTTGCCGAGGGCGGCTGGCAGCAATGGGAATGGCTTGCTGAGCCGGAACACCAAAGTGCGGTCATCCAACGCGTCCAGCGCATCGGTGACCGCAAAGAGGGCGGTCCCGAAAGCGTCGCGCTTGGACCAGCGACGCAACGAGGCAACGCAGTCCCGTGCCAGCACTGGCGTGCCATCGTGAAAGCGCAGCCCGTCCCGTAGCGTCAGGCGCCAGGTTTTACCGTCATTCTCCACCACATGCCCCGCGACCATCTGCGGCGAAACCGTGGTGTCGGTGGCGGTGCCGTACAGCGTGTCGAACACCGTCAGCGCATGCAGGCGGGTGATGTAGGCGTTGTTCCAGATCGGGTCGGTGGCTGCCAGATCGGCCGATGGAACAAAGCGCAGGGTTCGCCGGTCGTCTGCGCGCGCGACATGGGGTGCAGCAAGGATGGCAGCCATGCCTCCGATCAACGTTCGCCGTCGCATCCGAAACCTCCCGAGTTCACCTACAAACTGCGTTTCGTGGTCACAATCGGCATAGCTTTCGTCTGTTGTCCAGTGGGGTCGATCGGATTTGGTCTAGCCGCGGCGCTCTGCCCCACTATGTGAGGAGGCTTACGAATTCGGCTTTCACACGCATCCAGCTCCTCGCTAGCGGGTTGACCGTGACCGCAACCGTCGCGTCCTCCCGAGAAAGGGCATGCCTGTTCGGGTCTGAAACTGGCCAGTTGTAGTCCGTTTGGATGACGACAGCCGCTGTGGCGATCTGATACGCCGTTCGGATCAATATCGGCCCGCGAAAGTGAGCGACAATGCGGCGACTTGCATTTGCCGGCGTCCTGGTGGCCATTACGGTCGCGCTACCGGCCCTGGCGCAGCAGCCAAGTGTGTTGGGGGCGTGGAGTTGGCAAAGCCCCGGCCAGGGTGGCATGGACCAGAACACGACGCTGTTCCAGCCGGATGGCAGCTACGTCCGGGTCAGCCGGCTCGCCACCGGTCAGACACTCCGTTACTGGGGGCAGTATCAGGTGGTTCAAACGTCACCGACGCAAGTAACACTGCAGTCGCACATCTTGGGCTGGTTGCCGGTGTCGACCTGTATGCAGGTGTCGGGCTTTGCGCCGCAATGCCAGCAAGTGCCGCGGCCGCCGGATGCATCGTTCCCATTGGCATTTACGTCGCCCTCAACGTTGCAGGCACAGGGTGTGACGTTGCATCGCGATTCCGCGCCGTATCTGTTGCAACAGCAGGTGCCGCAGCAGACGATGACCATGCTGAACGCGCCCGTGCAGCCCAGCATCCGGCAGCCAGTGATGCCCGCCATGCACCCGTATGTGACACCCAATGGGCCGGGCAATCGCGCGGCGGCCGCAAACCATGCCGGCGCGCAGACATTCATCAATGAGACTATGCGAGGATGCTACACGGCCGCTGACGGCACGCTGTGGGGGTGCCGTCAGTAGCACGGCCAAACGCGCATGAGGCTCATTCTAGGGGGAATGGGAGGACCACGGGCGCTCGACCGACGCCCCCATGGGGGCATGGGGTTTGGCCAAGTCTGCAGGGCTTAGGCTCGTTAAAGTCGTCCGCGCTCGACGGTTCTGTTGGTGCGCAGGTTGAAGGCGGCTCCGGCAACCAGAAGCGCGGAGGTGGAGATGAAGACCGCTCGCAAGCCGAGATGGCCGCCGACAAAGCCGCCAAGTAAGGGGCCGACGACCTGGCCGGCAAACTGCGCGGAGACGGAATAGCCCAGGGTTCTGCCTGCGATGCCATCCGGGACGTTGTGCCGGATGACTGCGGCGACACACGGTAATAGGCCACCAAGTGACAGACCCACCAGAAACCGCAATGCAATCAGTTGCCATGCGGAGGTTACCACCGCCTGCGGCAGGATCAGCACGCCGGCCACCAGCAGGCAAATCGTGAGGACGCGCCAATGCCCGATGCGGTCTGCAAGCTTTCCCAGGCGCGAGGCGGAGAGGATGCTGCCGAGGGCTGTCGCCGACATCACCAGGCCCGACGTGAAGGTCACCTGGTCCGGGCGTTCGACCAGTTCGGACACGTAGACGGAGATGATCGGCTCGATCGACAAATTGGCGACCATCAGCAGCATGCCCGTGAGGAGCATGGCCACGATCGGCCGCCGGTCGGGAATGGCCGCCCAATTGCCCCTCGCCGCGGCGCGCTCCCGCGGCACCAATGGTGCTTCCCTGACCAGGGCAGCAGTTGCCAGGAATGCCACGAAGATGAGGGCACCGGCGCAGAAGAACGTGTTGCGGATCCCAATCAGCGACGGCAACAGGCCGCCGATCAGCGGGCCGACCAAATTGCCCGCCATGACCCCGGATGCGAGCGTGCCCAGCGCCCATCCCGATCGATCTTTTGGGGTCTGGGTCGCGATGAGAACCACGGCGGCCGAGGCGTAGCCACCCAGCAGCCCGGCGAGGAACCGCAGCGCGACCAGCTGCCAAATATTGGCCGCCAGGCCGATCATCGACATGGCGATCGCCATGCCCAGACTAGCGCGGAGCAGCATGAGCTTACGCCCGTAACGGTCGGCCAGATGGCCCCAGAATGGCGAGACGACGGCCGCGCTGAAGAAGGTGGCGCCAAACGCGATGCCGGACCATTGAACCACCGCAGCCGGGTCGGACACCCCGAGCTGGTGGACGTATAAAGGCAGGAACGGCAAGAGCAGCGTGAGCGAGACGACGGTCGAGAAGGAGCCGAAAAGGCATACCCAAAGGTTCCGCCGCCAGTAGAGGTCATTGGATGCGGCAATTTCGGCGCCGGCATTTTGGTCGCTCACGGAATTACGCCCGCGTGCAACCAACTGACTGCGCTTTGCCGTCCAACGCTGATCCGCATCTCATCAGCCTGCACAGTGTCCGCAGATCATAGTGGCTGTTGCAGCAACATGGTAGGGATTGCGCGGCCTGATCCCGATGGCCTCCCTCGGGCGCTGGCGTTGAGTGGCATGGCTGGCGATCGGAAAGCCCATGGGCACTCGAACAGTATCCGGTTACAACGCCGCCGTGTCGGGCGGAGTTGAAGAGGCTATGATGGCTAGCACCAACCCCGTCTTGGAACGGCTGCGGCCATCCACCCAGACATCTACCCGGATTGCCTTTTTTATCGCCGGCTTCGGTATGGCTGCCTGGGCGCCGTTGGTGCCGTTCGTGAAGTCACGCGCAGCGCTTACCGACGGCACGCTGGGTCTTCTGTTGCTGTGTTTGGGCGCGGGCTCGATCGTGGCGATGCCGCTCGCCGGTTTCCTGTGCGGCCGGATTGGCTGCCGATCGGTCGTCATTACAGCGACCTTGTTGGTGTGCGCCACTTTGCCGGTGTTGGCAGTTGCCTCATCTGCGCCGTGGCTCGTTGCCACGTTGCTTTTGTTTGGTGCGGCCATCGGCTCACTCGACTGCGCGATGAACATCCAAGCCGTGATGGTGGAGCGAAGGAGCGGCCGGGCGCTCATGTCGGGGTTCCACGGTCTGTTCAGCGTTGGTGGAATCGCCGCCGCTGCCGGCATGAGCGGGCTGCTGGTCGCGGGTGCCACCCCGCTGGTTGCGGTTCTCGGTGTGGTTCTCGTCGTCGCCGCTCTGCTCGCCGTGGCCGCGCCTCACCTGATATCCAAGGGGGCGAATGCGGATAGCTCCAGCTTTGCGATCCCTCGCGGCGTCGTGCTCTTCATTGGCGCCCTTTGCTTCATCAGCTTCCTGACGGAAGGAGCCGCGCTTGATTGGAGCGCTGTGTTCCTGACGTCTGAACGAGGCATGTCTGCGTCCAATGCCGGCTGGGGCTACGCAGTCTTCTCTGCAGCAATGACGGTCGGACGGCTGACCGGCGACCGGATTGTCTCGCAG
>NZ_LMUY01000113.1:9778-28318 GCF_009765685.1 Acidisphaera sp. L21 | reverse complement strand
GGCACTGTTTGGGTATGCGATGGTGGGTGCTGGGTGCTCAAACATCGTGCCGGTTCTCTATACGGCCGTGGGGCGCCAGACGGTGATGCCGGAACATGCAGCGGTTCCTGCCATTACCATCCTGGGCTATGCCGGCATCTTGATCGGACCTGCTGCGATCGGATTGGTTGGCCACGCCGCCGGCCTTTCGTTTGCACTGTTGCTGGTGGCGGCGTTGCTGCTCGGCGTCGCCGCGAGTGGCAGAATTCTCCGGCTCTAGCATCGATTGGGGCGTATCGCGACGACTGCTCTGCAGACGCGGGGACAGGCGCTCTATGACGTCGGAAACACCATTTTATATGCCGGCGAGAATTTGACGAAACGGGTCGTCGGCTTCCAGATGGTTTGGAATTTCAAACGGGACATTCGATGGTTCCGAAAATCATTATCGGTGGATGAGAGCCGCGCGCGCGAGCCCATTGGGCGCCCACAACGCCGTGGCATTGTAGCGCCCCGTGGCTCGGCTATACTTGCTTCAACGAATGGGGGGCGATTTCATGGAAACCAGCCGAAGGGCGGTGCTGTCATCCGCTGCCATGGGAGGGGCCGCCGCGTTGCTCGCGCCGCGCCTGGGCCGGGCGGCGGCGCCATTCGCCTCGACACAGGCACCAGGCTACTACCGCTTCCAGCTTGGCGACGCCCAGGTAACCGTGCTGCATGACGGCGAGCGTAGCTTTGCGATGCCGGCACAATTCGTCACCAACGTTCCGCACGACCAGGCCATCGTCGCAGCGTCGGAGGCGTTTATGCCGCCGGGAAGCGTTACGGTGCCGTTCAACCCAACGCTCATCAACACTGGAGGCAAGCTGGTCCTGATCGACACTGGCAATGGTCCGGCGGCCGGGGCTGGGATTGGGCAGCTATTGGGAAACCTCCAGGCGGCTGGTGTCACGCCGGAACAGATCGATATCGTGCTGTTGTCGCATTTGCATCCCGATCACACCAATGGGCTGCGCCGCCTAGACGGCAGCATCGCCTTTCCCAACGCCAGTATCCTTGCGCCGGAGCCTGACTGGACGTTCTGGATGAGCGATACCAATATGGCGCAGGCCAACGACGCCGTCACGAAGGCCTATTTCGCCAACACGCGCAAAGTGCTGGGCGGGCTGGATGAGCGGATCGGCCGCTTCAAGTGGAACACTGAAGTAGCGCCTGGCATCACAGCGATTTCCGCACCGGGTCACACACCTGGCCATACCGCCTTCACCGTGTCATCAGGGTCTGCCCGGTTGCTGGTGCAGTCCGACGTGACGAATATCCCGGAGTTCTTCTTGCGCAATCCAGATTGGCACGTGATGTACGATCATGATCCGGACCAAGCGGCCAAGACGCGCCATGCAATCTACGACATGGCCGCCGCTGACCGCTTGCTGGTGGTGGGCTACCATTTTGCGTTTCCGTCGCTTGGACATGTAGAGCGGGCTTCGGCAGGTTACCGCCTGGTGCCGATCGCCTGGCAGGCAGCGCTATGATGCGGCTGTACTGTGCCATTGCCTTGTTGGTGGCGGCGGCTGGACCGGCGCTGGCACAAGCCGACGCGGCGAAAATTATCGCTCCCGCTGGCGTTCTTCGGGCGGCGATCAACTACGGCAATCCGGTGCTGGCGCAGCGCGGCTCGACCGAAGACGATCCGAAGGGCGTCTCGGCTGAATTGGCGCGGGCGCTCGGCAAGCAACTCGGTCTTCCCGTGCAGTTCGTCATTTTTCATGAGGCTGGGGACGTTTCCAAGGCCTTACCGGACGATCGGTGGGACGTGGCATTCCTTGCCATCGACCCGCAGCGCGCCACTGGCATCGCGTTCACTCCGCCCTATGTCGTGATCGAGGGGAGCTACGTCGTTCCCAAGGCCTCGACCCTGCAGGCGACGGAGGCGGTGGATGCCCCCGGGATCCGCATCGCGGTGGCGCAGGGCAGCGCCTATGATCTGTACCTGTCGCGGGCACTGCATCACGCCACGCTGGTTCGCGCGAAAGACACGGCGGCGGCGGTCGCCGCATTCAACGCCGGGCAGGCGGAGGTTCTGGCCGGCGTGCGGCAGCCCTTGGCCGAACTCGCGGCAGCAAACCCTTCGATGCGACTTCTGCCGGGTCACTTTCAGGAGATCGAGCAGGCGATGGGCATTCCCCTCACCCACGCAGCCGGGCTCCCCATCGTGGTCAAGTTCGTGGAGGCGATGAAGACCTCGGGGTTCGTGGCCAACGCGCTGGCAGCATCCGGCCAGACATCTGCGGAGGTCGCTCCACCGGCAAGACCCTGAGCCACGGGATAGGGATGGCTGAAAGAGTTTCGCCGGTCTAGGGATCGATAATAGACGAGGAAGATCGTGCGGGCATACGCCACGCGGTCCCGGGCGGGCGTGATGTCCAACAGCCTGTCCGAGCTACCGGACTTCAAGCGGGATTTGCGGGACCAGGAGTTTGCGGCGGCGGAGGCAGCCGGGGTGACCACGCTGGCGACGGTGTTCCACGCACGGCACCGGGAGTTGGTCCAGTATAGCCCCGGGGTGACGTTCGAGATCATCAACGCGATCGAGTTGCTGGGCGAGCGCATGGGGATACGGCACGTCGATTTGTACAGACAGCTCGTCTTACTACAGGATATCGATGCGACTATTGCCGAGAGTGCCAGGATGGTTGACGAATACAGTCTGCCGCCAGCCGCTGGTGCGGCCAGCCGCGGCCTCGGCTGCAGCCGTAGGGCTCGCTTCGTCGTAACAACCAGCAAAAAGTTCGGATTGTAGTCTTACGTCGCAACGACCATGATCATGGTCCAACCCAGATTCAATCTTTGCGTCACGCCAACCAATAACGAAGGAAACCTGGATCTTGAAACACGTAGCGACTTTGGCTCTGTTGTGCCTCGCGCTGGCTGGTTGCGCGGAGGGGCGGCAACGCTCGTTAGAGACCCGCAGCCTGGATAGCGGTGTTACGTCATCGAATGGTGGCGGCCAGTCGGTTCTTCACGATATCCCGAATGTCGGGACAACGAATGGGGCGGGATCCGTGACGGGCTTGCGTACTGGTCCCAACTCTCCGTGCCTGACGAATCCTCGGGCGGCGGGCTGCTGAAGAACCAGTCGGTCCTGCCGTTACGGCGGGTTGGAGAGCGGTTCCGTTCTCCGGGACAATTCTCCCGGAGAACGGGCGCTTGGGGTCGTTAGGTCAAGGCTGCGCAGGCCGCGGCAATTCGCGCGCACGCTTCTTCCAGCAGGGCTGTGGACGTGGCGATGGAGATACGGAAATAGGGCGAGAGGCCGTAGGCTGCGCCTTGCACCACCGCGACGCGGTGTTCCAGCAGGTAGAGCGCTACATCGGTGTCGGTTTCGATCGTCCCGCCATCCGGGAGCTTCTGCCCCAACAGGCCGGCGCAGCCGACATAGACGTAGAACGCACCCTCGGGGCGGTAGCAGGTCAAGCCTTTTACCCGGCCGAGCCATCCCAACACGAGATCGCGCCGTTCCTGGAATGCGGCGGCGCGGACGGAGATGAAATCCTGCGGACCGTTGAGGGCGGCCACGGCGGCGGCCTGGCTGATGCTGGATGTCGGGCCGGTGCTTTGCGATTGCAGCTTGGTCATCGCCTTGATCAGATTGGCCGGGCCGCCGGCGTAGCCGATACGCCAGCCCGTCATCGCGTAGGCTTTGGAACATCCATTGATCGTCAAGGTGCGCGGCTTCAGGTCGGGAGCGACCTCGGCCATGGTCACGAACGCCCGGCCGTCGAATAGCAGATGTTCGTAGATATCATCCGTCATGATGGCGACCTGCGGATGCTGCCGCAACACCTCCGCCAGGGCAGCCAGGTCCTCCCGCGTGTAGACCGAGCCGGTCGGGTTGTTGGGGGAGTTCAGCATCAGCCAGCGTGTGCGCGGGGTGATGGCGGCGGCGAGGTCGCCGGGCTGCAGGCGAAAGCCATGGTTCTGGGCGCAGGGCAGGACCACGGGGACGCCTTCGGCCAGCAAGGTGATGTCGGTATAGGATACCCAGTGCGGCGCCGGGATGATCACCTCGTCACCCGGGGCGAGAGACGCCATGAAGGCGTTGAAGATCACCTGCTTGGCGCCGGTGCCGATGATGATCTCCTCCGGCTTGAAGTGGAGCTGATTTTCCCGCTCGAACTTGCCGATGATCGCCTGCTTCAGCGCCGGGGTGCCGTCGATATTGGTGTAGCGGGTTTGGCCCCCGCGCATCGCCGCGGCCGCCGCGTCGACAATATGCTCCGGCGTATCGAAATCCGGCTCACCCGACGACAGGGTAATCACGTCCACCCCGGCGGCACGCAAATCCCTGGCGCGTTGGGACATGGTGCCGCTGGGGGATGGCTTGATGCGGTCCAGGCGGGGCGCGGTCGGGATCATAGGGTCTATTCCTGTGGTGCCACGCCAATATATTTGTATTGATGGATCACGTCACCCGCCGCGAATTTTTCGTCGTGCTTGATCTGAAACACGCTGACGGTGCGGGATGCCAGGTCGCCATTCTCGTCGAACGACACCACACCCTGCAATGTCGGCACCTTTGCCGTTTGGATTGCCGTGCGTACGGCTGCACGGGTTACCGGGCCGGTCTTGGCCACACGGTCGATCGCGTCGGCGATCACCTTGACGCCGTCATAGGCGGTGATGGCGTAGTCGGAGGGCTGGCGGCCGTATTTGTCGGTGTAGGTCTGCACCCAGGGCGCCACGTCCGGGTTTTCCGTCACGTGGGGGGAAGCGATGGTTGAATACCATCCCTCGGCCGCGGGGAAGCCGCCTGCCGTCAGCAGTTCCGGGCCGAAGAACCCGTCACCGCCGCCCTTCACCACGCTGGGGATGATGTCGTAGCCTTGCTTCATCAGCTTGACGCCGGCTTGCGCATCCGCGCCGACATAGAGCGCGTCGGGTGCGAGGCTTTTGATCTTGGTCAGGATCGCCGAATAATCGGCCTGCTTCGGGTCAAGCCGGTCACGGCCCAGCACCGTGAGGCCCTTCTTGCGGGCCTGCCCCTCGAACGCATCGGCCAGGCCCACGCCGTAGGCGCCGCTATCGTCCAGGATGTAGACGGATTTCAGCTTCAGCGTTTCGGCGAAGAAATTCGCCATGTTGGGGCCTTGATACGCATCCGTGGTGACCGTACGGAAAAAAATTACTGGGCCGACCGGGTGATAGATCGCGGCGAATTTGGGGGAGGTCAGGTCCGGGTTGGTGGAACTCGGCGTGATGGTGGCCAGCCCGCCCTGGCTCAGGATCGGCGTCATCGCCTTGGCCGACCCACTATTCATCGGGCCGATCGCGGCGACCACGGTGGTGTCGGATACCATCTTGCGCGCATTGATCGCGGCCTGCGCCGGGTCGTATTGTCCTGCCGTCGTGGTGCCGTCATCCAGCATCAGGACGTTCAGGTGATAGCCGCCGGCGCCGCCTTTGGCGTTCAGTTCATCCACGGCGGATTGCATGCCCCAGCGGACGAGATTGGCCGTGTCGGCCTGCGTGCCGGTCAATGGCAGGTCGACCCCGATCGTCACCGATTTCTCATCGGCGGCAGCGGCCGGACGCAGGAGGGAGAGGGCGGAGCCAGACAGCAAAAGCAGAGCGAACGCAGAGCGGCGACTGAAGACCGGCATCGGATCATCCTCCACAGGGGCGTCGTTACCCCCATGCAAGACGAATGCCGCCATTACCCGTTCATCAACACGAGCAGATTGTCGTCGGTCATCGGGCGCGCGCCGTCCTCGATCTCGTGGATCATCGCGGTGAGCCTGCGGCATCTGGGACAATCGATACCGTTTGCCGCACCAATCTCGACCACGGGCGCCACCTGCACGTCTACCTCGGTCCGGCGCTTGCGGATGGCGAGGTCGCGCCAGATGCCGGAATGCGTCTTGGCGTTGGGTCGGTTGAAATCCACCATGGCCTGCACCGAGGCCCGCGCCTGTTGCTCGGTCGCGCCGGGTGCGAAGGCGGCCGGGTCGAATCCGTTGAAGCCGCGTTGGCCGACGCCGATGCTGGCGGCGACGGTAAAGACCTCGCGGCCGAGATCCCGCCACAGAGGCAGCAATTCTGGGCGGGCAAGGCAATCGGCGATGCCGAGTTGACCGAGCGCCTGCGCGAACAGCATCGCCGCGTAGCTGAGTTTGCCCCAAAGGTAGGATTGGATGTCATCGGTGATGATGGCGTTGGGTTCGAACCCGCTGCGGATGATGCCGTGCAGGGCAGTGAGCCGGTCGGTGGTCGTGCCATCCAGCTCGCCCAGCACGAAGGCGCCGCGACCGCCGAACATGATGTCGCCCGGCCCCATCCAATCCGCACTGAAGTTCACGAAGGCGCCGATCGTCCGCTCGCGCCCGACGACGCCCGCGATGATATCCTCGCACAGGCCGTTCTGGAGCGAGACGACGTAGCCGCCGGGCGACAGATGCGGCAGCAGGGCCTGCGCCGCCGCCAGCGTGTTGTGCGCCTTGACGCAGAGATAGACGTGGTCCCACTGCCCTACGAGATCGGCTGAAAGGAAGGCAGGCGCGCTGATGCGGCAGGTCTCGACCGGGCCGCTGATCGCCAGGCCACGCGCCGGGTCGCGAATGGCGGCGAGGTGGTCGGCCGCGATGTCGACGAACGTCACGTCGTGGCCAGCCTTGACGAGGAACGCCCCCACCGTGCCGCCTATGGCGCCGGCGCCCCAGATGAGAATTCGGTCGGTCATGTCAGTTTCCTTCTCGTCGTCGATCACGCACGGCGCTTGGCGTGGCATCGAACTCATAGCCCGGCGAGTGTGGAGAGTTAAAGCTACTGCCGTCCGCTACGCCGTTGCTGTCTGGGAGCGCCCCCGGAGCAGGCGGTGGCGAAAAGGGTCGGTCCGCTTGCGGACGGCGTGGCCGTGGTCCAAGCCTGACATTCGACATCGGATCGCGAGGAAGGGAAACGACGATGAGCCAGACGCCGGCACCATTTCGCCTGCAAGTGGACCAGGGGGCGCTCGACGACCTGCACCAGCGCCTGGCGCGCACCCGGTTCCCCGAACAGCCGCCGGGCGAGGCTTGGACGACCGGTACCGACCCCGCTTATATGCGGGACCTGGTGACGTATTGGCGCGACGGCTTCTCGTGGCCGGACCAGGTCGCCCGGCTCAACGAGTTCCCGCAATTCACCCTGGCGTTGTCCGGGATCCAGCTGCATTACCTGCATGTGCCGGGCAAGGGCCCGAACCCGTGCCCGTTGCTGCTGTCGCATGGCTGGCCCGGGTCGGTTTTCGAGTTCCTGGACATCATCCCGCGCCTGACCGACCCGGCCCGGTTCGGTGGCGACCCGGCCGATGCGTTCACGGTGATCGCCCCGTCGCTGCCGGGCTACGGCCTGTCGTTCCAGCCGGGGCAGCCCCGGTTCAGCGTGGAGGCGATGGCCGATTGCTTTGCGGCGCTGATGTCGGACGTGCTGGGTTACAAGCGGTTCGCGGCGCAGGGTGGCGATTGGGGATCGACGATCACCGCCCGGTTGGCCTTCGCCTATCCGGAACGGCTGATCGGCATTCATCTGAATATGATGCCGTTGCCGCGGGACCTCGCCAAGGCGGATATGGCGACGGAGGAGGGCCGTGCCTACCACGCCAACCTGTGGGATTGGCTGAGGGAAGGCACTGGCTATTCCGCCATTCAGGGCACGAAGCCGCAAACGCTGGCGTTCGGCCTGTCCGACTCACCGGTCGGGCTTGCCGCCTGGATCGTCGAGAAATTCCGCTCGTGGTCGGATTGCGATGGCGATGTCGAGGTAGCGTTTTCCCGCGATCACATGCTGGCCAATATCAGCTTCTACTGGTTCACCGGGGCCATCGGGTCGTCGTTCTGGCCGTATTATGCGCGCATGCATGATGGGTGGCAGATTGCGGAGGGCGCCACCACCGCCGTGCCAGCCGCCTATGCCGCGTTTCCCGCCGAAATGGTGCGGCCGCCCCGTTCGCTGGCACAGCAGACCTTCACCGATCTCCGACGCTGGAGCGTGATGCCGAAGGGTGGGCATTTCGCTGCAATGGAACAGCCGGAGGCATTGGCCGCCGACGTGGCGGCGTTCTTCCGGCCGTTGCGCGCCAGTTTGTAAAGTATCTGCAGGTATGCTCGGCTGAACCGAGGGGTGGCGCGGGATGCGGCGGACGATTTGGGTTGGGGAGGTGCAGGGTTTGGCTGGACGACGCAAGGGATCGAATTGGCTCACCGTCAGCCTGTGCATGCTGGCCTACATCTTTTCCTACATCGACCGGCTCGTGCTGTCCTTGCTGGTGGGGCCGATCCGCGCGGACCTCGCAATTTCGGACACGGCATTCGGGTTGCTGACCGGGCTGGCATTCGCGCTGTTCTATGCCACGCTCGGGCTACCGATCGCCACGCTGAGCGACCGCGTGTCACGCCCGCTGGTGATCGCCTGGGGTATCGTACTCTGGAGCGTGGCGACCATGGCGTGCGGCCTGGCGTCGTCATTTGCCACCTTGTTTGCCGCACGTGTCCTGGTTGGGGCAGGGGAGGCGGCGCTGGCACCGGCGGTTTATTCTCTGCTGGCAGATCTCTTTCCCGAGCGGAAATTAGGCCGGGCCCTCTCCACCTTCTCGACCGGTTTGTTCATCGGGTCTGGCCTGGCCTTCCTGGTTGGTGGGTCGGTGATAGCGGCGCTCAGCCAAACAGGGGACGTCACTCTGCTGGGCCATATCTTCCGGCCCTGGCAAGTTTGCTTTCTGCTCGTCGGGGCGCCGGGTCTGTTGATCGCGTCTGCCATCCTGCGGTTGGTGCATGAGCCGTTTCCCGGCGGCAGGCGCCCGGTCGCCACCGAGCCGCCTTTTTCCAGCGCGGATGTGCTGCGTTTGCTTGCGCGGCATCGGGCGTTGTTCGTGCCGCATATGCTTGGCTTCACGCTGCTGGCGATGAGCACGTTCTCGTTGTTGAGTTGGGCGCCGGCGTATTTCATTCGAGTCCATCACATGTCTCCGCAGCGAAGCGGCACATTGTTGGGCTTGTTATCAATCACTGCGGGCACTGCGGGCGTACTCGTCAGCGGCTGGATGATGGATCTTCTGGCCCGGCGCACCTTGTCCGCCGCGCCTTTCTGGGTCGGGATCGCGGGTGCTGTCTGCACGGCAGCGGCCGCAGTGGTGCTGCCCTTCGTTGGCGCTGGGAATACCGGGATCGCGGTGCTGACGGTGTTGATGTTCTTCAGCCCGTTCCCGGTGCCGACCTCCACGGTGGTGATGCAGTTGGTGCCGCCGCCCGGGATGCGCTCGCGCGTGTCGGCGGTCTTCCTGCTGTGCAACTCACTGGGTGGGCTGGCGCTTGGGGCCGCGCTGGTTGGATTTTTGAACGACCATGTTTTCCCGGCGGCCTATGGGGTGGCCTCTTCCATGGCGCTCGTCATGGTGGTGGCCTCGTTGGCTGGGGCACTGGTCCTTACGCAGGCAGTGGCACCGTATCGCCGTCACCTCAACGGCCTACGCCCGGCCTCCGTGATCAATGCACCGGCCGCTGATCGTCGATCAAGATGATGCGGTGCAGGCGGCGTTGTTCCGATGCCTCGTCCCACTCGCTGGCGCGGTGCATGCTGCATCGGTTGTCGGACATGAGCACATCGCCGGGTTGCCAGGCGTGCTGGTAGCAAAAGGGATCGGCGATGAGGTGTTGCAGCAGAGAATCGAACAAGACCTGCGCCTCGGCCTCTGCCAAGCCGAGGATGGTGGAGCCCCACTCGCCGCCGAGATAAAGCCCGTGCCGCTGCAGTTCCGGGTGCAGGCGCACCAGCGGGTGAATCACGTCTGGCACTTTTTGCCGTTCCGCCTCCATCTCCGCCTCGCTCGCTTCGGGGAACAGCATGCGAAAAAGGCGGGCTCGGCTATGTAGCACCTGCAACGGGTCGATGCGGGCCCGCAGGTCGGCCGGCAGCGCGTCCAAAGCCGCCATTCCGTTTGCGTAACGCGTGTCACCCGCGACCGAGGGCACTTGCAAGGCGTGCAGGAATGTAAACAGGCCGGGTTCGGGCAGATGGTAGTGATCGGTGTGCCAATTCAGCCCTACACGAGAGGCGCCGATTTTCTTGCCACCTTCCTGCGCGTTGCCGACGACGAAGATTTCATGGTGGTCGGGCAGGCAGTAATGCCGTTGGGAATGCAAGTCCGGCCGGCCACCAAACCGGCGAGCGAAAGCGAGATAGCCGGCGGGGTCGAGCGCCTGCTGCTGCGCGAACAGGATGACGGTGCGCTCGGCGCAGGCGGCGCGCAGCATTGACACCGTTGGCGCGTCCATTGCCTGGGCCAGGTCCAATCCGGTGATAGCGATGCCGACGTGGTCCGACAGGTCGCGCACGCCCAGCCCGCGGGCTGCCGCCGCTGCACGCCACGCTGTCTGCTGCGCCATTTCAATTCCCCTGGCATCAATCTTGCGTCGTGCAAACAACATTCGTCCGATCTCCGTGTCAAATCCTGCCAGAAGGTTCGTTCCATGCGTGTTCCGTGGTTCCTTGCCGCCGCCCTTCTGCTGCCGCTGGGGGTTGCCGCGCAGACCTGCAGCCCGGCGATCCCGGCAGCGGATCTGGTGGCGCCTGCGTCGCTGCAAATGGCGATCAATCCCACTCTGCCGCCGCAGCAATTCGTCGATGCCAGCGGCGAGTTGCAGGGCCTCAACGTGGACATGATGAAAGAGGTCGCACGCCGGCTTTGCGTGCCGATGGCGTTTGTCCGGATGGATTTTCCGCCGATGTTCCCGGCGCTGGCCGCTGCCCGGTTCGACGGTATCGACACCGGCATGTTCTGGACGGAGGAGCGGTCGAAGATCGCCTATACGGTGCCCTATGCGCAGCAGGCCATCAGCATCACCGTTGCCGCCGGGTCGGGCCTGAAGATCAGCGACGAGGCGGGGCTGGCAGGGCGCTCGGCCGGGGTGGAGGTGAATGCGTATCAGGAGCGTTGGCTGCGCGGCGTGGACAAGGACATCGTCGCCAAGGGTGGCAAGCCGATCGATATCCGCACCTTTACGACCGCCACCGATGTGATCGCGGCCTTGCGGGCTGGGCAGATCGAGGCGGCGATCCTGATCGACCAGACAGCCAAGGAGATCGTGCGCCGCGGTGTGGTGGAGATCACCGCGACGGGGCTGGGCGGCGCCCCGACGACCCTGGTGTTCCGCAACCGCGCGGTGGCCGAGAAGGTCGCGGCCACCCTGACCGCCATGAAGAAAGACGGCGCCTATGACGCGCTGTTCGACCGCTACGGTTTGACCAAGTTGCCGGCCGATAGCTTCAGCATCCGGGGCACCGGGCCGGGCTAGGCGCGCGCGGGGTATGAAGGGTTTCGACGTCCTCGATTTTTTCGGCGCGCTGACAAACACGTTCTTGCTTCGCGGCGCGTTGGTGACGGCCGGCCTGGCGGTCGCCGGGCTGGCCGGGGGGCTGGCGTTCGGGCTGGTCATCGCGCTGTTGCGGTCCGTCCGCAATGGCGTGGCCAGCAGGATTGCCCGGATTTACGTCTGGTTCTTTCGCGGCACGCCGCTCCTGATCCAACTCGTGGTCATTTACTCGGGCTTGCCGCAGATCGGTATCAAGTTCGGCGTGATATCGTCCGTCATCATCGCGCTGGTGCTGAACGAGGCCGCGTACATGGCGGAGATCATGCGTAGTGGTTTCCTTGCCATTCCCGCCGGGCAGCGGGACGCGGCCAATGCGCTGGGGTTGTCGCGTGGGCAGACGCTGCATCGCGTGCTGTTGCCGCAGGTGGCGCGCATCATCCTTCCTGCCTTGGGGAATTCGGTGAACGGCTTGCTGAAGGCAACGTCCGTCACCTCCGTCATCTCGATGGAGGAGCTGATGCGGCGGAGCGAGATGGCGATGCAGGTGAGGTTCGACGTGCTGGAGGTCTTTGCGGCGGCAACGGTGGACTACCTGGTGCTGACCACGATGTGGGACCAACTGCAACGCTTACTGGAGCGTCGTCTCAACCGTGCGCATTCGGGGTTGGTGGTGAAGCCGGGGGAGGCGGCGCGAAAGCAGCTCCAGCAATTGGAACGCTTGAAGCATGAGATCTAGCAGCACCTTCGCGGGTGCTCTGGCCATCATCATCCGCGTGCATGCCATTCGCACGGCACGTCTCGTTCAGCGCCGCCATGAGCGCCGCGCGGGTCATGCCAGACCGTCGGAGAGCGAGGGGCGGTGGACTGATCTCCCGGCGCGGAGGCATAGTCGCTCAACCGAGGAAGAGCCGAGATGATTACACGCCGGATGAACGCGATGGCGCTTGCGATGCTGACCAGCCTGGGCGCTACCGCGGCGCAGGCCCGGGTCGTGCGCATCGTCGTCGACAAAGTCACCTCGCCCAATTTCGAAGGCCAGTCGTTCGGCTCGGCCGGTGCTTACGAGAAGGTGGAGGGGCACATCGTCGGCGAGGTCGATCCGGCGCAGGACGAGAACCGGCTGATCCAGGACCTGTCGCTGGCGCCTCGCACGCCACGCGGCACCGTGGCGTATACGGCGGACTTTCTGCTGCTGAAGCCGATCGATCCGGCAAAGGGCAACGGCTTCCTCGACCTCAGCCTGCCCAACCGTGGCCGCACGCTCGGCCTGGCGTATAATGTCGGCGCGCCGCATGTGGCCGGCCTCGACAGCGTAAACCCGACGACCCGGGCGGATGCGGGCGATGGTTTCCTGATGCGCCGGGGCTATTCCGTCCTCTATATCGGGTGGCAGGCTGATCTCGCCGGTGGCCGAGGGCTGATCCGGCTGCACGCGCCAGTGGCCACCGCGAACGGCCAGCCCATCACCGGCCCGGTGCGGGTGACTGCGATCGTGGAGCGGCCGGAGCAGACGATCGGGATTGCGGGCGGCGGGGCGCCGCAGGTCGCCTACCCGGCGGCACAACTGGACGAGCCCGGGGCGACGCTGCGCCACCATGGCAGCACGGGCGCGCCATGGGTCGAGGTGCCCCGGGCGGACTGGGCGTTCGCCGGTTGCGAGGCAACGGCATTTCCCGGCAAGCCCGACCCGGTGCGGATTTGCGCGAGGGACGGGTTCGACCCGAGCCAGGTCTACGAACTGTCCTACACCGCGCGCGACCCGCTCGTGCTGGGGCTTGGGCTGTCGGCCATCCGCGATGCGGCCGCGTTCTTTCGCCATGAGGCAAAGGACGAGGCCGGCGTCGCGAACCCGCTGGCAGGTCATGTGCAGCACGTCGTCGTCACGGGGGAGTCGCAGGACGGCAACCTGATGCGCAACATCGTGCAACTCGGCTTCACCCGGGACGAGGCCGGGCGGCCGGCCTTCGACGGGATGATGGCGCACCTGTCCGGCAAGCGCACGCCCATCACGATCCGCTTCGGTGCGCCCGGGGCCACGACGACGTTGTTCGAGGGGCCGATGCTGCCGGGCCACGAACGCCCGCTGACCTGGTCCAGCGAGGCCGACCCGGTGACGGGCGTGCGTGCCGGCCTGCTGGACCGTTGCATGGCGACCAATTCCTGCCCGAAGATCATCAATACCTGGACATCGACGGAATATCGCCAATACGCGATCGCCTACACGGCGGTCGACCCGTCCGGCCAGCATGACCTGACCTTGCCCCCGAACGTGCGCGCCTATTTCCTGACTGGCTCGCAGCACGGGACGTGGGATAGCCAGACCAAGCGCATCCCGCCCGGGGTGTGTGAAAACGCCAAGAACAACGGCCCCAACGCGGAGAGCCAGCGCGCCCTGCTGGTCGCGATGGAGGATTGGGTGGCCGAGGGCACAGAGCCGCCGCCGAGCCGGATCGCGACGCTGGCGGCCGGGCAGTTGGCGGCGCCGGGTGCCATCGGCTTCCCAACCATACCAGGCGTTACCTATACCGCCCGGGCGCTGGTGCCAGCGGCGATCGATTTTGGGCCGCAATACCGGGCGGTCGACCAGTCCGGCATCCTGGCGCTGCCGCCGCACGTGGTGGCGTCCGACGCGTATCGGCCATTGGTGCCGAAGGTCGACGCGGACGGCAACGAAACGGCGGGTGTGCGACCGACGGCACTGCAGGCGCCGCTTGGCACCTATACGGGGTGGAACCTACGCCGGGCCGGGTATGGCGCGGGGGAGTTGTGCGGCCTCTCCGGCTCGTTCATTCCGCTGGCGCAGACGAAGGCCGAGCGCGATGGTTCCGGGGATCCGAGGCTGTCGATTGCGGAGCGGTATGGCACGCATGACGGATACGTCGCCGCGGTTCGATCGGCGGCCGGGTCGTTGCGGGATGCAAGGCTGCTGTTGCCGGAGGATGCAGACCGGCTGGTCCGGGAGGCGGAGGCGAGCGACGTGTTGCGGTGAGGGCCTGGCGTGCGGTTTCGCCGATCGCTCGCTAGCTGTCTCCATCGAAGAGATGGGCGTCGGATCCTCCGCAATACGGCATCGGCGCCGTAGGGCGAGCATAAGTCACCCAGCGGCGCCGGGTGAGCCGACCATCGTGACGCCGTCGGACCCTGCTGGCGCAGGCGGCGCGGGGCAGCGAGGACGGGGATGGAGCCCCCCTTGCCCGTGCGGCGGCGGAGAGGCGGCGGAGGCATATTCGCGAGTTCGTCGGCGCGACCCACTGAGCCGCCGCCCTGGCGTTGGCATCGCTTCCGGCGGTTGGCTGATACCCGGGCTTGCGGCTCGGCTGGGGTTCCGTCTATGTGACTATAGTAGTCATATGGGGGAGCCTGTGCATAAGATCCAGTTGCGGGATGCCAAGGCCACGCTGTCTGCGGTCGTCGATCAAGCGCGGCAGGGGGAGCCATCCATCATCACCCGGCATGGTCGCCCCGAGGCGGTGGTGCTCAGCTTCGAGGAGTGGCAGCGCCTGTCGCAGGTGCCCTCGTTCGGCCGGCTGCTGATGGAGGCGCGGCTGGACCTGGATGACCTGCCGGTGCGTGCTGGTGGGCTGCGCGAGGGTGGTTTCTGATCCGTGTACCTCGTCGACACCAATGTCCTGTCGGCAGGCGCGCCGACCAAGGCGGTGCCGCAGCACGAGCTGCGGGCGTGGATGGATCGCAATAGCGCCGGGCTGTATTTGTCGGTGATCACCGTGGCCGAGGTGGAGGACGGCATCGCCCGGAGCCGCCGCAGCGGCGCCCATGCGAAGGCGGAGCGCCTGACGGGCTGGCTGGAGACCGTGCTGCATTTGTATGGCAGCCGCATTCTCCCCATCGATGTGGCGACGGCGCGGCGGATCGGGTTGCTCGCGGATCAGGCGCGAAGCCTCGGGAGCGATCCCGGGCTGGCCGATCTGGCGATCGCAGCGACTGCGGCCGTCAGGGGCTACGTGATCCTGACCCGCAACCTGCGGCATTTCGCGCCGCTAGGGACGCCCGCGTTCGATCCATTCGAGAAACGGCCACGGGACGTCCCGGGCTGACCCGCCGGCGCGGTTCTTCACCGGATCGGCCTGTATTTCATCCAAGCCCGCTGCATCACTGCGCCGTTGCTTTAGCGTTTGGTCAGGGGCAAAATTGATCGCGTAGGCGGCGAGGGGGCCGAACCCCCTCCTCCGGCAACGGCTGAACCCCGGGGATACGCCGGGTAATTATAATTCTGCTAGGACAGGAAACATCCATTGGCTGACAGCCCCACCGACTCGCGTACCGCCCGTATCTCCGGGGAGGAGGCGCTGGCCATGCATGCGATGGCGCCGGCCGGGAAGCTGGCCACCCGGCTGACCAAGCCCTTGACCACGGCGCGCGACCTGTCGCTGGCGTATTCGCCCGGCGTGGCGGAGCCCTGCCTGCATATCGCGCGCGACCCTAGTCTGGCCTACGAGTACACCAGCAAGGGCAACATGGTCGCCGTGGTGTCGAACGGCACCGCCGTGCTCGGGCTGGGCAATTTGGGGGCGCTGGCTGGCAAGCCGGTGATGGAGGGCAAGATCGCGCTGTTCAAGCGCTTCGCCGATATCGACGGGATCGATCTGTGCATCGATACCGAGGATGTGGACCAGTTCATCAACTGCGTCCGTTATTTGGGCCCAACCTTTGGCGGCATCAACCTGGAGGACATCAAGGCGCCCGAATGCTTCATCATCGAGCAGCGGCTGCGCGAGTTGATGGACATCCCGGTGTTCCATGACGACCAGCACGGCACCGCCATCGTTGCCGCCGCCGGGCTGATCAATGCCTGCTACCTGACCGGGCGGGAGTTGAAGGACACCAAGCTGGTGGTGAACGGCGCCGGGTCGGCCGCGATCGCCTGCGTCGAGCTGCTGAAGGCGATGGGGATGCGGCCGGAGCACATCATCCTCTGCGACACCAAGGGTGTGGTCTATCAGGGGCGCACCGAGGGCATGAACCAGTGGAAGTCCGGCCATGCCGCCGCCACCAACGCCCGTACGCTGTCGCAGGCGATGGAGGGGGTGGACGTGTTCTTCGGCCTGTCGGTCAAGGGCGCGTTGACGCAGGACATGGTCCGCTCGATGGCGGACAAGCCGATCATCTTTGCCATGGCCAACCCGGACCCGGAGATTACGCCGGAGGAGGCGCGGGAGGTGAGCCCTGACGCCATCATTGCGACCGGGCGGAGCGATTATCCGAACCAGGTCAACAACGTGCTGGGGTTTCCCTACATCTTCCGCGGCGCGCTGGACGTACGCGCCAGCACGATCAACGAGCCGATGAAGATTGCTGCGGCCGAGGCGCTGGCCCTGTTGGCGCGTGAGGACGTGCCGGACGAGGTGAACGCGGCCGGCGGTGGCAAGCGGCTGCAATTCGGTCCGGAGTACATCATTCCGAACGCGTTCGACCCGCGGCTGATCAGCCGGCTGCCCCCTGCCGTGGCCCGCGCCGCGATGGAGAGCGGCGTCGCCCGCAAGCCGCTGCACGATCTGCGCAAATATACCCGTGAACTCTCCGGCAGGCTCGACCCGACGGCCAATGCGTTGGACGCGATCAGCGAGAGCGTGCGGGCCGAGCCCAAGCGCGTGGCGTTTGCCGAGGGCGAAGAGGAGAAGATCGTCCGGGCCGCCGTTGCGTTCCGCAATGCCGGCTACGGCACCCCGGTGCTGATCGGGCGGGAGGACCGGGTGCGTGCGACCATGGCCAGCCTGGGTCTAGGCCATGCCGAGGGGATCGAGATCCATAATGCAAGGCTGTCGCACCGGAATCGATTCTATGCCGAGTTCCTGTACGGACGGTTGCAGCGCCGGGGCTTCATGCCGCGCGACTGCCAGCGCATGGTCAACCAGGATCGCAACGTGTTTGCCGCCTGCATGGTGGCGACCGGCGACGCCGACGCGATGGTAACCGGGCTGACCCGGTCCACCTCGGTCTGCCTGGCTGATATCGGCCATGCCATCGACACGGCGCCCGGCGGCATCAGCTTCGGCCTGACGTTGATGTTGGGTGAGCGCGGCCACACCATCTTCATGGCCGACACGCTGATGCATTTCCGGCCCACGCCAGAGCAGCTTGCCGATATCGTCGTCGGGGCGGCCACGGCGGCGCGGCGACTGGGCCACGAGCCGCGTGTGGCATTGCTGTCGCACGCCACCTTCGGCGACCCGGAGCATGCTGGCAGCGATGCGATGCGGAAGGCGGTCGCGATCCTCGATTCCCGGACGGTCGATTTTGAATACGATGGGGAGATGAGCCCGGACGTGGCGCTCGATCCTGCCTATCGCAAGCTATACCCGTTCTGCCGGCTGACCGATTCGGCCAATGTGCTGGTGATGCCGGGGCTGCACTCGTCCCACATCACGTCCCGTCTGGCGCCGCGGCTTGGGGGCGGTGGAACGATTGGGCCGCTGATCATCGGCATGACGCATGCGGTGCAGATGGTGCCGATGGATGCTTCGGTGAGCCAAATCGTCGATATCGCGACCATTGCGGCGCACCAGGCGGTGAAAGGGTAGGAAGCCGGGGGCATACTTCCCCCGCGTCCACCCGCCCCTGCGCGACACGCAACGCAGCTTGGCTCGATTTATCAGCATGTTGGGCGGTGATGACGGCTGCCTATTTCGGGGGCCTGGCCGTGTGAGCGCGGTCGCCGAGCACATTCGATAGCTGGTCCGCGTGATTTTGACTTGCAGCCCGACGTTTCAAGGCGTGGACTTCCGATAACGAGTGCGCGGCCTGACACGATGCGCTCACGAGAGGAGACATGACATGAGCGATGATCGGTCCACTGCGGCACGGGTCCGCGATCCCGGCATTCGAGCGCTGTTCAAGCTGGAGAATCGCTGGCAAGCCTGGCTTGACGTCGAGGTTGCGCTGGCCCGTGCGCAGGCCGATCTGGGCATCATCCCGAAAGAGAGCGCCGAGGCCATTGCCAAGGGCGCGCATCTGGAATTGATGGACCGTGCCCGTATCGACGAGGCGTCGCGCCGCACCGGGCACACGATCGTGCCGTTGGTTTGGGAGTTGTCGCGGATCGTCGGTGAGCCCGCGGGTGGCTGGGTGCATTGGGGCGCCACGACGCAGAACATCACGCAGACGGGCGACCTGCTGGTGTTGCGCCAGGCGCATAGGATATTCCTTAGCCAGATCCACGAGGCGCTCGGTGCGATGGCCGGGCTGGCGGAGCGGGGCG
>NZ_LMUY01000113.1:0-9735 GCF_009765685.1 Acidisphaera sp. L21 | reverse complement strand
TGCCGTGCCCGTCACCTTCGGCTTCAAGGTCGCGGTGTGGATCGACGAGGTGCTGCGCCATGTGGAACGGCTGCGCCAGGCGGAACCGCGCGTGTTCGTGGCGATGTTGGGCGGGGCCGCGGGCACCTTCGCCTCCCTGGGCGACAAAGGCCCGGCGGTGCAGGCAGGCATCGCGAAATACCTCGACATGACGCCCATGGCCGTGCCCGCCCGCACCATTGGCGACCACATCGCCGAATATATCCTGTTGCTGGGCATGTTAGGGGCGACCTGCGGCAAGATTGGCCGTGAGCTCTACACGCTGATGAAAACCGAGTTCGGCGAGGTGGAGGAGCCGGTGACGCCGGGCACGGTTGGCAGTTCCACGATGCCGCAGAAGCGCAACCCGCATTATTGCCAGGACGTGATCGCCTGTGCGGCGGAACTGCGCTCCATCGTGCCGTTCGCACTTGAGGCGATGCAGACGGAACACGAGGCGGACCGCACCACCAGCCTGATGACCCGCGAGGCGACGTCGCGTGCGTGCGCGCTGACCGGTGACATGCTGGTTCGGTTGAACATGATCCTGTCCGGGCTGGATCTGAAGCCGGATCGCATGCGCAACAACCTGGACCTGGGCGGCGGGCTGATCATGGCGGAGGCGGTGATGCTGCAACTGGGCGCCGCCATCGGGCGGCAGCATGCGCATGACGTGGTGTACGATGCGGCGCAGGCGGCCTTCACCGAGACCAAGGATTTCAGCGCGTTACTGGCGGGGGACACGCGGGTGACGGAGCACCTGAAGAAGGAGGCGATCGACGCGCTGCTCGACCCGACGGAATATACCGGTCTTTGCGCCCAAATGGCACGCGATGCGGCTGCCAGGGCTCGTGCGGCGACGGCTGCCGCGGCAGCATGACCGGCGTTTCGATGCGGGAGCGGGTCAAGCGCCCGCCCTCGGAGGCGTTGCTGGATAGCTATATCAGCCCCGCCTTGGCACGCGCGTTCGCGTTCAATTTCGAGAACGAGATTTGGGTGCATCTGGCGCATGCGCAGATGCTGGTCCGGCAGGGGATCATCGGGGCCGGCGATGCAGACGCCATCATGGCGGCCTTGCTGCGGCTGCACGGAATGGGGCCGGAGGTGTTGGGCGCCGATGGGTCGTTGGAGGATTTGTATTCCTATACGGAACGCTGGTTGATCGGCGAATTGGGCCCGGAGGTGGGTGGCCGGTTGCATACTGGCCGTAGCCGCAATGATTTGGATGTGACCAAGTGGCGGATGACGCTGCGCACGGCCATGCTGGCCACGCTGGAGCGGCTGCTGGACATGCGGGATGCCGTGTTGGAGGGCGCTTCCCGCTACGCCGACATGGTGATGCCCGGCTACACGCACTCGCAGCACGCGCAGCCGGTGACGTTCGGCTATTACCTGCTGGGTTTTGCGGATGTGCTGGCGCGGGATTTCTCGCGCGGTTTCGCGGCGCTATCGCGCACCAATTGTTCGCCGCTCGGCGCTGCGGCGCTCACCACCACCTCGTTTCCGCTGGACCGGGAGTGGACGGCGGCCGCGTTGGGGTTCGAGGGGCTGGTGGAGGTCGCCTACGACGCCGTGTCCAGCCGCGACGACGCGCATGAGACGGCGGCGGCGATGGCCATTCTGATGACGGGGCTATCCCGACTGGCCACCGACCTGCAGGCCTGGAGCACCATGGAATACGGGATGGTGGAGTTGGGCGACCAACACTCCGCCGTCAGCAGCATCATGCCGCAGAAGAAGAACCCGGCCGCGCTGGAGCACATCAAGGCGGAGGCTGCGCAGATCACCGGCTATCTGGTCGCGGCATTGGCAAGCAGCAAGAACACTGCCTATGGCGACGTGAGCGATGGCGTTACGGGGACGGCGGATCCGTCGCTGGACGCCGTGCTGCGCACCGGCCGCGTGCTGCGGCTGTTCGCGGAGGTGCTGGGTGCGCTGACCCTGGCACCGGACCGCATGCGCCACCTGGCGGCCATCGGCTTCGGCACGGCGACGGAATTGGCCGACGTGATCGTCTCGGCGACCGGCCTGTCCTTTCGCATGGCGCATAACATCGTGGCCAACGTGGTGACGGAGGCGATCGAGCAGGGCAGGACCGCGGACACCATCACCGCCGGCGAACTGGACGCCGCGTCGACGTTGCTGTTTGGCCGCACGCTGGGCCTGGACCCGGCGGTGGTGACGGCGGCGCTGGACCCGGCGGGCAATGTGCGCCGGCGCCGGGTGACCGGTGGGCCGGCGCCGGATACGCTGGCCGCGATGGTGGCGGCGCGCGTGGCGAGCCTGGCGGGCGACCGGGACGCCCTGCAGCGCGTTGGCAGCTTCGTCCGTGATGCCCGGGCGCGCGTTTTTGCCGCGGCAAGACCCGTTGCTTGAACCGATTGGCACCGACGTCCCGCTGCTGAGCGTGCGTGGACTTGGGATTGGGTTCGACGGCACACCGGCGGTGGCCGACGTGTCGTTCGACATCCACGCCAGGGAGACCGTGGGGCTGGTGGGGGAGAGCGGCTGCGGCAAGTCGGTGACGGGGCTTGCGATCATGGGTCTGCTGCCCCCCCGCGCGGTGCAGGTGAGCGGCTCCGTGCGTCTTGCCGGGCAAGAGTTGCTGGGCTTGCCGGACCGGGCGATGCGCCGGGTTCGCGGCCGGCGCATCGGCATGATCTTCCAGGAGCCGATGAGTGCGCTCGATCCCGTCTTCACGATCGGCGAGCAGATCACCGAGACCTTGGTCGCCCATATTCGCCTGTCTGCGGCGCAGGCGCGTGAGCGGGCGGTCGCGGCGCTCGCCGATGTTGGGATTGCGCAGCCTCGCGAGCGGCTCGATTCCTATCCGCACCAGCTGTCCGGCGGCATGCGCCAGCGGGTGATGATCGCGATTGCGTTGGCGTGCGAGCCGGAACTGCTGATCGCTGACGAGCCGACGACGGCGCTGGATGTGACGGTGCAGGGCCAGATCCTCGATCTGCTGCAAGATTGCAGCGCCCGGCTGGGAACGGCGCTGCTGCTGATCACGCATGATTTGGGCGTGGTGGCGGAATCCTGCGCCCGGGTGCTCACCATGTATGCTGGACAGGTGGTGGAGACGGCGCAGGTCGGTCGCGCGCTTGCGCACCCCAGACACCCCTACACCTCCGGCCTGTTGCGGTCCTTGCCGCGGCTCGGCACGCCGGGCCAGCGGTTGCAGTCGATCGGCGGCCGGGTGCCGCCGCCCTGGGACATGCCGCCCGGTTGCCGCTTTGCGCCGCGATGCCAGCATGTGGAGCCGCGTTGCGCGTTGCCGCAGGCGTTGGAGCCGGATAGTAGGGGCGCGGTGCGCTGTTGCCGCCATGGCGAATTGGCGTTGCCGGGCGCCTTCGGATGACCGCCGCCGTCACCGCCGAGGATTTGCAGATCCGCTTTCGCCTGCGTGGGCAAGGAACGCTGCGGGCGGTGGACGGGGTGAGCATGGCGGTCCAGCCGCGCGAGACGCTGGGGATCATCGGTGAATCCGGGTCGGGCAAATCGACGTTGGGCCGCGCGCTGGTTGGGACGACTGCGCCGACGGCCGGGCGGGTGCTGCATGATGGCAAAGACCTGGCCGCCCTGCGCGGTGCGGCAAGGCGGGCGCATCGCCGCGACTACCAGTTGGTGTATCAGGACCCGAACGCGGCGCTGGATCCGCGGATGTCCGTCCTGCAATCGGTGCGGGAGCCGCTGGATATCGCCAAACTGGGGGCCCGGGCGGATCGGGAGCGCAAGGCGCTGGCGCTGCTGGACCGGATGGGGCTGACGGCCGAGCAGGCCGGGCGCTACCCGCACGAGCTGTCCGGGGGGCAGAAGCAGCGGGTCAACATTGCCCGCGCGCTGACCGTGTCGCCGCGGTTCATCGTGTGCGACGAGATGGTGGCCGCCCTGGATGTGTCGATCCAGGCCGACATCCTGAACCTGTTCGCGGAATTGCGGCAGGAGTTTGGGCTGACCACGCTGTTCATCACGCACGATATCGGCGTCGTGACGCATGTGAGCGATCGCATCGGGGTCATGTATCTGGGGCGGCTGATGGAGTTGGGCGCGGCGTCTGCTGTGACGTCGCAGGCGCTGCATCCGTATACGCGGGCGTTGCTGTCGGCCGAGCCGGAGTTCGTCCCGGCACAAGCGGGGCGCACGCGCCGCCGGGTCACGCTGCAGGGCGAGATCCCGAGCCCGCTGCACCCGCCCTCCGGATGCCGGTTCCGCACCCGCTGCCCGCTGGCGGCCGAGCGCTGCGCGACGGAGGAACCGGCGTGGCGGGAGGCCAGGGCCGGGCATTTCGTGGCCTGCCACTTCGCACTCAATCAAGAAGACGCCCAAAGGGAGGCAATATCATGAGCCAGGACGCACAAGGACTAGGCCGGCGTGGCGTTTTGGCCGGGGCGGGGGCGCTGCTGTCGGCGACTGCGGCACGGGCCCAGGCGCCGGCGCCGCAACCACGCCGGGGTGGCACGCTGCGGGTTTGCACCTACGCGGCACCCTCCACGCTGGACCCGATCACCGGGCGCAACGGCACCGACCACGTGTTCCTCTACCCGGCGGTCGAGACGCTGATCGATTTCGAACCGACGAGTATGCTGGCGCGGCCCGGGCTGGCGAAAGCATGGTCGTTTCCGGACCCCAAGACGTTCGTGCTGGATTTGCGCGAAGGCGTCCTGTTCCACGACAGCACGCCGTTCGACGCCGCTGCCGTGAAAATCAACCTGGAGCGCGCGGCGGGCGATGCACGGTCCAACGTGCGGACGGATTTCGATTCCGTCCGTTCGGTGGAGGTTACGGGGCCGTCCCAGGTGACGCTGCGTCTGTCCCGGCCGGACAGCGCCCTGCCGCTGTCGCTATCGGACCGGGCGGGCATGATCATCTCGCCAAAGGCAATCAAGGAATTGGGGGTGCAGACGGACCGGCAGCCGGTCGGCACCGGGGCGATGCGCGTGGTGACCTACACCGATAACGACCGCGTGGTGTACGTGCGCAACGACAAATATTGGCAGCCTGACCAGTCTTATCTGGATGGCATGGAAATCCGCACCATCGCCGATACCGCGACGAGCCTGCGGTCGGT
The DNA here is from genome assembly GCF_009765685.1 of Acidisphaera sp. L21. Lineage (GTDB taxonomy): Bacteria > Pseudomonadota > Alphaproteobacteria > Acetobacterales > Acetobacteraceae > LMUY01. The sequence goes on along the minus strand of NZ_LMUY01000113.1, from coordinate 4,646 downwards.
CATGGCGGGCGAGAACGACTTTGCGTTCGAGTTATCGCCCGAGCAGAAGCCGCTGCTGGACCGAGCGCGTAACCTGACGACGGTGGTCACGCCGAGCTTTCGCCTGCACACCGTCTACCTGAATTACAGCCGCAAGCCACTGAACGACCAGCGGGTGCGGCAGGCGTTGAATTACGCCATCGACCGCAATGCGCTGAACAAGGCGGTCGGGCTGGGATTGAACCAAGCCACGACGACCGAATTGCCGAAGGAGCACTGGGCTTGCGATCCCACAACGGTTTCAGGCTACACCTACGACCCCGCCAAGGCGAAGGCGCTGCTGGCGGAGGCCGGGTATGCCGATGGGTGTGACATCAACTTCATCGGCTGGACTGAGCAGCGCTGGCAGAAGGTGCAGGAAATCCTGATGGAGCAGATGAAGCCCGCCGGGTTTCGCCTGCATCTTTCGCTCGGCTCGCCCGGCGACACCGCGACGCGCTTTTTCGGGCCGGGCAAGGAGGGCGATGGGCGGGTCGCGGTTTGGAGTGGGCGGCCGGACCCCAGCCAGATCTACCGCCAATTGTTCGGCAAGGGGTCGTATTACAACGCGGGGAGTGGCGAGACGCCGGGGGTGGAGGCGTTGCTGACGGCGTCCGTCGGCACCACGGACGTCGAGGCCCGCAAGGCCGAGCTATCCAAACTGCAGCACCTCGTGCTGGAGCAGGGTCTGATGCTGCCGATGATGTTCGAGGCGGAGATCGTCGCCTTCCACAAGAATGTGCATGGCTACCAGCCGAACCTGTTGGGCAAGCCGAAGCTGCACACGATGTGGATGGATGCGTAATGCATGCCGGCCGCCTGCTCGCCATGCGGCTGTTGCAGGTGGTGCCGATCATCGTGGTGGCCACCTTCGTCGTGTTCGGACTGTTGCACCTGACGCCGGGTGACCCGGCGATGATGTTGGCGGGGGACAACCCGACACCGCAGCACGTGGCGGAGATCCGCCACCTCTATGGGCTGGACCGGCCGTTTCTGGACCAGTATGGGCTGTGGTTGTGGCATGCCGCCCACGGCGACCTATCGCAGTCGTTGCTGACCCGCGCGCCGGTGAGCAGCCTGATCCTGCAACGGTTGCCGAATACGTTGCTGATCGTGGCGCTGGCGCTGGTGTTGGGGCTTGGTTTCGGCATCCCGCTGGGTATCGCGGCGGCCGTGCGCAATGGTTCCGCGGTCGACCAGGCGCTCACCAGCGCGGCCTCCCTCGGCGTGGCACTGCCTTCATTCTGGCTGGCGATGATCCTGGTGACGGTGTTTGCGCTGGACCTGAACTGGTTTCCGGCCAGCGGCGCCGCCTCGCTGCTGGGTGCGCCGTTGGACGCGCTGCGGCACGCGGCACTTCCCGCCATCGCGCTGGCCGGGAGCACCGTGGCGGAGGTGGCGAGGCAGTTGCGGAGCGCGCTGATCGAGGTGTTGGGCACGCAGTATATCCGGACCTTGCGCGCGAAGGGTTTGTCGCCGACGCGGATCCTTTGGAAACATGGGCTGAAGAACGTGGCCGTCACCCTGCTGACGGTGACGGGGCTGATGGTGAACCGGCTGCTCGGCGCCACCGTGGTGATCGAGGCGGTGTTCGCCATCCCGGGCACCGGCAGCCTGATCTCCTACTCCGCCATCAATAAGGACTTTCCTGTCGTGCAGGGGGTCGTGTTCGTGTTGGTGATCGGCGTGATCCTGACCAATCTGCTGGTCGACCTGGTAGCGGCGGCGCTGGACCCGCGGGTGTCGCGCGCATGACGCGGTGGCGCCTGCCGGTCGGCGCGATGCTGGCGCTGCTGTTCCTCGGCTTCCTGGTGGTCTTGTCGGTGGCCGCCCGCTGGATTGCCCCGGCCTCGCCCATTCAGCAAAACCTGGACGACATGATGCTGGGTCCGGGTCCCGGACATTTGTTGGGGACGGACGATCTGGGCCGGGACGTGTTGAGCCGGTTGATCTATGGCGCGCCCGTGAGCCTGTATGCCTGCTCGCTGGCGGTTGGGGTGGCAACGATACTGGGGGTGCCGTTCGGGGTGCTGATCGGCTTCGTCGGCGGGTGGGCCGACGAGGTCGGCAGCCGGCTGTTGGACGCGTTGCTGTCGTTCCCGGCCATCGTGCTGGCGATCGGCGTCACCGGGGCGTTGGGGATCGGCACGACGAACGCGATGTTGGCGGTGGGCCTGGTGTTGGCGCCGGTGATGGCCCGCGTGGTGCGAGCCCAGACGCTGGTGGTGCGCGGCAGCCTGTTCGTCGAGGCGGCGCAGGGGTTTGGCGCCGGGCCGCTACGGGTGATCGTGCGCCATATCCTTCCGAATGCGATTCAGCCGGTGATCGTGCAGATCACGCTCGCCTTGGCCATGGCGCTGCTGGCGGAGGCGAGCCTGAGCTTCCTGGGGCTGGGCGTGCAGCCGCCGCAGCCGAGTTGGGGCAATATGCTCGCCCGCGCCTACGGCTATATGGAGATCGCGCCAGAGCAGATGTATCCGCCGGGCCTGGCCATTCTGCTGACGGCGCTGTCGTTCAATGCGCTGGGCGAGTGGCTGCGGGTTGTACTCGATCCCACCATGCGCAAAAGGGGCAAATCATGAAGATCACGTCCGTGACGATGGAGGAATATCGCTGGCCGCGGCCGAAGCCGATCACCAATGGGAAGCACACCTACACGCACGTCGATTACTCGATCGTGCGCATCGCGACCGATGACGGCGTGGAAGGCATCGGCGTCGGCTATGGCGGTCCGATCGCGCGCGCGACGGTGGGGCATTTGGCGCCACTGCTGATCGGGCAGGACCCGGTCGATGTCGAGCGGTTGTGGGCCGCGATGTGGGTGCCAAAGCTGATCGGCCGCCGCGGCCTGACCACGCGAGCGATTTCCGCCATCGACATCGGGCTATGGGACATCCGGGGCAAGGTGGCGGGCATGCCGCTGCACAAGCTGCTCGGCGGGTTCCGGGACCGGGTGCCGACCTATGTCGCAGGCGGCTATTACGAGGAGGGCAAGGGGCTGCGCGAGTTGGCCGCGGAGATGGAGGAGGCGGTGTCGCTCGGCGCCCGTGCGGTGAAGATGAAAGTCGGCGCGGTGCCGCAGGTGGAGGATGCCGAGCGGGTGCGCGCCGTCCGCGATGCCATCGGGCCCGGCATCAAGTTGATGGTGGATGCCAATTGCGCGTACCGCCACTACGAGGCCATTCAGTTTGCCCGGCGGATCGAGGCGTATGACGTCGCCTGGTTCGAGGAGCCGGTTGCCCCGGACGACTACGCCGGGCATCGCAAGGTTGCCCGGTCCACGACGATACCGATCGCGACCGGCGAAAACGAGTACACGCGGTATGGCTTTCGCGATCTGATCCAGGCAGATGCGGCCAGCATCTTGAACGCCGATGCGAAGGTTCTGGGCGGCGTCACCGAGTTCATGAAGGTCGCCGCGCTCGCGCAGGCTCACGACCTGGACATTGCGCCGCATGGTTCGCAGGACATCCACATCCACCTGGTAGCCGCGATCCCAAATGGGCTGATGCTGGAGTTCTATGCCGGGCATTTCGACCCGATGTGGGGCCGGGTTTATCGCGACACGTTGGCGATCAACCCGGACGGCACGGTGACCGCACCCTCGGCGCCCGGGCTGGGGCTGGACCTCGATACCGCGTTCCTGCAGCAGTTTCGTGTCATGTGATGGTGCGGATGGCGTGCCGGGCATTGGCGAGCGCCACGTCGCGCGGGCGTTCGTCGGAGCCGTTAACCTGGATTAAACCGGTTGAAAGGATGTTGACACTCTCGTCTTTGACCAAAAGTTTGCCCTGCGGAGCCCCGAAAATGATCGCGCGACAGTCGAACTCAATCTGGCTCAAGATTGTCGGGAGCGGTTTCGCGGCCGTCCTGTTTACGAGCGTCGCGATTGGGGGGCTGAGCTTTCAGCGGCAGTATCAATCGGGCGAAGACAGCATCGAGACGCATCTCGCAAGCGATATCGATGCCATCCAGACGGATATGCACGCCCAGGCCCGCAATGCGGAAGGTGTCGCACTGGTGATCTCCGGCGAGCCCGATATGGCGGATCTGATGGTGGCGAAAGCGCGCGAGGAGATCGTCCGTCGCTTCATCACCAATTTCAACAAACTCAAATCGAGTCTCAATCTACAGCTTCTCACCTTCTCCGATACGACAGGGGTCGTCCTGGCGCGTGTGCACGACCCCGAGGTCGCGGTTGGCGATAATATCAGCGACCGGCGGAAGATGTATGCTGTTGCGGTCAAGACCGGCGCCATCGTCACCGGGATCGAGCCCGGCCGGGCCGCCATGGCGGTATTTGCGTCCGCCCCCGTGTTCAAAGCGGGTAAGGTGGTTGGCGTCGCCGATGTCGGCACCACGCTGACGACCGACTATTTCGCTCGCCTCAAATCACAGTTGAAGGCCGACATCGCGGTTCGGTTGATCAAGGGGGACGGGTTCGAGACGCAGAACTCGACCTACGCCGACAAGCCGATTCTGGCGGATACCGAGTTGAAGGCGGTCACGAATGGTGATGCGATTCATCGGTCGATTACGCGTGGCGACCGCAGCTTCGAGGTCGGCGGCGTTCCCGTGAAAGATTATTCCGGCCGCACGATCGGCGTGATCGAAGTCGCCTCGGACGT
>NZ_LMUY01000071.1:89767-100248 GCF_009765685.1 Acidisphaera sp. L21 | reverse complement strand
GGGGGTGTAGGGCCAGGGCGCGAGCGATCTCGACCCGGCGGCGATTGGCGTAGGACAGGGTGTAGGCGGGCTGGTCCAGCCGGGGGGTCAGCCGATCGCCGAACAGGGCGACGATGCGCTCCACCTCCGCATTCATCTCCCGCTCCTCCCGCAGGACGGCAGGGGGTCGGATGAGCGCGGCGGCGAGTTCGGCCAGGGCGCCAAGGCCGGGCAGGCGGGGCTTGGCGGCGCGCAGGCGGTGGTGGGCGCCGACCAGCACGTTGTCCCGCACGGTGAGGTTGGCGAACACCCGACCGTGCTGGAAGGTGCGGGCGAGGCCCAGGGCGGCCACATTTTCCGGCGCCCAGCCGGTGATCACAGTGCCATCCAGGGTGATCGTGCCGCCATCGGGGACGTCGTGCCCGCTCAACAGGTTGAACAGGGTGGTCTTGCCGGCACCGTTGGGCCCGATGATGGACAGGAACTCGCCCTGGTGCAGCGACAGGTCTACGCCGGCCACGGCGTGCACGCCGCCGAAACTGCGGGTGATGCCGCGCGCCGCCAGCAGGGTCATCTCAGACGGTTCCCAACACGCCCTGTGGCCGGAACCGGATCAGCAGCAGCAATGCCAGGCCGTAGATGAGCATTCGGTATTCCGCCGTGCCGCGGAACAACTCGGGCAGGGCGGTCAGCGCCACCGCGCCCAGGATCGCGCCCAGCAGATTGCCCATGCCGCCCAGGATCACCATCGTGAGCGCCGAGATGGACACGGTGGAGGTGAACGTCTCGTTGTTGATGTAAGAATACAGATGGGCCGAGACGCCGCCCGCGATCCCGGCGGAAAACCCGCCGACGGCGAAGGCGATGCCCTTGTAACGGTCGAGGCTGATGCCGTAGGCGCGGGCGGCCACGTCGTCATCGCGGATGGCGCGAAAGGTGCGGCCCAGATGGGAACGCAGCACGCGCGCCTGCATCAGCGCCAGCACCACCAGGATCGCCAGGCAGGCCCAGTACGATGCCTGTGGACTATCCAGTTCCAGGGTGCCGATCGCGAGTGTTGGGATGTTGGTGACGCCCATCGGGCCGCGCGTCAGGCTTTCCCAGTTCAGGATCACCAGGCCCACGATCTCCCCGATGCCGAGTGTGGCGATGGACACGTAGTGCGAGCGCAGGCGGAAGGCGGGCGCCACCAGGGCGGTGCCGATCAGCGCCGTCAGGACGCCCGCGGCGGGGATGCTGGCCCAGACCGGCCAGCCCGCGTCCAGTGCCAGCAGGGCGGAGGCGTAGGCGCCGATCAGCAGCAGTGCGGCGTGGCCGAGCGAGACCTGGCCCAGCGTGCCGGCCACCAATGTGAGGCTGATGGCGAGCATCGCGGCCAGCCAGGCGTTCGTGAGTACTTGCAGCGCGTAGGGGATGTTCGGCACCAGGGGCAGGAGTGCGGCCACCACGACGGAGGCCACCACCAGCCAAGGTGGCACGCGCAGTACCTTGCTGGGGGCGATGAAGGTGCCGGTCATCGGTTCCGGCGGGGTGGCGCGGCGGCTGGCGAACAGCCCGTTCGGGCGCAGCACCAGGATCAGCAGCAACAGGGCGAAGCTGAACAGGTTGCGGTAGGACGATCCGAACAGGGCCACGCCGTAGCTTTCCGTCAGCCCCAGCAGCAGGGATCCGGCGATAGCGCCGGGCACGTTGCCCATGCCGCCGATCACCTGCGCCACCACGCCCTTCAGCGTTGCCTGGAAGCTCATCGCCGGGTCGATGTGGTTGAAATACATGCCGACCAGCAGGCCGGACAGGCCGCCGAGGGCGGAGGCGATGGCGAACACAGTGCGGTTCACCGCATCGGTATCGACGCCCATCTGACGTGCGGCATCGCGGTCCTGCGCGGTGGCGCGCACAGCCCAGCCGAGTTTGGTGAAGCGCAGGAAGCCAAATAGCACCGCGGCACTGCCGATGCCGGTTGCCGCGATCAGGATGTCCAGCGCGCCGATGGTGCCGCCGCCGACATGGATGCGCCACGCCGGCAAGGGGGAGGGCAGGGCGCGGGGGTCCGGCGTGAAGATGATCTGCAGCAACTGGTCCAGCACGAGGCTGATGCCGATGGTGGCGAGCAACGGCGCGATCCGCGGCGCCCCGGCCAGCGGGCGCAGGCCCAGCCGCTCGATCACCATGCCCAAGGCGGCACAGACGATAACGACGACCAATGCCGTCAGCGGCAGCGGCAAATGCAGGTAGTTGAAGCAGGCCCAGCCGATATAGGCGCCCACCGCGTAGACGGACCCGTGGGCGAAGTTGATCAGGTGCGACACGCCGAAGATCAGCGCCAGCCCCACGGCAAGCAGGGCGTAGATATTGCCGATAATCAGACCGTTGATCGTGTAGTCCAGCCAGGACGACACGGACTAGGAAACTCCTACGAGGTTGGCGATCAACCGGCTGCTACTTTCGAGCCGTCCCAAACAGTGAACTTGCCACCCTTGACCAGCAGGAGGCGGTAGCTGGCGCCGGGCACGCGGCGGGTGGTGGGGTCGAAATTGACCTTGCCGTAGACCACGCTCGGTACGTCGCGGATCTCGGTCAGCCCGGTCTGCATCGCCTCCCGCGTGGTGCCGTATTGTTCGCAGAGGGCGGCCACCAGCATCATCGTGTCGTATGACCCGGCGCTGAAGCTGTCCGGCTCCTGATCGTATTTCGACTGGTAGCGCTTGACGAAATCCTGCACCTCCGGCCGGGGGTCGCCGGGGAAGAAGGTGGACATGACGAAATCCCCCTCGACCCCTGCGCCGCCAAGTTCGATGAATTTGGGCGAGTAGTTGGATGTGCCAGCCAGGATCGGCAGCGCCAGCCCGGTGTCGCGGGCCTGGCGGCTGATGAGTGCGCCGTCGGCGTAGTAGGACAGCAGCACCAGGCCGTCCGCCTTGCTGTCCCGCGCGCGCACCAATGTGGGGCGGAAATCCTGCTCGGCAGACAGGTAGGCCTCGGCGGTGGTGACCTCCATCCCCAGGCCGGGCGCGGCCTTGACGAAGGCGTCCTTGGCGGTGCGGCCCCAATCGGTGTTCAGGTGCAGCACGGCTGGTTTCTTGAAGCCGAGCTTGGCCGCGAACTCCGCCAGACGAGGCTGCTCCTCCGCCTGGTTGGTAGAGTTGGACCACATATGGTCCCCGCCCTTGGTGAAGTCGGGGTGGGAGTTGGTGAAGCCGAATTGAACCAGTTTCGCGCGCTGGTAGATCGGCGAGGCAGCCATCGAGGCGGGGGAGGAGAAATCCCCCAACTCGATGATGATGCTGGGGTCGGCCACCAATTTCTGCGCCACCGCCACCGATTGGCGCGGGTCGGACTGGCTGTCCTCGAACCGGTATTGCAGCGGGCGACCCTTGATGCCGCCGGCGCCGTTGATGCCGTCCAGCGCCAGGTCGAACCCGCGTTTCCATTGCGCACCGTATTGCGCGTTGGGCCCGGTGAGCGGGCCGCTGACGCCTATCATGATCGGGTCGGCGGCGAACGCCCGGGTCGCGGGGAGGGCGGCTGCGGCGGCAAGGAGCAAGCGGCGGCTGAGGGTCATGGCCGGGGTCCGATGTTGCTGCGGTGCAATGACGCTAGGGGAGGCGAGGCACTGCGCACAATGCCCCATTTTCAGGCCGGGCTCATTTTCAGGCGGCTTTCTTCCAGACGGCGAATTTGCCGTCTTTTACGACCAGGTCGATGCTGGACGGGTGGCTGACGCGCCGGGTCGCCGGGTCGAAGGTGACGGTGCCGAACAACACGCTGGGTACGTCGTGAATTTTGGCCAGGCCATCATGGATCGCCTGCCGGTCGGTGCCGAATTGCCGCATGACCGAGATCGCGACGGTCATCGCGTCGTATGCGCGGGCGTTGTAGCTGCCGGGGTCGGTGCCGAACATCGCGCGGTAGCCGGTGACGAAGCGCTGCACGACGGGGCGCGGATCGTCCGGAAAGAAGTTGGCGTTGGTGTAGACGCCGTCGACCGCGGCGCCGCCCAGTTCGAGAAATTTCGGCGAATAGACCGAGCCGGTGGCGACCACGGGTTGCGTCAATCCCATGTCGCGGGCCTGGCGCACCACTTGGGCGCCGTCCGGATAATAGGCGATCAGCAGAATCGCGTCCGGCCCGGTGTCCCGCACGCGCACCAGGGTGGAGCGGAAATCCTGTTCATTGGGGAGATAGCCCTCATTGGCGACGACGCTGGCGTCCCGCTCGGCCGCCGCCTTCAGGAAGATGTCCTTGCTGGTGCGGCCCCAATCGCCATTGATGTAGACGACCGCCAGCTTGCGAAAGCCCAGCCGGCCGATCGCGTAATCCGCCAGGATCGGCATGTCGTCCGCCTGGTTCGGCGCGTTTGACCACATATAGTCGCCACCCTTGGTGAAGTCGGGGTGGGAGTTGGTGAACCCGAATTGCACCAGCTTGCCGCGCTGATAGATTGGCGAGGCCGCCATCGATGCGGCGGAGGAGAAATCCCCCAGCTCCATCGCAATCCGGGAATCGCCCACGAAACGCTGGGCGACCGCCACGGCCTGGCGTGGATCGCTCTGCGTGTCCTGGAAGTCGTAGGCGAGCGGGCGGCCGTTGATCCCGCCGCTCGCCTCTGCCACGGCCAGATCGAACCCCCGCCGCCAATCCGCACCATACTGGGCATATTGCCCGGTCAGCGGTCCGCTCACGCCGACCGTCACGGCATCGGTCTGTGCGTGGGCGCGGCCCACCAGGGGCGTGAGACCGGCGGTTGCGAGCAGGGTGCGGCGGCTGAGATACGGCATGGGCGAATTGAGAAACACTTGGCCCCCGGCGTCAATCCAGGCCGCCGCTCACGCCCCCTTGGGGCGAAGCGGCCCGGTTGGTTGCACGAGAAAGATCGTCTACCGCGCTATTCCGGAGGAGCAGCGCTTTGCTGCCTAGCGGGTAGGAACGTCGTCCAGCGCGGCGTCGTCTCCGGAACCGACCGTTTCAAAAAAACTTGCGACCGGGATCTCGATCCCGCTCTCCGGCATCCGACGTGTGTCGCCTGCGGTCAACGTCGCAATTCCGCGTACCGGGATAGGAACAGCCGCAGCGCCGGGGATTTGTTGTCTCGGTGGTTGCCGATCACCAGGTCGATCGTTGGCGGCGTGCCTTGCAGCGGCCGGCTGGTGACCGACCAGGGCAGGAAATTGCGCGCATAGGCGGGGATCAGCGCCACGCCCCTGGTGGACGCGATCAGCGACATCGCCATGCCCAGATTGTCGATCTCGTGCGCGGTTTGCAGCGCCAGCCCGGCTTCGGCGAGATAGGCGTCGATAATCGGCTGCAGCGCGGGCGCCGTCTTGGACATGCCGATGAAGGTCTCGCCCGCCAAATCACCGACTGCAATGGTCTTGCCCGCGGCAAGCCGGTGATCGCTGGGGAGGATGACGACGAACGGCTCCTCGATCACCAGGCGGTATTCAAGGTCTGGCGTCTGCGCCTCCCGCCGCATGAATGCCAGATCCACCCGGCCGCGCATCAGATTGTCGGCGAGTTGGGGGGAGTAGTCGCTGGACAGAGTGACGTCGATCTTCGGCAGGTCGGCCCGCAGCAGGGCCATGGCCTTTGGCAGCCAGTCCATTTCCTGCCCAGTCAGGAAGCCAAGCGCGAAGGCTTGCTTGGTTGGCCGCCCGGCCCGGCGCGCCGCCTCCACGGCTGTCTCGGCCTGGCTCAGGGCCAGCCTTGCATGGTCCAGGAAGACGCGCCCGGCGGCAGTCAGTTCGATCCCACGGACGCTTCGCTTCAACAGCGCGACGCCGACCTCCTGTTCCAAATCGCGGATCTGCCGGCTGAGCGAGGGTTGTGCGGTGTGAAGGCGTCGCTCCGCCGCGACGGTCAGGCTGCCCTCCTCCGCCACGGCGACGAAGTAGCGAAGATGCCGCAGCTCCATGCTCAACCATACCTTTTGGGCATGGTGTCGACCCTACAAAGTCTTTTTGGTCGGCGCCATAGAAACCTAGCTATGCCTCGTTCACTGCAGTCCTGCTTGGTTCGGCGCATAACCGAACCAAACTGGCGCTGCCGAGGAGGCATGAGACATGAGCAAACCTGTTGTTCTGATCACTGGCGCGTTGACCGGCATCGGCCGCGCCACCGGCGTCGCTTTCGCACAGGAAGGCGCGTCGATCGTTATCTCCGGCCGGCATGACGAGGCCGGGCAGGCGCTTGCAGCCGAACTGCATCGGCTAGGCGCCGAGGCCTTGTTCGTGAAGGTCGATGTGCGGCACGAGGCGGACCTGCGTAACCTGGTCGATCAGGCCGTGGCGCAGTTTGGGCGCCTGGATATCGCCGTCAACAACGCGGGCAGTGAGGGCACGCCCGGCCCGGTGACGGACCAGACGCCAGAAACCTACGCCGCCAGCTTCGACACCAATGTGTTGGGCACATTGCTGAGCATGAAGCACGAATTGCGCGTCATGCAGGCCCAGGGCAGCGGCAGCATCGTCAACATCTCCTCCACCATGGGCGAGCGTGGCGCGGCGAATATGTCGCTGTATGCGGGCAGCAAGCACGCGGTGGAGGGGATGACCAAATCCGCCGCGTTGGAGGCAGCAGCCTTCGGCGTGCGGGTGAATGCCGTAGCGCCGGGTCCGGTCGAAACGGACATGCTGGCCCGGCTTGCCGGCTCGCCGGAGAAAAAAGCCGCCTTCGTCGCCGCAATTCCGCTGAAACGGGGCGGACACCCCAGCGAGATCGCCGACGCGATCCTGTTCCTCGCATCGGACAAGGCCGCCTTCATCACCGGGCAGATCATTCGGGTGAACGGCGGCAAGACCGCCAGCTAACCCGGCACACCATCGCAGACACAAGGAAGCAGAAATTATGACAACACTCTCTGGCAAGACGGCCTTGGTCACGGGCGCCTCGCGTGGGATCGGGCGGGCGACCGCGCTGGCATTGGCGGCAAAGGGCGCCCAGGTGCTGGTGCATTACGGGCGCGGCGCCGCGGAGGCGGACGCGGTCGTGGCGCAGATCCGTGCGGGCGGTGGCCGGGCGGAGGCGGTCGCCGCCGACATGGCCGCGCCGGATGGGCCGCACCAACTCGCGGCGGAAACGCGTCGCATCGTTGGCGACCGGCTGGACATTCTGGTGGCCAATGCCGGCATCTCGAAGGCCGCACCGATCGAGGAAGTGACGGTCGCGGAGTTCGACGGCCTCTTCGCGGTCAACGTGCGGGCGCCGTATTTTCTGGTGCAGCAATTGCTGCCGATTTTGGGTGAGGGCAGTAGTGTCATTTTGTTGTCCTCCCTGGCGGCGCATGCGGCAGTGGGCACTTTGTCGGCCTATGCGGCGACCAAGGGCGCGGTGGATACGCTGGTGAAGCATTTCGCCTTCGCGCTCGGCGCGCGGGGTATTCGTATCAACGCCGTTGCACCCGGCGTGGTCGAGACCGACATGTCGAACTTCACCAAGACGGATGCCGGGCGAGACTTCACGCTCGGTATGCAGGCGCTGAAGCGGCTTGCGCAGGCGGACGACATCGGCGACGCCATTGCCTTCCTGGCGTCCGATGAGGCGCGCTGGATTACCGGCGATACGTTGCGCGTGGATGGCGGCTCGAAGCTCTGACGCCTCGGCCGGAACGACGAACAGGAGAGTGATCATGACCGACAAGACTATCAAGATCCCGGGGCCCGACCATCCCATCACGATCGAGCCGACCGGCAAGCGAGTGAGAGTGACGTTGGGCGGCCGGGTGATTGCCGACACGATGGGCGCGCTGACGCTGCAAGAAGCGAAATACCCGGCGGTGCAGTACATTCCGCGCGCCGACGTCGACATGACGGCGCTGGAGCGATCGGCCACCAGCAGCTACTGCCCTTACAAGGGGGATGCGTCCTATTTCAGCATCCCCGCCGGCGGTGCGCGCTCGGTCGACGCAATGTGGACCTATGAGGCGCCATACGAGGCGGTGGCTTCCATCGAGGACTACGTCGCATTCTACCCCGACCGGGTCGATACGATAGAAGTCGGCGCGGCATAACGCCCGGCGTAGGAGAGAGTTATGGCAAACCTATTTGATCCGATTCAGGCCGGGGCGTTCGCGCTGAACCATCGGGTCGTGCTGGCACCGCTGACGCGCATGCGGTCCGACATGCCGGGCAACGTGCCCGGTGTGTTGATGGCCGAGTATTATGCGCAGCGCGCCACGCCGGGTGGTCTGCTGATCGCCGAGGCGACGTTCATTTCGCGGCAGGGCAATGGGGGCTATGGCTCCCCCGGGATCGAGACGGATGCGCAGGCGGCGGGTTGGCGCCACGTCGTCGATGCCGTGCACGCCAAGGGTGCGACCATTCTGCTCCAGCTTTGGCATGTGGGCCGGGTGTCGCATCGCAGCCTGCAGCCAGATGGCGGACAACCCGTGGCGCCATCCGGTGGTGCGGACGGGCTTGGGGTGCTGCTGGAGGGCGGACCCGGGCCGGCCACGCCGCCGCGTACGCTCGGGATCGAAGAGATTCCCGGTATTGTGGCGCAGTATCGGCGCGCGGCAGAGCGGGCGAAGGCGGTGGGGTTCGATGGGGTCGAGATCCATGCGGCCAATGGCTACCTGATCGACCAGTTTCTGCAGGACGGGTCCAACAGCCGCAGCGATGCCTATGGCGGCAGTATCGAGAACCGGACGCGCCTGCTGTTCGAGGTCGTGGACGCGGTGGCCTCGGTTTGGGGGCCGACGCGGGTCGGGGTGCGGCTGGGGCCAAACAATAGCTTCAACGCGATGCACGACAGCGATCCGCAAGCGCTGTTTGCCTATGCTGCGTCCGGGCTGCGGGCGCGTGGCATCGCCTACATCCACTTGATCGAGCCGCGGGTGAAGGGAAATACCGAAATCGGCGATCACCCACCGGTTGCGGCTGGTCTGCTGAAGCCGGTGTTCGGCGGGGTGGTGATCGCCGCTGGCGGATTCGACGGTGCCGGCGCAGCGGAGGTCGTGGCGAAGGGAGAGGCCGATCTGGTTGCGTTCGGCCGGCACTTCATTGCCAATCCGGATCTGCCGGCACGTTTGCAGGCTGGGCTATCCCTGAATGCGTATGACCGGACCACGTTCTATTACGGCGACGCGGGCGGCTACACGGATTACCCGGCGTATGCCGCCGGGTAATCGACACCGGCCAGGATCGTCCTAATTGGCGGGGCGGCGTCTCCGCTACTCGAAGCCCGCCTTGCCGATCTGGTCCGGATGTTGGGGCACGCGGCGGAAGGCGGTGGGGTCGTAGCCCTGGGCGGCGAATTTGGTGAGTTGCGCCTGGTAGTCCGCGTCGGTCATGTCGGCGGAGCGGGAAAAGATCCAGCCCAGCGACCGGTCGGGGTAGCCGACGAGCGCGGTCGTGTAGGCCGCGTCCACGTCCAGGATCGGGTAGCTGACGAAGATCGGCCAGAACAGCCGAACGCGCCATAGCGCATTGCCCGTGCCGTCGACGACGTAATCGTCGAAGGAGGCATGGGTGATGGGCGCGGCGAAATCATGCTGGTGAGCGAAGTATTCGTCCAGCACGTGGCCGTTCGGCAGCGGTGTGTACTTCACTGTCGAGCCGACATTGCCGCGTTCGCCCACATAGGGGATTTCCGCGATGATGTACCAGTCGCCCGAGTAGCGCTGGATGTCCACGGATTTGGCCAGCGACAGCGGTGGGCCGGACGCGCATGCCGCCAGGAGCAATCCCAGGCTCAGGACAAAGAACTGCACCAACGTTCCCCCACACATTGCACCTGCAAGGTCGTGGTGCGACGGGAGTTCCCGGCTGGCGTCGATTAGGCGCTTTTGGCGTCCTGGTGTTTGCGGCCGGAACCGCCGGGCTTTTTGCCGCCGCCGTCTTCCTTGTTGACGGTGGCCCAAGCCCGTTGCTCCGCCTCCTTCTCGCCGACGCCGCGATGCTCGTAGCTTTCGGCGATGTGCTTGGCTTTGCGGGCCTGTTTGCCGGTGTATTTCGACTTGTCGCCCTGGGGTATCGGTTGCTCCTGCACGTGCGGTTCTCTGCCAGGAAAACGACGGATGACGCAGGTGGTTCGGTGAAAAAGGGGGTGACAAGCGCGGCGTGCTCTGGCTAGGCTAGTTAACCGCTTAACAAGACACTCCGGAGGGGTTGCATCCTGCGCGTGCCATCCACGTCCCGACTGGCCGATGTCGCGGAAGCTGCGGGCGTGTCCACGGCGGCGGTGTCGCGGTATCTGAATGCGAAACTGTCTTTGCCGAGTGGCACGGCCAGCCGCATCGATGACGCCATTCTCAAACTGGATTACCGGCCGAACCCGCATGCGCGGCGGCTGAGCCTGGGCCGGTCGGACATGATCGGGCTGGTGGTGCCCGACATCGCCAGCCCGTTCTTCGGCGCGCTGGCCGATGCGGTGGAGCAGGCGGCCGATGTGCTTGGGCTGAGCGTTCTGCTGCTGGCCACGCGCAACCGGCCGGAGCAGGAGCGACGGGCGCTGGCCAGGTTGCGGGACCAACATGTGGATGGGCTGATTTTCCTGACCAACCATGC
>NZ_LMUY01000071.1:66100-89580 GCF_009765685.1 Acidisphaera sp. L21 | reverse complement strand
CGTGTTGGTGGACGAAGACGTGCCCGGCGCGAAGGTGCCGCGCGCCTTCGCCGACAACCACGCGGGCGGCCGATTGGCGGCGCAGCATCTGATCGAGGCCGGGCACCGCCGGTTGGCGTTCCTTGGCGGCCCGCGGGGCCTGCTCAGCACGATCGAGCGCCGGGCTGGGTTCTGCGAGGCGGTCATGGAAGCCGGCTGCAGGGTGGTGTTCGAAAGTTTCGGCGATTATGCGGTGGCGGAGGGTCGCAGCGCGGCGCGGCGTGTGTTTTCCGCGGCGGATCGGGCGACGGCAGTATTCGCGGCCAGCGATGCGACCGCGCTGGGCGTGCTGGAGGCGGCGCGGGAGGCTGGGGTTGCGGTGCCGGATGCCTTGTCCATTGTCGCGTTCGACGACGCCGGGCCGCTGCATTTGTTGCAACCGGCCTTGACCGCCATTCGCCAGCCGATTGCAGAGTTGGGCCGGTGTGGTGTCGCCATGCTCGTGGCCCGCATCCAGGGCGGCCCCGTTCCACCCGAACCGGCGCGCCTGCCGGTCGAATTGGTGCGGCGCGCATCGGTTGCGCCGCCACACCCCAAACAAGGAGAGTCCGTTGCCTAAGACCGAGGTTCTGCTGGTGGGCGAAAGCTGGGTAAGCGCGGCGACGCACTACAAGGGTTTCGACCAATTCGGCAGCGTCACCTTCCATCGCGGTGCGGAGCCGCTGGTGGATGCGCTGCGGGACAGCGATTTCGCGCTGACATATATGACGGCGCACGAGGCGGCTGAGGGGTTTCCCTTCACCATGGACGGGCTGAGCCGCTATCGGGCGATCATTCTGTCCGACATCGGCTCCAACACGTTGCTGTTGCCGCAGGATGTTTGGATGCATGGCCGCACCGTGCCGAACCGGCTGAAGCTGATCCGGGATTGGACGGCGCAAGGCGGCGGATTGATGATGATCGGCGGTTATCTGACGTTTCAGGGCATCGATGGTCGGGCTCGCTGGCGGCGGACTCCGGTGGAGGACGCGCTGCCCGTCACCTGCCTGCCCTATGACGACCGGATCGAGGCACCGGAGGGTTTCAAGCCGGAGATCCTTGGGCCGAGCGATCACCCGATCCTCCAGGGCCTGGGCACGGATTGGCCGGCGCTGCTGGGCGCCAACGAAGTCGTGCTGCGCGATGCACCCGGGGTGGAACTGCTGGCCAAGCTGCCGGCGGAGCAGGGCGGGCACCCGTTGCTGGTGACGGGGCAATACGGCAAGGGGCGCACCCTGGCGTGGACGTCCGATATCGGGCCGCATTGGCTGCCGGACAGCTTCGTCAAATGGCCGGGTTACGCGACGCTGTGGCGCAATGCGTTGGGCTGGGTTAGCCAGGGGGCCGGTTGATGGCGGTTTTTCGCGGTAAGCCGCATGCGATCGAGGCGATTTTCGGCCGGCGCAAGGCGGTGATCGGCGTCATCCACTCGCTGCCGCTGCCGGGCGCCCCTGCCTATGACGGGATGCCGATGACGCAGATCACCGAATTCGCGGTCGAGGAAGCGCGACGGTACGCGGCCGGTGGGGTGCATGGGCTGATCGTGGAGAATCACGGCGATATTCCGTTCGCCAAGCCCGAGCATCTGGGGCCGGAGACGGCGGCCTGCATGGCGGTGATGACGGCGGCGGTGCGCCAGGCGGTGCCGTTGCCGGTGGGGATCAATGTGCTGGCGAATGGCGCGGTGCAGGCGATTGCCGTTGCCGTCGCGACCGGTGCGGCGTTCGTGCGGGTGAACCAATGGGCCAACGCGTATGTCGCCAATGAAGGGTTCATCGAGGGGCCGGCGGCTGAGGCGACACGGTATCGCAGCCGGCTGCATGGCCGCGGCATTCGCATCTTTGCCGACGTGCATGTGAAGCACGGCGCGCATGCGATCACGGCGGATCGCTCGATCACGGAATTGGCGCGGGATGTGGAGTTCTTCGACGCGGATGCCGCCATCGCCACTGGGCAGCGCACCGGTGACTCCGCAACGATGGAGGAACTGCGCACCATCGCGTCGGGCACGGCGTTGCCGGTGCTGGTCGGGTCCGGCGTCAATCCGGACAATGTGGCCGATATCCTGAGCGTCGCCGATGCGGTGATCGTGGCCAGCTATTTGAAGCAGGACGGCGTCTGGTGGAATCCGGTCGACCCGGCGCGGCTGCGCGTGTTCATGGCGGCGGCGACCAAGGCGCTGGATACCGCCCCGCCGTGAGCCGCGTCCATGTCCTGGGCAATGCCGGCATGGATCTGGGCCTGACGCTGCCGCACATGCCGGCGCCGGGGGAAACCGTGGTTGGGAACGACCCGCACCGCGCACCCGGCGGCAAAGGGCTGAACCAGGCGGTTGCCGCGGTCCGGTGCGGTGCGGTGGTGCGGTTCTTGGCGCCATTGGGGGATGACCCGGAAGCCGCCGAGATCGCCGCCGCGCTGCAGGCCGAGACATTCGACGCGCTGGAACTGCCACGATTCCGGGGTGCCTCCGATCGCTCCATTCTGATGCTGACACCGGATGGTGAGAATTGCATCGTGAGTCTGGGCGCCTGCGGCGATGGGTTCGAGCCCGCCGCCGCGGCAGGGTTCGCGGCTGAGGTGGGGCCTAAGGACATCCTGTTGATGCAGGGCAATCTGTCGTTTGCCGCCACCCGGGCGGCGGCGGCGGCGTGCGCTGGCCGGGTGGTGTTGAACACGGCGCCGATGTTGTGGGATGTGCGCCCGCTGCTGCCGCGTTGCGCGATCGTGGTGGCGAATGCGGTGGAGGCACGGGCGATCACCGGGTCCGACCGGGCGAGTGCGTTGCGCGATGCCGGGGCAGGGATCGCTATCGTCACATTGGGCGGGAATGGTTGCCGGGTCGCGGATGATGCGGGCGAGCAGGATCTGCCGCCATGCCCGGCCGATCTGGTCGACAGCACGGGGGCGGGCGACGCGTTTTGCGGGGCGTTGGCGGCGGTGCTGGGCATGGGCTGGCCGCTGATGGACGCGATTGCGGCTGCCCAGCGCGTGGCTGCGCGCACGGTCGAGCGGCGGGGTGCGTTCGCGGCCATTCCCCCGCCGGCAGAATGCGCCAGCCTGCTGCGCCGGGTGGCATGACCGACGCGGTGTTGCGGATCGAGCGGCTGTCCGTGGCGATGGGGCCGCCGGGGCGCCGCGTGAGCGTGGTGGAGGATGTTTCGCTGCAGGTCGATCGTGGCCGCGTGCTGTGCGTGGTGGGTGAGTCTGGATCCGGTAAAAGCGTCACCGCGCTGGCGCTGATGCGGCTGTTGCGGGAGGACCGGTCCAGCATCCGCGCGGACCGGCTGGAACTGGAGGGGCAGGACCTCCGCACCCTGAGCGAACGCGCCATGACCCGGCTGCGCGGCGAGCGGATGGCGATGATCTTCCAGGAGCCGATGACCAGCCTGAACCCGGTGTTCACGGTGGCCGACCAGGTGGGCGAGACCCTGCGCGTGCATCGCGGGGTGAGCGCGCGGGAGGCTCGGGCGCGCACGTTGCAGGCGCTTCAGGCGGTGGGCGTGCCCGGGGCGGCGCAGCGGCTGGATACGTATCCGCATCAGCTTTCGGGCGGGTTGCGGCAGCGGGTGATGATCGCGATGGCCCTGGCGTGCGAGCCGGCGTTGCTGATCGCGGACGAGCCGACGACGGCGCTGGACGTGACGGTGCAGGCGGGCATTCTGGCGCTGCTGAAGGATCTGCGGGACCGCACCGGCATGGGCATCCTGCTGATTACGCATAATCTGGGCGTGGTGGCGGAGGTCGCGGACCATGTCGCGGTGATGTATGCCGGGCAGATCGTCGAGTCTGCCCCGGCTGCCGCGTTGTTTCAATCGGCGCAGCACCCGTACACGCTGGCCCTCCTGGCAGCGATGCCGCTGTTGGACGGCGTGGCCGCACGGTTGGAGCCGATCCCCGGCCGGATGCCGGCGCCGGGCACTGCGGGTGCTGGCTGCCGATTTGCACCGCGCTGCCCGTTCGTCGCGGATATCTGCGGCGAACCGCCGCCGTTGCGTCCGATGGGGCCGGACCACAGCGCGGCCTGCTGGCGTGCGCCGGTCGAGGCGTTGGCATGACGCCGCGCCTGCTTGCGGCCGAGGGCCTGCACAAGGCCTACCGCCTGCCCGGCGGTCGCACTCTGCTGGCGGTGGATGGGGTGGATCTGCATCTGGACCGTGGCGAGACGCTGGCCGTCGTGGGCGAGTCCGGCTGCGGCAAGAGCACGCTGGGGCGTCTGCTGCTGCGGCTGGAGCAGCCGGATGCCGGGCGCATGGTGCTGGATGGCGTGGATGTCGGCGGTCTGCGGGGCGGGGCGTTGCAGACGATGCGGCGCCGGGTGCAGGTGGTGTTCCAGGATCCCTATGCCTCGTTGGACCCGCGCCAACGCATTCGCGCCGTGTTGACCCGGCCGATGCGGTTGCACGGATTGTGCGACGGGGCGGAAGCGTCGCGGCGGGCAGCTGCCCTGCTGGAGAGGGTGGGTTTGCAGGCCGCGCATCTGGACCGCTTGCCGCATGAGTTCAGTGGCGGGCAGCGCCAGCGGATTGCGATCGCCCGTGCGCTGTCCGTCGGGCCGGAGGTGATCGTGTGCGACGAGCCGGTGTCGGCATTGGATGTGTCGGTGCAGGCGCAGGTGATCAACCTGCTGCAGGATCTGCAGCGCGATACCGGCATTGCGCTGGTGTTCATCTCGCACGATCTGGCTGTGGTGCGGCATTTGGCCCATCGGGTGGCGGTGATGTACGCAGGGCGCGTGGTGGAGACGGCGCCGGCGGACAGGCTGTTCGGTGAACCGTCCCATCCCTATACTCGAGCGTTGCTGGCTGCGGCCCCGCGGATCGACATGGGTGCGCGCTTGCACGAGGCTGCGGCTGGCGAGCCGCCGGACCCGAGCGCGCCGCCGCCGGGGTGCCGGTTTGCGCCGCGTTGCCCCTACGTGCAGCCGGCCTGCCGCACGGGCGAGCACCCGGCGTTACGCTCGCTGGGCGAGGGGCACGCGACGGCTTGCCTGTTTGCCGAGACATTGCCGCGGATGGGTGGGCAGGTGGGGCCAATCGCCGTGGTGACGGAGACATCGGCCCGCATCGCTGCCTATCGCCGCGCGCGGGACGCGGCGCACTGATGCGCGTCATCGGTTCCCGCCTGTTGTCGCTACTGCCGGTGCTGTTCGGGCTGTGCCTGCTGTCCTTCGCGTTGCTGGCGTTGGTGCCGGGTGACCCGGTGACGGCGATGCTGGGGATGGAGGCGGATCCCGCCGCGGTCGCAACGCTGCGGGCGAAATTCGCGCTGGACCAGCCGCTGCCGGTACGGTTCATCGCGTGGTTCGGTCATGTGCTGATCGGGGACCTCGGCCGCTCGATCCAGACTGGAAGGCCGGTGACGGCGACGGTGCTGACGGCGCTGGTGCCGACCTTGCAACTGGGGCTGGCGGCGCTGGTCGTGTCGCTGTGCATCGCCATTCCCGCCGGCATCATCGCCGCGGCGCGGCGGAACAGTGCGGCGGATATGGCGGTGTCCATCATGGCGCTGACGGGATTGTCGCTGCCCAGTTTCTGGCTGGGTATCCTGCTGATCGTCGCGCTGTCGATCCGCCTGCCGCTGCTGCCCTCATCCGGATACGTGCCGGTGCTGACCGACCCGCTGGAGGCGCTGCGCCACATCATCCTGCCGGCGTTGACCCTTGGCGCAGGGATGGCGGCGGCCACGATGCGGATGACGCGTGCGGCGATGCTGGACGTGCTGTCGATGGATTATATCCGCACCGCCCGGGCGAAGGGATTGTCGCGCCGTCGCGTGGTGTGGCGGCATGCGCTGCGCAACGCGTTGCTGCCGGTGGTGACGCTGGTTGGCTTGCAACTTGGGCAATTGCTCGGCGGGGTGGTGATTACGGAGAGCGTGTTCGCCTGGCCTGGCATCGGCAAACTGACGGTGGATGCGATCTTCGCCCGCGACTATCCGGTGGTGCAGGGCGCCATCTTGGTGACCGCGACGCTGTTCGTCCTGACCAACCTCGCGACCGATCTGCTCTACACCGTGCTCGACCCGCGGCTGCGGGTGCGGCGGTGAGCATGCTTCGCCGCCTGCTGATCGCACCGCGCAGCGCGCTGGGGGTGCTGCTGGTCACTATCACGCTGTTCGCGGGCGCGTTCGGCCCGGCGCTGTCGCCCTACGGGCCGAACGAGCCGGATTTCGCCGCAACCCTTTCGCCGCCATCCGCCACGCACTGGCTGGGCACCGACGATCTAGGCCGCGACACGCTGTCGCGGATCCTGTCAGGTGCTCGCGTTTCGCTGCTGGTGGGGGTGGTGAGCGTGGCGGCCGGGTTGCTGTTGGGCGGGCCGATCGGTCTGGTGGCAGGCTATGCCGGCGGCTGGACGGATAGCGTGCTGATGCGCTGTATGGACGTGCTGCTGGCCTTCCCTGGTTTGCTGCTGGCGTTGGGGATTACCGCCGTGCTCGGCGCCTCCCTGGTCAACACCGTCATCGCCATCGCGGCCGTGAATTTGCCGGTGCTGGCGCGGGTGGCGCGGGGGCAGGCCATGTCGGTGCGCAGCCGCGAATACATCACGGCGGAGCGGGCGCTGGGGTTCGGCAGCGCCACCATTCTTTGGCGGTGCGTGCTGCCGAACACGGCCTCGCCGATCCTGGTGCAGGCGTCGTTGCTGCTGGCGTCGTCGATCATCACGGAGGCGTATCTGTCCTTCCTGGGCCTGGGCGTGCAACCGCCGACGCCGAGTTGGGGCAATATGTTGCATGATGCGATCGGGTTTCTGGACCAGGCGGTGTGGCTGGCCTGGTTCCCGGGGATCGCAATCTTCATCACCGTGCTTGGTTTCAACCTGCTGGGCGATGCGTTGCGCGACCAGCTCGATCCCCATGACTGACCCCAAACAGGAGAGTGCGAATGCTTGAGATGACGCGCCGCGCCTTGCTCGCCACCCCGGTCGTGCTGGCCGCCGGGGCAGCTTTGGGCCAAACGCCGAAGACGCTGACGATCGGCGTGGTGTCCGACCCGGTGACGCTGGACCCGGCTTTCTCCGCCTCGTTCTTCGAAAACGCGGTGTTCTACTGCCTGCACGAGACGCTGCTGGTGGCCGCACCCGATGGTTCGATCTCCCCCGGCCTGGCCACGCACAGCAATCCGGAGCCGATGCGCCACGTACTGACGCTGCGGCCGGGGCTGACCTACCACGACGGCACCCCGGTCGACGCGGCGTCGGTCAAGGCCAATCTGGACCGTTACCTGGACCCCGCGACCGCCAGCATTCGCAAGGCCGATTTCGGTCCGCTGGCCGACGTGGTGGTTACGGGACCGCTGGTGGTGGAACTGCGCATGAGCGCGCCCTACGCGCCTTTGCCGCTGGTGTTGACCAACCGGGCCGGCATGGTGGTGTCGATGGCGGCGGTGAAGCGGCTGGGGGCGGATTTCGCCACGCAGGCGGTGGGTTGCGGCCCGTATAAACTCAGGTCGTGGACGAAGAACAGCGAGTTGGTGCTGGAACGGTTCGACGGCTATTGGCGCGGGCCCAACCATGGGTTCGACCGGCTTGCCTTTCGCCCGATCCCGGACGAGACGGTGCGCCTGGCCAATCTGCGCAGCGGCACGTTGCAGTTGATCGACGCGCTGCCGCCCCAGTCGGTCGCCGGGCTGGCGCAGGACAGGAGCGTGCGGGTGTCGCAAATGCCGAGCCTGGGGTTCAACGCCTGGTCGTTCAACGTCACGCGCAAGCCATTCGACGATCCGCGGGTGCGTCGCGCCTTCGCCGCCGCGGTCGACCCCAGCGTCATTCAGCGCGTGGTGTATTTCGGCACCGGGGAGGTGGCGCATGGCCCGCTTTCCCCAGCGGTCGGCTGGGCCTTCGACAAAGCCTACGCGCCGCCCGGCTTCGACCCGGCGCGGGCCAAGGCGCTGCTGGCCGAGGCTGGCATCACCGCGCCGCTGCCCGTCAGCATCACCGTGACGAACTCGCCGCAGATGGTGCGCATCGCCCAGGTGGCGCAGGCGCAGGCGAACCAGGCCGGGTTCAAGGTGGAGGTGAAGCAGATCGATCCGACCAGCCTGATCACGGTGCTGCGGCAGCGCGATTTCGATATCTGCATGTCGCCGTGGAGCGGGCGGTACGATCCCGATGGGAATACCTATTTCTGGTTCACCAAGGACGGCCCTAACAACTTCGCCGGCTACGACAATCCGCAGGTGACGACCTGGCTGCAACAGGCCCGGACCGAGGCGGACCAGGCCAAGCGGGTGGATCTGTATCACAAGGTGCAAGACCAGTTGGCGCAGGATGCGCCGGTGCTGTTCCTGCATTTCGACGCCATCATCCAGGCCAGCAGCGCCAAGCTGAGCTGGACGCAATATCCGGACGCGGTCTGGCGACTGTATGACGCGAAACTCGTCTGATGGCCCGGCCTGTCACCATCCACGGCATCAAGGCGTGCGACACGATGAAGAAGGCGCGCGCGTGGTTGGATGAGCACGGCGTCGCCTACAACTTCCACGACTACAAGGTGCAGGGCGTGGACCGCAGCAAGCTGGAGGGTTGGGTGCGCGACACCGGTTGGGAGGTTTTGCTCAACCGGGCGGGCACGACGTTCCGCAAGCTGCCGAGCGCGGACAAGGCCGGGTTGGACGAGGCAAAGGCGGTTGCGCTGATGCTGGCGCAGCCGTCGATGATCAAGCGCCCGGTGCTGGACGTCGGCGGCCGGCTGGTGGTCGGGTTCAAGCCCGAGGTCTATGCGTCCGCGCTGGGTGTCTGACGGGCTAGCGTTCGGCGCCGTAGCCTGTCGTGCCGCGCGCAATGGCCTCGGGGTGGCGGGCCAGGTAATCGGCGAGCAGCCGGGTGTAGCGGATCGTGTCGTAGTAATCCGCCAGCTTGCGGGCGACCGACTGCTGCAGGGTCGAGGCGCTGCCGAAGCGATCGTCGATCGAGGCGAGCGCCTGGTCGGCCTGTTTCAATTGACGATCCAGTGAGTCGGCGTCTGCCGGCAGTTCCCGCAGGATCGGGGTGAGTGAGGCATCGGCGCTTTGGATCGAGGCGCGCGCGCTGGCCAAGGTGGCCGACAACGCCCGCGCCTTGGAAGGGCCGTCGATACCCTTCGCGACGGTGGCAAAGGCCGCTAGGGCTGCGCTGATGGTTTGCCCGGTGGACTGATAAGGAAAATCATTCAGGCTATTCACCAGGCTGGCGGCGCTGGACGTCATGGCGCTGCCGCCGGACGCGGGCAGCACGATGACGCCGGTCTCGGACACGGTCTGCGCCGGGTCGCGCGGCGGCACGGCGGGCAGATCCAGGGCGAGCGCCTGTTTGTTCGTGACGTAGCTGGTCGTCGTCAGCGATGCCTGCATTCCAGCGCGCGCGAGCTTTTCACCCAGTGCGGGGACGCTGAGGTTGGTGGCGTCGTCGCCGATCATTTTCATCCGGGTGGGCAGAACGTTGAACGCAACCCGCATCTGCATCGCGCCCGTTAGCGGGCTGGACAGCAGGCGAACGCCCGTTACCTCGCCAACCTGCGTGCCGTAGAGCAGGACGGGGGTTCCGGCGTCGGGGCCATGGTCGGTATCGGTGAGGTAGACGACGTAGGGGATGCGTTGGCTGTAACTGGCCCGGCTTGCCGTGTCTTCGTCGGAGAACATCGGGTAGTTGGTGCCGCCGGGCGCCAGCGGATAATCCGGCGCGCCGGGCGGAACGCCGAAGGCCACAGCACCCGACAGGGCGGCCTGGACCGAAGTGACCGCTACGTGAATGCCGTTGCCGACATATGCTGCGTCGACGCCGCTGTATTGCCACCAGACGGTGCCGGTGCGCACGCGCTTGTCGTAGGGTGAACGCACGAACACTTCGGCGGTGATCTCGGCCGTGCCTTCCTCGATGTGGCGGTTCAACACCTCGCCCACCCATGCGTCGCGAAAGAACACGCGGGTGCCGCTGGCCAGCGATGCCACGGTCGGGGCGTGCAGAACGTAGGTGGTGCCGGGTTCGTCCAGCCGGACGCCCGGCGGGTCTTCGAGGCCGGTGTAGTCGGTTTGGGCGGTGCCGCTTCTCGCCCCGGGATCCATTTCGATGTAGCTGCCGGAGATCAGCGTGGTGAGGCCCGAGACGCTGCCGCCCGAGACTTGCGGCCGCACGACCCAGAACCGCGTCTTCTCCGTCAGGAACGGCGCCGCGTCGCTGGTCATGCGGATATGCGCCCTGGCGTGCCCGAGATCCTGCGTCAGCTCCAGGCTGGTCACGGTTCCCAGTTCGACGGCCTTGTGCATGACCTTGGTGCCGGCGGCCAGGCTTTGCGCGGAGTTGAACGTGACGGTGATCTCGGGGCCGCGTTGCAGCAGCGTCGTGACCAAGAAGTAGCCGCCGATGACCAGGGCGGCGACCGGCACCAGCCAGATCAGCGGTAGGCGGGAGCGCGGGGCGGGGGTGTTGGATGGCCGTGGGGCGCCGGGCGGACGGGGGCCACCCCGGCCATTATGGCCGCTCATAGCCGGTTTTGCCGTGCATGCATCGCTTCGTGTCTACCAAGGCCCCACTGTGTCTAGATCAGCGGTGATTGAAACCCAACACTGCGTCATCACGCCAATTCAGTATGTCTCGGGGCTACTGCGGCGGCAGTTGCTTGGGCGACAACGGCCAAGTGCATGATATGGCGGGTTTCGAACCCCATCCGGCGGTAGACGGCGAGGGCTGGCTCGTTCTCGGCGAACACGTGGAGGAAAGGCAGGTCGCCGCGGGCGAAGATTGCATGGGCGGCATTCGCGATGAGCGCCCGGGCCAGGCCGCGCCCGCGCTGGGATGGATGGGTGCAGACGGCGCTGATCTCGGTGTAGCCGTCCAGGTTGATGCGTTCGCCCGCCATGGCGAGCAAGGTGGCGTCTTCGAAGACGCCGATATAGCGGCCGAGTTCGATCGTGCGCTCGGCGAAGGGGCCGGGATTGGTTAGCGCGACCAGTTGCATCATTGCGGGCACGTCGCTTTGGGTGAGTTCGCGGATGGGCGGGGCGGGCCGCGCGTCGGTGGGCGGCATCGCCGGCAACAGCATCTCGTGCAGGCGGCCGCGGCGTAGACATGTCAGGCAATCGGGGAAGGCCAGCTCGTCGCAGGTGAACAAGGCGGTTGGATGGTCACCGCCGGCCAATCCCCATAGATCGGCAAGCTGGTCCGGCGCATGCCCGGCTGGCCCGGCGAACGGGCCGAACTCGGGCGCGTAGCGCAGGGCGGTACGGCTGTGTTGGGCGAACGCGGCGTGGCGGCCCGTCAGCGCGCCTCGGGCCGCGTGATCCAGCTCGTGTTGCATGGACGATCCCTTTCATGCCAGCCGGGCGAGACCGTTGCATAGCGCAAGGCACCCTATGCGTCACGTGAGGTGGTGGCATAGCGGACCCGGCGGTTTCAGAGTAGCGTCCATGACGGGACATCGTCGTCCGCCCACCCGCCCTCGTCTCTGCGGAGAACACCCCATGCTTCAATACATTTGTGACCACGTCCACCTGCGCAGCGCCGACCCGGTGGCGGCGGCGAAATTCTACGTGGATATGTTCGGGGCAAAACCGGTGAGCCAGGTTGCAACGCCGGTTGGGGTGCGGGTGATCGTGGATTTGGGTGGGCTGACTTTGTTCATCGAGCAGGTTCCCGCAGAGACAGTCCGGGCGCCCGAGCCGCCTTATCTGGGTGTCGAGCATATCGGCCTGTTCGTCTCGCCGTTCGATGACGCCGTGGCGGAGTTGACGGCCAAGCAGGCTGTGTTCGTGGTTCCCCCGCGCTCCCCGCGGCCCGGCACCAAGATTGCTTTCGTGCAGGCGCCCGACGGGGTGCGGGTCGAGATATTGGAGCGGACGCCCACCTAACGACGAAACGTCACGATAGCGGCCAGGACGACGTCTTGATAAACGGAGGCCGCCTCCGCATATGACTGGAAGAGGACGCCGGGTGTTCGCACGGTGGCGCCTCGACCTGACGTATGAGGAGGCGCTGTATGGCTGTGTCCTTTGGGGCAAACTCCACCACCGACGACATTCTTGCCGGGGTGAATCTAGGCGGTAAACGCGTTCTGGTGACCGGCGTGTCGGCCGGGCTGGGTGTCGAGACGGCGCGGACATTGGTCGCGCATGGCGCGCAGGTCGTGGGCACGGTGCGGGATCTGGCGAAGGGCCGGGACGCCACTGCGAGCGTCGTCGCGCAGGCGGAAAATGGCGGGACGCTGGCGCTGGTGGAGCTCGACCTCGCATCGCTCGCCAGCGTGCGGCGCTGTGCAGAGGCGCTGATCGCGGCGGGTGATATGTTCGACGTCATCATCGCCAATGCGGGCGTGATGGCGTGCCCGCAGGGGCGCACGGTGGATGGGTTCGATACGCAGTTCGGCACCAATCACCTCGGCCATTTCGTGCTGATCAATCGTTTGATGCCGCTGCTGGGGCCGGGTTCGCGCGTGGTTGCCGTGTCGTCGGCGGGACACCGGTTTGCCGATGTCGATCTGGCCGATCCGAATTTCGATCGCACGCCCTATGCGGAGTTCGTGGCGTACGGTCGATCGAAAACCGCCAACATCCTGTTCGCCGTGGAATTCGACCGGCGGCATCGCCCGGGCGAGGTCCGCGCGACGGCGCTGCATCCCGGCGCGATCCAGACCGAGCTTGCCCGCCATATGGATGCCGCGGCGCGGCAGCGCATGATCGAGCAGATCAACGCCGCCAATGCGGCCGCGGGCAAGCCGGCCTTCGAATACAAGACGGTTCCACAGGGCGCCGCGACGTCCGTCTGGTGCGGCTTCGTTGCGCCGGCGGATGCGATCGGCGGCCGGTATTGCGAGGATTGCCACGTCGCCGAGCTTTCGACCGGTCGCGATCTGCGAGGCGGCGTTCAGCCATATGCGGTGGATCCGGAGCACGCAAAAGCGCTCTGGACGCTGAGTGAGGAGATGGTCGGCGAACGGTTCTGATGGCTCCGGCGCGACCGTAGACCGTGATGGAGACCCACGACCGATACTGAGGTGAGTTCGCTCGCGGCTTGATGAGAGGAGAGGGAAGGGGATAGTCGTCCCCTTCAACCCCTGTATGCGGTCCCTAACGCTCCTCGTCGACGGCGCGCCAGGCGACGGTGATGTCGTCCAGCCTGGCCTTTAGGTCGGCTGGCAACGGGCCTTGGTCTTGCGCGGCCAAGTTGTCGGCCAGTTGTTCCGGGCGGCTGGCGCCGATGATCGGGGCGGTGATGGCGGGGTTCGACAATACCCAGCGCATCGACATCGTCGTCATGCTCATGCCGGCTTCGGCGGCGACGGCGCGCAGGGCCTCAATCGTCTCGAACTGCTTGTCGTGCCAGTAGCGGGCCTGGTAGCGGGCGCCGGCCGAGCCCAGTTGGAATCGCGATCCCTCGGGCGGCGCGGCCTGCTGGTTGTGCTTGCCGGTCAGCAATCCGCCGGCCAGTGGGTTGTAGGGGATGACCGCGATGGTCTCCTCGGCGCAGAGCGGCAGCAGATCGCGCTCGAAGCTGCGGAACAGCAGGTTGTAGCGCGGCTGCATCGACTCGATGCGGACCAGGTTGCGCAACTCGCTGCGCCCGATGGACCGGGCCACCTTGTAGGCCGGCCAATTGGAGAACCCGACATAGCGGGCCTTGCCCTGGCGGACGATGGTGTCCAGCGCCTCCAATGCCTCGTCGATCGAGGTGTTCGGGTCGTAGCTGTGCAGTTGGTAAAGATCGATGTAGTCGGTCTTCAACCGGCGGAGCGAGGCGTCGATCGCATCGAGGATGTGCTTGCGCGACATCCCCTGGTCCCATGGTTTCGGTCCCATGACGCCGACGCATTTGGTGGCGAGAATGAAGTCCCGGCGCTTGCCCTGCAGCCAACCGCCGACGATCTCCTCCGTCCGGCCCGCCGTGTTGTGGCCGCCGCCCAACGGGTACACGTCGGCCGCATCCAGGAAGTCGATACCGCCTGCGGCCGCGGTGTCCAAGATCGCGTGGCTTTGCGCCTCGTCGCATTGCAGGCCGAACGTCATGGTGCCGAGGCAGAGTTTGGATACGCGTAAGCCGGTGCGGCCGAATTTTGTGTATTGCATGGAATGCCCTCAATGCGGTGATCATGGCACACGCGCCAAAGCCCGGCGACCGGGAAACGCAGCCCCGTTGATCCGTTATGCCAATCTGAATATAACGAACCCACGCCGGGTTCTCGTCAAGCGCAAGCTGCGCGGTTTCGCCGCCGGGGAGCCTCGGCTAACGTACGGACAACCGAGGGGATGAATGCCGTGAGCATGTCGAGCGTTTTTGCGCGTGTGGTTGCCGTTGTTGGCGGGGGTGCGGTGATGGTGCGGCGGGCCACGCAGGGTTCGCACATGCCTGCCTGGGGCACGGCCCCAGCCATTCCGGCGCCCAAGCCGCAAGGCGCCATCCCGACGTTGAAGATGCCGACGGCGCAGGGGTGGACGGGCGATCAGACGCCGATCGCGGCACCCGGGTTGAAGGTGAATGCGTTTGCGCGCGGGTTGGACCACTGCCGCTGGATCTACGTCATGCCCAATGGCGACGTGTTGGTGGCGGAGGCGACGAACGCCGAGCGTTCGGCGCGCAACGTGTTCGACTATGCCATGGTCGCCACCATGAAGCGTGCGAATGCCATGGGGGTGAGCGCCAACCGGATCACTCTGCTGCGCGACCGCGACGGCGATGGCGTCGCTGAGTCGCAGACAGTGTTCATGAGCGGGTTGAACCAGCCGTTCGGCATGGCGCTGCTGGGCGACAAATTTTACGTAGGGAATACCGACGGGATCATGGTGTTCCCCTATGTGGAGGGCGCCGACACCATCACCGCGCCTGGGCAGCGGCTGACGACCTTCAAGCCCGCCGGGCACTGGACACGCAGCCTGCTGGCGAGCCCGGATGGGCGCAAGCTGTATGCCGGCGTCGGTTCGCTGAGCAACATCGCCGACCAGGGGATGGCGGTGGAGGAGGGGCGGGCGGCCATCCACGTGCTGGACCTGGAAACCGAGGAGGACCGGATCTTCGCCGGCGGCCTGCGCAACGCGGTTGGCATGGCGTGGGAGCCGATGACGGGCGAGTTATGGACCGTCGTCAACGAGCGTGATGGGCTGGGTGACGAGACGCCGCCCGACTACCTGACCTCGGTGAAGGAGGGCGGCTTCTATGGCTGGCCCTATTGCTACTGGGGCAAGGTGGTGGATGACCGGGTGCCGCAGGACGCAGCGGCCGTTGAATCCGCGATTACGCCGGATTACGCGCTGGGCGGCCACACCGCGTCGCTCGGGCTGTGCTGGATGCCGGCTGGCACGCTGCCGGGCTTCCCCGAAGGCATGGCGATCGGGCAGCACGGGTCCTGGAACCGCAGCAAGCTGAGCGGCTACAAGCTAGTGTTCATACCGTTCGCGAATGGCCGCCCGTCCGGGCCGCCGCGCGACATTCTGTCGGGCTTCCTGGCGACGGATGAGAAGGTATCCTACGGCCGGCCGGTCGGCGTCACGCTGGGGGCGGATGGCAAGTCGCTGCTGATGGCCGATGACGTCGGCAACGTGATCTGGCGCGTTACGGGGGCGTAACTGCGGCGGGGGCGCCCCCGATTCGGCGATAGGTGAAATCGTCGGATCGGGGGGCGGCCATCGCGGCGGCCATGACCGCATGGTCTGGCGATAGGGCGCAGGCCGGGTCGGTGGCGGCGGCGTCGCCCGTGAGCGCGAAGGCCTGGCAGCGGCAGCCGCCCCAGTCGATCTCGCGCCGGTTGCAACTGCGGCATGGCTCGGCCATCCAGTCGGTGCCGCGATAGCGTTCGAACGCCGGGTCGGTCTGCCAGATTTGCGCAAGGGAGGCGTCGCGGACGGAGGGGAAGGTGAGATCGGTCAGGGTTTCCGCGGCGTGGCCCGGCAGCACGCGGCCGGACGGGGTGATGTTCATGAACTGCCGCCCCCAGCCGCCCATGCAGGATTTCGGCCGGGCGGCGTAGTAGTCCGGTGTCACGTAATCGATCACCAGGTGGCCGCTCAGCCGCTGTCGCGCTTCGGCGACCACCGCATCCGCGCGGTCGATCTGGTCCGGCATGGGCAGCAGGGCGTCGCGGTTCAGCAGGCCCCAGCCGTAATATTGCACGTGGGCGATTTCGATCCGACCGGCGCCCATCGCTTCCCCCAACGCGATCATGTCGGGCAGGCGGGCGAGGTTTTGGCGGTGGACGACGAAGTTCGCGGTGAGGGGGAACCCAGCCTCCCGAATGAGGCGCGCGGCGGTGAGCTTGCGGGCGTGGCCACCTTGCAGGCCGCCGATGTGGTCGCCGCCTGCGCTCTGCGAATCCTGGAAACTGAGCTGCACGTGGTCCAACCCGGCATCCCGCAGGGCGGCCACTGAGTCCGCTGTGAGCGTGACGCCGGATGTGATTAGGTTGCTGTAGAGTTGCAGGTCCCGCGCATGGGCGAGCAAGGTCAGCAGGTCGCGGCGGATCGTGGGCTCACCGCCGGAGAAATGGACCTGCAGCACACCCAGTTCGGCGGCCTCGGTCATCACGCGCTGCCAGCTTGCGGTGTCCAATTCGGCGGAGGCGCGATCCATCTCCAGCGGGTTGGCGCAGTATGGGCATTGCAGCGGGCAGCGATGCGTCAGTTCGGCCAGCATGCCCAGTGGGGGCGGGGTCATAGGCGGATCGCGCCCTTCACCGTCAGGTCCTGCAGCATGGCGATGACGTCGGTGGCGATCAGGTCGCGCGCAGCGTCGAATTTGGCAGCGAGGGCGTCGACGATCCCCCCCACCGTTCGCCTGCCGTCGACGAGTTGCAGTATGGCGATGGCGTGCTCGTCGGGGACGAATACCCGCTCCGGCGCGAGCACCACCCAGCCACCACGCACCTTGTCTTCGCGTAGGCGCACGCCGGTGGCGAAATTTGGAATGGTGGCCTCGATCGTCACCGCATGTCGTCCGGCACGAAAGCGCCGGGCGGGATGACGCCGGGTGCGACGTAGGCGAAGTGCAGGGCGTCCAGTTGCGACCACAGCACGCCGCATTTGAAGCGAAGGGCGCCCAATACCTGCTCCTGCTGGTCTGGCGTGCGGGCGTGTTCCTTCACGTAGGACAGGGCGAAATCGACGTCCTTTGGCGCCTGCGTCATGCGGGGGGTGAAATAGGCGAGCGTGTCCGCCGTCACGAAATCGTAGTGCGACAACATGCCGGATACACGTTCGGCAATGATATTGGGCGAGAACATCTCGGTCAGCGAGGATGCGATCGCCTCGAGGATGGAGCGGTCGCGGACGAAATGAACGTAGGCGTCGACGGCGAAGCGCGTGCCCGGCAGCAGCCCGTCGGTCGATTCGACGTAGGCCGGGTCCAGGCCGACGCCTTCCGCCAGGCGCAGCCAGCGAGCGATGCCGCCTTCGCCGGGTGCGTTGCCGTCATGGTCGACCAGGCGGGAGCGCCATTCGCGGCGCAACTCCGCGGTGGGTAGGCGCGCCACCAGGCTCGCATCCTTCGCGGGGATCTGGCTTTGGTAGTAGTAGCGGTTCAGCGCCCAGGCCTGCACCTGGCTGCGCGTCAGCTTGCCGTCGTGCAGCATGCGGTGGAACGGGTGCAGGTTGTGGTATCGCTCGGCCCCGATGGCTCGCAGCGCGTCTTCCAAACCCTGGGGGGACAGCATCGATCATACCTCCACGCGCATGCCATCGAACGCGACCTGCCAGCCGTCGCGCTCGACCTCCGCCCGTTCCGGCGTGTCCGCCAGGAGTACGGGGTTGGAGTTGTTGATGTGCAGCAAAATCTTGCGGGCGACGCCTAGCCCGGCGAATGCCTGCATCGTGCCGCCTTCGCCTGCCACGCTCATATGGCCCATGCGGCGGCCGGTTTTCAGCCCCAGCCCGGCCTGGATCATCTCGTCATCCCGCCACAATGTGCCGTCGAACATGACCGCGTCCGCCCCGCGCAGCCGCTCGGCCAGGGTTGGCGTCATCGCGGCGCAGGCGGGGACGTAATACAGGCTGCGGCCGTGCTGGGTGATGCAGGCGCCGACGGTGTCGCCGTCGTCGTCGTCTGCATTGTCCTCCAGATACAGCGCGACCTTCCCCGTGACGGAGAATAGCCGCAGCGTGAGGCCGCCGGGGAGGGCGATATCCTGTTCCAGCGCCACGACCCGGCGGGCGACGACGTCGCGCGCCAGCACGTTGAAGATGGGATTGGCGTCCAGCACCGCGTGGATGCGGGCGGTCGCGAACAGGGTGAAAGGCTGCCGCTCCCGCAAATTCAACAGCCCGGCCACCGAGTCGACCTCACCCGAGGTGAGCACGACAGCCGCGATGGGGGTGGATCGCAGGGCGGTCGTGGGGTGAAGCTCGCGGGTTTCGGCGATCTGCTGCCGTAGGTCGGGGGAGGCGTTCAGCAGGGTCCATGACGCGCCATCGCCCGACACGGCGACGGAGGCCTGGGTGCGTGCGGGCGCCAGCGGATCACCGGCGCGGGCCCGGCGGCACGCCTCAGCGTTCGAATTCCATTGAGGGAACCCACCACCTGCAGCGGCACCCAGGACAATCGCGCGCACCGGGTGAACCCCTGGTTAGAAACGGCGCGCGACCAGCCTGTTGGCTAGCCGCGCAACCGGACTTACTTACGCTCGGCGCAGGCGTAGCTGTTGATCTCGGCGCCGAGGGCGATTTCGACGATCTTGGGGGTCTTCCAAGCCATGGTAGCTCTCCTGGTGCGTGAGTGCGGAGACTTGGCTGCCGTGCCAGGTAAGTCAAGTATCGGGCACGGCCGGCAGGGCGATCCGCCGGCGAAATTGGTGCTGTTTTCGCCTGCCTGGTTGGGTTGCAGAACTAGGCCAGCAAGGCTCGATTATTGAGTAAAGCTCAAGCAATGGCACGTAAACTCGATTGACACTCAAGCGGTCGGCCCGGCTATCTCGGGGCAAGAGCCCAAACCGTGGGGCCACGACCAGAGGGGAGACCGAACGACATGACCGATCACCATCGTGCCGCTATATCTGACGTAGCTGCGGCACCGGTCGGGCGCCGGCTGTTCACGGGAGCGCTGCTGGCTGGACTCGCGGGCTTGTCCAGACACGCGCGGGCTGCTGATCCGATCCGGCTTGGCGCAGTGTTGCCGCTGACGGGGCCGAGTGCCGCTACAGGCGCGCAAGAGCAGCGGGGGCTGCAATTCGCAGTGACCAAATTCAACGCAGCCGGCGGCGCGGGCGGGCGAATGATTGAGATTCTCTACGAGGACAATCAGGGCCGGCCGGACCAATCGGTGCTGGCATTCAACAAGCTGGCAGACCTGAACAAGGTGCCGGTCATCTTCACCGGCTACACCGGCCCGACCCTGGCGATGGCGCCTTTGGCGACGCGCAAGAAGGTGTTGCTGGTCAACGGTGCGGCGCAGGGGGACCGGCTGGCAAATGCCTCGCCCTACCTGATCAACACCCTGCCGGTGGTGCGGGACGAGGCGGCGGTGGCGGCGCGGTATCTGTATGAGACCGGCAAGCGCAAGGCGGCCATCCTGTTCCAGAACGACGCGGCCATGACCTCCGGCCGCGACGATTTCGCCGAGGCGTTCACGAAATTGGGCGGCACGGTGATCGGGCAGGAGCAATCCTCTTTCAGCCAGACGGATTTCCGGCCGGCCATACTGAAGCTGACGAGCCTGGAGCCGGACGTGCTGTTCGTGATGCTGACCGACGGGCTGGGCGCGCTGGCCGAACAGGTGGAGCAGGCGAAGCCCGGTTTCACGATCGCCGGCACCTCGTTCTTCGCCGATCCGACGGCGCTGCGGCAGAAGGGCTCGACCGGGTGGATCCACACCCAGGTGCGGGTGAAGGCGCCACCGGAGACGGCGGCCGCGTTCAAGCAGCAGGCCGGCACGGAGATGGATTTCTTCGGCATCCAATACGCCAACGCCGGGTCGATCATCCTGCGCACCATCGCGGGTGTGATGACGGACAAGGCCGAATTGAGCGGCGAGGCAATCCGGACCAAGTTGTTCGCGATCCGGCAATTCAATGAAATCATTCCGACCGAGTTCAAGACGAACACGGCATCGATGCAGATCGACGTGGTGAAGATCGTCGATGGCAAGGATGAGTTCGTGAAGTCCTACACGTCCGAGTAGGCAGAACCGTCCAATGTTGCTTTTGCAGTTGCTGGTCAATGGCCTGGTTACGGGCTGTGCGCTGGGCGTGGTCGCGTTCAGTTTTTCGCTGGTCTACTCCACCACCAAGATCTTCCATGTGGCGCATGCCGGGGTTTACACGCTGGCTGGCTATCTGGCGTGGAGCCTGGCGCGGGCGGGGATGCCGGATATCGTCGGGCTGATCGTGGTGCCGGTGGTGTGTGCCGGGTTCGGCGTCGTGATTCAGCGGCTGCTGTACGACCCGTTGGCGCAACGCCGGGCGACGCATCTGGTGGTGCTGATCGCATCGCTGGGATTGTTGGCGATCGTCCAGAACGCCATCGCCGTCCTGTGGTCACCGGACATCCTGCACTTCGATTCTACCTGGCGGGTGCAGACGATCAAGTTGGTGGGCGTGACGCTGAACTACGCGCAGATCGCGACGGTGGTGGTGAGTGTGGCGCTATACGGCGCCACGCTGTTCGCGACCCGGCATACGGGCATCGGCAAGCGCATCCGGGCCGTTGCCAGTAACCCGTTCCTGGCGGAGCTGACCCGGCTGCATCCGCGGCGCACCTACGCCATGGTGATGGCGCTTGCCTCCGCCCTGGTGGCGGTGCCCGGCATGTTGGTCGGCTTCGATCTGGGGCTGCAGCCCTATACCGGCACCACCGTGCTGCTGACGGGGACCGTCGCGGTGATCGCTGGGGGCGTCGGGAGTTTGACGGGCGCGTTCCTGGTTTCGATCGTGGTGACGGTGCTGCAGAACCTGTCGCTGCTGGTCATGCCGGGCCAGTGGAGCGTCGGTATTACCTTCCTCATTTTCGTCGCCTTCATGCTGGTCCGCCCCCGCGGCCTGTTTGCGGCGGCGTAGGCGGAGCCATGGAGTATTTCTATTCCTATCTGATCCTCGCCTCGATCTTCGTGGTGCTGGGATTGGCCACCAATTTGCTGGTCGGGATCGCCGGAATTTTCTCGGTGTCGCAGGCGGCGATCTTTGGCGTCGGCGCCTATGTGACAGCGTATTGCCTGGTGAACGAGGTGATGGGGTTTTTGCCCGCGGTGGCGTGTGCGGCCGGGGCCTGTCTGTTGCTGAATATCGTGATCACTCTGCCGGCGCTGCGGGTGGCTGGCGATTATTTCGTCGTGACGTCGTTCGGCATTCAACTGCTGGCGACGGCGGCGTTCCTGAATTGGAATGGGGCCACGGGCGGTGCGTCCGGCATGGCGGCGATTCCACCGGCGGATCTGTTCGGCTACGCGATCGAGGATACGGGCAGCATGTTGCTGCTGTGCGTTGCGGCAATGCTGCTGTGTTGCCTGGCGTTCTATCTGGCGATGAATTCCCCGTATGGACGGCTGCTGCGGGCCATTCGCGAGGATGAGTTGGCGGTGGCGGCATCCGGCAAGCCGGTGATCCCGGCCAAGGCGGCCGCGGCGGCATTGGCTGGCGTGTTCGGCGGCGTCGCAGGCAGCCTTTATGCGACGTTCCTCAGCTTCATCGACCCGTCCTCGTTCGACCTGAATGCGTCGGTGCTGTTGCTGAGCATGGTGGTGGTGGGCGGGGCACGCACCCTGGCCGGGTCGATCATCGGGCCGTTCGTGCTGCTGGCGCTGCCGCAGGTGCTGACGATGGTGGAAATTCCATCCACCATGGCGGCGGGCGTTCGGCAGGGTTTGTATGGCGCGCTGCTGATCGCGTTCATGCTGTTCCGACCGCAGGGTTTGGCGGGGCAGAAGCTATGACCGTGCCATTCCTGCAGGTGAGCGGGCTGAACAAGAATTTCGGCGGATTGCAGGCCTTGCGCGATTGCAGCTTCGCGATCGAGAAGGGACGCATCACCTGCCTCGTTGGCCCCAATGGGGCGGGCAAGACGACGGTGTTCAACGCTATTACCGGGTTTCTGCGCCCGGAGAGCGGGAGTGTGCAGTTCCAGGGGCGCTCGCTGGACCGGCTGCCGCCGAGGGCGATCGTGCGCAGTGGCATTGCGCGGTCGTTCCAGAATTTGCGGCTGTATGCCGACATGACGGTGCTGGAGAACGTGACCAGCGCGTTGCCAGGCCAGTTCGGCGAGCAACCGCTGAGCGCGATTTTTCGCCCGTTCCGCACGGCGCGGGCCATGCGGCAGGCCAACGAGCAGGCGGCGGGGATCCTGGAGCATGTCGGCCTGGGCGACCAGGCGCGGGTTTGGACCCGGAACCTGTCCTATGGCGAGCAGAAGCTGCTGTGCATTGCCCGGCTGCTGGCGACGGGCGCGGATTTGCTGTTGCTGGACGAACCCACCTCGGGGCTCAGCGGCGAGGCGCTGGACCGGGTGATGGCGCTGTTGCGACGCCTGCAGGCGGAGGGGAAGTCGCAATTGGTGGTGGAACACAACACGCGCGTCGTGATGGCCATCGCCGACGAGGTGGTGTTCCTGCATGGCGGGCACGTGTTGGCGCAGGGCAGCCCGGCTGAGATCACGGCCGACCCGGCGCTGGCCGAGATCTATTTCGGGGGCGCGCTGTAGGATGGACCTCCTGCAAATCGACGGCGTTGCGGCGGGATACGGCAATAAGGCCGTCCTATCCGACCTGACGCTCGCCCTGCGGCCAGGCGAGGTGTTGGCATTGCTGGGGCATAACGGGGCGGGGAAGACCACCGCCCTGCGCACGATTGCCGGGCTGCTGCCGGCACGGCGGGGGACGGTGACGTTGGCTGGCACCCGGGTGGAGGCGATGTCGGTGGCGCAGCGGCAGGCGCTGGGGCTGCGATTGCTACCGGAGGGGCGGGGCATTTTCCCGGATTTGAGCGTCGCGGAAAACCTGGACGTGGTGGCTGCGGCAAATTGCCGGGGCGCCGGCGATTTGTTCGGCATGGCCGACGTGTTCGGCCTGTTCCCCGTGCTGCAGGAGCGCCGGGGTGTGCGGGCGGGCAGTATGAGCGGGGGGCAGCAGCAGATGCTGGCGCTGAGCCTGGCGATCCTTGGCACGCCGCGTTGCCTGATGATGGACGAACCCTCCATCGGCCTGGCGCCCAATATCGTCGCGCGGATTTTTGAGTTGGTGCGCGACTTATGCGTGAAGCATGCGATGGGCGTGCTGCTGGTCGAGCAAAATGTGGCCGCGGCGATGAAGATCGCCGATCGCATCGTGATCATGAATAATGGCGAAATCGTCTTTGCCGGGCGACCGGATGAGGCGCGTGCCGCCAATGTGTGGCACTATTTCTGAAAATAGGCTGAGGAGGACGGATCATGCGGATCGTTGCAACCGGGCTGGAATTTCCCGAGGGGCCGATTG
This sequence comes from Acidisphaera sp. L21, assembly GCF_009765685.1. Classification (GTDB taxonomy): domain Bacteria; phylum Pseudomonadota; class Alphaproteobacteria; order Acetobacterales; family Acetobacteraceae; genus LMUY01. Next base: position 66,217 of record NZ_LMUY01000071.1, on the reverse strand, counting down.
CCATGGCCGATGGCTCGGTGCTGCTGGTGGAGATTGCGCGGCAGACATTGACCCGGATCGGGGCGGATGGCCGCAGCGAGATCGTGGCACAAATTCCCGGTGGACCGAACGGGGCGG
>NZ_LMUY01000071.1:63444-65972 GCF_009765685.1 Acidisphaera sp. L21 | reverse complement strand
AGCTACAAGACCGGCAGCATCGAGGCGGTCGACCTGAAGACCGGCGCGGTGGAGCGGCTGTACGAGGCGTGCAACGGCATCATGCTGCGCGGCCCGAACGACATCGTGTTCGACGGGCAGGGCGGGTTCTGGTTCACCGATCTGGGCAAGCGCCGGGCGCGGGACACCGATCTGGGCTTCGTCTATTGGGCAAAGGCGGACGGCAGCGAAATCCGGGAGGTCGCGTCCGGCCTGTTCACCCCCAACGGGATCGGGCTGTCACCGGATGGGTCGCGGCTGTACGTCGCGGAGACGATCACTGGGCGGCTATGGGCGTGGGATATCGAGGCGCCGGGTGTGTTGCGCAAGCGGGCCTGGCCGGCGATGTATGGCGCGACCCTGGTAACTGGCGTCGGCGGCAGTACGCGGTTCGACAGCCTGGCGGTATCGGCGTCGGGCAATATCTGCATCGCCGCGCTGGACCGCTGCGCCGTGGTGGAAATCTCACCCGACGGCAATCGCGTTGCCTACCACCCGGCGCCGGATCTGATGGTGACCAACATCTGCTTTGGCGGCCCGGATCTGCGGACTGCCTATGTTACGCTGTCGCATGAAGGGCAGTTGGTGGCGATGGACTGGCACGAGCCAGGGCTGAAGCTGCATCATTTCGCTTGAGGAAAACTCAAGCGTCGACGCCCACAACTGCATTGACCTGAGCGTGCGCCGGGGCCGAGATAGTCGCTAGACCGGCGCATGCTGTCCAAGAATCTGCCGGCCGCGAAAAAAGAACATAGTTCGAGGAGGAACACGTGGCGATCTATCTGACCCGGCGTGCATTGACCGCGATGCCATTCGCACTCGCCGCTGGATCGGCGTTCGCTGCCGAGGGCGATCTGCTGGAAGGTGCGAAAAAGGAGGGGCAATTGGTGTGGTACACCACGCTGGTCGTCGGCCAGATCGTGCGCCCGCTGATTGCCCGGTTCGAGAAGAAGTATCCGGGCGTCAAGGTCAGCTATGTTCCCGCACCCTGGCAGGAAACTGCGGTGCGCATCCTGAACGAGGGACGCGCCGGCCAGCCGAAGGGTGATTTGTTCGATGGCGGCTCGACCGTGTATCCGTTGGACAAGGCGGGGTTCGTGCAAACCTATCTGGTGGAATCCGCTGCCGGGTTCCCGGCCGCGTTCCGCGATCCGAAGGGGTTGTGGACGGCCAATATCATTCAGCCCTCCACCCCTGCGGTGAACACCGACCAGGTGAAGGCGGCAGATATCCCGAAGACGTATGAGGATCTGCTGCTGCCGCGTTGGAAGGGGCGCATGGCCTGGCCCGACTCCCCCAGCGTGTCCGGCCCGCCCGGGCTGATCGGCAACATCCTGATCGCGATGGGTCAGGATAAGGGGATGGAATATCTGGAGAAGCTGGCGGCGCAGAAGATCGCCAACGTGCCGAGCAACCAGCGCGTCGTGCTGGACCAGAATATCGCCGGGCAATATCCGCTGGTGCTGCACATCTATAATTATCACGCCGCGATCAGCGCCACCGAGGGCGCGCCGGTGGAATGGCTGAAGCTGCCGCCAACGATGGTCAGCTTCGGGTCGATGGGGTTGGTCAAGAACTCCCCACATCCGAATGCGGCCAAGCTGTTCCTTGAATTTTCGATGTCGGCGGAGGGGCAGCAGATCTACGCCGATGCCGGCTACATCCCGGCCAATCCGGCGGTGCCGTCCAAGACGAAGGGGCTGCGGCCGGAGGACGGGAATTACCCGGCGAACATCCTCTCCGCCGGGGACTTCCTGACGCATGAGGCGGAGTGGCTGGGCATCTATCGCAAGATGTTCACCTAGTCATGCCAGCCACCACACTCGCCCGCCCCGCCATTGCCGCATCGCCGTCGCGCGGGGCTGGGCCGCTGATGAACCTGCTGCGGCGGGGCTGGCTGGGCATCGTCGTTGCGGTGATCGTTGGCGTGCTGGTGCTGCCGCCGGTGTGGACGCTGATCCAGACCAGCTTCTCCGCCACCACGGCGAGCATGGCGAATGGCGCGCTGACGCTGGACCATTACCGCGAATTGCTGGGGAGCCGCCGGCTGGGCATGGCGACGTTCAACTCGGTCGTGTTCGCGGGGCTGGCGACGCTGGTGTCGCTGCTGTTCGGCGGCGTGCTGGCGTGGCTGGTGGAGCGGACGGACGCGCCGATGCGCGGGCTGGCCTATGTCACCACCATCATCTCGTTGGGCACGCCGTATATTTTGTATGTGACGGCGTGGCTGTATCTGCTGGGTCGCGCGGGGCCGTTCAACGATGCATGGCATAACTGGGTGAACCCGGACGCCACGGCGTTCAACGTCAACAGCCTGGCCGGCATGGTGCTGATCGAGGGTTTCCTTTGGTCGCCGCTGGTGTTCCTGCTGCTGTCGTCCACCTTTCGCGCGGCCAATGCGGAGATGGAGGAGGCGGCGCGCATGTCCGGCGCGACGGTGGTGGAAACGGTCTGGCGGATCTCGCTGCGGTTGGCGTGGCCGGCGATTCTGGCGCTGGCGATGTTCGTCT
>NZ_LMUY01000071.1:50683-63410 GCF_009765685.1 Acidisphaera sp. L21 | reverse complement strand
GGGATGCCTGGCGGCGTGAATGTGCTGACCACCGAGATCTATCGCAGCATTCAGGAAGTGCCGCCGCGGCTGGGATATGCCAGCGCCTTTTCCGTGGTGATGCTGATTGCGATGTCGGTGCTGCTGTTCTTCTACGGCCGCATTTCCAGGCATGCCGAACGCTATGCCAGCATCACCGGCAAGGGCTACCGGCCCCGCCCGTTCCGGCTGGGGCGTGGCCGCTGGGTGGCTGGTGCGGTCATTCTACTGAACTTCATCATCGTTTTGGTTCTGCCGTTCTCGGCGCTGTTCTGGGTTGCGTGCCAGCCCTTCGTGCGGCCGATGCGGTGGGCCGGGGTGCACACGCTGACGATGAAGCAATTCGACGCGGTGTTCTCCTCGCCGAGTTATCTGCAGTTGGGCATCAACACGCTGGTGGTCGCGGTCGGCACCGCGACGGTTGCCATGGCGCTGACGGCAGCGACGGGGTGGCTGGCGGCTCGGCGGCAGATCGGTGGGCGATTGGTGGACCAATTGGTCACCATTCCGCTGGTGTTTCCGGGACTGGTGCTGGGCGTGGCGTTGCTGGAGTTTGCGCTGAAGCTGCCGATCCCGATCTACGGCACGTTGTGGATCATCGGTATCGCGTTCCTGATCTGCTACATGCCGTATGGCATGCGGTATTGCTACGCGGGCGTGCTGCAGATCCATCCGGAGCTGGAACAGGCGGCCGGTGTTGCCGGGGCGGGCACGGGCACGGCGATCCGCCGGATCGTGGCGCCGCTGCTATGGCCGTCCATCGCCTCGGGCTGGCTGTTCATCTTCCTGCTATGCGCGAAGGAGATGGCGCTGCCGCTGTTGCTGGCTGGGCCAGATTCGCAAACCATCTCGGTCGCGATGTTCGATTTGTGGACAAACGGGCAGGGCGGGGAAGTTGCCGCGCTCGGGCTGTTATGGGCTGGGCTGATGACGATCTTTGCCGGGGCGTTCTATGTCTTGATGCGCCGCCATTCCGCCAAAGCGTTCGGCAAGTGAAGGATCAACGCCATGCTTGATGTGGCCGGACTGTCGAAGATCTACGCCAATACCGGGGACGGTCCGCAGGGTGGCTTGCGGGAGGCGAATTTCACGCTGGAATCCGCGGCGTTCTTTACCCTGCTGGGGCCGAGCGGGTGCGGCAAGACGACGACACTGCGTTGCATCGCCGGGCTGGAGCAGCCGGATACCGGGTCCATTCGGGTCGATAACCAGGTGTTCGTCGACACGGCGCGGCGGGTCTCCGTTCCGATGAACCACCGCAAGATCGGCATGGTGTTCCAGTCCTACGCGATCTGGCCGCATATGTCGGTGTTCGGGAATGTTGCGTTTCCGCTGCAGGTTTCCAAAGACGAGCGGTTCAGCACGGGGGAGATCACCCGGCTGGTGGATGAGGCGCTGGATCGCGTGGGGCTGGCCGGGTTCGGCGGTCGCTCCGCCACGCGGCTGTCGGGCGGGCAGCAGCAGCGTGTGGCGTTGGCGCGGGCGATCGTGCGCAAGCCGCGCCTGTTGCTGCTGGACGAACCGCTGAGCAACCTCGATGCCGCGCTGCGTGAGGAAATGCGCAACGAGTTGCGTCGGTTGCAACAGCAGATCGGCGTGACCACCGTCTACGTGACGCATGACCAGGGTGAGGCGCTGGAGATGTCGGACCGGATCGCGGTGATGGAGCATGGGCGGATCGTGCAGTTGGATACGCCGCGCGAGATCTATTTCCGGCCCGCGAACGCGTTCGTTGCCGGGTTCGTCGGCACCACGAATTGGCTGAGCGGGGCGATGGGCGAGGCGAGGCGAACCGGGTTTCGGGACGTGCAGTTGGAGGGTGGCGCCACGCTGATCTGTGCCGGGGATGTTGGGGCAGCGCGGGAGGCCCGGGTGTCGGTGCGGCCGGAGCGCGTGACGCTGCGCCCGCTTGGCGATGCGACGCCGCCGGAGACCAATCGGCTGGAGGGACGTGTGGTATTCGCCGGCTTCCTGGGAACGATGAACCGCTACCAGGTGGATGTCGGCGGTAGCGTGGTTCAGGCCTATGCCAGTGCGGATGCAACTTTCACGGTCGGCGACCAGGTGGCGGTAGATTTCGCCTTCACCGACACCGTGGTTCTGGCGGCATGATGCGATTGCTCTGGTCCTCCCGCTCGCCCTTCGTGCGCAAGGTGATGATTGCGGTGCATGAATTGGGATTGCAGAATCGCATCACGCTCGAGCGGGTTTTGGTGAGTGCCAAGACGACGAACGAGATCGTGATGCCGTTCAACCCGCTGAGCCAGATCCCGACGCTGGTGTTGGAGAGCGGCGCCGTGTTGTTCGATTCTCCAGTGATCATTGAATTTCTGGACACCGAGTATGGCTCCGGCACGCTGGTGCCGTCCGACCCGGCGCGGCGGTGGACGGTGTTGCGGTTGCAGGCGTTGGGCGATGGGCTGATGTCGCTGAACGTGCTGCGCATCGGTGAGAAGAATCGGGAGGCATTGGCCTCCGCGCCGCACGCGGCGGCCTTTGCGGCCAAGACGCGTGCGACGTTGGATGTGCTGGAGCGGGAGGTTGCGACGCTGGAACCGCTGTCGGTTGGCAGCATCGCCATCGCGTCGGCACTGGCACATTTGGATTTCCGGTTCGCCGAGGATGCGTGGCGTGATGGCCGCCCGGCGCTCGCGACGTGGTTCGCCGCCATGTCGCAGCGCCAGTCCATGCAGGCGACAGAACCGGTGGAGATTTACTGACGGTGAACTGGCGTCTTCCCCCATTGAACGCCCTGCGTGCCTTCGAGGCCGCCGGGCGGCATTGCAGCGTCACCCTGGCCGCGGCAGAGTTGCACGTCACGCCGGGTGCGGTCAGCCGGCAGATCAAGCTGCTGGAGGCTACGCTCGGGATCGAATTGTTTGCCCGCAACAATCGCGAGGTGCGGCTGACAGCGGAGAGCGCGCTGTATCTGAACGCGTTGACGGATGGATTTCGCCGCATGAACGCGGCGACCAATCGCTTGCGTGACTCGCAGCGGGAGCGGCCGTTGCGGATCATGTGTTCGGGCAATGTCGCGACGCGGTGGCTGTTTCCGAGGTTGCGGCAGTTCCATACGATCAATCCCAACCGGCATGTCCTGCTGACCACGTCGTTGACCACGGCGACGGCTGCGTTCGATTCCGACGCTGCCGATTGCATCATTCGGTTGGGCATGGATCCGTGGCCGGCCGATATGGTGGCGCATCGGCTGTTCGATAGCGATCTCATCCCGATCTGCAGCCCGGATCTTCTGCAGACTGGCCCGGGGTTGAAGACGCCGGCGGATCTGAAAGACCATACGCTGCTGTATTCGGAATTACGGCCGGAGGGCTGGATTCGTTGGTTGGCGCTGGCCGGGCTGCCGCCGTTCGAAAGCTTTACCAGCCAATGCTTCGAAAGCTCCGCCCTGGTTGGGGAGGCCGCGAGCGAGGGGTTGGGCGTGGCGTTGGGCGAGCGGCATTTGATCATGGATGATCTGCGCAAGGGTCGCCTGGTGACGCCCTTGCCGTTATCGCAGCGGCAACCGGAAGGATTCTACCTCATCTACCGCAGGCAGGCGCAAATCGGCGCCCAGCTGCAAGAATTCCGCGACTGGATCCTGTCGCATGAAGCCGCGATACCGCGGGCGGCGCTCGGGTTGAGAAATGCTCAAGCACGCGCGTCCTGAATTCCATTGACCCACGATCGAAGCGGACCAGAGTGGCCGCAACGTAGAAACATCACAGGAGGCTCCTATGGCCAAACCGAAGCCCAAGAATATCATCGTGACCTGCGCCGTGACCGGTTCGACGCTGACGCCGTCGATGTCGCCCTATCTGCCCGTGACGGCGGAGCAGATGATTACCCAGTCGGTCGACGCGGTTAAGGCTGGCGCCTCCATCCTGCATTTCCACGCCCGCAACCCGGACGATGGCAGCCCGACCAACGACCCGAAGGTTTGGGATAGTTTCATTCCGGCCATTCGCGACCAGTGCGATGCGGTGATCAACTTCTCCTGCTCGATGGGCGCCACCGCGGAAGAGCGTTTGTCGGCGGCGATGGTGCTGCGGCCGGAGATCGCGACGGTGATCGTCGGCTCGATGAATTACGGTCGGTTCAAGAAGGCGCACGACCAGGGGGTCAGCGAATTCAAGCACGAGTGGGAGCGGGAGTTCTACGGCCCGAAATCGTACCACATCGTCACGGCCAACACGTTCCACAAGATCGACCGTATGATCGACATCTGCCTCGAGCAGAACATGCTGATGGAATTCGAGTGCTACGACGTGGGCCATCTCTACATTCTGGACTACCATCTGCAGCGCAAGCCCACCATGCACAAGCCGATCATCGTGCAATTCCTGACGGGCATTCTAGGCGGTATTCCGTCGAGCATCGAGCATCTGCTGCATATGAAGCAGACGGCGGAAAACCTGTTCGGCTCCGACATGGAGCTGTTCATTCACGGCACCGGGCCGCAGAACATGAAGGCTGCGACGTTCGGCGCGATGATGGGCACCAATCTGCGCATCGGCCAGGAAGACAACCTGCAGGAACGGCCGGGCCGGTTGTTCACGTCGAATGCCGAGCAGGTGACGAAGATCGTCCGCATCATGGAGGAATTCGACATCAAGATCGCGACGCCGGAGGAGGCCCGCCAGCGCCTGGGCCTGCCGCACCCGGCGCCGAAGGTTGCACGCCTCGCCTGACGCGGGTTAATCGAGGCGATCTGCAAGGAGCGTGACGATGGCGGTGGCAATACCAACGGCTCAGGTGCCGGGTGTCTATCACCGGCGGGTGGGCGATATCGTCGTCACGGTGCTGCATGATGGTTATCAGGACGTCTCGATGGCGACGGTCCGCAACATCCCGCCGGAAGACGCGGCGGGGTTGTTGCGGGACGCGTTCCGGCCGGTGCCGCGGCGCACCGGGGTGAACACATTTCTCGTTCAGTCGGGCGGTCGCACGGCGCTGGTCGATACGGGCTGCGGCCCGGGGGGGAAGGCGACGGTTGGGCATCTGTTCGCCAATCTGAAGGCGGCGGGGATTTCGGCTGGTGATATCGACACGGTGCTGCTGACCCATATGCATCCGGATCATTGGGGTGGATTGTTGGACGCGTCGGGCCAGCCTGCCTTTCCCAATGCGGAGTTGAAGGTGCACGAGGCGGAATACGCCTACTGGCATGACGACACGGCGATGAACCGCCTGCCGGAGCCGGAGCGTCGCAAGCTGTTCTTCCTGGATGCACGGGACAAGCTGGTGCCGTATGGCGACCGGCTGAGTTTGTATACGCAGGGCGAGGTGTTTCCGGGGGTGACGACGGTGGCGTTTCCTGGCCATACGCCGGGCCATACGGGGATGCTGGTCAGTTCCGGTGCGGACTCGCTGCTGATTTGGGGCGATATCGTTCACGTGCCGGAAATCCAGGTGCCCCGGCCGGAGGCGACGATGGCGGTGGACGTCGATCCGGAGCGTGGGATTGAAACCCGGCGACGCGCCTTCGACATGGTGGCGACCGACCGTTTGGCGTTTGCCGGGATGCATCTGCATTTCCCGGCCGTGGCGCATATGCAGAAGCGCGGCGACGGCTACGCGCTGATCCCGGATGCCTGGTCGATGGATTTCTAGCCGTGGAGTGGATCGACACCGGGCGCGTCGCACTGCGCTACGAGTTGACGGGCGCGGGCGATACTACCCTGGTGCTGATGCACGAGATGGGCGGGTGCCTGGAAAGCTGGGATTATTTGCTGCCATTGCTGCCCGCCGGGCTGCGGGTGCTGCGCTACGACATGCGCGGCGCCGGCGTGTCCGAACTGCCGCCGGAGCCGATGACCATGCCGGCGCATACCGCCGATCTGGCGGCGCTGTTGGATGTGTTGGCGATCAAGGCCCCGATCGTGCCGATGGGAACGGCTGTCGGCGGGGCTGCGGCGCTGTTTTTTGCCGCGACCTATCCTGGTCGCACGCGAGCGGTCATCGCCACGTCACCGGCCATCGGGGTGCCGGAGGATCGGCGCGCCGGGCTGCGGGCGCGTGCGGATTTGGCGACGTCGGATGGGTTCCGCAGCACGGTCGATGCCGGGCTGGACCGTGGCTACCCGGCGCTGCTACGGGCCGATGCGGCGCGGTTCACCCGCACGCGGGGCCAGCGCCTGTCCGCCAACCGGCTGGGCTTTGCCGCCACCATGCGGATGCTGGCCGACCTGGACATGACGGCGGAGTTGAACAGCATCACCTGCCCCACCCTGGTCATCGCCGGGCAGCATGATGGGGACCGACCGCCGGAGAACGTGGCTGCGACGGTGGCGCTGATCCCGGGTGCGGAAACGCTGACGCTGCCCAGTGGGCATTTCATGGCGATCCAGACCCCCGAACTCGTGGCGAACGCGATCGCGCCCTTTCTGGCCCGCATCTAGCGCCAGGGCGGATCGATCACGCGCCCGGCTGCGAGGTCCGGCACCTCGGCTGCTGGCATTTCGCCGGTGATGGCACGCGTCACCAACTCACCCATCAGGCTGCCGAGCTTGAAGCCGTGGCCGGAGCAGGCGCTGATCACCCAGCCAGCCGGGCCGATCGGGCGGACCTGGAATTCCTCGTGGTCGTTGACGGTGTAGAAGCAGGCTTTGCGCTCCAGCACGGTGTAGCTGGCGAAATCGCGGTAGGTGGCGGCTGCGGCGGGCCATAGGCGTTCCAGATCGCGGTCGGTCGCGAAGCGGTCCTCGTCCGGGTCGCCGGTGCGGGAAAACACGTGGTCGCCGATCTTCAGCCGGGTGCCGCGATGCGGTGGCAGGGTGTAGGTGCCGCCCTTGGCGCCGACGTCGAGCATGACGGGCGCGTCCGCCCAGGCCTGGGCCAGGGCAGGGGGCGGCGCCAGGTACAGCACCGCCTGGCGGGACGGGACGACGGCGTCGCGCAGGGATGGAACCAGCCGGTCCGCCCAGGCGCCTGCGGCGACGATGACCGTGTCGGCGCTATGGGTGACGCCGTCGGCGATCAGCGTGCCGCGCCCGGGGTCGACGTCCGATACCTGCACATTGGCGTGTAACGTCACGCCCAGGCGGGCGAGTAGGACAACCATGTCGGTGAGGATGCGCATCGGGAACAACATGCCGGCCTGGTCGGTTTCCACCACACGCCATAGCCCGGCGGGGTTCACCATCGGGAAGCGGCGGGGAATGTCGTCGAGCGGGATGTCTCGGTAGCCGATGTCCATGGCGGTGAGCGACCGGGACACGACGTTGTACCAGCCCGTGTCGTCGCGCAGGAAGTAGACGGCGCCGCAGGGGTCGTAATGCGACGTGCCGATGGCCTGCCAGAGTTGGTCCCAGATGCGGAAGGCCTCGGGCATCAGATGCGCGTAGCCCTCCATCCGGCCGTAGGCGTGCCGGGTGATGCGGTGCTCGTCGTAGGAGGAAGCGCGGGGGTTTGGCAGCGAACCCTGCTCAAACAACTCCACGGCCACGCCGCGCTTGGCGAGGGCCCAGGCGGCGGATAGGCCGGCGATGCCACCGCCGACGATCAAGACCTTCTGTTGCACGCCGTGCCCTCCTCTGGTGGCGAAATATGAATTGCCGCAGCGAACGGTACGATGTTTGCTTCGCCGGGTCGAACGGTGTGTTGCGGCGGGAGCGCCGAACGAGCGGGAACATTATGGCGGACGTGGTCGTCGTAGGCGCAGGCATTAGTGGGGCAGCGACGGCGTATAACCTCGCCATGTCGGGCGTGTCGGTGACGTTGATCGACCGCTGGGGACCCGCCGCGATGGCCAGTGGCTGGACGCTCGCCGGGGTTCGCCAGTCCGGCCGCCACGCGGCGGAGTTGCCGCTGGCCCAGGCGGCCGTTGCGGATTGGGAGGGGTTGGCGGAGACCCTGGATGCGCCGACCCATTACACGCAGCAGGGCAATCTGCGCCTGGCGCGGACGGAGGCGCATCTGGCGCAGTTGACCGCGATGGTGGCCGGGCAACGGGATGCCGGGCTGGATCTGGTGATGCTGGACCAGGCGGCACTGCATGACCGGGCGCCGGCCATCGCGCCGGATGTGCTGGGTGCGTCGTTTTGTGCCACGGACGGCCATGCCGATCCGCATGCCACCGTCGCCGCGTTCGTGGCGGCGGCCGAGCGGGCGGGGGCAGTGCTGCGGTTCGGTGAGGCGGTGGTGGCGATCGAGACCGAGGCGGGGCGTGTGTCGGCGGTGCGAACCACGGGCGGGCGCATTGCCTGCGGCGGCGTGGTGCTGGCGACGGGTGTCATGGGCAACGCCTTGCTCGCGCCGTTGGGCCTGTCGGTGCCGATGGTGCCGCGGGCGGTGACGCTGCTGCGGACTGCCCCGGTGGCGCCGGTGCTGGCGCAGGTCGTTGGGATTGCCGATGCGTCCTGCGCTGGGCGGCAGGAGGTGGATGGGCGGTTCCGGTTCACGGGCGCGGGTGCGCCGTTTACCGGCACGCTGGATTTTCCGCAGGGTGCGTGGATTGGCGACCGCCGGGTCGGGCCGCGGCTGATGCCGAAGGTCGGCGATGTTGCGCGGATTGCTCAGATGTTCGGGGCGCTGGTGCCGGCCACGCTGGATGCGACGCTGGACGAAAGCTGGGTCGGGCTGATCGACTCCACGCCCGACGCGCTGCCAGTGATCGAGGCGCCGGCGGCGGTGCCGGGCCTGGTATTGGGCATGGGGTTCTCCGGTCACGGCTTCTGCCTGGGGCCGGTGACGGGGCGCATCCTGGCGGCGCTGGCCCGGGAAGAGCCGCCGAACTTGCCGATCGACGCTTTTCGGCTGAAGCGGTTCGCCACGCAATCGGCGCCGGCCGAGCCGCTGACGTTGCACGGGTAGCCCGGCGATGTGGCGCTATGTCGGCCAACGGCTGGGGCAGAGCGTGATCCTGCTGGTGCTGGTCTCGATGATCGGGTTTGGGTTGTTGTACCTGACGCCGGGTGGGCCGATGAGCCAGTTCACATTGACGCCGGGCATGTCGGCGGAGACGCTGGCGCAGATCGCGCACCAGATGGGGCTGGATCGGCCGATCCCGGTGCAATACGCGGATTGGGCGTGGCATTTGCTGCGGGGGGATTGGGGGCGGTCGTATCGCGACCAGTCGCCGGTGCTGTCGGTCATCCTGTCGCATCTTTGGGCGACGCTGGAGCTGATGGTGAGTTCGACCCTGCTGGCGATGATCATCGGCACATGGGTCGGGGTTCTGGGCGCGATCCGCCGGTATTCGGTGGCGGATTACCTGGCGACGATCGGCGCGATGGTGGCGCTGTCGGTGCCGACGTTCTGGTTCGGGCTGGTGATGATCTACGTCTTTTCGGTGTGGCTGGCGTGGCTGCCGTCGGGGAACATGTATTCGAATGGGGCGTCCGGGCTGGTGGACTATATCCGCCACCTAATCCTGCCGTGTCTGGTGTTGACGCTGGTGACCGTTGCGACGTGGAGCCGGTATATGAGGGCGTCCATGCTGGACGTGGTGAGCCAGGATTATATCCGGACCGCCCGGGCGAAGGGGCTGCGGCCGCGGGCGGTGCTGGTGCACCACGCGTTGCGCAATGCGTTACTGCCGATGATCACCATCGCCGGGTTGCACGTGCCGACGCTGCTGGGTGGCGCGTTGGTGACGGAGACGGTGTTCACCTGGCCGGGGATGGGGCGGCTGTTCCTGGATTCCATCGGCTACCGCGATTACCCGGTGGTGATGGGGCTGCTGATGTTCTCCGCCATCCTGGTGTTGATCGGCAATCTGCTGGCGGATTTGTTGTATGTGCTGGCCGACCCGCGGATACGCATGGCGTGAGCGCCACCGCACTCTCGGTTGTGCCGCGACGCCGGGGCAATTTGGCGCTGGGGCGGTTCCTGCGGCATCGGCTGGCGTTGTTCGGGGCGGCGGCGGTGTTGGGGCTGGTGCTGCTGTGCGTGGCGGGGCCGTGGTTCTCGCCGTTCGGGCCGCTGACGATCGATCTGCGCCACCGGTTTCAGCCGCCTTTCGTGGGCGTGCATTGGCTGGGGTCGGACCAATTGGGGCGGGATTTGCTGGTGCGGCTGCTGCTGGCGGGGCGGATCTCGCTGTTCGTGGGCTTCGCCGCCATGGCGCTGAGCACGGTGGTGGGCGTGCTGGTGGGCGTGTTGGCGGGGTTCTACCGCGGCTGGACCGGGACGATCCTGATGCGCGCGGTGGACGCGGTGTTGTGCTTCCCGTCCATCTTCCTGTTGCTGACCTTGGCCGCGCTGGTGAGCCCCGGCGTGGTGACCATCACCCTTATCGTGGCGCTGACGTCTTGGATGGAAGTGGCGCGGGTGGTGGAAGGGCAGGTGCGGTCCATGCGGGAGCGGGATTTCGCCGTCGCGGCGGAGGCGATCGGCGTGTCGGACGCGCATCTGATGCTGCGGGAGTTGCTGCCCAACGTGCTGGGCGCGATCGTGGTGGCGGCGACGCTGAACGTGGCGCGGGCGATCCTGTTGGAAAGCTACGTGTCGTATCTCGGCTATGGGATCCAGCCGCCGACGCCGAGTTGGGGCAACATGCTGAACGCGTCGCAGGAATATCTCGGCTCGGCGCCCTGGCTGGCGATCTTTCCGGGGGTGGCGATTACGCTGGCGGTGGTGGGGTTCAACTTCATGGGGGACGGGCTGCGGGACGCGATCGATCCGCGGCTGGATGTGCACCGATGAGCGCCGTGCTGGACGTGCAGGATCTGGCGGTGAATTTTCGCGGCGCCGGCGGGTCGGTGGCGGCGGTGGAGGGCGTGTCGTTCCAATTGCAGGAACGGGAGACGCTGGCGATCGTCGGAGAATCCTCGTCCGGCAAGAGCGTGACGGCGCTGGCACTGATGCGGCTGCTGGGCGGGGCGCCGGGTTGCGTGGTGGCGGGGCGGGCGATGCTGCGCCGGGCGGATGGGGCGGCGGTGGATCTGCTGGCGCTGCCGGAGGCGCAGATGGCGGGGATCCGCGGTCGCGATATCGGCATGATATTTCAGGAGCCGATGACGTCGCTGAACCCGGTGCATCGCATCGGCGACCAGATCGTGGAGGGGTTGCTGGCGCATGAGCGGCTGTCGGCGCGCGCGGCGTCGGCACGGGCGACGGAGTTGCTGTCCCATGTCGGCATTCCAGAGCCGGCATTGCGCGCCCGGGCGTATCCGCACGAATTGTCCGGCGGGATGCGGCAGCGGGCGATGATTGCGATGGCGCTGGCGTGCCGGCCGCGGGTGCTGATCGCCGACGAGCCGACAACGGCGCTGGACGTGACGATCCAGGCGCAGATCCTGGACCTGATCCGCAATCTGCAGGTGGACACCGGGATGTCGGTCATCTTCATCACGCATAATCTAGGCGTGGTGGCGCAAGTCGCGGACCGGGTGCTGGTGATGTATGCCGGGCAGGTGGTGGAGGACGCGCCGGTCGACACGCTGATGCGGCGGCCGTTGATGCCGTATAGCGCCGGGCTAATCCGGTCCGTCCCGCAACTGAGCCATGTGCGGTTGCGGCGGGAGGGTGGGCGCCTGGCCGCCATACCGGGCAATGTGCCGGACCCGCAGGGGCGCGCGGCGGGATGCGTGTTTCAGCCGCGCTGCGACCATGCCCGGCCGGAACCATGCGAGGCGGGGCGGCCGGTATTGGAGATCGCCGCCAGCGGACATGCGGTGCGCTGCGCGCGTTGGCGGGATATTGCGGCATGACGGCGCCGCTGCTGGAAGTGACGGGGCTGGCCAAGCACTACCTGCTGGGCCGTGGCCGGGTGTTGCGGGCGTTGGACGGCGTGTCGTTCGCCATTCAACCCGGCGAGGTGTTGGGCGTGGTGGGGGAAAGCGGATCGGGCAAGACGACGCTGGGGCGGGCGGTGTTGCGGCTGACGGAGAGTAGTGGCGGGACGATCCGGTTTGCCGGGCAGGACATCACGCATTTGTCGCGCGGGCAGATGCGGCCGGTGCGGCGGCAGATGCAGTTGGTGTTCCAGGACCCGAATGCCTCGTTAAACCCGCGGATGAGCGTGGAGCAGATCCTGGCCATCCCGCTGCAGGTGCACGAGCCGGGATTGGATCGTGCGGCACGCCGGGCGCGGATCGAGGATATGCTGCGCACCGTCGGGCTGTTCGCGGAGGCGGCGGACCGTTACCCGCACGAGTTTTCCGGCGGACAGCGGCAGCCCATCGGGATTGCCCGGGCGTTGATCTGCCATCCGGATCTGCTGGTGGCGGACGAGCCAGTGTCGGCGCTGGACGTGTCGGTGCAGGCGCAGGTGGTGAATTTGCTGCTGGATTTGAAGGCCACGTTGGGGCTGTCGATCCTGTTCATTGCGCATGATCTGGCCGTCGTAGGGCTGATATCGGATCGGGTGGCGGTGATGTATCTGGGGCGGATCGTGGAGATCGCCGATACGGCGTCGTTGTTCGCCCGGCCGCGCCATCCGTATACGGAGGCGCTGTTTTCCGCGGTGCCGGATATTGGCAGCAAGCGGCCGCGGATCCTGCTGCAGGGCGACGTGCCGAGCCCGGTATCGCCGCCGCCGGGTTGCCCGTTTCACACGCGGTGCCGCTATGCCGAGATGGCGTGTCGTGATGCGTTGCCGGTGCTGGTGGAGCGCGCGCCGGGTCATTGGGCGGCGTGCCGGCGGCCGGAGCTGGAACTGGCATCGCCGTTGGTCGAAAGTCTGGAAGGAGTCGCCTAAGCCATGGGGCCGAAGATTGACGAGGTCGCAACCGATACCGTTCAGCCGCTGCAGGCGGATGTGGTGGTG
>NZ_LMUY01000071.1:45185-50591 GCF_009765685.1 Acidisphaera sp. L21 | reverse complement strand
TGCGCGAAGTGCCGCTGATGGTCGAGGCCATGCGCATGTGGCACGAGTTGGAGCGGCAGGGCACCGCGACCGGGTTTCGCGAATGCGGCGTGCTGTATGTGGCGGAGAAGGATGCCGACCGCGATCGCTACGAGCGTTGGTTGAAGAGCGTGCAGCCGTTTCAGCTATCCAGCCGCATCGTGGAGGGGGACGAGTTGGCCGAGCAGATGCCCGGCGCCAACAAGCGGTTCACCAAGGGCGCGCTGTACACCCGGACCGACGGCCGGGCCGAGCCGCAGAAGGCCGTGCCCGCCATAGCCGCCGCGGCCCGCGCGGCTGGTGCGGTGATCCTGGAACATTGCGCCGTGCGCGGGCTGGATTTGCAGGGTGGCCGGGTGGTTGGCGTGGTGACCGAGCAGGGGCGGATCGCCTGCAACAGCGCCATATTAGCGGGGGGCGCGTGGTCCCGCCTGTTCTGCGGCAGCGTGGGCGTGCGGCTGCCACAGTTGAAGGTGCGGGCATCCGTGCTGCGCACCGGGCCGATCGAGGGTGGGCCGCTGACATCGGCGTGGCTGGGCGATTTTGCCTATCGCAAGCGCAACGATGGCGGCTACACGATTGCCAACGGGCGTGGGAACGTGGTGCCGCTGACGCCCGACACGTTCAAGTTCTTCCGCGAGTTCCTGCCTGCCGCGAAGGGCGACAAGCGTGGGCTGCATTTCCGGCTGGACCATCGGTTCATGGCGGAGGCGATGACCCCGCCGCGCTGGGCACTGGACAAGCCGAGCCCGTTCGAGAAGACGCGGATGCTGGATCCGGATCCGGTGCCGTGGATGAATGCCGGGGCGCAGACGTCGATTTCGGATGTGTTTCCGATCTTTCGCAACGCGCCCGTGCTGCAGCAATGGGCGGGGATGATCGACGTGACGCCGGACGCGGTGCCGGTGATCTCGCCAGTGGACACGGTGCCGGGTCTGATCATCGCGACCGGGTTTTCCGGCCACGGGTTCGGCATCGGGCCGGCCGCGGGGCGGTTGGCGGCGGAGTTGGCAACCGGTCGCCCCACGATCGTGGATGCGGCGCCGTTTCGCTACTCTCGTTTCACAGACGGCACGCCGATCACGCTCGACGTCGGATTGTAATGCCTTATTTCCCCTTAGGAGGTTTCATGACCATCGACACCCCACAGATTTCGCGGCGCCGCATGCTCATCACCACCGCGGGGGTCGGCGCCGGGTTGGCGCTGGGCGCTGCGCCGGGCCGGGCGCAGCCGAAAGCGAAACCCACCGGCCAGGCGGTGATCGGCCTGTCGCAGGAGCCGACGGTGTTCGATCCGCGCCGTCCGCATATCGAGGTGGATGACGGCGTGCACATGGCACTGTTCTCCGCGCTGTGGATGGTGGACCCGAGCGGCACGATGCAGCCTCGCCTGGCACTGGAGGTGCCGACGACGGCGAATGGCGGCATCTCCGCCGATGGGTTGACCTGGACGGTGAAGCTGCGGCCGGGGGTGAAGTGGCATGACGGGACGCCGTTCACCTCGGCCGATGTGAAGTTCACGCTGGACAGCGTCATGGCGCCGAATTTCCCGGCCTATAGCCGGATCGGGCATTCGCTGATCACCGAGATCCAGACGCCGACGCCCGAACTGATCACCTGGAAGATGAGCAAGCCGTACGCACCTTATCTGTCGATCCTGGCCTGGTTTTACATCGTGCCGCAGCACAAGCTGAAGGACGAGCCTATGACGGGCGGCCCGTTCGTGCAGAACCCGATCGGCACCGGGCCGTTCAAGTGGCAGCAGCGCGTGCCCGGCGATCACATTACGCTGGCGGCGAATGAGGATTACTTCGGCGCGGGTCCGTTGCTGCAGAACGTGGTTTATAAATACATCCCGGATTTGACGGTGATGTATACGCAGTTCCGGGCTGGCGACATCGACTATATCGGGCTGCAAGGCATCTCCGCCGACCATTATGACGAGGCGAAGAAGATCAGTGGCCGGGAGGTCAAGGCGGCCGCGCAATCGTCGATCGAGAATTTCTACTTCAACCTGGGCATGCCGCAGTTCCAGGAGAAGGCGGTTCGCCAGGCGCTGTATTATGCCTACGACAAGGACAGCATCATCCAGCAGATCTATTACGGCATTCCGAGCAACGCCGAATGCTATCTGCCGAAACAGAGCTGGGCCTATAATTCGGGCCTGCCACAGCACGAGTATAGCCTGGATAAGGCCAAGGCTATGCTGGACGCAGCCGGCTGGAAGCCGGGGGCGGACGGGATCCGCGCCAAGAACGGCGTGCGGCTGTCCTTCACCAACTCCACCACGGCGGGCAATCACCTTCGCGAGCAGGTCCAGCAGCTATTGCAGCAGGATTTCCAGCAGATCGGCGTGGAGATGACGATCAAGAACCTGCCGCCGGCGGTGATGTGGGGCGAGTATTGGATCAAGTCCAAGTTCGAGACGGCGATCGTCGGCATCTACTTCATGACCGGACCGGACCCGGATGCGTCGGTGTATTTCCACAGCTCGTCCATCGCTGCCAAGACCGGGTCGGGGCAGAACACCATGCAGTATTCCAATCCGGAGGTGGATCGCCTGCTGGAACAGGGGGCGGCGGAGACCGACCGGGACAAGCGGATCCCGATCTACCAGAAGCTGCAGCAGGTGATGCGGGACGATCTGCCGTATTTGCCGCAACAGCAGCCCTCGACCATCGAGGGGACGAAGGCCGGGCTGCTGGGGTATCAGCCCAACGGCAATGTTCGGCTGAACACGTGGAACCTCGAGGCTTGGCACTGGGCGTAAAGCTCTGGGTTTAGAAGCTCTGGGCGTAGAAGCACTCGCGTTGCGTAGCGGCGGTGTCTGGCGCAATGCCTGAGCCGCCGCCGATCGTATTGGTCTGGGACATGTCACCTGCCAGGCCGCCGGTCGCCAGTGATTTGCATACGTATTCAACGTCCGTTATAGCGGGGGAATACGAGGAGGGAATGCCCGATGGAACATTGGATCAAGCGCGGACAAGACCAGGTTGAAGTGGTCGCTGCCGACAAGAAGGTGCGCGAAACGGTCGAGGGCATTCTGGCCGATATCGCCGCACGGGGCGACGCCGCGGTGCGGGAACTGTCGGTCAAGTTCGATAAGTGGGACCGCGACGATTACCGCTTGAGCGAGCAGGAGATCGAGGGTTGCCTCTCCCAACTCAGCAAACGCGACATCGAGGACATCACCTTCGCGCAGACCCAGGTGCGGAACTTTGCACAGAAGCAACGTGAGTCGGTGCTGGATATCGAGGTCGAGACGCTGCCGGGCGTCATCCTCGGCCACACGAACATTCCCGTCAGTTCGGCCGGGTGCTACGTGCCGGGCGGCAAATACCCGCTGCTCGCGTCGGCGCATATGTCCATCATTACCGCCAAGGTCGCTGGCGTGCCGCGGGTGATCACCTGTGCGCCGCCGTATCATGGCAAGCCGGCGCCGGCGATCGTGGCGGCCCAGCATCTGGCGGGGGCGGACGCGATCTACTGCATCGGCGGCATTCAGGCGGTCGGCGCCATGGCGCTGGGCACGCAGACCATCGCGCCGGTGGACATGCTGGTCGGCCCGGGGAATGCGTATGTGGCGGAGGCGAAGCGGCAATTGTTCGGCCGCGTCGGCATCGATCTGTTCGCCGGGCCGACCGAGACGCTGGTGATCGCCGATAGCAGCGTCGACGGCGAGCTCTGCGCGACGGACCTACTGGGGCAGGCGGAGCACGGGCCGGACTCGCCCGCGATCCTGCTGACCACGTCGGAGAAGCTGGCGCGCGACACCATGCGGGAGATCGAGCGGCTGTTGCAGATCCTGCCGACCGCCGGGATTGCGCGGCAGGCCTGGGAGACGCACGGTGCCGTCTGCGTGGTGGAGAGCGACGAGGAGATGGTGCAGGTGGCCGACCGCATCGCGTCCGAGCACGTGCAGGTGATGACGCACGACCCGGATTACTTTCTGAAGAACATGCGCAATTACGGTGCATTGTTCCTGGGGCCGCGCACCAACGTGGCCTATGGCGACAAGGCGATCGGCACCAACCACACCCTGCCGACCAAGCTGGCGGCGCGCTATACGGGCGGGTTGTGGGTCGGCAAGTTTCTGAAGACCTGCACCTACCAGAAGGTGATGACGAACGAGGCGTCCGCCATGATCGGTCGCTACACGTCCCGCCTGTGCGCGCTGGAGGGGTTTGCGGGGCATGGCGAGCAGGCGAACATTCGCGTGCGCCGTTATGGCGGCGATAACGTTCCCTACGCCGGCATCGCCGAATGAGCCCGATCGCCATCGTCGGCGCCGGGCTTGTTGGTAGCGGCTGGGCGATCGTGTTTGCCCGGGCCGGCCATCCTGTCCGCATGTACGACAAAGCGGACGGTGCGGCGGCGCGCGCGCTGGCGACGATCGGGGACCGGCTGCAGGACCTGCAGGCCGCCGGGCTGATCGACGACCCGGCGGAAATTCATGCGCGCATCACCGTGGCCGGCACGTTGCAGGCCGCGCTGCAGGACGTGGTCTACGTGCAGGAAAGCGTGCTGGAGAACGTGGCAGTCAAGACTGCAGTCATGTCGGAGATCGATGCCGTTATTGGGCCGATGACGTGGGTCGGCAGCTCGTCCTCCGGCATTGCAGCGTCGCTGTATACGCAGCACGTGGCCTGCCGGGCGCGATGCCTGGTGGCGCATCCGGTCAACCCGCCGTACCTGGCACCCATCGTGGAGTTGGTGCCGGCGCCATGGACTGCACCAGAGACCGTGCAGGGCGTGCGCGCGCTGATGGAGGCGGTGGGGCAGGTGCCGGTGGAGATGACGCGGGAGGCGGAGGGATTCATCCTCAACCGGCTGCAAGGCGTGTTGCTGATGGAGGCTTGGCGACTGGTGGAGGACGGATTGGCCAGTGTGGAAGACGTCGACCGCACCGTCTCGCATGGGCTTGGGCTCCGCTGGTCCTTCATGGGCCCGTTCGAGACGATCGACCTGAATGCGCCGGGCGGCGTGGCGGATTATGCCGCGCGGCTTGGCGGGCTATACCGAAGCATCGCGGCGTCCACCACGGCGCACCTGACCTGGACACCAGAGCTGATCGCGAAGGTCGAGGCGGAGCGGCGCAAAGTGCTGCCCGCCGACAAACTGGGGGAGCGCAGCGCGTGGCGGGATCGGCGGCTGATGGCGCTGGCCCGGCATAAGCGGGAGATGGATGCTGCCGACACCACACCGGGGAAGGTTTGACCTCAGCATGGACACGCCGATGACGCTGCCACGCACGCCTTCGCTCCGGCTGGATGGGCAGCGTGCGCTGGTGACGGGAGCTGGCCGGGGCATCGGCCTGGCGGCGGCGGCGGCGCTGGCGCAGGCGGGCGCGCACGTTACCCTCGTCGCCCGCACCGGGGACGAGATCGA
>NZ_LMUY01000071.1:18504-45115 GCF_009765685.1 Acidisphaera sp. L21 | reverse complement strand
CCGCACCGTTCGACACGCTGGTGAACAACGCCGGCACCAACCGCCCGGCGCCGTTCGCCGAGGTCACCATCGCGGATTTCGACGCGATCATGGGCCTGAACGTGCGGGCCGCGTTCTTCGTGGCGCAGGCGGTGGCGCGGCGGCAGATCGCGGCTGGGATCGCCGGGTCGATCATCCATGTGTCGTCGCAGATGGGCCATGTGGGCGGCGCCCGGCGCACTGTGTACTGCGCGTCCAAACACGCGATCGAGGGGTTGACCAAGGCGATGGCGATCGACCTGGCGCCGCATCGCATCCGCGTCAACACGGTATGCCCCACCTTCATCGAAACCCCGCTAACCCGGCCGTTCTTCGAGAGCGAGGCGTTCCGGACCGACGTGTTGAGCAAGATCAAGCTCGGCCGGGTTGGCCAGGTGGAGGACATCATGGGGGCGATCGTGTTCCTCGCCTCCGCGGCCTCGGCGTTGATGACCGGGTCTTCGGTGGTCATCGATGGTGGCTGGACGGCGGAGTAGGCGCCGCTACTGCGGTAGGCGGGCAGAAGTGCGGATGATGAGCGCGCCGGGCACGATATCGCGGATCGGGTCGCCGCCGCCCTGTTCGATGTGCTGCAGGGTGATTTCCACCAGGCGATGCACCATGGGCTGGATCGGCTGGGAATAAGTGGTGAGCATGAAGCTGGGCCACGCCGCCAGCGCCACGTCGTCGAAGCCGACGACCGAGATGTCCCGGCCGATGGTCAAGCCGAATTCGGACCGGGCGGTTTCGATCACCGCGAACGCCATGTGGTCGTTGGCGCAGAAGATCGCGTCGGGCGGCTGTTTGCGCAACAGCAGCCGCTTTGTGCCGGCACGGGCTGCCTCGAAATCGTAGTTCCCGACGACGCGCAGCGGGGCTGGCTGGCCCAGCGCGCCCAGGCCTTCGCTGAAGCCTTCCTCACGTTCCCGGCTGGTGCTGGAATCCTCCAATCCGGCCATGTAGGCGAAGCGCTGGTGGCCGCCGGCAACCAGGAACGCCGCGATGGCCTGGGCGCCAATGCGGTTCTCCCCGGTGACGCTGGAGGCGATCTCGGCCTCGGTCCGGCGGTTGATCAGCACGACGGGGACCTGCGCCTTGGAGCATTCTTCGGCGAATTTCGAGGTCATGCGGACGGATGCCAGGATGACCGCGTCGACACGATGGCGCAGCACCTCGTCCAGCAACGGATCGGAATCGTCGCGTGGGCCCTGCGTGAACAGCAGCAGGCGATACCCGGCGGCCGCGAACTCGGTCGAAAGCGCCTCCAGAATCGCGGGGTAGAACTGGTTTTCCATATAGCCGATGGCGAGGCCGATGGTGCCGGAGCGCTCGGTAATGAGCGAGCGTGCGATCATATTGGGGCGGTAGCCGAGGGTTTGCGCCGCCGCCAGCACCTTCAGCCGGGCATCATCGGAGATGCTGGCGCCGGGTGTGAATGCCCGGGACACGGCGGATTGTGACAGGCCGGCCACCCGGGCAACATCGTGCGCCGTGGGCCGTCGCAGCCGGGGCCGTGCTTGTGGGCTTGCTTGTGGGAACCGATGCTTCATCAAACCGCGCGGGCTGTTCATGACACGGGGTTACCCTTGGAGAGCGCATCGGCGGCGGTCAAGCGGATTGCCCTGGTTCGAAGGTCTTGCTCCGAAAGCCCTGGTTGAAAGGCCCTAGTTGAAAGGCCCTAGTTGAAAGGCCCTGGTTGAAAGGCGGGCCTGTCAGCCGCTCACGGTGGGTGTGGGCGGCAGCGTCAGGGGTTTGGTGATCTCGACCGCGGCGGCCTTGGGCGGGAAGGCGCCAAGGACCACGAAGCCGCCGGCGCCCGCCAGGATGACGACGAGGACCATCACGGCCAAAATCTTCCCGATCGTCGAGCCCTGTTTACGCGGTAGGCGCAGTCCGGTTATCGACACGCAATCTCTCCCTCGTCGCACCCTGGCCGTACGGAGCACGAATCGAGCATTTTCCGCGCGGCATGGCGCGGGCTTAACCTAGAATCGCAACCGGTGCTAAGCGAAAATCCTTATTTTTGCGTCATGACGGTCGAGCCTCGCTGCGTTGCCGGGATCTGCGATGGCCTGGTGGGCGACGCATGGCTGGGGGGTTGGCGGCGGCGTTGCCAGGGTGGAACGCTTCAGGCAGTCGAAGTGGGCGCGCCGGATGATTGCCGGCGCCTAGAAGGGTGGGGCGTCATGGGTTCGCTGCCGTGGCTGGTGTTGCTCGGCCGGGCAATGGCAACCGCGATCCTGGTCATGTGTGCGTCGGCGTTGGGCGAGTCGCTCGGGCCGTTCTGGGGGGCGTTCATCGCCAGTGTCCCGGTGTCGACCGGGCCGACCTATTTGTTCCTGGCGATGCAGCACGATGCGAGTTTCGTGGCAGCCAGCGCGCTGGCCAGTTGTGCGGCCAATGCCTCGACCGGGTTGTTCCTGTTGGTCTATGGGCGACTGGTGCGGCGTAGCGCGTCCTGGGCACCGCTTGGGCTGGCGCTGCTGGCCTGGTTTGCGGCCAGCCTGGCGATCCAACGGATCGCTTGGACACCGGTTACGGCGCTGGCCGTCAACATCGTGGTGTTCGGCGGCGGGTTCGCGCTGTTGGGCACCACGCCGCCGCCGGGTGCGACGGCGCCTGGGTCGGTTCGGAGGCGCTGGTTCGACCTGCCGTTGCGCGGGGCGGCGGTGGGCGCCTTCGTGCTGACGGTGTTGACCATCAGCACGGTGCTGGGGCCGCAGGCGACGGGGATCATCGCGGTGTTCCCGATCAGCCTCACCAGCCTCATCGTCATTCTGCAGCCGCGCATCGGCGGCGTAGCGACGTCGTTGCTGGCGGCCAATGCGCTGCGGGCCATGCTGGGGTTCGGGGTGATGCTGCTGGTGCTGCATCTGGCCATTCCGCCACTGGGGATCGCGGCGGCGCTGATTGCGGCACTCATAGTGTCGGTCGGCTGGTCCGCGGGGTTGCTGGGGCTGCGGCGGCTGCGGCTGGCCTAACCGTCGCTGCTTGCTAAACCTCACTCATGTAGTCGGGCACCGGGCGGGTGGAGCCGCGAATGATCAGCCGCCCCCGCAGCGACACGGTTTCATCCGTGAGCGTCTTGTCCAGCATGCGGGCCTGCAGCAGGTCGAGCGCGCGGCCGACCATCGCGGGCAAGGGTTGTTCCACGGTGGTGAGGTCGTGGATCGGCCGGCCGGATTGCGGCACGCCATCGAACCCAGCCACTGCCATGTCGGCATGCACCTGCAGCCCGGCCAGCCGGAACGCGTCCAGCACACCGAACGCCATGATGTCGCTGATGGCGTAGACTGCATCCGGCCGTTTGCCGGCGGGCAGGGCGGCGATGTGCTGCCCGGCGGCGAATCCGCCCTCGTAGGTGGAATGCCCATCCAGGCGCAGCATCGGCCGCAGCCCGGCCTGTTCCAGGTAGCGCGTGAACCCGGCATCCCGCTCGATCCCGGTGGAGGAGGAACTGGAGGTGCGGACCAGGGCGATCTGCCGATGGCCGCCGCGCACCAGCAATTCGGCGATCTGCGCGCTGCCAATGGCGTTGTCGCAGGTGACGGCACTGGAGTGCAGCCGCGCCACGCGATTGACCATCACCACCGGCACGCCGTTCGCCGCGCACACGCTGGCGATTTTAGACGGTAACTCGACCGAGCTGAACAGGCAGCCATCCACCTGGTATTGCAGCAGCGCATCCGCCGTGCGGCTTTCGATGGGCCCGGTGCCGGCATGGATCATCAGCATGCGCATGCCGCGGTCGACGACCTGGCGAACGGTTTCGTGCAGCAGCTCGGTATAGAACGGGTTGTCCGCCGGACCGCCGACGATGCCGATGAGGCCGCTGCGGCCTGATGACATGGTTCGGGCGGAGGCGTGGGGGGTGTAGCCGAGTTCCTTCGCCAGGCGGCCGATCTTGGCTCGCATCTCCGCGGAGATGCGTCCCTCGCCCTTGAGGGCACGGGAGACGGTGGAGGGCGCCACGCCTGCCTCACGCGACAGGGTGACGATGGTGGCGCGGCGGTTCGATAGAGTCGGATCTCGCATAAGTATCAGCATACCATAATCGCCGAATGGGCAAACATTTGCGCAACGCATCGCAGTGCAGCAAAGTTTTAGACTTCAAAGCGCTAGCAATGATCGAATGATATCAGTTGACAGTGAGGTGACAACTCAATTTAGATCCGACTTAGCGCGGACAAACGATTGCGCAACATCCGGTCATTTCCGACCGGCAAAAGGTCCAAGACGAGGAAGGAGCCGCTCGATGAGCGAAACGCAACGGCAGATGAAGATGGTGGGGTTCCTGCAGGCGCAGAATTGCTCCATCTCGCCAGGCTCGTGGCGCCACCCGGCGGGGGCGACCGATTTCACCTCGCCAGAGTATTTCCAGCGCCTGGGCCGGGTGATGGAGGAGGGGAAGTTCCACCTGGCCTTCTTCGACGACCGCCTGGCGCTGCCCGACATCTTCGGCAACGACTATCGCGCCGCGGTCGAGAACGGCGTGCGCGTGGTCAAGATGGACCCGGCGACCATCGTCACCATGATCGGCGCGGTGACCAGCCGGCTGGGCTTGGGCGTCACCTATTCCACCACCTATTACGAGCCGTTCCATGTGGCCCGGCTGTTCGGCACGCTGGACCTGATGACGAAGGGACGCGCGGCGTGGAACGTCGTCACCTCGCTCAACAACTCGGAGGCGGAGAATTTCGGCCGCACCGAGCATCTGGCGCATGATTTGCGTTACGAGCGGGCCGACGAGTTCATGGAGGTCGTGCTCGGCCTTTGGGATAGCTGGGAGGACGGCGCGCTGATCGTCGACAAGGCGAATGGCAAGTTCGCCGACCCGGCCAAGGTGCATGCGCTCCACCATCGGGGGAAGTATTTTTCGTCCAAGGGGCCGCTGCCGGTGCCGCGTTCGCCGCAGGGGCATCCGGTGCTGATCCAGGCGGGGCAGAGCGGTCGCGGCCGTAGCTTCGCCGGGCGGTGGGGCGAGTTGATCTTCGTGGTGTATCCGACGATTGCCGCGGGCAAGAAGCAGTATGGTGAGTTGAAGGCCGCGGTGGCTGCCGCCGGGCGTAACCCCGACAGCGTCAACGTGTGCCCGGCCTGCTACGTGTGCGTTGCCGATACGCAGGCGGCGGCCGAGGAAAAGCGCGAGTATATCCGCGCCCTGGCCAAACCCGTCGATGCCGTGGTGCTGTTGTCCGAGGCGTTGAATTTCGACTTCGGCAGCAAGGACATGGATTCCGAATTCACCGATGACGAGTTGCGCAAGCTGTCGTGGGATGGTTTCCGCGAGCGGGTGATTTCGATGAGCGGCAAGCCGAACCCGACGGTGCGCGATTTCGTGCATTTCTCCGGTCGCGGCACGATCGGGGAGTTCCCGATCTTCTGCGGCACGCCGGCCGCCGTGGCCGACCAGATGGAGGAATGGTTCAACGCGCGGGCGTGCGACGGCTTCGTGCTGGCGGCGACGCATAGCCCGGGTGCGTTCGAGGATTTCGCCCGCTACATCGTGCCCGAATTGCAGCGGCGCGGGCTGTATCACAAGGACTATGCGGGGGCGACGCTGCGCGAAAACCTTGGCCTGCCGCGCCCCAATGCGGGTGACTGGCGCACCGAGCCGATGCGCGACGCCTCGTAGACCGCCGATTTCGCAGAAGATCTGCTCCAGGAGCATGCGTTGAACGAATATAGAATGTTGTCCACCTCCGGCATCCTTGGCTACGGATACGCCGAAGAATCGCTGAAGATCGGGATGAGTTGGGAGCCGCACGTCATTGGCTGCGACGGCGGCAGCACCGATCCGGGGCCATATTATCTTGGCGCCGGGAAGTCCTTCTGCTCGCGCCTGTCGGTCAAGCGGGATTTGCGGCTGATGCTGATCGCGGCCGTGGCGGCGAAGATCCCCTGCATCATCGGCACGTCCGGCGGTGCCGGTGGCGAGCCGCATCTGCAGGACACTGCCACGCTGGTGCGGGAGATCGCGCGGGAAGAAGGCCTGTCCTTCCGCATGGCGCTGATCCATTCCGAGCAGAGTGCTGAGTCGCTGATCGAGCGCATCAACGCAGGCGCGACGCGTCCGCTGGCCAAGATGAAGCCGTTGGATGCGGCGACGGTGAAGCGGGCAACCCGCATCGTCGGCATGATGGGGCCGGAACCGATTGCGCGTGCGCTGGATGGCGGCGCGCAGGTAATTCTGGCCGGGCGCAGCAGTGACCCGGCGCAATGGGCTGGTCCAGCGATCCGCGCGGGCTTCAACCCGGCGCCGTCCTGGTATGCCGGCAAGATGCTGGAATGCGGCGCCGAGCCGACCGTGCCCAAGGAGCCGGACAACATTTTCCTGCGGGTCCGCGACGACCACATTATCTGCGAACCGCCGAACCCGATCCGCCGCTCCACGCCGCTTGCGGTTGCCAATTTCGCGCTGCACGAGAATAGCAGCCCGATCCACCACACCGAACCGGGCGGCCTGCTGGACACCAGCGAGTGCGTGTTCGAGGCGATCAACGATCGCGCAGTGAAGGTCAGCGGGATGACGTGGACGCCGGCCAAGACCTACACCATCAAGCTGGAAGGCGTGGAGGAGGCCGGGTTCCGGGCGATCAGCATTTGCGGCACACGCGATCCGGTGTTGATCGGCCAGGTCGACAGCTATCTAGAGACGCACCGCGCCAAAGTGGCGGCCAAAGCGGCCTCGTTTGGCGTGCCACCCACCGACTACACCATGCTGGTCCGGACCTACGGCAAGGATGGCGTGATGGCGGGGTGGGAGCCGGTGAAGGAAATCACGTCGCACGAACTGGGCTTCGTGATCGAGGTACTCGGTAAGACGCAGGACATCGCCAACGCCGTGCTGGCCATGGCGCGCACGTCGATGCTGCATGCCGATTTCCCGGGGCGGCTCTGCAAGGAGGGGAATATGGCGTTTCCTTACAGCCCGTCCGACATCGAACTCGGCGCGATGTATCGCTTCAGCGTCTTCCACGTGGTCACACCCAAAGACCCGTACGAGATGTTCCCGATCGAATATGAGACTGTGTGAGGACGGACCATGGCACGCATTCGCGACATCGCGCAGATCTGCAAGAGCAAGAACGCCGGGCCGTTCATGGTCACCATCGACGTGTTGTTCGAGGACCATGATCTGTATCGCCGGGTGAAGGCTACGGGCGTGCTGAATGCCGCGCTGTTCGCCAAGTTGTACGGCGTGGCGGAGCAGGACGTGCTGTTCACGCCCTACGACACCGCCGCGGCGTTCAAGGCGACGCTGCCGCGGTTGGTTCCGGCCGGCGATTTCGGTGACACCGACGTCTATGGCGCGCAACAGCACGCGCCACTGCTGGATGTCGACATCCCGCTCAACGATCTGCGCTGAGGCCGAACACGGCGACAAAGACGGTTGGATAAACACGGCATGAACTGCCGAATAAGGGGGGAAAGCGTATGAGTGTACAAATGACGGTCGGCCAGCGGTTGGACCGGCTGCCAAATTCTTCGTTCCATCGACGCACGCTCGCCCTTATCGGGGCGGGCATGTTCTTCGATGGGTTCGATATCTATCTCGCCGCGGGCGTGTTGGGTGCGATGGTTCGGGACGGGTTTTCCACCGTGCAGAACAATGCATGGTTCCTGTCTTGCACCTTCCTGGGCATGATGATCGGCGCCTGGGTGTCGGGCATTCTCGGCGACCGGTATGGCCGCCGGTTCTCCTACCAGTTCAACCTGGCGCTGTTCGGCCTGGCGTCGCTGGCGGCGGCGTTCGCGCCCTCGATCATGTGGCTCAGCGGGTTCCGCTTCATCATGGGGTTGGGCCTAGGCGCGGAAATCGTGCTTGGCTACGCGACGCTGAGTGAGTTCGTGCCGCCGGCGACGCGTGGCAAAGCGGCGTCGATCATGCATTTCTGCACCAACTCCGCCCTGATGGTGGCGACGTTCGGCGGCTGGCTGATCATTCCCTATCTGGGATGGCGCTGGATGTTCGCGATTGCGGGCGTCGGTGCGGGCATCGTTTGGCTGATGCGCAAGAACATGCCGGAGTCGCCGCGCTGGCTGGAAAGCAAGGGCCGCATCGCCGAAGCCGACGCGCTGACGCGGGTGATCGAGACCGAGGCGCTGGGCCGCGAACCCGACGTCACACCGGCCCGGCTTGGCGTGGCGCCGGTAGTACCGCGGACCAGTGTTACGCAACTGTTCCAGGGGCGTCTGCTACGCCGCACGATCACGGGCATCTCGATCAACGTGATCAACAACCTGATCACCCATGGCTTCATCGGGTGGATGCCGACCTTCTTCGTGAAGGAGGGGATGACCGTCACCTCCTCGCTCGGCTACACGGCGATCATGACGTTGGGCGCGCCGGTCGGCTCGGTACTGGGCTACGCCATGTCGGAATCGGTTGGACGCAAATGGGGCACGGTGGTGCTGTCGATCGCGGCCTGCGCGCTGGGCCTGGTCTACCCGCACATGACCGATCCGGTGCCGCTGCTGACGGTCGGGTTCTTCCTGGTGGTGATGATCTTCGCGGTCGGCGCGCTCAGCATCGCGGCCTACGTGCCGGAACTGTTCCCAACGAGCGTGCGGATGCGCGGTGTGGGCCTGTGCAGCACGACCGGGCGGCTGGCCAATGTCGGCATCCCGTTCCTGGTGACGGCGCTCTACATCAGCTACGGGCTGACGGGCGTGTTGGCGCTGATCTCCGGCGGGTTCATCCTACAGGCGCTCATCGTGGCGACAATCGGCATCGAAACCCGCGGCCGCTCCCTGGAGGAGGTGGATGCGGAGGATATGCTGGTCCTGCAGCCCGTCACCGGCTGAACCGACACGGCGGCAGGGGCGCTTCCCTGCCGCCGTGGCCGGGCTTTGGCGTGCCGGAGTATGACGATCGACGGCTCACGATGGTTTCAACAAGTCGCTGAAGGAGGATTTGGCGAGCTGGACCGTCTCGCGGAGCCGTGATTATCCGCAACACTAGGTTACAGGCAGAATGCGCTGGGAATATCTCGTGAATACGGAGTCAAAACGATGTCGGCGACCATTAGGGTGGGGCAGCGGTATGAGGTGTCCGGCACCGTTGCCGTGCAACCGCTGATCGGGCAGCAGCAGATCCTGCACCCGGGCGTGGTGTCGGTCGAGGTGACGGCCAAAGGGCTCCGGGTCACATTGCCAGACCAGGCGCGGTATCTGGATTTGATGCCGGGTGAGATTGCGCGGCTGGAATACGCCGGGAAGTTGCACGCGCTCTAAACCTGCTTCACCATCCCGTCCGTTAACGCTCCGGGACGCGCGATGCTTCCGGAGACCGATACGCCATTGGCTGCCCAGCGAACCGCGCCGGTGTTTCTCATCCCGCTGCTGGGCGCACTCGGCGTCATCAGCCCTTTCTCTATCGATATGTATCTGCCAGCCTTCCCCGGGGTGGCGGAGGCGTTCAGTGTCGCGACGTCCGAGGTGGCGGCGACACTATCCAGCTACTTCATCGGGCTTGCGGTGGGGCAAGTGGTCTATGGCCCGGTGCTGGACCGGTTCGGGCGCAAGCTGCCGCTGTGCCTCGGCTTGCTCATCTACATCGCGGCGTCGGCTGGCTGTGCCATGGCGACGGGGCTGCCGAGCCTGATCGCGATCCGGTTTCTGCAGGCGCTGGGGGGATGCGGGGCGCAGGTGGCGTCGGTCGCGATGGTGCGGGATTTCTTCCCAGTCGAGGACAACGCCCGCATCCTGTCGATGCTGTTCCTGTTCATCGCGGTGTCGCCACTGCTTGCCCCGACCGTGGGCGGGCTGGTGATCGCGGTGGCGGGGTGGCGTGCCGTGTTCGGGGTGCTGGCCGCGATCGTGGCCGTCATCGTGGTGGTGACCTGGTTTGTGCTGCCGGAGGCGCATCCGCCGGACCGCGCGATCTCCCTCCGGCCCGGTCCGATCCTGGCGGAGTATGGCGCCATCCTGCGGGATCGCGGTTTCGCACCGTATGCGTTCGCCGGGGCGTTCTCGTTCGCTGGGCTGTTCACCTATGTGGCGGGTGCGCCGATCATCTTCATGGAGCAATTCCACCTCACCCCGGCGCTGTTCAGCCTCAGTTTCGCGCTGCTGGCGGGTGGGTTCATCGGTGGCAGCCAGGCGAATGTGCTGCTGTTGCGGCGGTATGATGCCCGGGTCCTGTTCGGCAGGTTTCTCGGCGTGCAGGTCGCGGCGGCGCTGCTGTTTCTGCTGGGGAGCCTGGCGGATTGGTATGGGCTATACAGCACGCTGGCGCTGTTCTTCGTGGTGCTGGCGTGTACCGGGGTCACCTACCCGAACGCCGCAGCGATGGCGATGGCGCCGTTCTCGCGCAATGCAGGCAGCGCGGCGGCGTTGCTGGGGTTTATCCAGCTTGGCGTGGGCGCGGTCATTTCATCCGGCATCGGGCTGTTCACCCTGCACACCAGCCTGCCCATCGTTGCCATCCTGGCCGCGACGTCGGTGACCGCGCTGGCAATCCAGACGGTGGGCAGGACTGCCGCGTAGCACATTCCCGGTCGTCGTGGTCTAAAACCCGGCGTCAACCAAGGGGTGAGAACCAGCCGTGTCACAAAGCCTGATCGCCCTCGTCGCCGCGCTGGGCGGGCTTCTGTTTGGTTACGACACCGGGGTGATTTCGAGCGCCCTGCCGTTCCTGAAGCAAGCCTTTCAGCTCAGCGCCCTGATGCAGGGTGTGCTGACCAGTGTCGCCCTGGGCGGGGCGGCGATCGGCGCGATCGGGGCTGGCTGGTTGTCGGACCGGTTTGGCCGCCGTCCGGTGATCCTCGTCGTGGCGGCCATTTTCGTGCTGGGCGGCGTGGTGTCCGCGATCGCGCCCGTGCTCAGCGTGCTCATCGTTGGCCGGGTGCTGGTGGGCGCGGGCATCGGCGTTGCCTCGATGCTGACGCCGATCTACCTGGCGGAGATCGCGGCCCCGGCCGGGCGGGGCGCCATCGTGTCGCTGAACCAGTTGATGATTACGATCGGCATCCTGGTTTCCTATCTCGTCGGCTACGTCCTGTCCTACGACGCCGGGTGGCGCTGGATGCTGGGGCTGGGGGCGGTGCCGGGGCTGGTGCTGTTCTGCGGCATGCTGACGGTGCCGGAGAGTCCGCGCTGGCTGGCCGGCCATGGCCGAAACGACGCCGCACGGGCCGCCCTGCTGCGGCTGCGCAGCGACCCGGCGGTGGCCGATGCCGAGCTGGCCGAATTGCGCGCCGATCTACACAAGGAGGCGCATGTCGAGCGCCGGGCCCAGCTTGCCGCCCAGCGCAACTACAAGCCGCTGATCATCGGGGTGGGGCTGGCGATCATCCAGCAGGTGACCGGCATCAACACGGTCATCTACTTCGCCCCGGCGATCTTCAAGGCGGCCGGACTCGGCAGCAACTCGGCCACCATCCTGGCCACGGCGGGTATCGGGTTGGTGAACGTGGTGATGACGATCGTGGCCATGCGCCTGGTCGACCGGGCCGGGCGGCGGCCATTGTTGCTGACGGGGCTGGCCGGCATGGCGGCCTCGCTGTGCGTGCTGGGGACCGGGTTTCTGCTGGGTGGCAGCGGGGGGTTTTTGGGCTGGATCACCGCGCTCAGCCTGGCGGCCTATGTCGGGTTCTTCGCGGTCGGGCTGGGGCCGGTGTTCTGGCTGCTGATTTCGGAGATCTTCCCGCTGGCGACACGGGGGCAGGGCACCTCGGCCGCAACCTTCGCCAATTGGGGCGCAAACCTTGCCGTCGCGCTCACCTTCCTGCTGTTGATCGATGGGGTGGGCGCGGGTTTGACGTTCTTCATTTACGCCGTGTTCAGCCTGGGCGGGTTCGTTTTTACCTGGACACTGGTGCCGGAAACCCGGGGCAAGACGCTGGAACAGATCGAGGCAGATTGGGAACGGACCGAATAAACCGAAAGTGGCTCGCAGATTCATTCCAATTCACGCTAGTTTCCCGAAGTACGACGAGGACGCTCGGTTGGAAGAATGGCTCCGCTCCCTAGGCCTGGAGGATCGCATCGCCGCGTTTCAGGCGGAGCGGATCACGCTGGCGGAGGTGCCGTCGCTGACGGATGAAGACCTTCGTGGGCTGGGCTTGCTGTTGGGCGAGCGGCGGCGGTTCCAGCGGGAGGTTGCGGCGCGATGGCCGGCGCCGCCGCCCGATGCGATCGAGGCCGAGCGTGCCCACCGCCTGGTGCAGGGCGAACGCCGGCCGCTGACGGTGATGTTCATCGACATCGTGAACTCGACCGGCCTGGGCGAGCAGATCGGCGATGAGGCGATGCTGGACGTCCTGACCGAGTTCCGGGAGCGGTGTGCCGCGGCAATCAACCGGATGGGCGGCTATGTCGCGAAGTTTCTCGGCGATGGGATCCTGGCCTATTTCTGCTACCCGGTGGCGCATGAGAACGATCCGTTGCGTGCGGTTCGTGCCGGGTTGGAGATCAATGGGGCGATGGAGTCGATCCGTCCGTATCCGGATCTGCCATTGGCGGTGCGGATCGGGATCGCCACCGGCAGCGTCATCCTCAGCGATCTGTTCGATGGCGATGGGCCGGATCCGCTCTCGGCGACCGGCTCGGTTCTGAACCTGGCTGCCCGGCTGCAGGTGGCGGCGCCACCCGGCGGCGTGGTGGTGGGCAACACCACATACGACCGGGTCGGGCATTTGTTCGTCACCGAGGACCTCGGCCTGCGGGAGTTGAAGGGGCTGGGCGAGCCGGTGCGGTGCTGGCGCGTGGTGCGGGAGGCGAGCGGGCTGCCGCGGACGGCCGGGTTCGACGTTACGCTGCCGTTGCGCGGGCGGTCCAGCGAGTCGGCCACGCTGGATATGCTGTGGCAGGAGGCCAAGGCCGGCGCCGGGCGGGTGGTGCTGATCCGGGGCGAGGCGGGGGTGGGCAAATCCGCGCTGGTCGAGAGCTTCATGCGCCGCAACGGGTTGTCTGCCGGTGCGGTGGTGACGCTGGCCGGGTCGGACCTGGATTTCGACACGCCGTTCTTCCCCATTGCCCAGTATTTGCGGGACTACGCCGCGGTGAATGGCGCGGCACGGGCGCGGCGGCTGCGGGACGCTGCGACGGGCGGGGAGGTTGCGGCCGACCTGATCGCGCAGTTGGCCGGGCTGCCATTCGACGCCGCGCGGCTGGCCGACGTCAGTGCCAGGCAGCAACGCGACCGCACGCTGGCGGCGCTGAGCGACATGCTGATTGCGAACGCGGGCGCCGGGCCGGGCTGCATCCTGGTGGAGGACGCGCACTGGCTGGACCCCAGCACCAGCGAGTTGCTGGCGCGGCTGTTCGAACGGGTCGGGCCATCCGGGCTGCTGTTGCTGCTGACGACGCGGCCGGATTTGCAACCGTTCTGGCCAGCCGAGAGCCCGATCGTCGACATCACGCTGGATCGGCTGGGGCAGGATGAGGTGCGCGCGATGGCGGCCGACCTGCTGGGCACGGCGGACATGCCGGCATCCCTGCTGGCCCGCATCGTGGAGCGGACGGATGGCGTGCCGCTGTTCGTGCAGGCGGTGATTCGGCAGATCCGCCTGGGCTTCACCGGCACCGGGTCGCTGCGGTGGGGCGATGGGCATGGCCAGGACGTACCGTCCTCGCTGCAGGAGGCGCTGATGGCGCGGCTGGACCGCGCTGGGGTGTCCAAGGAGTTGGCGCAGGCGGCGTCGGTCATTGGACGCCGGGTCAACCGGGTGTTGCTGGGCCTGGTCATGGGCCTGCCGCGGCCCGAGTTGGACGAGTCGTTGCTGAGCCTGGTCGAAGGCGGGGTGCTGCGGCGGGATACGGCCAGCGCCGACGATTTCGTGTTCAGCCACGCGCTGGTACGCGACATCGCCTATAGCAGCCTGTTGCGCGACACTCGCCGCCATCTGCACGAACGCGCGGCGGGCGCGCTGCAGCGGCTTCATCCCAACGTGGCGAACGACCAGCCCGCGATCCTGGCCCTGCATCTGACGGAGGCCGGGCAGTTCGCCGCCGCTGCCGAATGCTGGGTGGAGGCGGGGCGGCGGGCGGTTGCGACGTCCGCCATCACGGAGGCGAGCCGGTTGTTGCGGCGCGGCCTGGCGGCGGTGGAGGCGACGGCGGCATCGCCCGAGCGGGCCAAGCTGGAGGTGGAATTGCTCGCCCTGTTGGGCCCGGTGCTGATGGCGCTGAACGGCCCCGGTGCGGCCGAAACCCGCGAGCATTACGACCGGTCCTACGAGTTGTGCCGCAGCCTGGCGGAGGAGCCGGCGCATTTTCCGCTGTATTGGGGCTGGCAGCGGCTGGCGAAGGATTTCCGCATCAAGCGGGAGCGGACGGATTGGATCCTGCAACGCGCGCATATGCACGGCGACCCGGGCGCGCTGATGCAGGCGCATCACTGCAACTGGGCCAGCACCTATAATCTAGGCCAGTTCGAGCGTTGCTGCGAGCATATCGAGGCTGGGCTGGCGCTGTACGGCGAGGATGATTGGCGGCAACACGCCACGGTATACGGGCACGACGCACGGGCCTGCGGGCACGGGCAACTCGCCTTCGTGCATTGGATGCAGGGGCGCACCGGGGGCGGCCGGCCGCATCACGAACGCTCGCTGGGTTGGGCGCGGCAATTGCGCCATCGCGGCAGCCTGGTCCACAGCATGGATTGCGCGCTGACGTTTCATGCCATGCGGCAGAGCCACGCGGCGGCGTTCAAGGCCGCGGAGGAACTGGCCGACGCAACGATCGAGCATGGTTTGGCCGATTACGAGGCGAAGGTGCAGATCTACCGCGGCTGGGCCACCGCCGTGCAGGAGGACGCGGCTGGGGGGCTGCGCCTGCTGCGGGAGGGGTTTGCGCGGCAGAAGGACATCGGCACGAGCGAAGATTTCCCGATATTCGTCTGCCTGTTGGCCGAGGCACTATTGGCTGCTGGTAATCCAGAGCGTGCGCTGACGGAGTTGGTTGCGGCGCGCAGCCAGTTCGCCGCCACCGGCCTGCGGATCTGGTTGCCGGAGGTGTTGCGCATCACCGCGGCGGCCATGGCAGCCTGCCGGTCGGGCCTGCTGGTGCAGCCCATCTTGGCAGAGGCCGCGGATATCGCGACGGCGCAGGGCGTGGCGACGCTGGGCCTGCGCATCGCCGCCGACCGGGGTGCCGCGTTGGCGCAGGGCGGGGATTTGGCGGAAGCCGTGGCCGTGCTGCAGCAGGGGTTGGACGCAGCGCCCGACCACGAGGGCGCTGAGTGGCAGCGAGCCGACCAGGCCCTGAATGGATTGCACCAGCGATTGCGTGTGAAGCAGGCGTGCTGAACCCGGCCGCCGGGCCAGCCGAGAAAGTGTTCCGGCAGGGCACTCATCGATCGGCGACGCCGGAGGAGACTTTGGCCCGGGTGGCGCCGATCGCAGCCGCGGCGGGGATTACCCGGGTTGCGGTGCTGACCGGGCTGGACACGATCGGCATCCCGGTCGCGGCCGCCTATCGCCCGAATTCCAAAACCATCGCGGTGCATCAGGGCAAGGGCGCTACTCTGGCGGCGGCCAAGGTGTCTGCCGTGATGGAGGCGATCGAGACGTTTCACGCGGAGACCGCCGATCTGCCGCTGCGCCAGGGTCGCTTCGCGGAGATCGGGCGGCATGGCGCCGCGCTGGATCCACACACGCTGGCCCGCACCGGGCCCGGCGATCTGCGCGGCCAGCCGCTACTGTGGACGCCGGGCACGAGCCTTGCGGATGGGCGATGTGTCTGGGTGCCGTTCGACCTGGTGCGAATGGACCTGACGGCGGCGGCGATCGGGGCCAATGCGGATCTTCAGGCCACCACGAACGGACTGGCCAGCGGCAACCACCGGCAGGAGGCGCTGGTGCACGCGCTGTGCGAGGTGGTGGAGCGGGATGCCGTGGCGCTGTGGCAGGCGATGCCAGCGGTGATGCAGGATCGGTGCGCCTTGAACATGGCCAGCGTGGATGACCCGGCGGCGCGCGCCTGGTTGAAATGGATCGCCGATGCCGGGGTGGCCGCGCAGATTTGGGACGTGACGTCCGACATTCGGGTGCCGGCATTCGCCTGCCTGCTGGATGGGGCCGATGGGGTGCAGCCGGAACTTGGCTGTGGCTGCCACCCCGACCGGGCCGTGGCGCTGCTGCGGGCGGTGGGGGAGGCGGCGCAGGCGCGGCTGACGGTGATTTCCGGCGCGCGCGACGACCTGCCGGTGGAGGGATACGGCGAACCCGCGACGCGTCGCCGTCGCGCGGCGGCGCGGGCCTGGATGCGCGGGCCGGGGGAACGCGATTACCACGAGGCACCGGATTGCGCGGGGCCGACGATCGGCGACGATTTGCGCATCGTGTGTGCCGCGTTGGAGGACGCCGGGGCTGGAGGCGCAGTCTGGATCGATCTGGAGCGGCCGGAATTTGGCATTCCGGTCGTTCGCGTCATCGTGCCGGGGCTGGAGGGGCCATGGACCCGGCCGGGCGGCGGCTACTGGCCTGGGGCGCGCGCCAGGGCGATGCCATCCTGAGGACGCTGGTTTTCATTGGCCCGACCCTGGCTGCGGACGAGGCGCGGGCGCGTCTGGCGGCGACCGTGCTGCCCCCGGCGCGGCAGGGCGATGTGTGGCGCGCCGTGCAACGTTATCGGCCGGGCGCGATCGGATTGGTCGACGGGGTGTTCGGTGGCGCCCCGGCCGTGTGGCATCGGGAATTGCTTTGGGCGATGTCGCAGGGCGTGCATGTGTTCGGGGCGGCATCGATGGGCGCCTTGCGGGCGGCCGAATTGCACGCGTTCGGGATGGTGGGGATTGGCCGGATCTTCGCCGCGTATCGCGATGGGCAGTTTGGCGGTTTTGCCGACGCGTTCGAGGATGATGACGAGGTGGCGGTCGAACATGCCCCGGCCGAATTCGGGTATCGCCCACTCTGCGTCGCGATGGTCGACATCCGGACCACGCTGCTGGCGGCACTGGCCGACGGTGCGATCGACCAAACCACCGTGCTGCGGCTGGCGGCGGCCATGAAAGCGATCCATTACCGTCAACGCACCCTGGCGGCGCTGGATCGGCTGGCAGGCATGGCGCTGGCGCGGTTTCACACGTCGTGCAAGCAGGCGGACGCATTGGCACTGTTGGACGCGATGGCGGCGGCCGATACCACGCAGCCGTTCGAGGCGCCGTTTGCATTCAACGCCCCGCTTGCCTGGCGCAATTTCGTGGCGGGGGCGGAGCGGTGTGGCGATGCAGCGGATCCGGAGATTGCCGCGGCGCTGGATCAGCTTCGGCTGGACCCGGCAGCATGGCGCGCGGCCAGCGTTGCCGCCGCCGGCCGGATTGCCACCCGGCCCGCCGAACCCGGCGATCTGCGCCAGGTTCTCTCGACCTTCCGGCTTGCCCGCGGCTTGGGCCTGCGCGATGATCTGGATCGGTGGCTGAGCGAAAACCGTCTGGACGAGGCGGCATTGGTTCGCCTGTTGCAGACCACGCCCGACCATATTCCGAACGATCCGCCATTGGGCGCGCTGGTGGACGAGTTGCGGGCCAGCGGGGCGCTTGGCGGCCTGTTGCGGCAAGCGGACCAAAGCCGGGCGTTGCCCGCTGCCAGTCTGCAGGGGCCGATGATGGATGCCGCGCTCGATTGGTATTTCGCTCGGTTGCCCGGCGGCCATCCTGCCTCGGTCGAGGCATTCGCTGCGTCGCTGGGTTGGGGTGGTGCCGATGATTTCCGGGCTGCTGTCCTGTGCCGGTTCCGGCTCGACGTGGAGGGGCTGGCTTGATCTATTCCGCGCGCCATTTGCAGGCTGGGGCGCTGCACGGGGGCGGCACGCGCGTTCGGCTGTTTCCGGAATTGTTCGCCGGCTATGCGGAACCCGAGACGGCGTTCCTGTCGCCGCGGCCGGGCAGCGTGCGCCCGGGGCCGGCGGACGACCAGATGTATGTCGCCAATGCGGTGGACAAGACAGAATACGAACCGCCGGAGTATGGGCCGCCGTTCCGTGGTCGCGAATACGCACCGGCGATGCCAAGTAGCGCTGGGCATTTCGACCAGATCCCCGTCGAGGCGCCGCAATTTCTGGCGGCGCATCTGTACGGCGGCGCGCGGCACACGCTGGATATTTGGGAGCATTATCTTGGCCGCCCCGTACAATGGTGGCACGCGCCGCAAATTCCGCAATTGGAGCTGATCCCGACCGTCGATTGGCCGAACGCGCATTCCGGTCCCGGCTTTCTGGAAACCGGCATCATCGTGAACGAGCAGAAGCGGCAGCATCTGTTCTGCCTGAATTTCGATGTGGTGGCGCACGAGATTGGCCATGCGATTCTGTTCGCCACGGTCGGCGTGCCGGCGCCTGGCGCGTTGACGGCGGAGTACCTCGCCTTCCACGAATCGTTCGCCGATCTGGTCGCCGTGATCGGCGTGTTGCGGTTTCAATCCGTCATCGTGCGATTGCTGACGCAGACCGGCGGGAACCTGCACGCGCTGAATCTGGTCAACCGCATCGGGCGCTATTCCGACAACCAGCAGATCCGCGTGGCGTCCAATGCGACCACCATGGCGGACGTCGCCGACCTGCACCTGCTGCCCAGTGGCGATTGGGATGACCCGACGGGCAAGGACCGCAACCAACACGCGTTGGGTGAGCCATTGACGGGGGCGATCTTCGATCTGCTGGCCGAGGTTTTCCAAAACCGCCTGGCGGCGCGGGGATTGGTGGGGCCGGAGATGGATGCCCGCAATGCCGAACCGGCGCATGTCGAACGGGTGCTGCCGCAATTGCACCGGCATTTCGCCCGGCAGTTCGACCAATTCCCCGCCGCCTTCGCCGACGCGCTGCTGGAGGCGCGGGATGCCGTCGGCTACGGCATGGCGCAAGCGATGCACATGCTGCATCCGGAGACGCTGAATTTCGCGCGCGTCGCCGCCTGCGTGCTAGCTGCCGTTTGCCGCCTGGGCGAACGACAGCATATCCGCGCCATGTTGCACTTGTTCCTGGACCGTGGCATCGATCCGAGACCGTATCTGACTGTTGAGCGCGAGACGATTTGCTATGTAAGCGGCGATCCGGCCCGGCGCCGGGAAAGCGAGCACGCTGCGTTCCTCCACGCGAACAGCATGGTGCGGCGGAACCATCGTGGGCACGGCCACTGACTGCATTGCCTGCGCTGAACAATACGGTTCGCCCGACAGACGACGATTACGAGGAGACCCAGCATGCCGAAGGCCACTGATAAGTTATTCGATGGGGATCCGCTGGGTGAGGGGCTGCTGGCGCCCGGCACCGTGAGAATGTTCGGGCGACCCTTCACCGGGCTAACCGTCAACGACGTGGCGGTGTCCAAAAGCGCCAATCACCAACTTGCCGCGTCGCTGCGTGCTGCAAAGACGGCCGGTCTCACGCCGAGCCTGGCCCGCATCTACGGTTTCAGCTACCTCGGCAACTACTATAAGCTGCCGGAGCCGGTGGTGTTCATGGTGTTCGCCGAGGGCGTGCCGGTGCAGTCCGGCTTCGAGGCACCGGATGCGTCGATCGGTGTGGTCGGGATCGAGTTCAAGTCCGAGGTGTTCACGGAGGGCGTTCAGATGTGGACGTTCGACCAGTTGGACATGGCGGTCCGGATCGACATCCGGATCGGCTGGATCAAGGATCTGCTGCTGCACGAGATGGCTGGCGACAACAACGTGACCGGGGGCAACGAGGTGCGCCGGGCCGATCTGGTGGGCCGGGCGGAGTTGGTTGGACGCGCCGAATTCGTCGGGCGCTCCCGCTAGGCAGGCTACCAGATCTGCGGGATCTCGCCATTGTCCATGTCGGTGGGCGGGGCGTAGCGGCGTAGCGCCACCAGGTCCTTCACGATGATGCGGCCGGGCTCCAGCGACAGGATGCCCTCGGTCTGCCAGTCGCGGAGGCGGCGGTTCACCGTTTCCCGCGCGGCGCCGATGCGTTCGCCCAGGGCGCCCTGGGTGATGTCGACGCGGCCGCCGGGGCGGCCTTGCGCCAGCATCAGCAGGGTCGCGGCCAGCCGGCCTCCGGCGTCGTAGAACAGCATCGACTCTAGCAGCCAGTTAGTGGCGCGCAACCGCTCGGTCAGCATCGTGAGCACGGCCAAGGCGAGGTCCGGGTTGCTGCGCATCGCCTCCAGCATGTCGCGGCGTTCGACCTGCAGGAGGCGGCCATTGGTTTCGGCCACGGCGTCGGCGGTGCGGTTGCGCCCGTCCAGCAGCGCCAACTCCCCCAGTACATCGCCCGGTTGCAGGATGCGCAACACTTGCTCGCGCCCTTCGTGGCCGGGCAGGGCGATGCGGATCTGGCCGGCCAGGATCACCAACATGCTGGTACCGGGGTCGCCCCGGCGGAACAGGATGTCGCCGGCGTGCATCGACCGGGCGATGGCACGGTCGGTCAGGTGGCGCAGATGCTCGGGCGCGATGCTTTTGAACATCGGCGTGCGGGCGAGCAGGCGCGCATGCTGGGTTGCGTCATCAGCGGCATCGGCCACCGTGTTCATGCCACCGACACTCCGGGCTGGAGAAGTTACATTGGCACAGCCCCAGCGCGGGCGCGACGTTGCAGCGGCCGATTGGATGTGACGCGGGTCAAACGTGAACATGCAGTTGCGTAACTACAACGGTGGCGAACAGCAGATGCAGGGCGCCATGTGCACCGTCATTCCATTCTCCAACCGCGAACCGTTGGGCGATCGTCTGCTCACGCGGGATAAAATCGATCTTTGCCTGTGGGAGTCCGCGTGCGACCACCCTGGCGTCGCGCGCGTGGTGGTGCACGAGGGTGGCAGTGAACCGCGTGAGCCCGACCTGGTGCTGATCTACGCGCCGGGCACCGTCTGGGCCCGCTGGGGGGTGGCACGGCAGGGCGACCGCATCGTGGTGTGGGAGTGCGCGTTCGGCAAGGACCTGGGCCGCTATCCCACGATGCGGGAGGCGCTGTCGGCGCTGGAGGACCATGCGGATGGCATCACGCCGACGACGAGGGAGCAATCGCGGGACCCGTTGCCGCTTCGCCCGCAGATCCGCCGCGGCGCCTAGGTCGGCGGATCCATGATGCCAAAGAGAAGGCGGGAGATGAGGTCGGCAATCTCCCGCTGCGCGTAGGGGCCATGGCCGTCCACGCTGGCACGCAGATCGGCCACCAGCGCAGGGCGAAATCGCGCACCGCACTTGGTGCGAGCGCGCGCCAATAAGCCTCGATCAGATCCAAGTTCTGGCGCTGCGCGTCGGTTTGCAAGATCAAGCCGGCGCCAGTGCCCCGTTTGGCGCGGTGACGATGATCGGGGGCGTGAGTGCTGCCAGAAAACCGAAAGCGAATGGCATGCGACGCGTCCCCCAAACTGCCGGGGCACGCTGGATGACCGTTGCACGTCACGCCGTCGTTGCCGCCGACCTGCAACCGGGCGGACAGTGCCATGTGCCGGCTCCGGAGGCAGGTGACGTGCGTCACAGTGCGGCGCGGCAACGCGATGATTTACGGCGAGTTCGGCTCGCAAGCCATGGTCGGTACTGCATCTGTATGTTGCTGGCTGTATTCTTGTCCGGGGACAGCGTAGTGGCGGGCGGCGTAGGGGAAACCTTCAAGCTCGGTCGTGGCGTCGCGCTGCTGGTAGTAGGACCGGATTTCCGCGATCAGCCCGTCGCGAAACACGAACCATTCGGCGCCGCGCGTCGCGATGCGGGGCTGGCCCGGCGCCGGGCACCAGAACATCGTCCACTCGATGACGGCCTCGTTGCCTGCGGCGAGGACGTGGTCGACCACCCAGCGGGCCTGGATGCGGCGCGCGATCTTGCGCCAGTACCGCGCCAGATGTTCGCCGCCCGCGACCGGGCGGGAGCCGACGTTCGGCGCCAGGAAGTAGTGCACGACGTCCGGATGCAGCGTGGCAGCAAGCTCGGCCAGGTCGCCGGCGGTGCAGCCGTTGTAGTAGCGCCGTATGATGGCGGGCATATCGATGTCGTCGGTCATTGCCGCGCGGTTTCCCCTGCAGCCGCCACTAGGCCGGGCGGTTAGGCAGGCCCTATGCTATGCCGATCAGGGCGCCTCCGCCACCTCGTTGGGCAGGGCGGCGTCCAAATGCCGCTCGACCCGGCGGACGTAGCGTTGGCCGCCGCCGCCGCCATAGACCTGGATCGCGGACCGCCACGAGCCAAGCCGGTCATGCAGGTCGTTCAGGTAATCCGCTGCCCAGTTGGCTGCATGCTCCGGCTCCAACGCCCATAGCTTGCCGCCGGGGTCGTGCGCCTGCAGGTTGACCTGCATGCATCCGGCCATGACGCTTTGCGACCGGCGTAGGGCTTGCCGGGCGGCGATGCGGGCCTGTGCGGTCGACGCCGGGTAGGTTGGCTGGCCGCCGATGCGCAGCGCAGTCGCGTGCATGCCGCTTTCGACCCCGGCAATCGCGGTGAGCAGGCCTGGGGGCAGACCTTTTTCACGCTCTGCGTCCGCGGCAGCTGCTTCGCAGCCTGTCAAGGCCATTGGGGCTTGATCGGCCTCAATTTGCAAATCGGTCGCCTCGGCGACTTCGATTTTAGGAGTAATGTCCGCTAAAGGCACCTGGGACACCGGGGCCGCTACACTATTGGCGTGCCAAGCTTGGGCCAAATTGGGCATTGTTGCAGTTGGCGCACATCCCTCCAGAATAGTGATGGAGGACATTAATAGGGCCGAGAGTCTGATATCCATGGGCGGGTAATAGCGGTTGCCGCGCTTGCTGGGAAGGGCGCGGATTTTTGACCTCTTTCATTACAGTTTTACTATGGTTGACTTAAAGCTACTGCAGTGCTTACCGGCTGCGGCCGCCCGCCTTGTTGGCGGACGACCAGCAACACGGCGATGGCGGCGTTCAGCAGGTTCCACACGACGCCGTTGGCGAAGGCGGCGCGGTAGGAGCCGGTGGCGTCGAACACCAGGCCGGACATCCAGCCGCCCAGCGCCATGCCGAGCAGCGAAGCCATGAGAACGAAGCCGAACCGCATCCCTGCCTCCCGCGCGGGGAAGCATTCGCGCACGATGATGGCGTAGCTGGGCACCAGACCGCCCTGCACCAGGCCGAACAGCGCCGAGATGGCATAGAGCGAATTGAGGCCGTCGAATGCCAGATAGAGCAGCAGCGACAAGCCCTGCAGCATCGAGCCCAGTAGCAGCGTGTGCACCCCGCCGATGCGGTCGGCGATCCAGCCGGACACGATGCGGCTGACCACGCCGCAGCCCAGCATCAGCGCCAGCATCTGGGCGCCGCTGGCCGGGCCGTAGCCGAGGTCGCCGCAATAGGCGACGATGTGGACCTGCGGCATTGCCATCGCGGCGCAGCAGGTGATCCCCGCGAAGACCAGCAGCGCGGTGAGCCCATTGGGCGAAAACCCGAGCAAATTGCCCGAGGCGGCCGCAGCCTGTGCGGGCTTTGGGATATGCACCTCCGGTGTAGGGCCGCGCAGCAGCAGCGAGAGCGGCAGCATGGTGGCGATGCAGACGGTGCCGATGACGATTTCGGCCCAGCGCCAGCCCTGGGTTTGCACCAGATGCTCAATGAGCCCGGGCCAGACGGTGCCGGCGATGTAGTTGCCAGAGGCGCAGATCGACACGGCCAGGCCGCGGCGGCGCAGGAACCAATGCGATGCCTCCGTCACGAGGGGGCCGAAGGTGGCGGCACTGCCCAGCATGCCGACGAGCACTCCGTGCAGGATAGCATATTGCCACAAGCTGCCCGCGAAGGCGGCGCCGATATAGCCGGCGCCCAAACACACCGCGCCGACCGCGATGGTGGCGGCCACGCCCCACCGGTCGGCCATGCGGCCCATGATGACGCTGCCGAGTGCCACGCCGACCATCGTGAGAGTATAGGGCAACGAAGCGGCGCCGCGATCGACGTGAAACTCCTGCTGCACTGCGGGCAAGGTGAGCACGATCGACCACATGCCGACGGCGCCGATCGTGGCGATCAGCACGAGGATCAGCAGGCGCGTCCACGACGCGCGGGAGTCCAGTTCGGCCAAACGCTTCGTCCCCAGGAATTGGTGTCGTTGCGGAACACACTAGCCTACGGCCGGCTTGCCGACCATTGCGGGGGCTGGGAAGCAGACCAGTATCGGCTTGGTTGGACGGAATTGCGTTGACGCCCCGGCGACAATACTGCTCACATCCAAGGCAATGACGCACGCCCACGAAGGTTGTGCGCGACGGGGACCGCAACCATGCAGATCC
This sequence comes from Acidisphaera sp. L21, assembly GCF_009765685.1. Taxonomy (GTDB): domain Bacteria; phylum Pseudomonadota; class Alphaproteobacteria; order Acetobacterales; family Acetobacteraceae; genus LMUY01. The sequence continues at coordinate 20,953 of NZ_LMUY01000071.1, read as the reverse complement.
AACGCCGCAATGTATTGGCTGGCGCCGGCGCGATGGCGCTGGCACGTCCTGCCCTGGCGCAGGGCAATGCGGAGCCTATTCGTATCGGCTGGCTGGCCGCGCTGACGGGGCCTTCGAGCGCACCCGCGGTGGGGTTCGATCGCGGGGTGCAATTCGCCGCCGCCGTCATCAATTCGGCCGGTGGCGTGAAAGGCCGCAAGGTGGAGATCGTAACGCGCGACACCCAGGGCGACCCAACCAAGGCGGTGAATGCGGTGCAGGATCTGATTAGCCGCGCGAAGGTGCATGCGGTGTGGGGGCCGACGAATTCGGGTGAATCGCTGGCGGTAACGCCGCTGATGGCGCGGGCGAAAATGCCCAACATCCACCCCTGCGTCGTCGATAGCCTGATCGACACGGTGAAATATCCGAACGCGTTTCGCATCGCGCCATCGAACGGGCAGTGGGACGATGCGGTGCGCCACTACACGATCAAGACCCTGGGCGCGAAAGACGTCGCGGTGTTCGGCGACACCACGGGATACGGCACGACCGCGGTCGCGGCTTCCGTCAGTGCATTCGGCAAGGATGGCGCCAAGGTCGTCTACCAGTCGCAGATCGATTCCGCGCAGCCGGACGTGTCGCCGGATATGCTGCGTGCGCGCGATGCCGGGGCGAAGGCGATCGTCGTTTGGACGGTGGCGGTCGGCCTGTTGTCGCGGTTGATGAACGCGCGCGCCAGCATGGGGTGGGATGTGCCGATCCTTGGGCACCCATCGCTCGGCTCCGGCGAGATCCGCGGGTTGCTGGATAAGCCGGCGAATTGGGACAAGGTTTACATGGTCGGCTACCGGTCCTGTTCGTTCGATAGTGCGGGCAAGCTGCCGGCGCGGTCGCAGGAATTCCTGTCGAAGCTGAAGGGCAAGGTGGACTTGGCCGATACGCTGCTGTGGTGGGTCGCCTGCGGTAGCGATGCGGTGAATTTGGTCGGCTCCGCCGTCGGGGCGGCCGGCGATAGTTCGGCCGCCGCCATCATCGCCGATTGGAACAAGACGCGTGATTATCCGGGCGTCTTCGGCGATTACAGCTTTACGGCGAGCGAGCATAATGGCTACCCGCAAGACGGGGTGGTGATGAGCCAGGCGAACTCCCAGAAAGACGGCGCCTTCACGCTCGCGCCGGGTTGAGGGACTGGTTCGGCGGCTGACGTGCAAGCGCGCGGTGACATAGGGGGTGCGATCTTGGCGGATGAAGCGTTGCTGACCATCGGGGGGCTGCACGCTGGCTACGGCAAGGTGGGCGTGCTGCATGGCGTGGACTTGACCGTGGCAGCCGGGGAGATCGTGGCGCTGCTGGGCCCGAATGGCGCCGGCAAATCGACCCTGTTGCGGGCGATATCGGGGCTGTTGCCGGCGACTGGGGTTTTACGGTTCGACGGGCGCAGCATCGCCGGGTCGGGGCCGCGGCAGGCGGTGGAGGCGGGGTTGGTTCATGTGGTGGAGGGGCACCGGGTTTTTACCACGCTGACGGTGACGGATAATCTGTTGCTCGCGGGTTATGCGGTTCCTAAGCCCGAGCGGCTGCGGCGCGTCGACGAGGCGCTGGGGTATTTCCCGGAAATCGCCGCCAAGCGGTGGGAGCGCGGTGGCGCCCTGTCGGGCGGCCAGCAGCAGATGCTCGCGGTGGCGCAGGGCCTGGTGCAACGCCCCCGGCTGATGATGCTGGACGAGCCATCTGCCGGATTGTCGCCGGTGTTGGTGGATCGCGTGCTGTCGGTGCTGGCGCAATTGCGCGCAGCTGGTACTGCGGTGCTGCTGGTGGAGCAGTTGACGGTGAAGGCCGCGGCCCTGGCCAACCGGGTTTACGCGCTGGCGCGGGGTCGCATCGTGCTGGAGGCGCCGGGCGACACGCCCGGGCTGCACGACCAGTTGGAGCACGCGTATATGGGCATCGCTGCCTGACTCGGATCGGGGCGGCGTTGCGTCAGTTCGCTGCGTCAGCTCCGCCAGCTCGGGTCGCGGCGGTCCAGGTAGCGCAGCATGGCGGGCCATTCCAGCAGGCCGAACGGGCGACGTGTCTTGGGCTGATATTGGTGGACGGACAGGTCGACCACGTCTTGCGCCGGGTAGGTGAGTTCGGTGTTGGCGGCCATTGCGTCCACCTGGGCGCGGCAGGCCATTTCGAGCGAATACATGGTGTTGAATGCCTCCGCGGCGCTGGGGGAGGCGGTGAGCAGGCCGTGGTTGCGCAGGATCATGCTGTTGGTGGTGCCGAGGTCGCGCACCAGGCGGGCGCGCTCGTCCAGGTTCAGCGCGGGGCCTTCGTAGTCGTGGTAGCTGACGGGCATGCAGCGCATCGCGGTCTGCGACAGGGGCAACAGGCCGCATTTCATGGTGGCGACGGCCATGCCAGCGCGGGTGTGGGTGTGGATGACGCAGCCGACATCGTGCCGGGCCGCGTGCACGGCGCT
>NZ_LMUY01000071.1:0-18366 GCF_009765685.1 Acidisphaera sp. L21 | reverse complement strand
CAGCCAAACGGGTTGATCAGCATGTGCTCGGCATCGCCGGGGATGCGGACGGTGGCGTGGTTGTAGACGAGGTCGGTCATGCCGAAGAGTGCCAGCAGGCGATAGGTGGCGGCGCAGTCCAGCCGGGCCTGCCACTCGGCTTCGGAGACGCGGCTGCGGACGCTTTGGGCGACATTGGTGTCGGGCATGGCCTGTTCCCTCCCATTGGCGGCCCGCTCGGGCCGTTCGTTGAGGGCAGCCTAGGTTCGATCCGGCGCCAGGGGCAAGCGAATGCGCGGACTTTATGGTGTGGCCGGGGCCGGGCGGATGCGTTCGGGCAGCATGCCCTGGGGGCGTAGGCGGAGGATCAGCAGCAGGGCCAGGCCGGTCAGCATGCCTTGGACGGAGGCGAGTTGCACGGGTTCGAGGCCGGGGAGATAGCCGACGGCCATGCGCGCGGCCTCGAGGAAGGCCATCACCGCGTAGCCGCCGACGAGCGCGCCCAGGGGGCGGCCGACGCCGCCGGCGGTGACGGCGAGGAAGATGTAGATGGTGATGAGCGGGGCGAACAGATCCGGGGAGACGTAGGATTGAAAATGGGCGTAGAGCGCGCCCGCCAGGCCGGCGATGGCGGCGGAGAGGGCGAAGGCCTCGAACTTGAAGCGCAGCACGTTCTTGCCGGCGAAGCGGGCGAGTTCCGGGTCCTCCCGCACGGCGCGGAGGGCGCGGCCGTAGGGGGAGCGGTCCAGGCGTTGCAGGCCGAGCAGGATGACGAGGGCGGCCAGGGTGGTGAGGCCCAGGTAGAACAGGTTGAAGCCGAACAGGCCGAGTTCCGGCTTCAAGGGCGCGCGGATGCCGGATAGGCCGTCGGCGCCGTTGGTGAGCCAGCGCTCGTTGAGGGCGACCAGGCGGATGACCTCGCCGAAGCCGAGGGTGACGATGGCGAGGTAGTCGTCGCGCAGGCGCAGGGTGGCGAAGGTGACGACCAGGCCGGCCAGGACACCTGCCACCACGGCGATGGCCAGGCCGGCGGCGAAGGGGGCGCCGGCGCCCGTCGCGATGGCCGAGGCGTAGGCGCCGATGGCGAAGAAGCCGCCGAGACCGAGATTGACCATGCCGGCGCCACCCCAGGCGAGATTGAGGCTGAGGGCGAGGATGGCGTAGACGCCGCCGGAGACGAGCGTGGCGATGGCGTAGGACAGCATCAGACGCTCCTCTCGCCCAGGAGGCCGCGGGGGCGGAAGGTCAGCATCAGCAGGATCGCGGCGAAGCCGATGGCGCTGCGGTAGGTGGCGGGGACGACCAGCAGGGCCAGTTCCTCGGCGACGCCCAGCGCCAGGGCACCGGCGACGGCGCCGGGGATGGAGCCGAGGCCGCCCAGGACGGCGGCGGCGAAGACGGCGAGCACCACGCGGTAGCCGGTGAGTGGGTCGATGGAGGTGTCGAACCCCAGCAGCACGCCGCCAACCCCCGCCAGCCCGGCACCCAGCAGCACGGCCAAGCCGGCGATGCGCCCGGGGTCGATGCCCTTGAGGCGGGAGAGGTCGGCGTTGTCGGCCACGGCGCGCATGGCGCGGCCGAAGCGGCTGTAGCGGAGGAACAGGAAGACCAGGACGAGCACCGCGGCGGCCAGGCCGAGATTCTGGATTTGCTGCGGGCCGACGCGGATGGGGCCGACATTCAGGTCCTGCTCCAACGGCAGGTCGTAGCCGTGCAGGTCGTTGCCGAAGATGAAGCGAATGAGGTTTTCCAATACGAGATTCAGTGCGATCGAGCCGATTGCCACCGTTAGGGCGCCGTAGCCGCGTAACGGCCGCAGCGCGATGTGTTCGGCGACCAGGCCCACCAGCCCGGCGACGATGAAGGCGGCGATGAGGATGGGGACGACGCCCATCCCCAGGCGCACGTTCACCCACCAGCCGGCGAAGGCGCCCACCGTCGCGTAGGAGGCGACGGCAAAGTCGGGGAAGCGCAGCACGGCGAAGATCGTCGTGAAGCCGATGGCCGGGACTGCAATCAGCGCGCCCGAAAGCAGCCCATTGGCCAGGGCCTGGGCGATCTCCGCCAGCATGGCCTCAATCGATCTTCAGCAGCGTGATCTTGCCGCCCTGGACCTGTTCGTAGCGGAACTTCGAGTCTTGGATGTCGCCGCGGTCGGTGAATTTGCAGGGGCCGGAGGCGCCGTCATAGGCGATGGCCTGCTTTGCGGCGATGGCCTTCAGCCCGTCCAGGGCGTTGACGACGACGGCGCCGCCGGGTGCCTGGCTGACCTTGCGGACGTTGTTGCGGATGCCGGTGCCGGTGGCCTCGCCACCCTGCGCCATGGCGAGCACGACCAGGTTGGTCTGGTCGTAGACCTGGATGGTGTAGGGGTCGGGGTTGGCGATGCCGATGGCCTTGACCAGGCCGGTGTAGGCGGCGCTGCCCTCGGCCGGGGAGGGGGCGAGGGTGTAGCAGCCCTCGGCGACAGAGGCAGGGACGCTGTCGAGCAGCTTCTGGTTGATGGCGTAGCCAAAGCCTATTTTGGCGCCCTTGAAGCCGGCGCGGAACAGGTCCTTCAGCACGACGATGGTGTCGGGGGTGTAGCCGCCGAGGATGAGGGCGTCCGGGGCATAGCGCAGCATGGTGTCGATCTCGCTGCGATAGGACGGCTTTTGGTCGTCATAGACCAGGGAGGCGGTGTCGCCGCCGGCGGCCTTCACGACCTTGGTGATGGCGTCCATCTCGCTTTGGAAGAAGGGCGTTTGCGGGGAGAGGAAGAAGACCTTCTTGCCGCCCTTTTCCAGGGCGAATTGGCCGAATTTCTGGCCCTGCAGCATCGTGTTGGGCTGGGTGCGGATGAGGTAGCCGTCATGCGGCAGGAGGGTGATGGAGTCGGCGCCGGAGGTGGTGGTGAGGAAGGTCTTGCTCTCCCAACACAGCGGCGCCACGGCGGTGGTGACGGAGGAGGCCCAGGTGCCGATGATGGCGGCGACCTTGTTGACCTCGATCAACTGGCGGGCGGCGCGGACGCCGGCATCGGGGTTGGACTGGTCATCCACCACGGTGAGTTCCAGCTTGCGGCCGAGGATGCCGCCGGCGGCGTTCACCTGGTCGACCACCAGCTTGGCGGCCTTGGCCATGTTGGGGCCGTAGGGGCCGCCGGCGCCGGTGAGAGGCACGAGGGCGCCGAGGCGGATCGGGCCTTCCTGGGCGATGGCCTGGCGGGCGAGCGCGGTGGCGCCGACGGCCAGGGTGCCGAGCAGGGTGGAACGTCGGGAGATGGGTGTGCGCATCATGGTCTGGTCCTCAAAATTCAGCCGCCAAGGAAAAGCCGTCTTATGTCGGGGTCGCTCGCAAGTGCTGGGCCATTGCCCTCGGCACTGTTGCGGCCGGCGACGAGCACGTAGCCGCGGGTGGAGATTTCCAGCGCTTCGACGGCGTGCTGTTCCACCATCAGGATGGGCAGGCCGTCGGCGTTCAGAGCGATGACGGCCTCAAACAACTCGTCCGCGGCCTTGGGGGAGAGGCCGGCGGTGGGTTCGTCGAGCAGGAGCAGGGAGGGCTCGGTCATGAGGCCCATTGCCATGGCGAGGATCTGGCGTTGCCCGCCGGAGAGGGTGCGGGCCTGGGAGCGGCGGCGGGCGGCGAGGAAGGGGTAGCGGGCGTACATCTCATCGGCTTTGCGCTTGGCGCGGGCCGGGTGGAGGAAGGCGCTGATGGAGAGGTTTTCGGCCACGGTGAGGGGGCCGAAGACATTGCGCTCCTGCGGGACGAAGGACATGCCGTGGCGGGCGCGGCCCAGGGCGTTTTCGCGGGAGACGTCGCGGCCGTTCAGGGTGATGCTGCCGGCGCTGAGCGTCAGCAGGCCGGCGACCGCTTTCAGGAGGGTGGATTTGCCGGCGCCGTTGGGGCCGATGATGGTGACGATCTCGCCGCGCTCCACCCGCAGGGACGTGCCTTTGAGGATTTGTTCGGCGGTGGAGTAGCCGCCGACGATCGCGTCGACCGTCAGCACCGTGCCGGCTTCGCTCAATGCCGGGTGCCCAGATAGGCTTCTTGGACCCGGGGGTCGTCGACGACTTCGGCGAAGCTGCCGGTCATGAGGGTGCGGCCCTCGGCCAGGACGATCACCGGGTCGCAGAGGCGCTTGATGAGCGACATGTCGTGCTCAATGAGGCAGATGGTGATGCCGTCCTCGTGCAAGGCGAGCAGGTGATCGGCGATTTGGCCGCCGAGGGTCGGGTTCACGCCGGCCATCGGCTCGTCGAGCAGGATGATCTGCGGGGAGGCCATGAGGGCGCGGCCGATCGCGACCAGTTGCTTCTGGCCGCCGGAGAGCGAGGTGATGGGGTTGTCCAGCACGTGGCCGAGGCGGAGGCGGCGGGCGACGGACCAGGCACGCTCGGCGATTTCGGCCTCGTAGGCGCGGGCTTGGCGGCTGCCGAAGATGGCGGCGAGCATGTGTTCGCCGGGTTGGCGGGGGGCGTAGAGCATCAGGTGCTGGAAGACGGAGAGTTTGGGGAAGCCGCGGGCGAGTTGGAAGGTGCGGACCAGGCCGCACCCCACCAGGCGATCGGGCGACATGCCGGTGACGTTTCGGCCGCCGAGGCTGACGCGGCCCTGGTCGGGGCGCAGCAGGCCGGAGATGACGTTGAAGAAGGTGGATTTGCCGGCGCCGTTTGGGCCGATCAGCCCGGTGATCGACCCGGCGGCGATGCTGAGGCTGATCCCTTGCAGGACGGAGACACCGTAGAAGCTGCGGCGGAGATCATCGACACGCAGGGCAGGGGGCGCCTGGCCGGCCAGGATAACTCCCTCCGGGCGCGTAGGGCCGATCCGCTGCACGGGCACCATCTCCTGCTGATGGCACGCATTTCGGGCACAATCTGCTGGGTGTCAAATCGCCGCCAGGATCGCTGGCGGGCTACCAGCGGGTGATGATCGGTAGGGCCAGGCGGGCCAGCAGCGTGACCAGGCCGCAGCCCACGCAATACCAGATGGCGATGTAGAGCGGGTCGTCGAACGGGCAGGCGAAGACGAAGACGAAGGCGCCCCAGGCCGCCGCGGAAATGCCCACGGCGAGTGCGGTGCCGGCGCTATCGGTGGACGCACCGCGACGCATTAGCAGGCCCAGGCCGAGCAGCGCCGGGATTGCCAGCACGGTCATTTCGTAGACGCATTGCAGACCGTTTCGCCAATCGATGCGCGTTGCCAGGGCGGGCCACCCGTCGCGGCTGGCGTCGATCAGCCAGCCTGCAGCCAGACATAGGGCGATGAGGCTGATTAGGAGGCGCAGGCCGCGCCGTGGCGACACCGCCGGGTTGAACGACGCGATAGCCACTGCCACCCCGACGAGCGCGATGAGGCCGAGGCTGGCGAGGCGCCACCATACCGCGACGATCTGCATCGCGCCGGGCATGTCGCGGCGGACTGGGCCGATCGCGAGATACACCGCCAGTTCGATGGCGCAGAGCAGGGCGATGACGGCGATGTCGACCCCGTAGCGGCGGCGGCGAACGGGCTTCAGGTCGCCGACCAGGCGATCGATCAACCGGTCATTCGTCATCGGCACGCCCGTGCACCAGAGTGCGCAAGCGGCCTAGGCCGCGATGGATGTTCACCTTGACGAGGGAAGGGGATTGCCCGGTGATGTCAGCCGCCTCTTCGACACTCAGCCCCTGCAACTTCACCAACCGGATCGCGTCGGATTGCGCGGGCTTCAGCTCCCGCAACAATCGCTCCAGCGACCAGGCGCTGGAGACGGCGTCGCCATGGTCGCCGATTGCGATGTCGTCGGTCAACGTGACGGTGGGTTTGGTGTGCATCGATCGCAGCCGGTCGATCCATTTGTAGCGGGCGATGGCGGCGAGCCATGGCTCGAACGGGCGGGCCGGATCGTAGGTGTGGCGCTTTTCGTGGATGGCCAGCAGGGTGTCCTGCACGGTGTCTTCGACGGTCGCGGAGGGCAGCCGGCGCGTGAAGTAGCGGCCGAGCCAGCGATCCAGCGCCATGAGCAGTCGGCGATACGCGGCGGCGTCCCCGGCCTGTGCGGCGATCATCAGATCGGCCCAGCCATTATTTCCGAAGCGCGGATCATCCGGCTTCATTCGGGCGTGGCCCGCAGACGGTCACAGCGTGGCGCGATCACGGTGTTGGCCGGCCCGTCAGGGGAGGTTCTGTTTCACGCGTTCTAGAATACGGCGCGTGACATCGCTTGGCAACGCGCTTGGACTCAGGGGGTCATATGCCGCTGAACCAGCCGAACCCGGCCTTCTCCCAATAGCCCGGCGTGTAGGTGTTGGTGACCTCGATGGCGGTGATCCATTTCGGGTTCTTGAAGCCGAGCTTCGTGGACGTGCGCAGGCGCATGGGGAAGCCGAAGGGTGCTGCCAATGGCTCGCCAGCGTAGGACGTGGCGAGGATCGTTTGTGGATGCAGGGCGGTCGCCATGTCGAGCGAGCTTGGGTAGTCGTCGGCGGATTGGAAGTTCACGTATTTCGCCCGCGTGTCGGCGCCGATCCGCCTTAGGAAATCCCGTAGGGGAACGCCGGACCATTGGCCGATATAGTCCCAGCCTTCGATGCAGATATGGCGAATGACCTCGTCCTGCTGCGGCAGGGCGGCGAATTGCGGCAATTTCCAGGGCGTCTTGTCGTCGATCAGCCCGGCGAGCTCCAGCTTCCAGGTGTCGCCGTCGACCGGCTTCACGTCCATGATGTCGTAATAGGCGTTGAACCGGGGTGGCTTGAGCACCATCGATGCCGGGTATGTGGGCGCCAGCTTGTTCGGGTTGAACAATTGCTGCTGGAACCAGTCGTTGAAGGTGGAGATCCCGCGCAACGCTGCTTCGACCGCGGCGGGACGGCTGACGTCGCAGCCGGTGAGCATGGTGAGCGCGCCGAGCGAGAGGCCGCCGCGGATCAAGCCGCGGCGCTGGAGCGAGCGGATGATTGGGCGATGATCGTCGAGCACGGCCGGGCTGGTTGGCTGGGCGGGACGGAACAGGGATTTCATGGCGTCACCTTGTTGGCGCGCGGGCGGTCGCCGACGCGCGGGCCGCCAGCCAGCATGGCCCAGATGGTTCGTGGCACCAGCACGGCCAGCGCCACGTGCACGACCAGGAAGCCGACGATCACCACCATGCCCCAGAAATGCACGATGCGCGCACCCTGGAAGCCACCGAAGAGTGGCACGAGGAAGGAGAGCTGCACCGGCTTCCAAATCGCCAGCCCGGTGACGACCTGCGAGATGCCGGCGACGATCACGACGATATACAGCAGTTTCTGCACGGCGTTGTAATGCGTGAGGTCTTCGTGGGCGATGTGGAAATGCAGCGTGTCCTTCACGGTCTGCACCAGCTCGCCGATGCGGATCGGCAGCAGGCGCTCGCGGAAGCGGCCGGTGAAGACGCCGTAGATTAAATAGGCCAGGCCATTCAGCACCAGGAACCACATGCCGGCGAAGTGCCACATGAGGCTTTCCGCCGCCCAGCTGCCCAGCCGGAATGTGTGACTGAAATGCAGGCCGCTGATGATGACGTAGTCGTCGTAGATGCCCCAGCCGGAGGTGATCATCACCAGCATCGCCACCGCATTGATCCAATGCATGACGCGGATGGGAACCGGATGCAGCTTGCGCGTGGCGGCGGGCTTGGGTGGGGGCGTCGATGCCATGGGTGGACCTCAGCTAATGCGACGGACGGGCGAGGCCGACGCGGATGACGTCGTCTGGCGCGAGGGGTTGGGAGCCGGCTGGATCGAAGGTCTTGAAGCCGTTCAACTGGGCCGGCGTGAAGTCCACGATTTCCATGTATTGGCCGAGCAAGGTCATTGCCTCGACAGGGACGGCGATCGGGTGGGCGAAGACGCCGCGCACGCCGCCATAGGCCACAACGACGGCCAGGCTGCCATCGCCCTGGCGCACGACGGCCCGGACCCATCCGAGGGTTGGCTGGCTTTCCGCCGGTTGCAGCACCTGGCGATGCAGCAGCGCGCCGACGCGCACGGGTTGGGGAAAGCGGCGGCTGGCGGCCTCGGCAAGGCTCATCCCCGCCGGGGCGGGTTGTTGCGCCAGCGCGGCAGACGTCGCCAGCAGCAACCCGGCGAAACAAAAGCGGAGCAGCACGACATGGATCCCCGAACGTGGCGCATGAACCCGGTTATTCGGGGCGCGCTGGCGATTGGTTACAGCGGCGGCGGGACGCGATAGGTTGCGGCGCAGCGATGACAGTTGGGAGTACCCGAATGCCGGCAGACAAGTTCCACCTCGCCTGGTTCCTGCAGGGCTCCAGCATCCAGGCCTGGAACGCGCAATGGACCGGCAATATCAGCGAGGAGTGGATGTCCGCCGAGATGTTCGTCGATGCGGCGCGGGCGATCGAGCGGGCCGGGTTCGACTACATGCTGTTGGAGGACTCGATCTATATCGGGCAGAATTGGCAGGATTTGCGGGATATCTTCCTGAAGAACGGCATGTCGGTGCCGCGGCAGGAGCCATCGGTCATCGCATCGCTGATGCTGGCGGCGACCAGCCGGCTGGGGGTGGTGCCGACGCTGTCGACCTTCGCGTATCATCCGTATCTGACCGCCCGCATCGTGGGCACGCTGGACCAGATTTCGGGCGGGCGCGCCGGGTGGAACATGGTGACGGGCAGTTCGGATTATTCGGGGCAGAATTTCGGGCTGGACCATCTGCCGGAGCACGACACGCGCTACGAAATGGCCGCCGAGTATATCGATATCGTGACGCAGCTTTGGGATTCGTGGGAGCCCGGCGCCATCGTGGCGGACCGCAAGACCGGCGTGCTGATCGATCCGGAGAAGGTGCACACGATCGACTTCAAGGGCGAGCATTATGCCAGCCGCGGGCCGTTGAACTCCGGTCCATGTCCGCAGGGGCGGCCGGTGATCGCGCAGGCTGGCGGGTCCGCGAAGGGGCGGGCCACCGCGGCGCGGTATGCGGACACCATCGTTGCCCATCCGAAGGGGATCGCGGCGATGAAGGATTACCGCGACGACGTCCGAGGGCAGATGGCGGCCGCCGGGCGCAATCCGGATCATTGCAAGGTCCTGTTCATGGCGTATCCGATCCTGGCCAGTTCGGCAGCCGAGGCGCAGGAGCGTGCGGATCATCGCCGGGTCGCGGCGGCGCAGAATTTGGATATGCGGCTGGCGCAGATCGGCTGGACGACGAATATCGACTTCTCCACCTTCGACCTGGATGCGCCGGTGGGCGAGTTGTCCACCAACGGCCACCAATCGAGCCTGGCCGGGTTCCTGCGCAAGGCCGGCAAGAACACGTTGCGGGAGGCGGCGATCGACTATAGCAGCATGGGCGCCTGCGTGGACCTGGTGGGCACGCCCGACAGGGTGGCGGCGCAGATGGACGAGGCGATGCAGGAGGTGGGCGGCGACGGTTTCCTGATCGCGCTGCCGAATGTGAGCCGTCGTAGCGTGGCGGAGATTACCGACGGGTTGGTGCCGGCGCTGCAGCAGCGTGGTTTGGTGCGCACGGCGTACGAGCACCAGATGTTCCGGGATAATCTGCTGGCGTTTTAGAGCAAATTTCGTGCTGAAAGATGCACGAACTTTGCTCTAGCTCTCTGTTTTGGCAAGCATTTATCCGCCCGATGATTCTCCTCGCGCGGAAAATGCTCTAGGCTGTGGCTCCCATCCGAAGACGCTGCGACCGCCGTATCCGTGCGAGGCCTGGCGTTCCCAGGCGAATAGCGTTTCGACGGTGGGGCCGGTGGCGTGACGCTCCAATTGGCGGGCCTGGTCGTCCAGGCGCTTCATTGCGGCGAGTTCTTCGGAGTGGCCTAGCTTGGCGTTGTGCACGGCGGCCTTCAACACGGCGATGGTGTGGTCGTAGACCTTCAGCGGCACCGGGTAGGGATGGCGGTCCTTGCCGCCATGGGCGATGGAGAAGCGTGCCGGGTCGGTGAAGCGGTAGGGGGCGCCGTGCACGATTTCGGCCACCTGGGCCAGGGCGCGCACGGTGCGGGCGCCGACACCGGGGACGAGGAGCAACTCGGCGAAATCCTGCGGGCCGCGTTCGGCGGCGGCGGCGAGGTTGCCGTGCAGACGCCGCGTGACGATGTTTTCCGGCCGCACGTCGTGATGCGCGGGCATGACCAAATGCAGCAGGGAGGCCTGGGCCAGCGGGGGGCGATCCTCCAGCAAGGCGAGTTGGTGCTGGATGCCGTCGGGGCCGAGATCGCTCAGCACGCCCAGCATGTGCTGCCGGGCCGGGTTGGCCCGGCGGTCGGTGAGATTGACGATGACGCCCTGGCCGGTGCCGTCGATGGCGGCATGGGGTTGGTCGACGAAGCTTTGCAGGCCCTGGGAGAGCCAGTGGTAGCGGCGGGCCTGGCGGCGGTCGCCGTTCATGCCCTGCTGCACCACCACCCAGTTTGCGTCATCGGTGACGATGAAGCCGTGGAGGTAGAGGTCGAAGCCGTCCTGCACGGCGGCGCTGTCGACCTTGGCGACCAGGCGGCTGGCGCGGGCCAGGGCGGCGCCGTCCACGCCGGTGCGGTCGCCGATGGCGGCGAGTTCGTGCGGGGTTTGGCGGGACTGGTTGCCGCGGCCGCCGCAGACGTGGATGCCGAGTTCGCCGGCCAAGGGGGCGAGGCCGCGTTTCAAGGCGCCGATGACGCTGGTGGTGATGCCGGAGGAATGCCAGTCCATCCCCATGACGGCGCCGAAAGATTGGAACCAGAACGGGTTGGACAGGCGTCGCAGCATCTCGTCGCGGCCGTATTCCAGCACGATCGCCTGGGTGATGACGGCGCCGAGCTTGGTCATGCGCGTGCCGAGCCAGGCGGGGACGCGGCCGCCATGCAGCGGCAAGTCGGCACTGCCGGCGCGTTTGGCCATCAGATCGGGGTGCGTTTCGTGTTGCGTTTTGGCATGGGGCGAGGGTATCAGAGACGGAACAGAAAGAGAACCATGCTCGCTGGACAGTCCGATTTGTTTGCGCCGCCGCCTGCTGGGCCGGTGCAGGCTTGCGATATCGTGACGCCGGCGGAGGAGGCTGCGCTGATTGCCGCTGTCGACGCCATAGAGCTGACGCCGTTCCGGTTCCAAGGATATCTCGGCAAGCGGCTGACGGCGTCCTTTGGCTGGCATTACGATTTCGAGGGGGCGCGGTTAGCGCCCAGCGAGCCGATACCGGACTGGCTGCTGCCGTTGCGGGCGCGGGCGGCTGAGTTTGCCGGGCTGGCGCCAGATACGTTGGCGCAGGCGCTGTTGCTGCGGTACGACCCGGGTGCGGGGATTGGCTGGCATCGGGATCGGGCGGTGTTCGGGCATGTCGTGGGCGTGTCGCTGGGGGCGGCGGCGACGATGCGGTTTCGTCGCCGGCGGGGCGCCGGGTTCGACCGGCTGGCAGCCGAATTGCCGCGGCGCTCGATCTATCACCTGAGCGGCGCGATCCGGACCGAGTGGGAACACAGCATCGCGGAGATGGCGGTGACGCGGTGGTCGGTGACATTTCGGAGCCTGGCTGAATAGGGTGCTTGCTGCGGTGCGGCAAGCGCGGTTGGATTAGCCGGCGCGCGGTCGTAGAAGGGTCGGACGTCACTACGGGATCGGTTCGTCGGCCTGATGTTTTCGACTTTGATGGTGGTTCTGCCGATCTTCGCGCTGATCTTCGCAGGATGGCTGGCGCGGCGAATTGGGGTTCTGGGCCCGCACGCTACCTCCGAACTCAATCGTTTCGTGGTCTATTTGGCGTTGCCAGCGTTGTTGTTCGACATCGTGGCGCATGCGAACTGGGTCGATATCTGGCAGCCCGGCTTCATAGCGGCGTTCGGGTTGGGCAGCGCGCTGGTGTTTGGCGGCACGGTCGCGATCCGGCTGCGCGGGACGCGGCATCTGGCGGACGCGGTGCTGGATGGGCTGAACGCCGGGTATGCCAATACGGGGTTCATCGGGTTTCCCTTGGCGGTGGTGGCGTTGGGGCGGGGAGCCCTGGCGCCGACGCTGGTGGCGACCATCATGACGGTCTGCATCCTGTTCGCCGTCGCCATCGTGCTGATCGAAATCGGCCTGCAGACGGAGCGCCAGCGGGCCAAACTGGCGCTGAAGGTCACCAAATCGCTGGTGCGCAATCCACTGCTGGTGGCGCCGGTGCTGGGTGCTCTGATCCCGATCGCCGGGCTGGCTATTCCGGGCCCGGTGGAGACCTTCTTCAAGCTACTGGGTGGGGCGGCCTCGCCCAGCGCCCTGGTGGCGCTGGGCTTGTTCCTGGCCAACACGCGCAAGTCGACCGAGCGAACCGCCGGGTCGACGGCGTTCCTGGTGATGTGCAAGTTGGTGGCGCAGCCGCTGATCACCTGGGTCGCCGCCACCCAGATCTTCGGCCTGTCCCCGATGCTGACGCACACCGCCGTGCTGCTGGCCGCGCTGCCGACGGGAACGGGGCCGTTCATGCTGGCGGAGTTCTACAACCGCGAGGCGGAAGTCACCTCCAACGCCATCCTGGTTTCCACGATTCTGTCGGTGTTGACCGTATCGGCCTACCTCGCAATTGCCGGCTAGCGCAAATTTCGTGCTGAGAGATGCACGAACTTTGCTTTAGCTCTCTGTCTTGGCGAGCATTTTCATCCGCCCGATGATTCTCATCGCGCGGAAAATGCTCAAGAGACCGTTTGTCGATGCGGCAGCGGTCGTCCGAAGCAGTCTCAGTCGGTGAGTTGAGGCTTATCTGCTTTGCTTTGTACCAATGCTTCCGTCGATTTAAATAGGGCATAAAAGTCTGGCAGGAGCTTTTCTGCTCCTTCCCAAATGTCCCGGGTAAGTTTTGCGATCGAGATTTCTGCGACCGGAAGATGCTGAGCCACCGCCGCATCGTGAGTTCGTCTCGCAATCGGCGCTTGTGTCGTGACCTGATAATTGAGGTCGCGAAAGTCCTTCCGGTAGGTCTCCCACCTCAGTAAAAGGCGGCTCTCTCGCATATCCTTACTGCCGCGGAATTCTTGAACCAAGAATTGGTAGGCTTTTAGTTCGCTGAGCAAGACAATGATCGTTCGCTCGGCCTGCTCGGGCTCGTATTCCACGAGATCGCCAACCGAGCTTCGCCCTGCCTCGAGCGCAAGATATAGCATATAAATCACGTCGCGCATCGCATTGTGCCAAGTGTCGGCATGAAGCTGATCGACCTGTCTTTCAGCGACGGTGACACGCCCCGCCTTCCGGACGGCGGCGACGCGCATCAGGTCGCGAACCGTTTTCATATATGTGTAGAACGATGTGATATTGATCACGACCCGTGCTTCCAAACTCTGCAGGTCGCGCGAGTTACTCTCAAACACAGGGAAGTAATTTTCGACCGAGGTGAATTGCATCGATTGTGGAGCATTGGTTCGGTCGTCGTTTGTCGAGCCGTCGCGCGGGCTGGCCTCAGTTTTCGACGCGCTCTCGTCTCCTTGTTGGAGACGGCTCATAAGCCGCCCGACGGTGTCGATGACCGTGGTGACCCTGCATAGGGTGCAGATTTCGCACGCAAACAGATCGACGACCCCGAGCCTCGCGCTTCCTACTTTGTACGACCAGGCGCAGATCGCGCCGACGGCGGCAAACATCGTTGCAAGTAAGGTAATGAGGTTTGCGAGAACCTTTATTGTCCATATGACGATATCATTCGGAAAGCCTGCTTTTTCGACAGCGTAAAACAGACAAAGTGCACCACTGATGCAGAGAAGCACCAGTGACATGGCGACAATTAATCTGAGATCGCCGACATGTTTCGATGTGAGAAGCCGGTCCATCGTTGCAGCAGGATTGCCCGTCTCAAGCAGAGGCGCGATTGACTTCAGCACCTTCGTGCCGAGGCGACCCAAGGCCGATCCTTGCTTGTGCCTGGCGCTCCGCGCCGGCCCTGGCGAACCCAGATTCGGCACGTCCTTGCCCTCCCACTAGGTCGGTTCGATGCCGTTACGGAACACTATGGTAACAAGAGCCGTCAAGCTTTTTTGACAAACAGGCTTTCGGGACGCCAAGCACATCACTCTGGTGCGATCAGCTCTTATGCTGTTGGCCTTGCAGGCTGGGGATAAGCGCAACTCACCAGTCGTTTGAGAGACCGTTTGAGAATGCTACTGCGGCGGCGATCCGACGCGGCGGTCTGCGCTTCCGGTGCTCACGGCCCCTTAAGGCCGCTCCGCGCCAGTTCTCGACCGCCACGCCGGGCGGCGCAAGGGCGCCTCTCGCTGCCCGCAGCGCATGCTCAAACGGTGTCTGAGCGCGCCCAGACAGCAGCGGCCGGCCGTTGCGGGGCACGCCTGGCACCGGACGGACAGATCACCACCGGACCTTGCCGTTCCGATACCGATAAGAGACAGGCGTCTAGAGAGTGGCGGCGTCCAAGACGGCAACGTCGTTCGCGGAGAGTTTGACGTCGCAGGCTTTGACCAGGTCGGCCATCTGCTCCGGCTTGGAGGCGCTGGCGATCGGGGCGGCGATGTTGGGTTGGGCGATCAGCCAGGCGATCGCGATCTGCGTCGGGTTGGAACCGTGGCGTTCCGCGACGTGGTCCAAGGCCGCGATCACCTTGGCGCCGCCTTCGTTGAGATATTTCTCCACGCGGGAGCCGCGCAGGCTGGAGGCGAGATCCGCCTTGGCGCGATATTTACCGGTGAGGAACCCGGAGGCGAGGGCAAAATAGGGGATGACGCTGAGGCCGGCTTCTTGCACCACGGGCGCCAGGTCGGCCTCGTAGTCCTTACGCTCGAGCAGGTTGTAGAGCGGCTGGAGCGTTTCGTAGCGTGGCAGGCCGTGCTTGGCGCTGACGTCCAGCGCCTCCTTCAGGCGGGCGCCTTTGTAGTTGGAGGCGCCGATCGCGCGCACTTTGCCGGCCTTGATCAACTCGGCGAAGGTTTGCAGGGTTTCTTCGAGCGGGACGGTTTCGTCGTCCTTGTGGGCCTGGTAGAGGTCGACGTAATCGGTTTGCAGCCGGGTGAGCGAGGCGTCGATTTCGTGCAAAATCCACTCGCGCGACAGGCCTTTGCGACCGTCACCCATCGCCATGCCGACCTTGGTGGCGATGACGACCTTGTCGCGGCATTTCCGCTCGGCCAGCCACTCGCCCATGATGGTCTCGGACTCGCCGCCCTTGTTGCCGTCGACCCAGGCGGAATAGACGTCCGCAGTGTCGATCGCGGTGAACCCGGCGTCTACGGCTGCGTCCAAAAGCCGGAACGACTGGGCCTTGTCCGCGGTCCAACCAAACACGTTGCCGCCGAACATGAGCGGTGGAATGGCAATACCGGAGCGGCCGAGCGTGCGTGACTGCATGATAGGTTTCCTTATCGTCGGGCGAGTATCCCCCCGGCAGCCGCACCCGTCTAGGCCCAGTGGCGCCGTTCGCGCTTTGCGGCGTCGCAGGCGGGCGTCGGGTCGTAGGCTACACCTTATGTCCGATACGGGCCGCGTTGCTGCGAAACAATGGTTTTGCCCGCACGGCGAAACTGCACGTCACCAGCGCCACTGCGGCCAGGGGTGTGACGATCCCCGACACGAGAAGAACTGGCGTCACCCCTACGGCACAGATCAAGATCGGCAGGGCGAAGATGGCGTCATCCGGATCGAACGCATGCCGAGTGCGGGGGGCACCGTGTTTCGCATCGCGGCCGTTCAGTTGCCAGAACAGGGCCGTGATGCCGGCGGCCGCCAAGATGCCGAACAGGATAGACCACCACCCCATCCAGCCGTCGCGCGCGCCATAGCCCAGCGCGAGGAAGGCAAGCGCGTCGGCGCCCCAATCGGCCACCAGGTCCAGGCGATGGCCCTGGGGGCTGAAATGCTGCGTCAATCTCGCCAATTCGCCGTCGGCCCGGTCGAGCACGGCGGCGATGGTGAAGGATATTGCGCCGAGCAGAACCCAATCCACCGTGCCGACAGCGAACGCCGCCGCGGCAAGCAGGGCGCCGAGAAAGCGCGCCACGGTAATGTGGTTGGGGCGGACCCAGGTTGGGCCGAGTCGTTTTACAATCGGACGAACCGCCCGATGCAACAATGTGTCGTGGCTCACGATAGACCTAACTCGGGCAATTGGGTCGGGGATGAAACCGACGACATCGCCGAAACCGCGCATCGCAGAACCGGGCAGCGCCAAACGCAACCCGGCGCCCTACGACATCGCGAAGATTATGCTGGGAGGAAGTCGGGCACTGACAGGTAGCGTTCGCCAGTATCGTAGTTGAAGCCCAGCACGCGGGCGCCGGGCTTCAACTTTGCGAGTTTGGCTGCGATCGCCGCCAGGGTGGCGCCGGAGGAGATGCCGACGAGCAGGCCCTCCTGGCTGGCGGAGCGGCGGGCGTATTCCTTGGCGTCGTCGCCCGATACCTGGATGACGCCATCCAGCAGGTCGCGATGCAGGTTGGTGGGGATGAAGCCGGCGCCGATGCCCTGGATCGGGTGGGGCGCCGGGTCACCGCCGGAGATGACGGGGGAGAGGGTGGGTTCGACGGCGAAGACCTGCAGGCCGGGCCAGGCTTTCTTCAGCACCTGGGCGCAACCGGTGAGGTGGCCGCCGGTGCCGACGCCGGTGATGAGGGCGTCCAGGCCGTCGGGGAAATCGGCGAGGATTTCCTGCGCGGTGGTGGCGACGTGGATGGCGATGTTGGCCGGGTTCTCGAATTGTTGGGGGATCCAGGCGCCGGGGGTTTGCGCGGCCAGTTCCTCGGCGCGGGCGATGGCGCCCTTCATGCCCTTTTCCCGGGGGGTCAGGTCGAAGGTGGCGCCGTAGGCCTGCATCAGGCGGCGACGCTCGACGGACATGGAGTCGGGCATCACGAGGATGAGTTTGTAGCCCTTGATCGCGGCCACGATGGCCAGGCCGACGCCGGTGTTGCCGGATGTCGGCTCGATGATGACGCCGCCGGGTTTCAGGCGGCCATCCGCCTCGGCGGCCTGCACCATGGCGAGGGCGATGCGGTCCTTGATCGAGCCACCGGGGTTGCCGCGTTCGGATTTCACCCAAACCTCCGCATCCGGGAACAGCCGGGCGAGCCGGATGTGCGGCGTGCGGCCGATCGTCTCTAGAACGCTGCTGGCTTTCATGGGTCTTCTATCCTGGCCGTGGAACGAGCGGGCGAGCATAGGATATGGGCGTCAGACCGGCGGATGCAAAGGCGGCCCCCGCCGAACCCGGGCGCGCAGCAGGACGGCGTCCAGCATCCTATCCACGTCGGCGTCGCGCGTGCGATGGTTTACGATCGCGGCGCGGATGGCGAGGGTGCCTTTGACGGTGGTGGTGGAGGGGGCGGCGATCCCGCCCTCCTGCAAATCGGCCACGATGTCGCGGTTCAGGCGATCCGGGTCGGTGACGTCGCGGACGCGGAAGCAGACGATGTTGAGGGCGACGGGGGCGAGGAGTTCGAGCGCCGGGTCGTCGCGGATCCGGGCGGCGAGGTGCTGGGCGACGGCGCAGGTGGTGTCGACGATCTGGCCCAGGTGATCGGCGCCGTAGGTTTTGAGCGTCATCCACACTTTCAGGGCGCGGAAGCCGCGGGATAGATCGGGGCCGAGGTCGCAGGGCCACGGCGCTCCGCCGGCCAGGCCGCGGTCCTCCCGGCGGAGGTAGGCGACGGTTTGGGCGAAGGCGGCGGCTTGCTTCGTGCCGTCGCGGACGAGGATGCAGCCGGCGTCGTAGGGCACCTGCGCCCATTTGTGGAAATCCAGCGCGAGGCTGTCCGCTTGCTCGATCCCGGCGAGGAGGGGGCGATGGCGGGGGGAGAGCATGGCCAGGGCGCCGAACGCGGCGTCGACGTGGAACCATAGGCCGGCGCTGCGGCAGAAGGTGGCGAGGCCGGATAGGTTGTCGACGGCGCCGACATCGACAGTGCCGGCGGTGCCGATGACGAGGAAGGGCTGGGCGCCCTCCGCACGGTCCTGCGCGATGTGGGCGGCCAGGTCGGACAGGTCGATGCGGTGGTCGGCGTCGCAGCGGATGAGGCGCAGGGCGTCGGTGCCGAAGCCGGCGATGTCCATGGCGCGGGCGATGCAGCCATGGGCGGTGCGGGCGGCATAGGCGGTGAGGCGGGCGCCGGCGATGCCCTTGCTGCGGATTTCGGGGCCCAGGGTGGCGCGGCGGGCGACGAGGACGGCGACCAGGTTGGCCATGGAGCTGCCGGTGACCATGAGCCCCGAGCTGTCGGTGGGGAGGCCGACCATTTCGGCGGCCCAGCGGACCACCTGGCGCTCGACCTCGATGGGGGCGTGGTCGCGGCCGCCGAGGTTGGCGTTGAGCCCGCCGGCGATGAGTTCGGCCAGCATGCCGACCGGGTTGCCGCCGCCATGGACCCAGCCCATGAAGCCCGGGTGCACGTTGCCGGTGACGTAGGGGATTATGAGGCGCTGCACGTCGGCGTAGACGTGCTCGGCGGGGGTCGGGGCATGGGGC
>NZ_LMUY01000111.1 GCF_009765685.1 Acidisphaera sp. L21 | reverse complement strand
CCACGTGTTCGGCCGCCATACGGAAGACTTCCTGCGCGGGGCTTGGGACGAGGTGCTCGTCCCGGAAGACATTGCGGAGCCGCGGGCTGCCTTCGCCGAGGCCAGGCGAAGCAGACGGCCTCACCATGCGGAGGTCCGCGCCCACGACGCGGAAGGACGGGTCCGCTGGCTGAATTGCGAATGCGTAGCCCGCACGGACGATCTGGGAAATTATCTGGGCTATACCTGCTGCGCCACCGATGTCACGGATGCTCGGACCGCTGCAGATGAGCTTGAAGCTCGCGTCCAGTCCCGGACCGCGGAACTCTCCACGGCTCTGGACCGCCTGAAGGTGGAAGTTGCCGATCGGGAGCGTGCGGAGGCTCAACTCCGACAGTCGCAGAAGATGGAGGCGGTCGGCCAACTGACCGGCGGCTTGGCACATGACTTTAGCAACCTGCTTACGGGCATCGCGGGCAGTCTCGAACTGCTGAAGACCAGGGTGTCGCAGGGCCGCTTCGACACGCTGGACCGCTATCTCGATGCAGCGCGCAACGCCTCGGACCGAGCCGCCGCTCTGACGCACCGCCTGCTTGCCTATTCACGGCAGCAGACCCTGGCGCCCGCCGCGACCGACGCCAACGCACTTGCCCGTAACATGGAAGAGCTGATCCGCCGCACAGTCGGACCAGCCATTCAAGTCAAGACGAAATATGCGCCCGATCTTTGGATCACCTTGTGCGATCCGCATCAACTCGAGAACGCGTTGTTGAACCTCTGCATCAATGCCCGTGATGCCATGCCAGACGGCGGCAGGTTGCTCGTGGAGACAGTGAACGCCGAACTGAACGGTGGCATCGCCGCCGATCGGGATATGGCGCCTGGTGAGTATGTCGAGCTTCGCGTCAGTGACACGGGCGTCGGCATGACGCCAGAAACCGTGGCCCGCGCCTTCGAACCGTTCTACACCACCAAACCGATCGGCCAGGGCACGGGCCTCGGACTGTCGATGATCTATGGGTTTGCACGGCAGAGCGGTGGTCAGGTGCGGATCCACTCGTCGGTTGGGGTCGGCACAACAATGCGCATCTATCTACCGAGGATCGCGGGCACCGCGGATGTTGTTTCCCCCGACCTCGATCCACCAGCAGCTGCACGAGCAGAGGCGGGCGAAACGGTCCTGGTCATCGACGACGAGGTGACGATCCGCATGTTGGTAGCGGAGGTTCTGGCCGACCTCGGCTATCGGGTCGTCGAAGCCGAAGATGGTCGGAAGGGGCTTGAGATCCTCCGGTCGGACATTCGCGTGGACCTTCTGGTGACGGATGTCGGGCTACCCGGCGGGTTGAACGGGCGGCAGGTCGCAGACGCCGGACGGAAGCTTCGGCCAGATCTCAAAGTGCTCTACGTGACCGGTTACGCGGAAGGTGCAGTGATGGGAGACGGGCGCCTGGAGACCGGTATGCACGTGATGGTCAAACCGTTCGGAATGGACGACTTGGCCCACCGTATAAGAACGATAATCGAGGAAGAGTAGTTAATCGAGGTCACCGTTACGAGAGGGTCCTATCTTTGAGCCTGGTCCGGAGTTGAACGTGTCCAATCAGGGGATAGCATTATGGTCGACGCTGCCCTCAGGGCGCTTGTGGCAGAAGACGATCCCATCGTTCGGATGCTCATGGTGGAGACACTTGAAGACGGCGGTTACGAAGTTTTAGAGGCGTCTGACGGAGTCGACGCGTTCCGCTTGATGGACGAGCCGGACTCAGTCGATTTCATTGTAACTGACTACCACATGCCGGGATTTTCCGGTGTTGAGGTCGCCAAGCGAGCGCGGGAACGCCATCCGGCCATCCCGGTTTTGTTTGTGTCCGCGCGGGTGGACATACTTGCCAACGCTGGCGCGCCGCACCCTTTCACAGTTTTGAAGAAGCCTTTTACAATGGCCGAGCTCGGCGCCGCCGTAAGTAGACTTGTAGAACACTCGAATTAGAGCGTTTTTAGCCTGACCTTTAATACCCGCAGTGTCGGA
>NZ_LMUY01000110.1 GCF_009765685.1 Acidisphaera sp. L21 | reverse complement strand
TGTACGGACAGCAGGCAAAGCAATGGGATGACACTGTCACCCGAACAGCACCCGTTTCATTACGCTGGATCGTCACAAATCAGGGCACGGTAGGCGATCTGGCGCAGATGGTCGCTCATCGCCGTCTTCGCCTCTTCCAACCGCCCCTCCCGCAACAACTCGATCAGCAGCAAATGCTCCCGCACGGCGCAACTGGACGAGTGCGGGAGGTTCTGCCCGGCCAACACCAGGGAGGAACGGGATACCAAATCCGACACATAGCGCGTCAGCAAGGCACTGCCAGTCGCCTCCGCCAACAGCACGTGGAATTCCCCCGCCAGGCGCACCGCTTCCGGCTGGCGCAGGCTGCTCACCCGTTCCTCCCGCGCCACATGCGCGCTCAATGCCCCGGCGGTGTCAGGGGAGACATGCCCGGCCAGCCGCTCCATCACCAGCGTCTCGATCTTGATGCGAACGTCCAGCAGATCCGCCGCCGCCGCACGGCCCAGGCTCGCCACCCGGGCGCTGCGGTTGTTGGGGCGTTCGGCCAGTCCCTCCGCCACCAACCGCTCCAGCGCCGCCCGCACCACTGTGCGGCTGACGCCAAACCGGGTGGCCAGCGCGGCCTCGGGCAGGCGCTCCCCAGGGGTCAGCTGCTTCTCGATGATGCCACGCCGTAGCTCCTGATAGACGAGTTGGGGGCCATCGCCGGGTCGCCGCAACGCCGCAGTCGGCGGGGTCATTTTTGTCTCCGAAAAACTGTATACACTTTTGCTCAGCCGGAGTAGGAATGCAACTGCGCAGGCCGCCATCGCTGCGCCACCCCGTTGGGAGACGCCGTCATGACCCTTGCTGCCCGCATCCTCACCCTCCTTCTGGCCACCGCCACGCCCGTCGTGGCGGTGCAGGCCAACACGCTGAAATGGGCCGCGTCCCGCGACATCGGCTCGCTGGACCCCGACTCCTTCGGCGACACCTTCACCCTTGCGTTCCTCAACCACGTCTATGAGGGCCTTGTCCGTTACGATAGCAGCCTGAAGATCGAGCCCGCACTGGCAACGTCGTGGGAGCTGGTGTCCCCCACCGTCTGGCGCTTCCACCTGCGACCCGGCGTGAAGTTCCAGGACGGCGCCCCGCTGACGGCGGATGACGTGGTCGCCTCGCTACAGCGCGCCACGGATGATCTGTCGCCGCTGAAGGGCAATCTGGCCGCCTACAAATCGTCCCGCGTGGTGGACCCGATGACGGTCGATATAGAACTGACGTCGAAATACCCGCTGCTGCTGAACGACCTGACCAACATCTTCATCTTCAGCAAGCCCTGGCTGGTGACCAACCATACCGAGGTCGCCACCGATGTCGGCCGCAAGGTCGAGGGGTATGCCACCACCCACGCCAATGGCACCGGGCCGTTCAAGGTGGAAAGCCGCGCCGCCGACAGCAGCACCATCCTGGTGGTGAACAAGGGCTGGTGGGATACGCCGAAGCATAACCTCGACCGGATCGAGTTCCTGCCCATCAACAACGACGCCACCCGCCTGGCCGCCCTGGTATCCGGCGAGATCGACCTGACCAACGCCGTGCCGCTGCAGGCTGCCGCCCGGCTGGAGACATCGGCCGGCGTAAAGGTGCTGATGGCGACCGAACTTCGCACCATCTTCTTTGCCCTCAACTATGCCGAGCACCTGCCCAGCCACCCCGATCTGCCCAACCCGCTGCGCGACAAGCGGGTGCGCCAGGCGATGTATCAGGCGATCGACATCGACGGCATCCGCCGCAGCGTGATGCGCGGCCAGTCCCGCGACACCGGCGCACTGGTCGCCCCTTCCATCCCCGGCTTCCTCCCCGGCATGGACAAGCGCCTGCCGTACGATCTGGACGCAGCGAAGGCGCTGATGAAAGACGCCGGCTTCCCCGACGGCTTCGGGCTGACGCTGGTCTGCACCGGGGAGGGCTACGTCAACGAGGAACAGATCTGCCAGGCCACTGCCTCGATGTGGGCGAAGATCGGCATCAAGGTGGATCTGCAAACCGGCACGCGCGCATCGATTACGCAACGCCGGGTCGCCGGCCAATTCGACGTGACGCCGCTGGGCTGGGCGAACGAGCCGGCGATCGACGCGGAATCGCTCCTGCTGCAGGTGGTGCACAGCAAGACCAGCGCGGCCGGCGTGTTCAACTGGGGCGGCTGGGGCCGGACCGAGATCGACAGCCTGACCGACCAGGCCGCCAACGAGTTGGACACCAAGACCCGCCTGGCGGAGGAGGGCAAGGCGCTGAGCCTGGCCGAGGGCGAAATCCTGTTCCTGCCGCTGCATGAACAGCCCATGGCCTGGGCAAAGCGCGATACCGTCGACACCGTGGTGCAGCTGCCGGACAACAAGGTGCGGCTGTGGCTCACCCGCATGGGAGGGAAGTGAGATGGCCGAAACCGTTCTCTTAACCAACATCCGCCCATTGGGCGGCCCCACGACCAATATCCTGATCGAGGCCGGCCGCATCACCGCATTGGATGCGCCAATCCAGCCGGGCGTCGCGGTGCTGGATGGCGGCGGCCGGATCGCGCTGCCGGGCCTGGTGGAGGCGCATACCCACCTAGACAAGTCCCTGCTGGGCCTGCCCTGGTACAAAAACGAAGTCGGCCCCCGCCTGGTCGACAAGATCAGCAACGAGCGAGAGGTTCGCCGCACCCTTCCAATCGACTCCCACCAGCAATCCGCCCGGCAGGCGGCGCTTACCGTCAGCCACGGCGCCACCCACATCCGCACCCATGTCGACGTCGACACCGAATGCGGTGTGTCCGGGATTGAGGGCGTGATGCAAACACGCGAAGCGCTGGCGGACTATGTTGGCATCGACATCGTCGCCTTTCCGCAAAGCGGCCTGCTGATCCGCCCCGGCACGCTGGAACTCATGGCCGATGCGCTGCGCCTGGGCGCCGAGACCGTCGGCGGC
Organism: Acidisphaera sp. L21; assembly: GCF_009765685.1. GTDB lineage: Bacteria > Pseudomonadota > Alphaproteobacteria > Acetobacterales > Acetobacteraceae > LMUY01. The sequence continues at coordinate 7,479 of NZ_LMUY01000110.1, read as the reverse complement.
CTGGACCCCTGCGCCATCGACCGCGACCCGAAGGGCCATCTGGACGCGATCTTCGGCCTGGCCGAGCAGTTCGGCCGCGGCGTCGACATCCACCTGCACGAGCCCGGCGAGATGGGCGCCTTCTCGATGGAACTCATCATCGAGCGCACCCGCGCCCTGGGCATGGGCGGCCACGTCATGATCAGCCACGCCTTCTGCCTCGGTATGCCCGACCCGGCAATCACCGAGCCCCTGATTGCCGCCCTCGCCGAAACCGGCATCGCCATCTGCACCACCGCCCCGGCGTCCCGCCCGGTGCCCGCGGTCAAGCGCCTGGCGGCTGCCGGCGTGGTGCTGTGCGCCGGCAGCGACGGCATTCGCGACACCTGGGGTCCCTACGGCAACGGCGACATGCTGGAACGCGCGATGTTCGTCGGCCTGCGCAACAATCTGCGCCGCCACGACGAGTTGGACCTCGCCCTCGCCACCTGCACCACCGGCGGTGCGAAAGCGATCGGCCTTGCCGAGTACGGCCTGGCGGCCGGCTGCTGGGCCGACCTCGTGCTCGTCCCCGCCGAAGCCGTGGCGGAGGCCGTCGCCCAGCGCCCCGGCAATCGCATGGTGCTGCGCCGTGGCCGCCTGGTGGCTCAGGGCGGGCAGGCCTTGTTCCGCGTCGCATGATCCGCACACTGCTGACGGCGCGCTGGGTGGTCGGGCACCAAGCCGGTCACCACGTGCTGCTGCAGAACGGGCAGGTGGTGTTCGAGGGTGACCGCATCGTCTTCGTCGGCCACGTCTTCCCGGGCGAGGTGCAGCAGCGCCGCGACTACGGCACCGCCCTCATCGCGCCGGGCTTCATCGACCTGGACGCCTTGGGCGACCTGGACACAACCATCCTGGGCTTCGACAACCATCCCGCCTGGCAGAAGGGCAGGGTATGGCCGCAGACGTACATGGATCGCGGCCCAGTGGAGATGTACACCCCGGCCGAACTGGAGTTCCAGAAGCGCTACGGCTTCGCGCAGCTTCTGCGCAACGGCATCACCACCGCCGTCCCCATCGCCTCCCTGTTCTACCGCGCCTGGGGCGAGACCCCCGACGAATTCGCCGGCGCCGCCGACATCGCCGCCGAACTGGGGCTGCGCGTCTATCTCGGCCCCGCCTACCGCACCGGCAACCTGGTGGTCCAACCCGGTGGCACCATCACCGAATTCTACGACGAACCCCGCGGCCTCGCCGGCCTGGATGCCGCCGAGGCATTCTGCCGGGCGCATGAGGGCAGGGCAGGCGGGCTGGTCCGCACCATGCTCGCCCCCGACCGGGTCGAAAGCTGCACCGAAACCCTGCTCCGCCGCACCGCAGCCGCAGCCGAGGCGCTGGACGTCCCACTGCGCCTCCATTGCTGCCAATCCCGCATGGAGTACGACCGGGTTGTCGCCCGCACCGGCCAAAGCCCGCCGGAATGGCTGGCCGGGCTGGGCCTGCTCTCCCCTCGCGCGCTGCTACCGCATGGCACCTGGGTGTCCGGCTCCCGCGGCGTCGGCCGGCCGGGCCGTGACCTGGAAATCCTGCGCGACACCGGTGGGACAATCGTGCATTGCCCCATCGTCTCCGCCCGCGGCGGCCGTGCACTGGACAGCTTCGCCAAATATCGCCGCATGGGCATCCGCATCGGCATGGGCACCGACACCTGGCCGCCCGACATGGTGGCCAATCTGCAGGCCGGCGCCATGCTCTGCCGGGTCATGGAGGGCGACCCCGGCGCCGCCAGTGCCGCCGACCTGTTCGACGCAGCCACGATCGGTGGCGCCGACGCCCTGAACCGGCCCGACCTGGGTCGCCTGCAGCCCGGCGCCGCGGCGGATATTGTGGTGTTCGATTTCTCGCATGACCGGATCGGCCAAGTCATCGACCCCGTCCAAACCCTGCTGGTCGGCGGCTCTGGCCGAGACGTCCGGGACGTCGTGGTAAACGGCCGCTTTAGCGTGGTGGACGGCCACATCCACGGCATGGACATGCAAGCCGCCCACGTCCAAGCCCAGACGCAATTCAATAGGATGATGGCCCGCTACCCCGAACGAACGCTCGCCCACCCAAAGCTGGAGACGATCTTCCGCCCCAGCTATCCGGTCGTGGGAGGCCCCTAACAGAAGCCTCCCGACCGGCCTACCGGTCGCGCATGTCCAACTGCAACTGGTTGTTCGTCATCAGCGCCGCCAGGGTGCAGATCGCCCCCGACAGCAGGTAGCCGCCCACCGCGATCAGCCCCAGATGGCTGGACAGCGACAGCACGATCAGCGGCGAGAACCCGGCGCCGATCAGCCAGGCAACATCCGAGGTCAGCGCCGCGCCGGTATAGCGCAGCCGCCGCTCGAAGTTCGACGCCACCGCGCCGCTGGCTTGCCCGAAGGAGAAACCCAGCACCGCGAAGCCGAGGATGACGAACGTCGCCTCCCCGCTGCGACCGCCGCCCAGTAGGAACGGGGCGACGAAGCTGAACAACCCGATGAACCCGGCGCCCACCGCCAGCAGCCGCCGGCGACCGATCCGGTCCGCCACCAGGCCAGAGATGACGATCGTCACGATGCTGACCGCCGCGCCGGCGATCTGCACCAGCAGGAACCCACCATCGTCACGGCTGGTATAAAGATTGATCCAGGCCAGCGGGAACACCGTCACCAGGTGGAACAGTGCGAAACAGGCCAGCGGGACGAAGGCGCCCAGCAGGATGTTCCAGCCATTATCCTTGAGCGTCGCCGACACCCGGGCCGGCTGCAGCTCATCCCGGTCCAACAGCGCGGTGAACTCCGGCGTGGCAACCAGGCGCAGCCGGGCGAACAGGGCGACCACGTTCACCGCGAAGGCGACGAAGAACGGGTAGCGCCAGCCCCAATCCTGGAAATCCTCGGCCGGCATCGTCGCCAACAGGAAGGCGAACAGCGCGGCCGCCAGCATGAACCCCAGCGGGGCGCCCAACTGCGGCATCATCGCATACCAGCCGCGGCGATGCGGCGGCGCGTTCAGCGCCAGCAGGGAGGCCAAGCCATCCCACGTGCCGCCCAGCGCGATGCCTTGCAGAAACCGGAACAGACCAAGCAGCACGATCGCGGTCGCCCCAAGCGTCGCATAGTCGGGCAGGAAGCTGATCGCCGCGGTCGAGCCGCCCAGCAGGAACAGCGCCATGGTCAGCTTCGCACCACGCCCATGCTTGCGGTCCACCGCCATGAAGATCACGGAGCCAAGTGGCCGGGCGATGAACGCCAGCGGGAAGATGGCGAACGAATAGATCATCGCCATGTACGGCTCGGCATTCGGGAAGAACACCCGCGGGAACACCAAGACCGATGCAATGGCGTACACGAAAAAGTCGAAGAACTCCGACATGCGGCCGATCACGACGCCGATCGCGATCTCACCCGGTGCGATGTCATGACCGCTCGCGTTGACCAGCCTTGCGTCGCGTTCCAGGTCGCCGGAGTTGGCAACCCCCTGAGATTGGCTCACGTACTCATCCCTTCTTTAGACCCTCTGGTTAGGCCTGCCGTATGACCAGATATATCAGCACATCACGAGGCCGTCTGCCCATAGGACAAAATGTCCACTCCCATCCTGGGCCGTCCTCCTCTATGTAGCGCCTCGGCTACACCATAGCGTCACGATTGAGCAGAATGTTTCCCAAGATTCCGCGAGTCCTCCGTCTAGCCCCCCTGGCCCTCCTGCTGAGCGGCTGCAACATGGTCATCATGGACCCGTCAGGCGACGTGGCCATGCAGCAGCGCGACCTCATCATCATATCGACGATATTGATGCTGCTGATCATCGTGCCCGTCATCGTGTTGACGCTAGTGTTTGCCTATCGCTACCGGCACACCAACACGGCAGCACCCTATGATCCGGAATGGAGCCACTCCACCCGGCTGGAAGTGGTCATCTGGGCAGCCCCACTGACCATCATCGTCGCCCTCGGCGCGTTGACCTGGGTCGCAACCCACCTGCTTGACCCGTATCGCCCGATCACCCGGTTGGACGCCGCGCGCGCGGTCCCGGTGGAGAGCCGGTCGCTGACCGTCGAGGTCGTGGCACTGGATTGGAAATGGCTGTTCATCTACCCGGATTTGGGAATCGCCACCGTGAATGAGCTGGCAGCACCGGTGGATACGCCGATTGACTTCCGGATCACCGCTTCGTCGGTGATGAACTCCTTCGCCATCCCCGCCCTCGCCGGGCAGATCTACGCCATGCCCGGCATGATGACCCAGCTGCATGCGGTCATTAACAAGGCCGGCGTGTATGATGGTTTCTCGGCCAATTATAGCGGCGCCGGGTTCTCCGACATGAACTTCAAGTTCCATGGCCTGAGCCAGGCCGACTTCGATAAATGGGTCGCAACCGTGAAGGCCTCCGGCTCTGGCGCGATGGACCGGGCGCACTATCTCGACCTGGTGAAACCCAGCATCAAGGTCCCCGTCGAGCGCTTCGACGGCATCGACAATGGACTATACCAGGCGATCGTCGACCAGTGCGCCGAGCCCGGCCGAACTTGCATGAGCGATATGATGCGCAGCGACTCCAATGGCGGTGCCGGCAAGGAATCGGGCGCCACGGCACCCGGCAGTGCCACCCCGCGCGCCGCCGACCCGCAGCGACTGAACAGCGGCGCCCGGCTGCCGCCCGCACCATGACCACACCCCAGCGTCCGACTATATCCGGAACGGCAGAGTAGAGAGAATGACCCTCAGTCCCGACCTGCTGAAATTCGTCTTCGGACGGTTTTCACTTGCGTCCCTTCCTTTCGACGAGCCGATCGTGCTCGGCACCTTCATCATGGTGGCGCTGGGCGGCATCGCCCTGCTGTCCGTGCTGACATATTACCGCGTCTGGCCGTATCTATGGCGCGAGTGGTTCACCAGCGTCGATCACAAGCGGATCGGCATCATGTACTGCATCCTGGCTTTCGTGATGCTTTTGCGCGGGTTCTCCGACGCGATCATGATGCGGGCGCAGCAGTCGATGGCCTTCAACGGCAATGAAGGCTTCTTGCCGCCGCACCATTACGACCAGGTATTTACCGCCCACGGCGTGATCATGATCTTCTTCATGGCGATGCCGTTCGTCACTGGCCTGATGAACTTCGTCGTACCGCTGCAAATCGGCGCCCGCGACGTGGCGTTCCCGTTCCTGAACAATTTCAGCTTCTGGATGACGGTCGGCGGCGCGATCCTGATCATGATGTCGCTATTCGTCGGCGAATTCGCCCGCACCGGCTGGCTCGCCTATCCGCCGCTGTCCGGTTACGACGCGAGCCCGGATGTCGGCGTCGACTATTACATCTGGTCGCTGCAGATCGCCGGTATCGGCACCTTACTCTCCGGCGTGAATCTCATCGCGACTATCGTGAAGATGCGCGCCCCCGGCATGACGATGATGAAGCTGCCGATTTTCACCTGGACGGCGCTGTGCACGAACATCCTGATCGTGGCCGCCTTCCCGGTGCTGACCGCCGTACTCGCCCTGCTGTCCCTGGACCGCTATGTCGGCACCAACTTCTTCACGAACAACCTCGGCGGCAACCCGATGATGTACGTGAACCTGATTTGGATCTGGGGCCACCCGGAGGTGTACATCCTCATCCTACCGGCCTTCGGCATCTACTCGGAAGTGGTGTCGACTTTCTGCAGCAAGCGTTTGTTCGGCTACACCTCGATGGTCTACGCCACGGTGGTCATCACCATCCTGGCCTACCTGGTCTGGCTGCACCATTTCTTCACCATGGGCTCCGGCGCCAGCGTGAACTCGTTCTTCGGCATCACCACGATGATCATCTCGATCCCGACGGGTGCGAAGATCTTCAACTGGCTGTTCACCATGTATCGCGGTCGCATCCGCTACGAGGTGCCGATGCTATGGACGATCGGCTTCATGGTGACCTTCACCATCGGCGGCATGACCGGCGTGTTGCTGGCCGTGCCCCCGGCCGACTTCCAGTTGCACAACAGCCTGTTCCTGGTTGCCCATTTCCATAACGTCATCATCGGCGGCGTGGTGTTCGGCGTGTTCGCCGGCATCAACTACTGGTTCCCGAAGGCCTTCGGCTTCAAGCTGGATGCGTTCTGGGGCAAGGTGTCGTTCTGGTTCTGGATCGTCGGCTTCTACTTCGCCTTCATGCCGCTGTACGTGCTGGGCCTGATGGGCGTCACCCGCCGCCTGAACCATTTCGACGATCCATCGTTGCAGGTCTGGTTCATCCTGGCCGCGTTCGGCGCGTTCCTCATCGCGCTGGGGATCCTGGCCTTCATCATCCAGATGGTGGTCAGCGTCCGCAATCGCGAGGCGCTGCGGGATTGGACGGGCGATCCGTGGGATGGCCGCACGCTGGAATGGTCCACGTCGTCCCCGCCGCCGGACTACAACTTCGCCTTCACGCCGATCGTGCATGCCCATGATGCCTGGTACGACATGAAGCAGCGCGGCCATACGCGGGTCACGGCCGGCTACTTCGCCATCCACATGCCGAAGAGCACCGGCACCGGCGTCATCCTGGCCGGGCTGTCCACCGCATTCGGCGCGGCGATGATCTGGTACGTGTGGTGGTTGGCGGCCGTCAGCTTCGTCGCCATCCTGGCAGTGGCGATCGGCCACACCTTCAACTACGCACGCGACTACTTCATCCCGGTCGAGGAAGTGATACGCACGGAACAGCTCCGGACAACCTTCCAGGCGGCGGAATAAGCCATGTCGACGCAAGCCATCACGCCCGGCACCGGCGAGCCGATCGCCTTCTACGTCACCGAGGAGGAGCACGTGCACGCCGGGCACAGCACGATGCTCGGCTTCTGGCTGTATCTGATGAGCGACTGCCTCATCTTCGCAGCCTTGTTCGCCACCTACGCCGTGTTGGGCCGCAACTACGCGGGCGGCCCGTCCGCGGCCCAATTGTTCGAACTGCCGACCGTGGCGCTCAACACGGCGATGCTACTGTTGTCGTCCATCACCTACGGCTTTGCGATGCTGGAGATGGCGGCGAACCGCAAAGCCGGCACGATGATCTGGCTGGTGATCACCGGGCTATTCGGCGCCGCGTTCATCTACTTCGAACTTCACGAGTTCGCGGGGCTGATCGCGGAGGGCGCCACGCCGCAGCGCAGCGCGTTCCTGTCCTCGTTCTTCACGCTGGTCGGCACCCACGGCGTGCACGTCACCGTCGGCATCATCTGGCTGATCACCCTGCTGGTGCAGGTCGGGCAGCGCGGGCTGACGGACGATAACAAGCGCCGGCTGATGTGCCTCAGCCTGTTCTGGCACTTTCTGGACGTTGTCTGGATCGGCGTCTTTTCCTTCGTGTATTTGCTGGGGGTGCTTCGATGAGCACGAACGCGGCCGCGCATTCCGACGGTCACGGCGGCCATGGTCATGACGACCACGGCGATCATGGCGGCCATGGGCACGACACGGCGGGGCACGGTACCCGCGCCGGCTACCTGATCGGCTTCTTCGCCTCCG
>NZ_LMUY01000109.1:768-1023 GCF_009765685.1 Acidisphaera sp. L21 | reverse complement strand
TCGGGCAGCAAGGCGGTGACGATCCAGGGCACCTTGGCGCAGGTGAACGCCGCCCTGGCGACGGTGACGGATGCGCAGAGCGCCACCGGAACCGACACCATCAAGCTCGCCGCCGTGGATGGCTTCGGCAATGCGGCGGCGAACAAGGCCGTGGCGTTGACGGTGAACGGCCTGCCGGTGATCGCTGCCCCGGCGACGGTGGTTGCCGGCGTAGGCAAATCCTTGGCGGTCGCCGGGTTGAGCCTGTCGGAGACC
>NZ_LMUY01000109.1:0-758 GCF_009765685.1 Acidisphaera sp. L21 | reverse complement strand
GTGATCGCCGCCCCGGCGACCGCGGTGGTGGGCGTCGGCAAGGCCGGTGCCGTGGCCGGGTTGAGCCTGTCGGAGACGGGCAATACGACGGGCGAGAGCTTCACGGTGACGCTGGCGGACACCAACGGGTTGCTATCGGCAACCGGCACCGGCGTGTCTGGATCGGGCACGAAGACGCTGACATTGGCAGGAACGTTGGCGCAGGTGAATGCCGCGCTGGCGACGGTGACGGACAGCGACAGCGTTACCGGGTCCGACACGATCACGCTGAATACCGTGGATAGTCTGGGCAACAGCGCCGCGGCCAAGAGCGTGGCGGTGACGGTGAACGACCTACCGGTGATCGCTGCCCCGGCGACGACCGTTCTCGGAGTGGGCAAGACGCTTGCGGTCGCCGGGTTGAGCCTGTCGGAGACTGGGAACACCAATGGCGAGACGTTCAAGGTGGTGGTGGCCGACACCAACGGGGTGTTGTCGGCGACCGGCACCGGCGTCACTGGCTCGGGCAGCAAGGCGGTGACGATCCAGGGCACCTTGGCGCAGGTCAACGCCGCCCTGGCGACGGTGACGGATACCGAGAGCGCGACCGGAACCGACACCATCAAGCTCGCTGCAGTCGACGGCTTCGGCAATGCGGCGGCGAACAAGGCCGTGGCGGTGACGGTGAACGGCCTGCCGGTGATCGCCGCCCCGGCGACCGCGGTGGTGGGCGTCGGCAAGGCGGGTGCGATCGCCGGGTTGAGCCTGTCGGAGACGGG
>NZ_LMUY01000107.1 GCF_009765685.1 Acidisphaera sp. L21 | reverse complement strand
CCCGTCTCCGACAGGCTCAACCCGGCGATCGCACCCGCCTTGCCAACGCCCACCACCGCCGTCGCCGGGGCAGCGAGCACTGGCAGGCCGTTCACCGTCACCCCGACGTTGGCATTGGCTGCCGCATTGCCGAAGCTGTCGAGCGCGGCAAGCCTGATCGTGTCGGTCCCGGCCGTGCTCTGCGCATCCGTCACCGTCGCCAGGGCGGCATTCACCTGCGCCAACGACCCCTGGATCGTCACCGCGGTGCTGCCAGATCCGGT
>NZ_LMUY01000106.1:2340-12046 GCF_009765685.1 Acidisphaera sp. L21 | reverse complement strand
GCAAGCAATTTCTTGATTCCGGTCAAGCCGAGCACGCTCTAAGTAACCTAAACTTATCCGGGATCAGCTTCGAAGCAGCCGACCTGTCCAAGGCGGACCTGTCGGCGGCTCGCTTGGAGGGCGCGCGACTATTGCGGGCTCGGCTGATCGACGCGGTGCTGGACGACGCGGACTTGCAAGGTGCCGACCTGTCTCATGCCGTCATGCTCCGCGTCCGGGCGCGTAGGGCCAATTTCACGGCCGCTAGCTTGCATCGCACTCAATGGGATGGTGCCGACCTCGCAGGGGCCGTTTGGCGGGCGACAGACCTCGCCGGCGCGGATTTCCACCGCAGCACGCTGAACGGGCCGGCAATTGCGGCAGCCGTTCTTAGGGATGCCGCCTTTCACCAGGTAGATTTCGCTGGCCTCGATCTGTCCGGACGGGACCTGTCCGGCTGCACTTTCGATGGGTGTCGCTTTACCGACACCACCCTTTCTGGCGCCAGGTTGGACAGGACGACGTTCCGCGATTGCGACTTGGCGGCCGCCAAGCTGGCGGGCGCGCAACTCGACCGGACCGTGTTCGAGCGAGGCACGCTTGCGGGCGCCGACTTGTCCGGCAGCCGACTGGTTTACGTGCAGTCCAGCGACACCGTGCTCGATGGGTTGGACCTGCGGAAAGCCCAGCTGCACCGCGTGAACATTACGCCCGCCGACCTGCGGACAGTCGCGCTCGCCGGCGCCACACTCGACCGCTGCAATCTGGCGGCAGCAATGCTGGCAGGCACTGTGCTGGACGGGGTGGTGCTACGCGACTGCCACCTTGCGGAGGCCGATCTGACGGGGGTGCGGTGGGCCAATATGGTGCTGGATGGCACGGTATTCCTGTCGGCCAAGCTGGTCGGCGCGCATCTGACGGCGTCCTCGGCCCGCAACGCGGTGTTTACCGGCGCGGATCTGACAGATGCCCTTCTGGACGGCGTCCAAGCGCCCGGTTGTAACCTGGCGGCGGCGATGCTGACCGGCACCACCATCCGGCACGCTGTCATGACGGGATCGGTCTGGACGGGAACGCAGGCGATTGGCGCGCGCGTGTCCGATTGCCGACTGGCCCTTGCCGACTTCGCCTACGCCCGGTTGGACGAGGCTGCATTTTTCGGCTGCGACCTCACCGACGCCGACCTGCACGGTGTGGAGCGCGCAAGCAGCCGTTGGATCCGCTGCACTCTGGTCCGCACGCGGCAAACCGACCGCCATCGGCTGTTTGCCGAAACCTGGACCCCACCCGACTAACCAGACGACCATAGAAGGTATCACCGCCATGCAAACCGCGACCCTCGACCGCTTCCTTCCGATGTCAGGCACGGTGCTGTCTCACTTCGGCCCAGCTACCGTCCACGAGGTGGCGGATCGTGACCTAGAGATCGTCACGCCCGCAGGCGCGCGATATTGGGCGCGCTCCGCTGTGGCTGCCACCTACAATCCCGTGCCCGGTGATCTGGTGCTTGCGGTCGCGGCCGACGACGAGTGCTATGTGGTAGGCGTGCTGGAAGGGCGCGGGCCGACCGTGTTGCAAGCGCCGGGCGATCTGGAACTGCGGGCCCCCCACGGCAGTATCCGGATGCTCGCGGCCGAGGCATGCACGATCCTCGGGACGGCGGTGCAGGTGGATGCGGACGAACTGCATCTCTCGGGCCACACACTGCAGCAGCAGTTCGAGACTGTCCGCAGCCGTATCGCCGGCCTGCTGGACACGCGCGTACGATCCGTGTGCACGACAGTTACGGAAACCTACCGGCTTGCGGCACAGCGCATCGTAGGGCGTGGCAACGAGACCGTCACGCTCGAAGCTCCCAGCATCAATCTCGGGTGACGCCATGCCCTTCGCTTCCACCCTCGGCACCGGGATGTGTTCTGCCTTCCCCGATGTCTGCAAGACTCCCACGCCCGCCGGACCGGTGCCAATCCCTTACCCAAATATCGCGCAACTCGCGATGGCCAATCCCGGCACGTGCTCGCTAACGGTGCTGATCTTCAACAAGCCCGCAGCCACCACGCAGACAACAATCATGCTGTCCTCCGGCGACGAGGCGGGATGCGCGGGCGGGGTGGTATCGGGTGTGTTCATCGGCCCGGCGAAGTTTGTCCTGGGCAGCACAGTCGTCATGATTGGCGGCGCGCCCGCGGTGTACCTCGGCAGCACGATCGGCCAGAACGGCGTCGGCAGCGCGAACATGCCAGCCGGCCAGCAGGTGGTACCCAGCCAGGGGATCGTCACGGTCGCGCCCTGACAGACTATCTCGATTGGGCGTTTTCACCTGGCGAGGCATCTACTTGTCAGTCTGGTCACCGTGCCGGAGAGTGCAATCTGGCCAGACGGATCGCCTCCAGCTTTCGGCAATTTGACGGCATTAGCCGTTAGCTCCGTCCAGCACGGACCAATTTGCCGGGCCGGGCGCCTGTTTCGACCCCATCCTCGAAGATTGGCACACCAGAAACGAGCGTGGCGCGGTAGCCATCGACCCGCTGGATCAGCCGCTTGCCTCCGGCCGGAAGGTCGAAAACCAGTTCCGGATGATGTAGCCGCAGGTTCTGGAGATCAATGATGTTGATGTCGGCCTTCAGGCCTGGGGCCAGCCGCCCACGATCCGTAAAGCCGAAATACGTGGCGGTGTCGCTCGTCTGCCGTTTGACCATCCACTCCAGCGGTAGGCGTGGCCCACGGGTTCGGTCACGCACCCAATGGGTTAGGGTGAAGGTCGGCATACTGGCATCGCAAATGACGCCGCAATGGGCGCCTCCATCGCTGAGGCCGAGCACGGTCGCCGGGTCGAGCATCATTTCCCGCACGGGTTCCAGGTCACCGTGCACGTAGTTGACCGCCGGAAAGAACAAGGTGCGATTGCCATCCTCCCCGGTCAGATAGTCGTAGGCGAACGCTGCCGGGTCGACGCCGGCCTTCGTTGCCATGACGGCGACGCTGCGCTCCGGCGGCGGCTCGTAATCTGGTGGGTCGCCTAACAGGAATAGATGCTCCCATTTGGTGACGATCGCCCGATTGAGCGGGGGCAGGCGGGATAGAACGGCCTCGCTGTTTGGCTCCGCCAGGATCGCCGCCCGAACGCTGGGGTCGCGCAGCCGGGCGAGCCGCTCCGCCAGCGGCAGGTTGGCCAATTCGACGAAGCCGTGGCGGGCCATGAACGGGCTGAGCGTAGTACGCAGGCCCAGGATCAGGCCGACCTGGCGCGCCGCCACCTGCGCGCTGATGGCGGCGCCACCGTCGCGGGCGGCATGCACGTAGCCCATCAGTCGCCGCCAGCGCGTCGGGTCGGCGTTGCGATCGGTCAGCAGGAACCATAGCGGGCGGCCGTTCTCTTTGTGGAATTGGCGCATCCACTCGAACTCAGCAGGCTCGTTGTCAAAATCGCTCAACATGCCGAAGGTGCCGCTTCCGGCCGCGCCAAGGGCCGAGCCGATCCCGAGCAACTCCACGTCTTCGGCATGGCGACCCGGCACCAATTCGCCGCCGGTCGTTTTATGCTGATCGCTGCGCGAGGTGGTGAAGCCGAATGCCCCGGCCCGCAGCGCCTCTTCCGTCAGGTCCCGCATCGCCTTGATGTCATCCGCGGTGGCGATCTCGCGCCGCAATGCACGGTCGCCCATGACGTAGACCCGCAGCGGATGGTGCGGCACCTGGGCAGCGACGTCGATCGTGCGGGGCAGACGCTCCAACGCGTCCAGGAATTCGGGGAAGCTCTCCCAATCCCATTTCAGTCCCTCGGCGAGGGCGATGCCGGGGATGTCCTCGACGCCTTCCATCAGGTCAATCAGGTTCTGCCGGTCGCGTTTGCGCACCGGGGCAAAGCCTACGCCGCAATTGCCGAACATGATGGTCGTGGCGCCGTGCCAGGACGATGGCGCCAGCACTTGGTCCCAGGTCGCCTGGCCGTCGTAGTGGGTATGGATGTCCACCCAGCCGGGCGTCACCAGCATGCCCTCCGCCTCGAACTCCCGGCGGCCAGGGCTGGCCTTGCCACCTACTGCCACGATCTTGTCGCCGTCAATCGCTACGTCACCGACGAAGGCGGGCGCGCCCGTGCCGTCAACGATCGTTCCGCCCCGGATCACCACGTCGTGCATCGGTTATTCTCCTTCTGGTTCAACCAACATCTGCTAGGCCGGAGCAGACCTCAAGCGGTGGTCGCCTCCTGCACCAATAACGATCAAGCCACTGTCGCTGGCGTATCGGCCACGACCGTGACTGCGGAGGGATCAAGCCATAATTGGACGATCTGGCCTGCCGCCAAATGCCGGTATCCCGGCAGCGCAGCCGTCAGTGCAGACCCGCCGATGCGAAACTCGCATTGAGTCGTGGCGCCAAGGAACGTCGATGTCACCAGCGTTGCGGCAAAGGCATTTGGGCCTTGCTGGCCTTCGGCAATGGCAAGATTTTCTGGCCGAAATGCGATGAGCCCGGCTTCCGGCAGGTGCTTCACCGGGAGGCCCTGAAGCCGGATCCCGGCGGGCCCAACATACAGCCCTGCGCCTGCGTCCGACCCGGCGCGATCCAGCGGCAGCAGGTTGGCACCGCCCAGGAATTCCGCGACGAAGCGCGTAGCGGGCCGCAAATATACCTCCTGCGGGGCGCCGGCCTGGACGATCTTCCCTTGGTCCATCACCAAAAGGCTGTCGGAAATCACCATCGCCTCGCTTTGGTCGTGGGTGACGTAGACGGCGGTGATACCGGCGCGGACGAGGATTTCACGAATTTCGAACCGCATCCGCTCGCGCAGCACCAGGTCCAGGTTGCTGAGCGGTTCGTCGAACAGCAGGCAACTCGGCTCCAGCGCCAGCGCCCTGGCCAGCGACACGCGCTGTTGCTGGCCGCCGGACATGGAGGACGGGTAGCGGTCCGCCATCCCGGCCAAGCCAACCACGGTCAACACATTACGGGTTTGCTCGGCAATATCAGCCGGATTCATGCGCTTGAGCTTGAGGCCTAGCGCGATGTTGCCGCCGACCGTCATGTGGGGCCACAGCGCGTAGGATTGGAACACCATGCCGATGCCCCGCCGCTCCGGCGCCAGATGGTTGCTGCCGCCATCGCTGAGAACACGACCGCCCAACTCGATCCGGCCAGTGCCGATGGTTTCCAGCCCGGCGATCGCGCGCAGCATCGTCGTCTTGCCGCAGCCGGACGGCCCCAGCAGGGTCGCCACATGGCCCTGCTGCACTGTGAACGACACATCCCTCAGCGCGTGATGCGTGCCGAAATGCTTCTCGATATGGCTGACGGTCAGGAAGGACACTGTGGAGCTCCTCAGGCCGCCGCGCGGGCCAGGTCGACGCGGAACAGGCGGGATGCAATAGCGATCAGCACGGCCACGAGCGCCACCTGGATCATCGCCATCGCCGCCAGCACGCCATAATCACCCTCGACCCAGCGGGCGTAGATGAGGACGGACAAGACCTCATTGCCGGGCGAGTAAAGCAGGATGGAGATCGCCAATTCGCGGACGAAGATGATGAACAGCAAGGTCCAGCCTGCGGCGATGCCCGGCTTCAGCAGGGGTAGGGTAACGTGGCGTAGGGTGGTCCACAGCCCGCCGCCGACCATGGCGACCGCTTCCTCAAGCGCCGGGTCGATCTGGCGATGCACGCTGGTGACGGCGCGGACGGCAAAGGGTAGGAAGCCCGTGACGTATCCAATCACCAGCAGCCACATCGTGCCGTATATGGGCAGCGGCAAGTATACCCAGGTCCACAGCAGGGCCAGCCCGAGCGCCACCGCGGGGATGGCGGCGGGAAGCGTGACCAGCAGGTCAATGGCGCCGCGGAACCACAGTTTCGTGCGAACGACGATCCAACTGATGAGCACCGCGAGTGCCAGGGCAATGGTCGCGGCCAGACCCGAGAACCAGATGGTATTCAGGATTGCGCGGCGCGCGAGCTGATTGCCGACCAGGATCGCAGCATAATGACGCAACGTCAGTGACCCGAGATCGATCGAGCCGTCATACAGCGTCACCAGCGAGACGTAGAGCAGGGTGAGCAACGGCAGCACCGTGCTCATCAGCAGGAGCAGCAGAGCCAGGCCGAACACCGGCCAGCGTGTCCAGCCGAGATGGATCAGCTTTGGCCGCGCTGCCTTGCCGGCCACGGTGGTGAAGCTGCGGCCGCGCAGCAGGCGGTGCTGCACGATCACCCCGATCGCCGCTACCGCGACCAGCAGGATGGACAGCGCCGCCGCCAGGTTGAAGCGCGATGGAAAGATGTCGGTGAGGTCGTAGATATAGGTCGTCATCACCTGCAGCCGGATTGGCGTGCCCAGCAACGCCGGTACGCCGAACTGGCCGGCCGCCGCCACCAGCGTCAGCAACATGCCCGACAGCACGGCGGGCGCGACCAGTGGTAAGGTGATACGAAAGAATGTGTTGAACGGGCCGAGACCGCTCATCGCTGCGGCCTCTTCCAACGTCGAGTCGAGGTTATACAGGGCGCTCTGCACGAACAGGTAGACGTAGGGCGCGTAATACAGTCCCATGACCCAAACGATTCCGCTGATGCTGTAGGCGCTCAGCCAGTCGAGCCCGAGCGGCGTCAGCAGATGGTTCAGCAGGCCAATCTTGGGCGAGAGCAGCATGCCCCAGGCGAGGGCGCCGATGAACGGTGACAGAAAAAACGGCGCAATCACGCCCAGATGCAGCAATCGCCGCATCGGCACGTCCGACCGCGCCACCAGCCACGCCATGGCCAGGCCGATCACGGTTGCCAGGATGGTCGATAGGGTGGCCAGCCGCAGTGTCTGCCAGGCCGCATCCAGATAGCGCGCGGTGGTGATTGCCTGTTCATAATAGCGCAGCGTTAGTGCGGCAGAAAACCGGCCCATTGGCACGGTGCTGACGCTGCCATAGACCAAGAAGGCCATCGGCATTAGCACCATGACCGCCAGGAGCAGCGGCACCAGGCGGAACAGCCACGACTGCGGGCGCAGGGCGCCAGCCAGGACCCCGAGTGGCACGTTTTGCGCCTAAAGCCCGAACACCTCGACGAACTCGTCCTGCATGGCCTCGCGGTTCTTGGCGAAATCCACCGGGTCGATCTTCACCACGTTCAACGAACTGAATGCGGGTTTGCCGGGCAGGGGCGTCACGTCGTCGCGCAGGGAATAGATGCCGTTGATTTCGGATAGGGTAGTCTGCCCCTGCTTCGACAGCAGCCAATCGAACACCAGCTTGGCCCCCGCGGGGTTCGGCGCCTGCTTCAGTATGCCCAGCGGGGTCATGGTTATGGACACGGCTTCTGGGTAGACGGGGGTGATCGGCGCCTGCTTGTCTCGCCTGGCGGTGTAGACGATGTAGTCGAGTTGTTCGGTCACCGGCAGCGCGCCGGCGACCAATTGGTCCGTCATGGCGCCGTGGCCGCGGAAGATCTGCGGCTTATTGCGGGCGTATTTCTTCCAGAATGCCACGCCCTTCGCCTGGCGCAGCGAATAGTACCAGTTGAGCGCATCGCCATCGACCCGCGGGTCGGCATTGCCCTGCTTGCCGGCCCATTTCGCATCGGCATAATCGTCCCATGTCTTGGGTGCATCCGCCGCGGCGATGGCGCGCGAATTATAGGCAAAGATCGTCGCCAGGCTGCGGGAGTTGACCCAGGTGAACTGCGGATCCTTGAAACCGTCCGGATAATGCGCGTAGGTTTCGGACTCGTAGGGAAGCAACGCCCCGGCCGTCTTCAACTCTACAAAGCTGCTAATGTCGGAGACCTGGAATAGATCCGCGTTGAGTCGGTTGGCCTGAAGTTCCGCCGTCAGCCGTTGGTAGACCTGAAAGGTGCCTGCGCTAAAGACATTCAGCGTGACGCCCGGATTGGCGACGTTGAACTGCTCGGCAAGCTTCGTGAGGTAGGTGCTTGGGACAGAGGAATAGAGCGTAACATTGCTCGACGCCGCCCGCGCCCGCCCGAGAATGGCAGGCGTCGCGAGCAGCCCGACGCCTGCGCCGCGTAACACGGCTCGCCGCGACCAATTGCCCGCCATCATCCGCAGCCCCCAAATCTAGTCGCTTGCCGCAACTCACATGCCGACGGCACGCCTATGACCAAGCCACATCCAAAAACCATGCCGCGGCCGTTTGAGGTAAAAGCCATAGCAGGACGCGGCGAAAGGCAGTGCCGTATTATGGCTGACGCAGATCGAACCACTCGCTTGCCCACACTGCTTGGGTCCGGTGGAGTTTGTGGGCAAGGGTGAATGTCCTCTCGCTATTCTGCTCGTCGTTGACACTTGCTTTTGCGGTGCAGCGATCACTCGGCACTAGTGGGCCTATGGATAGGTCGTTCCTAATGGACCATGTCCGATGGCACATAATATTGTCTCAGATTGCTGAACGCCGGGTGGGCCGTGGTTCGTGTTGCGCGCTCTGCGAGACAATCAATCAGCCCATCAACCTGGCGAGCGATCGATGTAAGCAACCTCGCTTCGGCAAATGAATATGGGCTCTGTATACACAATGCCTCGTGCGTGAGTTTATCTGTTGAACCAACAAAGATGTGCGATAGACGCAGACGCACAGGTTTGGCGATAATATTAACGCCCATGGTATAAAGAAGTAAATTTCGTAATGGACGAAGACCGTTGGATCGGATCAGTATTAGACATTTAGTATAGTAACATCTTGTCAATCTAATGGTCGGATGATCGGCCAAATGTCCTGATGTATCGTGGCATTCATGTAATAATTTCATGGCCCAATTTACAGTCTTATCTCTGACCCGCGTGAATGGTTACTGATGCCATTTCGACATGGCGATTGGGTGCAATGGCAGCGGTTCTGACGTGTTCCAACCTAATAAATCTACAGATCTCGCAGCGATGGTGGCTTCTATGCTGCGATAGGAGCGGCTGACCATGTCCGGAACACAAACCGAATCTATCGCAATTGGCGGCTTTGACCCACTTCACGGCGTAAATTTATTTATTCTGTCGACGCAGTATACGTCTGCAGGGGCGTTGGTCGGCACGACGGTCACCACGCCGGGCCTCTTATTTATTCTCGGCAGCACGGACGGTAACGGTGATGATTGGGCGTTCAGCTATGTCACCGCCATTCAGGTCGCTCCTTACACCATCTCCGTAATTGATGGGTCGGGATACAACGCAGTCTTTACCGTCACAAATGGGGTGGCGGCGTACACGTCCGGTTCAGCTACTCATTACGTTAACTCACTGGTCGCGGTTGGTGCGACCGGATCCACTGGCGCAACTGGAGCAGTGGGCACGAGCGGCGCCGTTGGGGTGACAGGCACGGCAGGTGCCACCGGAACCGCCGGTGTTACGGGCACAAACGGCGCGACGGGAGCTATCGGTGCAACTGGCACAACAGGTGCGGTTGGGGCAACCGGTGGTACCGGCGCAGTCGGGGGGACAGGGATAGGGGGTGTTACCGGAGCGACTGGCAGCGCTGGCACGAACGGTGCGAATGGCGCAACTGGTGCTACCGGCACTGGCGGGCCGACCGGCGCCTCTGGCAACAGCGGCGCAACGGGCGCGACAGGATCTGCCGGTGCCGTCGGCTCAACCGGTGCGTCTGGTACTAACGGTATCGATGGCGGGACTGGCGCAACAGGATCTATCGGGGCATCAGGTTTAGCAGGTTTGACGGGGACATCCGGTGCTACTGGCTCCAACGGCACTGATGGTGCAACTGGTGCCACGGGCTCAC
>NZ_LMUY01000106.1:0-2209 GCF_009765685.1 Acidisphaera sp. L21 | reverse complement strand
AGGCACGACGGGTGCTTCCGGGATCAGCGGCACCACGGGTGCGACTGGCGCAACCGGTGTGACTGGCTCCAACGGGACCGATGGCGGGGTAGGCATGACCGGCGCCACGGGATCTGAAGGCGCAGCAGGCGCTACGGGGACAATTGGTGCTACCGGTATCAACGGCACCGATGGTGCAACTGGGGCTACAGGCTCACCGGGCACGATAGGTGCAACAGGGGCAACCGGCGCAGTCGGCACGACGGGGTCGACGGGCACTTCCGGGATTAGCGGGAGCGCGGGTACGACTGGCGCAACCGGTGCGACTGGCTCCAGCGGGACCGATGGCACGGCAGGCATGACCGGCGCCACGGGATCTGAAGGGGCGACGGGCGCGACTGGGTCGACGGGTGCTTCCGGCATTAACGGCACCGAAGGTATGGCTGGCGCGACCGGTGCCACAGGCTCCAACGGGACCGATGGCGCAACGGGTGCTGCGGGGACAAATGGTGCTACCGGTATCAACGGCACTGATGGCGCGACCGGGGCCACAGGCACGTCCGGCATGGATGGCAACAATGGTCTAATAGGCTCGACCGGTGCGATCGGTCCGAGTGGGTCCGACGGTGGCACCGGCGCCACAGGTATTTCTGGCTCGAATGGCAGCGATGGAGTGACTGGCGCAACAGGCGCCATGGGCAACAACGGGACAGACGGGGGGGTAGGCGCAACGGGTGCCAGTGGGGCCACGGGCACGGCTGGTGCGACAGGACCCACCGGCGCGTCCGGATCCAACGGAACCAATGGGGTTACTGGCGCAACTGGTGGACCGGGCTCCAGCGGTAGCGACGGTGCGACAGGCGCGACCGGCATTGATGGTGCGACCGGGTCCATCGGAGCAACAGGGATTGCGGGTGCCACCGGTGCGACTGGCTCTAATGGGAGCGATGGTGCGACAGGGGCAACCGGCACCTCTGGCACGAGCGGAAGTGATGGCGCGACCGGCTCAGCGGGACCTGTTGGAGCGACAGGTCCGGCAGGGGCCGCCGGGACGACGGGCGCTACCGGTATCAGCGGCACCGATGGTGCGACTGGGGTAATCGGTGCGACGGGTTCTAATGGGACTGACGGTGCCACAGGTGCAACCGGCGCCTTTGGTATGAATGGGCTCGATGGCGCAACCGGCCCTGCAGGTGCCACGGGGACCACTGGCGCTCGCGGCGTTAGCGGCACTGACGGTGTGACAGGCGTGACAGGTGCTTCTGGCAATGACGGTGCGACTGGTGCAACCGGGATGATGGGCTCTGATGGGATCGATGGCGGCACTGGCGCCACAGGTGCTTTTGGAACGAACGGCAGTGATGGCGCGACTGGCGCAACGGGCACTTTGGGAGCGGCCGGAGCAATTGGTGTCACCGGTGTCAAAGGTGCCACCGGCACAGACGGTGCGGCAGGCGTCACAGGAGCCAGTGGAGCCGCAGGCACGACCGGTGCGACAGGCACAACCGGTTCGGCAGGGACCAACGGCGTTACTGGCGCAACGGGCGGGGCTGGCTCCAGCGGTAGCCAGGGTGCCGTAGGCGCTACGGGGTCATCTGGTATCAACGGCATTGATGGTGCGGCGGGCGCGACCGGCTCAACAGGTTCGATCGGCGCTACCGGTGCGGATGGCGCCGCAGGTATCACCGGCGCGGCCGGGACAGTGGGCGCCAATGGAGCTGATGGTGCCGCAGGGTCCAACGGCACCGGTGGTGCCACTGGCGTAACAGGGCCAGCAGGAACCGATGGCGCCGCCGGAGCGACAGGCGCCACCGGCGCAGGCGGTTCCATCGGCGTCGCGGGTTCCACCGGAGTGACAGGTGCAGCGGGCTCTAACGGGACCGACGGCATCACCGCCGCGACTGGCGCAATCGGCGCGACGGGGGTCACCGGCGCAGGGGGTGCCAACGGTTCCGATGGTGCCATTGGAGTCACCGGCGCGGCTGGCTCCAACGGGAACGAAGGTGCAACTGGCGCGATCGGTGCAGTGGGAGCGAGGGGTGCGACCGGGGCGACGGGCGCGTCTGCAGGCAGCACCGGCGCAACTGGGAGCACCATTCAGGCGCCATCGGGCGACGAAGTCACGTCCAATGGTTCGACGGGGGAAGGCACGACCGGCAGCAGCACTGCACTCACCACGCCGAAAGTCGCATCGACCGATGACGTCACCGGTTCCAACCCGGTGTTCACC
>NZ_LMUY01000105.1 GCF_009765685.1 Acidisphaera sp. L21 | reverse complement strand
CCTCCCCCAGTCATGCGCCGGATACCAGGCGGCCTCATACGGAGAGATACCGAGGGCAGCCGCATGGACCTCGTTGCGCAGGAGGCAGGCGCGGCCCGGCGGACGCTTTATAACCAGTTTCCAAAGGGTAGGGAGGCGCTGTTTCACGCCGTGGTGGAGCGGGTATGGAGCGCATCTCCAGTGATGGATATCGTTGCCGACGTGGCCGTGTTGGCGGATCCTGAGCTTGGATTGCGTCGCATCGGCGAGGCCGTAGCTGCGCCGGTCAATCGTCATCACCGGAGCGGTTCGTATGTTTTTGGGCCATACAAGGTCTTGTCCGCCACATCGGCGCGGAGGAAAGGCTGAAGGTGGAAGGAGTCACCCATGTGCAAGGATGCTACCGATATCTTGCCCGATCTGCTGCGCCCCGGTTTGAAGGTGGTGTTTTGCGGCACTGCCGCCGGCGCAGCGTCCAGGAAGGCGGGTGCATATTATGCGGGGCCAGGCAATAAATTCTGGCGGACATTGCACACGATCGGCCTCACTCCGACGCAATTGACGCCTGAGAACTTTCCCGACCTGCTGAATTACGGGATCGGGCTGACTGATTTGTCGAAGACGGGATTTGGAGCCGATGTCGATTTGGCGGCTGGGTCGTTTGACGTTGTGCGCTTTGGTGCTGCTATTGCCGCTGCAGCACCAACAATCGTGGCATTTAATGGAATGAAAGCGGCCAGGGTGTTTATGGGCCTGCAAAGCAGCGCCGTTGCGTATGGTGTGCAGAGCCAATCCGCTATTCCCGGACAGATAATAGCGATTTTGCCATCCACATCTGGCGCGGCCAGTGGATTTTGGTCGATCAAGCCTTGGCGGGAGTTGGCGAAATACCTCGATGGGTTACGCTGAGGCCATGGATATTTTTGGCACTTCAATCCCGTTCGTCAGCTACTGCAACATCGAACCGATCGAGATAACCGGCGGGGAGACGCATCTGCGCGTCGAACTGAAGCCCGAGCACGGCAACCAGTTTGGTATCGCGCATGGTGGGCTAGTCTGCACGCTGCTCGACGTCGCAATGGGGACGGCAGCGCGGCACAACAGCGGTGTGTCGGTAATAACACTCGACATGCAGGTCAGCTTCCTATCCCCGGGGCGGGGCAAGCTGCATGCGATTGGCCGAGTGGCCCGGGCCGGACGCAGCATCATCTTTACCGAAGCAGACGCGCGAACCGAAGATGGCGAATTGGTCGCCAAGGCCAGCGGCGTCTTCAAAACTACCAGTCGCAAACCCGGCGGCGCAGCCGAACCGGCGTGAGTCATAGCCGGGGGCGCACGCATGCGCGCCCCCGGTCAAATGCGTTAGTAGGCGCGTGGCGTTACGACGACCGACGGCGGGGTCGTTGCAGCCGGCGTCTGCACGATAACAGGCGGAGCTGCGACTGGGGTGGGCGTGCTGGTGACGCAGCCGGCTAAGGCAATAGCGCCCAGCGCGACAACGATCAGCTTGGTCGGCATTTTCATATTCATGGCAATAGGCTCCCGAATCGTTCGGTGGATATCAAGTAACGTCAGCATCGCGGTTTGAACGTGTCGTTCCGAACTTAGTTTCCCCCTTTGTTGCTCGGGAAAAGTGGCTCGGAACCGAGTGGTTACGACCGCGTTGCCTGCTCAACACGGAGGTTTCGACATGCCGAGGACTGCGACCATTCCAGCCGTGTCCATCGCCGTGCTGCTGGCATTATCGGCGTCTGCCCGAGCCCAGCCGGTTTCGGCGCAGTCTGAGGCGATCGATTGCGCGAATAGCGATGCATCAGTCACCGGAGACGGCAGGCATGTGGCATTCCATGGTGCTTGCCGGTCACTCACCGTGCGCGGGAATCAGAACCAAGTGCAGGCAGAATTGGCGCCCGGCGCACGGGTTCATGTGCAAGGCGATGGCAATTCCGTGCGTTACCATCTGCTGGGTGGAACGATTGAGGCTAATGTGTCGATTGAGGGCCAGCAGGATGTGGTCGGCCCAGACGCAGCGCCGATCGCCGGGGAGGCGAGTAATGCCAGTCGACCTCCGCTCGTCCTTAGTGCTGGCGCGGCATCGGATGCGGAATGCACCGACCGCGATGTCATGGTGGACGGCAATGGGGGTGACTTCACGCTGCATGGCGGATGCCGCTCGGTCAGCGTGATGGGGACTGGCACCACGGTGCATGCCGAAATGCAGGCGCAGGGGCGGATCAGCGTGCCAGGTGCACACGACTCAGTCGTCTGGTTTTTAAAGTCGGATGGCGCGCCGCCGACCACGGAGGTGACCGGCGCGAATAGCACTGTCATTCAACAGCAGCGGCTGGGATCACAGATTGCGCCCGCCTCAGCGGCACCATCCGACACCGGCGGCCGTGCACCGCTGCAACTCACGTCTGGCGGGGAGCAGCAGTGTGACGGGCGGGATGTGCAGATAAATGCCAGTGGTTCGAACTTCGTTTTACAGGGCCACTGCCGCAGTTTGTCGGTGATGGGTTCGAACGACATTGTGGAAATCGAGTTGCTGCCGGGTAGCCGTGTCGCGATCGACGGTGACAGCACGATCGTTCAGTTTCTGATCACGAGTGCCGGGCCCGATCCGATTGTGTCGGCGAATGGCACCGGCAGCAAAGCTTATCGCGTGCAGCGCCTGGGCGCGTCGGACCGCCAAGCGGCAAGTGCTGGTGTGACCCCGACCGCTAGCGGGATGAAGGTAGAGGGTGGACGCGGTGCATCCGTCACTGAGATGCCGGCGGTTACGCAGCAATCTCAACCGCAGTAAGTAGTGTATGGGTGTTTGGTTGCGGGGACAGGATTTGAACCTGTGACCTTCAGGTTATGA
>NZ_LMUY01000013.1 GCF_009765685.1 Acidisphaera sp. L21 | reverse complement strand
CCGTTTCAGTCAACGAAATTCCACCACCAGCACGGACGCTATCAAGGATCCTTGATGCTGGACACGAATTACCAAGCGCCTAAGTGAAAGTTTGGTAGCCGCCTGCCCGATCGATGTGACAGGCGTTCCACAAGCGCTATACTGGAGGATGCATGCCAGATACTGAATGTCCGCCTGCAGGTTTTGAAGCCACTGGGATGCGCCATGGTTCATGGGAAAGTCAGATGAGTGCCGGCGATTGGCTAATCTCGTTGCTGAGCAGCATCTTCGCGACGCAATGCTAGACCTGGCTAATGACTTTAAACGGCAATCGGATCATGCGGCACTTCTTGCGGCCGTAGCATTCGGACGCCGCCGGTTTTGAGCAGCTCAACGTCGGACCCTACCGGCGTTACCCGGCCTCAACAGTACTATGAACCCGTCCGACTCCCGCAGACAATGCCGCCTGTCAGCGACGTTGAGGCCGCTACCCCATGCAAAACGGGTCTTCAGCGATTACCCGCACAACCATCCCAGTGTGCCGTGTCCATTATCCCGGCGGACCAAACGGGTGCATGTGTCGATTGCATCCCCTCCACGCGGCCTTCCGCGTAATTCAGGCGGATCGGCATCCGCACATTCACTTTCGAGGCCTGCTCAGACTTCACTCACGTTACGGCCCTGGATTGCTCAACCGCCCTAGGGTTCGGACTCATAACCAGTAGCTGACGGTTGCTGCGAG
>NZ_LMUY01000078.1:30842-36101 GCF_009765685.1 Acidisphaera sp. L21 | reverse complement strand
GGAGGCCGTGCTATCCGATGCCGAGGCCCAGGCCCGGGCGCTGGATTTGGGGCTGCGCCGGGCGCAGGCGATTGCCGCCTCCCTGGCGCAAGCGGGGGTACCTGCCTCCAATCTGCGGCTGCGGGCGCAGGCTGCCGGGGCGGGCGGGTCGGCCAGCCTGTAGAAGACGCCACCAAAATAACGCTGAGGACGCCATGTCGACCGAGTTCCACCGTATCCGCCGCCTGCCACCCTACGTGTTCGCCTCCGTCAACGATGCCAAGGCGCGTGCCCGGTCGGCTGGCGAGGACATTATCGACCTCGGCATGGGCAACCCGGACGGCGCCACCCCCGCGCACATCGTGGCCAAGCTGGTGGAGGCGGTGCAGGACCCGCGCACCCACCGCTACAGTTCCAGCCGCGGCATTCCCGGCCTGCGGAAGGCACTGGCCGCCTATTACGCCCGCCGGTTCGACGTAAAGCTGGACCCGGAGACCGAGGTGATCGCCACCCTGGGCAGCAAGGAGGGGCTGGCCAATCTGGCCGCCGCCATCACTAGCCCGGGCGACACGATCCTGGTGCCCAACCCGTCCTACCCGATCCATCAATTCGGCTTCATCATCGCCGGCGCCTCCGTTCGGTCGATCCCGGCCACGCCGGACGAGTCGATGCTGCGGGCATTGGACCTGGCTGTCCGTCACTCCGTGCCGAAGCCCACGGCGCTGATCGTGAATTTCCCATCAAATCCGACCGCCTACGTCGCGTCACTCGATTTCTACCGGGACGTCGTGGCGTTCTGCCGCAAGCACGAGATCTGGATCCTGTCCGACCTCGCCTATGCCGAGATCTATTTCGGCAACGACGTCCCGCCCTCGATGCTGCAGGTGCCCGGCGCGCGGGACATCACGGTGGAGTTCACCTCCCTGTCCAAGACCTATTCCATGCCGGGCTGGCGCATGGGGTTCGCGGCTGGCAATGCCCGGCTGGTGTCGGCGCTGTCGCGGATCAAGTCGTATCTGGACTACGGCGCCTTCACCCCGATCCAGGTCGCCGCTACCGCGGCGCTGAACGGCCCGCAGGATTGCGTGACCGAAATGCGCGCCCTGTACAAGGAGCGCCGGGATCTTCTGGTGAGCGGTCTAAACGCGGCCGGGTGGGCGGTGCCCAGCCCCGATGCCTCGATGTTCGCGTGGGCGCCGATCCCGCCCGCCTACGCCCATCTGGGCAGTGTGGAGTTCAGCAAGCTGCTATTGGCCCGGGCGAAGGTTGCGGTGGCGCCGGGTATCGGCTTCGGCGAACAGGGCGACGGCCACGTGCGGATTGCGCTGGTGGAGAACACCCAGCGGCTGCGGCAGGCCGTGCGCAGCATCAAAGGATTCCTGGCCAGCGGCACCAATGTCGGCGCAGTGGCGGAGGTGACGGCGTGAGCTTGACCAACATCACCAGCGCAGCGGTGCCGCCCAGCCGGATCGATCTTTCATGCGCATAGGAATCGCTGGGCTGGGCACGGTCGGGGCCGGGGTGTTGCACCTGCTGGACCGCAATGCCGACCTGATAGCCGCCCGCGCCGGGCAACCCATCACCGTGGCCGCCGTGTCCGCGCGGGACCGCAGCCGGGATCGCGGCGTGAAGCTGGACGGGGTCGAATGGGTCGATAACCCGCAGCATTTGGCGACCATGCCGGGCATCGATGTCGTCGTCGAACTGATCGGCGGTGCCGACGGCCCGGCGCGCGAGTTGGTCACCGCGTCGCTGACGCATGGCCGCCCGGTCGTCACCGCCAACAAGGCGCTGATCGCCGTGCATGGCGAGACGCTGCCACGCACCGCGGCGTTGGCGTTCGAGGCCGCGGTCGCCGGCGGCATCCCCGTCATCAAGGCGCTGCGTGAAGGTTTGGCCGCCAACCAGATTACCCGGGTCGCCGGCATTCTGAACGGCACCTGCAATTACATCCTGACCGCGATGCGCGAGCAGAAGCGCGATTTCGCCGACGTGTTGGCGGAGGCGCAGGCGCTTGGCTACGCCGAGGCCGACCCGGCGACCGACATCGATGGAATCGACGCAGCCCACAAGCTGGCGATCCTGGCGGCGCTCGCCTTCGGGCATCCGGTGCGGTTCGACAGCGTGTATGTGGAGGGCATCCGCCGGATCAGCGCGCTCGACATCGCGTCGGCTGAGGAGTTGGGCTATCGCATCAAACTTCTCGGCATCGCCCGGCGCACCGCCGCGGGTGTGGAGGCGCGGGTGCATCCGTGCCTGGTCAGCGTTACCGCGCCTATTGCACGCGTGGACGGAGTGTTCAACGCGGTCGTGGCGGAAGGTGACGCGGTTGGCCGGATGATGCTGGAGGGCAGGGGCGCCGGCGCCGGGCCAACCGCCTCCGCCGTGGTGGCCGATCTGATCGACCTGGCCCGCGGGCGATTCACCCCGACCTGGGGGCAGGAAACACCGTCCGACTTCGCCGTCGTGCCGATCGGCGACCATGTCGGGCCATATTACCTGCGCCTGATGGTGACCGACCGGCCCGGCGTCATTGCCGACGTCGCCGCCATCCTCCGCGACCACGGTGTGTCGCTAGAATCGCTGCTGCAGCACGGACGCAATCCCGGTGAGCCGGTGGCGGTGGTGCTGGTGACGCATGAGGTGCGAGAGCAGGCAATGCGCGCCGCATTGGACGCC
The DNA here is from genome assembly GCF_009765685.1 of Acidisphaera sp. L21. GTDB lineage: Bacteria > Pseudomonadota > Alphaproteobacteria > Acetobacterales > Acetobacteraceae > LMUY01. Next base: position 33,443 of record NZ_LMUY01000078.1, on the reverse strand, counting down.
ATCGCGGCACTGGACGCTGTGCTGGAACCGCCCGCCTTGATCCGAATCGAGCCAGGCTGAGAAGGACTCAATCCATGGAACGCCCTGCCGACGTCAATTACGACCGCAACCTTGCCCTGGAACTTGTCCGCGTCAGCGAGGCGGGGGCCTTGGCCGCCAGCCGCTGGATGGGCCGCGGCAAGAAGAACGAGGCGGACGGCGCTGCGGTGGAGGCCATGCGCCTCGCCTTCAACAGCGTCGCCATCGACGGCGTCGTCGTGATCGGCGAAGGCGAGATGGACGAGGCACCGATGCTGTATATCGGCGAAAAAGTTGGCTCCGGCGGCCCGGCGATGGATATCGCGGTGGATCCGCTGGAGGGCACCACCATCACCGCCAAGGGTGGCCCAAACGCGATGGCGACGGTGGCGCTGGCCGAGCGGGGCAATTTCCTGCACGCGCCCGACATCTATATGGACAAGATCGCCGTGGGCCCCGGCCTGCCGCCCGGTGTGGTGGACCTGGACGCCGCCGTTGGCGAGAACCTGCGCAACCTGGCGGCTGCCAAGAAGATCGACATCGGCGAGTTGGTGCTGTGCACGCTGGATCGCGATCGCCACGCGGAAATGATCGCCAAGGCGCGTGAGGCCGGCGCCCGCATCATGCTGATCGGCGACGGCGACGTGTCCGGCGTCATCATGGCGGCGCAGATGCAGAGTGGTGTGGACATCTTCGTCGGCTCTGGCGGCGCGCCGGAGGGTGTTTTGGCCGCGGCGGCCTTGCGCTGCCTGGGCGGCCAGATGCAGGGGCGCTTGTTGTTCGAGGACGCTGCCCAGGTCGCCCGTGCCATCTCGATGGGTGTGGCCGATCCGAAGAAGAAGTACGAGCTGGAGGAAATGGCGAAGGGCGACGTGATGTTCGCCGCCACCGGCGTGACCACTGGGCCGATGCTGCGTGGTGTGCGCCGGTTCGGCACGGGGGCAGTCACCCACTCGCTGGTGATGCGATCGAAATCCGGCACCGTCCGGTATGTCGAGGCGCACCACAATTTTGCTACCAAGACCTGGCAGCCGAACTGACCCGCCGGGCCGCCCGGCCATGAACGCCATCCCGCCGGCGGCCGCTGCCCTGGGTGTCACCAACAGCGTCATGGGACGGCGGTGGGTCTGGCGTGGCGGGGTGGAGCGCGCCGGATTGCTGCTGGCCCAGCGCGCCGACCTGCCGGAGATCGTCGGCAGCCTGCTGGCCGTGCGCGGTGTGGACGCGGACGGCGTGGCCGATTTTTTGACGCCGACCCTCCGCGCGTTACTGCCCGATCCCTCCGTGCTGCTGGATATGGACGCCGCTGCCAGCCGCCTGGCGCATGCCGTGCAGCATGGCGAGACGGTCGGCGTGTTCGGCGATTACGACGTGGACGGCGCCTGTTCGTCCGCCGTGATGGCGCTGCTGCTGCGCGGCTTGGGCTGCCCGGTGCTGACCCACGTGCCCGACCGGATGCGGGAGGGGTACGGCCCCAACGCCCCAGCCCTGCTGGCCCTGGCGGGCAAAGGCGCCACGCTGGTCGTGTGCGTAGATTGCGGCACCGCGGCCGGGGAGACGCTGGCTGTGCTGGCTGGCCGCGCCGACGTGCTGGTGCTGGACCACCACAAGGCGGAGGGACCGCCCCCCGCCGTGCTCGCCACCGTGAACCCCAACCGGCTGGACGATACCTCTGGGCTGCGCGGGCTGTGTGCCGCTGGGGTGGCATTCCTGGCCGCCATCGCAACGCTGCGAACCCTGCGCCGCGCTGGCTGGTTCACGACCCGGCCGGAACCGGATCTACGTGAACTGCTGGACCTGGTGGCGCTAGCGACCGTCTGCGACGTGATGCCGCTGACCGGCGTTAATCGCGCCCTCGTGACGCAGGGGCTGAAGGTGATGGCCAAGCGCCACCGACCCGGCATCGCTGCCCTGCTAGAAATTTCAGACGCCAAAGATATTCCCACGGCCACGACGCTGGGATGGGCGCTCGGCCCCCGCATCAACGCCGCCGGGCGCATCGACGAGGCCGATCTGGGCCTGCGCCTGCTGCTGAGCGACGACCCGGTGGATGCTCGAGCCCTGGCGATCCGGCTGGACCAGGTCAACCAGCAGCGCCAGGTGCTGGAGGCGTCGGTGATGGAGGCGGCCCATGCCGCCGCACATACCCAGGCCGATACCGGCCGCGCCGTGCTGATGGTGCATGGTGAGGGCTGGCACCCTGGCGTGGTCGGCATCATCGCCGGGCGGATCAAACAGCGGCAGAACCGGCCGGCTCTGGCCGGGGCGTTGGCGGATGGAATGATCAAGGGCTCTGGCCGGTCCGTCGATGGCGTCGACCTTGGCGCCGCCGTGTTGGCGGCCCGGCGGGCCGGGCTGCTCGCCACGGGGGGCGGTCACGCCATGGCGGCCGGCTTCAGCCTGTCGTTGGACCAGTTGGCCGATTTCCACGCCTTTCTGGAGGACCGGCTGACCCACGCCGCCACTCTGCCACGAGTGCCGGACCTGCCGGTGGAGGCGACGGTGAGCGTCGGTGGCGCCACCGTTGGGCTGGCGGAGCAGATTGCCCGTCTGGCGCCTTTCGGGGCCGGCAACGACGAGCCG
>NZ_LMUY01000078.1:23482-30733 GCF_009765685.1 Acidisphaera sp. L21 | reverse complement strand
GGTATTCCGCGCCGCCGGCACGCCGCTGGGCCAGGCACTTTCGACTCCGGGTGCGCCGATGCATCTGGCCGGCACGCTGCGGGCGGAAGAGTGGAATGGTGTGGTTTCCGCATCCTTTGTCGTTAGCGACGCTGCTGCGGCTTGACCCGGCGCGCGCGGGCGGGCACATCACGCGCCTGGCCCGTCCCGTTCGTCTAGAGGCCTAGGACACGGCCCTTTCAAGGCTGTAACACGGGTTCGAATCCCGTACGGGGCACCACTCCTTTTCCGATCCCAGGGAGAGGGTCCGCCAATCCTCCTCCGCGCAGGACCTTGCCACGGCGCGCTTCGTCCGGCAGGAACGCGGCTCGCAATACGAGGGCCGGATCTGTATGGACGCGCTGCAAGCGATCGTAATCGCCATTCTGCAAGGTGCGACGGAGCTGTTTCCGGTTAGCAGCCTGGGTCATGCAGTGGTGCTGCCAGCGATCCTCCGTTGGCCGCTGGATCAGCGCTCATCCAGCTTCCTGCCATTTCTGGTGATGCTGCATGTCGGCACCGCGGTGGCGTTGCTGGGGTTCTTCTGGCGGGATTGGCTGGCGCTGTTCCTGGGCGTGTTCGGGCTGTCGGGGGAGCACCAGAACCGCGAAAGCCGCCGGGTTTTCCTGCAGATCGTCATCGCGACCATCCCGGCTGTTGTGGTCGGATTCCTGCTGGAACGCTACGTGCGCAGCCTGTTCGCCTCTGCCATCATTGCCTCCATCTTCCTCGCAGTGAACGGCGTCATCCTGCTGTTCGGGGAGCGGTTGCGCTCACGCGCCGGGGACCGGCCGCTGTCGTCGCTAACGTTCGGCGACGCGTTCGCGATCGGCATCTGGCAGTGCGGCGCCCTGATCCCGGGCATCTCGCGCTCCGGCATCACCATCGTCGGCGCGCTGCTGCGGGGCATCAACCACGAGGGTGCAGCCCATTTCTCGTTCCTGATCGCGACGCCCATCATCATCGGCGCCACCGTGTTGGAGGTGCCGAAGCTGCTGCATGAGGATATTCCGCCGGGGACCCTGGAATTGTCGCTGGTGGCGGCGGTGATTTCAGGGATCGTGGCCCTGCTCAGCACCTGGTTTCTGATGCGGTATTTCCGGCATAACGACAAATGGGCGCTGAATCCGTTCGCGTATTACTGCATCGTCGCTGGCCTTGGTGCGCTGGCCTATTTGGAGTTGCGGGCATGAAGCGGCTCGGCCTCGTGTTGGTGGCGGCGCTGCTAGCGGGGGCGGCTGGTCCGTCCAACCCGGCCGCCGGGTCGCTGTCGCGCGACAATCTGCCGTGGTGGCATGCCCGGCACGTCGCCGCCGTCGCGCGCGCGCGGCTGGGGCATGTGGATCTGGTATTCCTGGGTGATTCCATCACCCAGAACTGGGAGGAGCGTGGGCCGCCGGACTGGCGGGATTTCGCACCGCAATGGCAGCGTTTCTACAGCGACCGCAACCCGCTGAACCTCGGCTTCAAGGGCGACACCACCGCCAGCCTGATTTGGCGCATGGAGCATGGTGAGGTCGATGGCATTCAGCCCAAGGCCGCGGTCGTGCTGATTGGCGCCAACAACAATGGGCGGGTGCATTGGTCGGCCGAGCAGACGATTGGCGGGATCGAGGCGGTGATTGCCGAGGCGCACCGCAAGCTGCCGGGGACGAAGATCCTGCTGCTATCCGTGCTGCCGTCCGAGCGATCGGCCTGGGTGGACGAAACCACGATCGCCACCAACCGCGGCCTGGCCGAGCGCTACGGCCACGGGCAGGACCCGCTAGTGACCTACATGGACGTGACCGGGCTGTTCATGAAGGACGGCCATCTGGACAAGGCCGCCTTCCTGGACGGGTATCTGACCCCGCCGGACCCGCTGCTGCACCCGACAGCGCAGACGCAGACGCGCCTGTCCGAGGCGATGGAGCCGACGCTGGCGAAGATGATGGGCGACCGGGTTCACCGGTAGTCGCTAACCCCTCTCCCGCGGGAGAGGGGGGCGCCGGGCTCAGCGCCCGGTGAGGATGCGCTCGACGAGTTGCTTCACCGTGGGGATGAAGCCGTTCGAGTAGAACGGGTCGGAGGCGAAGCGGTAGGCGTTGTGGCCGCTGAACATCAGGTTGTTGTCCAGCGCCACCGGGTCGCCGCGGTCGTCACGCACGGCCTGGAGAGTCTTCTGGATGCAGAAGCTGCGGGGATCGGCCTTCTTGCCGCTGGTATAATCCGGCTCGTGCTGGGACCAGTTGGAGAACCGGCATCCGCTGAGGCAGCCCATGCAATCCGTCTGGTCGCGCAGAATTTCGGCCGATTTCTCCGGCGTCACGAAGACCAGCGTACTGTCGGGGGTCCGCAGCGCCTCGGTGAAGCCGTTGCGCACCCAATGTTCGGCGCGGCCGAGGTCGATCGGCGCCAGGTAGACGATGCGCTGGCGCGGACCGACGCCGAACGCGGCGGTGTGCTCACCAATCGGTTCCATCGTGTAGGCGACCTGGTGTTCGCTCCGCTGGCGCAATTCCTGGATAAAGCCGTTATTGACTGCGGAGGAATAGAAGCCGGTGGGGCTGAACTTGTTGAGGAAGACGTCGCCCTCCTTCAGCGTCAGCAGCTTCTGCTTCCACGCATCGCCGATCGGGCTTTCACGCGTTAGCAGCGGACGGGTGCCGAACTGGAACGCGATGGGGCCGAGTTCGGGATTGTCGATCCAATCCTCCCAATCCTCCAGCCACCACACGCCGCCGGCCATGATGATGGGCGTATCGCCCAGGCCGAAGCTGCGCATCAGCTTGCGCAGGGCCAGCACGCGGGGATACGGGTCCTCGGGCTTTTCCGGGTCCTCACCATTGGTCAGCCCATTATGGCCGCCGGCGAGCCACGGGTCCTCGTATACCACGCCGCCGAGCAGGGAAGCAGCCTTGGAGTAAGCCCGCTTCCACAATGCGTTGAATGCGCGGGCGGAGGAGACGATGGGGTAGTAGTGCACGCCAAACTTGGCAGCGATGTCGCTGAGCCGGTAGGGCATGCCTGCGCCGCAGGTGAGGCCGTGGATGAGCCCCTTGGCGCCTTCCAGCACCCCGGTGATCACGCGCTCCGCCCCGCCCATCTCCCATAGGAGGTTGGCGTGAATGCGGCCGTTTCCGTTAGACAGCTCGTGCGCCTGCTGGGCTTGCGCGATGCCGCCCTTGATGGCGAAGTCGATCAGTTCCTCGTGGCGCTCGCGCCGGGTGCGACCGTGATAGATCTGTTCCTCACGGTGGCCGTTCTCGTCGTAGCTATCGGCATTGACCGCGCTGAACGTGCCTGCACCGCCTGCCTGCGCCCAATGCCCGGCAGATACGCCCGTCGACACGGCAACGCCCTTGCCGCCTTCAACAAGCGGCAGAACGTCGACGCCTCCCATACGGATCGCGTTAATCGCTTTCATGACTGGGTTTCTTCCCCGGGCTGAAACAAACTGCAATATGAGGCTAACACGAGCCGAGCGCTAGGGGCCCACAAGGCGCCGCAGGCCTGATTCCGGAAACAAATGTCACCGAAATGTGTTTATAGGTGATGAAGGAGGCATGTCGCCCCCTCCACCCATTCATCGAAGCGATTATGCAGCGTCGGCGTCGCGCGGGCGGCCGCCGCCCTTGGCGCCAACCTTGTCGCTGATGTCCTCGCCCGTGGCCTGGTCGACCACGCGCATGGACAGCTTCACCTTGCCGCGGTCGTCGAAGCCGATGACCTTGACCTTCACTGCGTCGCCCTGGTTCACGATGTCGGTCGTCTTGGCGACACGGGCCTGAGCCAGTTCGCTGATGTGGACCAACCCGTCGCGGGTGCCGAGGAAGTTCACGAACGCGCCGAACTCGGCCGTCTTCACGACCTTGCCGTTGTAGATCACCCCGATCTCCGGCTCCGCCACGATGCCGCGGATGCGGTCGATGGCGGCCTGGCTCTGCTCCTCGCTGGTGGCGGCGATCTTGATCGTGCCGTCATCCTCGATGTCGATCTTGCAGCCTGTGCTCTCGACGATCTCGCGGATCACCTTGCCACCGGTGCCGATGACCTCGCGGATCTTCTCCTTCGGCACGTTAATGATGGTGATGCGCGGGGCAGTTGCCGCCACGTCGCCGCGGGCACCCGACAGGCCCAGGGCCATCTCGCCTAGTATGTGCAGGCGGCCGTCGCGAGCCTGGGCGAGGGCGACCTTCATGATCTCGAACGTGATGGACGTGATCTTGATGTCCATCTGCAGGCTGGTGATGCCGGCCTCGGTGCCCGCGACCTTGAAGTCCATGTCACCGAGGTGATCCTCGTCGCCCAGGATGTCGGACAGCACGGCAAAGCCGCGGTCTTCCTTGATCAGGCCCATCGCGATACCGGCCACCGGGCGCTTCAACGGCACGCCAGCATCCATCAGCGACAGGGAGGTGCCGCAAACCGTCGCCATCGAGGACGATCCGTTGCTCTCCGTGATCTCGCTGACCACGCGCATGGTGTAGGGGAAATCCGCCTTGGTCGGCAGCAGCGGACGCAGGGCGCGCCATGCCAGCTTGCCATGGCCGATCTCGCGACGGCCGGGGCTGCCCATGCGACCAGCTTCACCCACCGAGTAGGGAGGGAAATTGTAGTGCAGCATGAAGTGCGACCGGCTCTCGCCTTCCAGCGAGTCGATGATCTGCTCGTCCTGGCCGGTGCCCAGCGTGGCAACGCACAGCGCCTGCGTCTCGCCACGGGTGAACAGGGCGGACCCATGCGCGCGCGGCAGGATGCCGACTTCGGCGATGATCGGGCGAACCGTCTTGGTGTCGCGGCCGTCGATGCGCAGCCCGGTGTCCAGAATGGCGTTGCGGACGATATCCGCCTCCAGATCCTTGAACATGCCCTTGGCCTTGTCGGCGTCCAGGCCCTCGGCCGTCAGCGCGGCGGCGGCGGCCTTCTTGGCGGCGCCCACCTTCTCGTAGCGGGCGGCCTTCTGCTGCTCCTTGTAACCCTCGGCGATCGAGGTGCGGGCCAGCTCGTCGATACGGGCCTTCAGGGCGGCGACCTCGGGGGCCGGCTCGGGCAGGGCCCACGGCTCCTTGGCGGCATGCTCGGCCAGTTCGATGATCGCCTGGATCACCGGCTGGAAGCTGGCATGGGCGAATTCGAGCGCGCCCAGCATGACTTCCTCGGACAGCTCATGGGCTTCGGACTCAACCATCAGCACGCCTTCGGCGGTGCCGGCGACGACCATGTCGAGCTGGAAGCCCTTCATCTGATCCAGGGTCGGGTTCAGCACGTATTCGCCGTCGATGTAGCCGACGCGGGCCGCGCCCACCGGGCCGAAGAACGGGATGCCAGACAGCGTCAGCGCGGCGGAGCAGCCGATAAGCGCGACGATATCGGGGTCGTTCTCCATGTCATGCGACAGCACGGTCGCGACGATCTGGACCTCGTTGCGGAAGCCCTCGGGGAACAGGGGACGGATCGGACGGTCGATCAGGCGGCTGACCAGCGTCTCCTTCTCGGAGGGGCGACCCTCGCGCTTGAAGAAGCCACCGGGGATTTTGCCGGCGGCGAACGCCTTTTCCTGGTAGTTCACAGTCAGCGGGAAGAAGTCCTGGCCGGGCTTGGCGGTCTTCACGCCAACGGCGGTGCAGAGCACGATGGTGTCGCCCAGGCGGGCGAGAACGGACCCATCGGCCTGGCGGGCGATCTTGCCGGTCTCCAGGATCAGCTTGCGGCCGCCCCAGTCGAGTTCTTTGCGGAAATGATTGAACATGCAGTGTTTCCTCGTATCGCGCGGGCGATGCGGGCGGAAACCGGTGCGGGGGCGGCGTCTCGGGCGGCATGGCGGCGCGGGCGTCAACCGCGACCATGTGGCCGAAGGCGCCGTCGCGATCCGGATGCCGTTTGCACCCCTACGCGGCGTTCCTCGGCACCACTATTGGCGCCGAGGGGCAGCAGGTCGGGCTAGCGACGCAGCGACAGACGCCCGATCAGGGTCTGGTAGCGCGCCTGGTCTTTTCTCTTCAGGTAGTCGAGCAGACGGCGGCGGCGGCCCACCAGCATCAGCAGGCCACGGCGGCTGTGGAAATCCTTGGCGTGGATCTTCAGGTGCTCCGTCAGGCTGCTGATCCGTTCGGACAGCAGAGCCACCTGGACTTCGGGGCTACCGGTATCGGTCGTCCCGGTTGCGTAATCGGTAATAAGAGCAGTGCGCTGCTCGGCTGTAAGCGACATCGGATATACTCCGGAGGGGGTTAAAGAAGGCGTTCCGGCCGCAGCATGCCATCCGACATGCGGCATAGGCCGATCACGCGCGTCCCCGCCATGGCACGAGCCAACCCGCCATCGGGGTCGGCCGTCCCTGGAATGCGCCCCATCAGATCCACCAGGCTGATAGCCTGGCCACGTGACAGGAAGAAGGCCTCCGCCTCAGTCAAGGCCAGCGCCGGGATGTCGGCCAGCGCGGTCGCGACCGGAAGCAGCAGGTCCGGGGAAGCGGGCGGGATATCGTCCCCTGGCGAACATTTGTCCAGAGAAATCGCTTGCGCCTCCAGAAACGGCCCCACCCGCAGGCGGCGCAGGGCGGTGACATGGCCCAACGCACCGCACGCTGCCGCCAGATCGCGCGCTAGGGAGCGCATGTAGACCCCCTTGCCCGACTGCACGGCAAACACCGCGGTATCCGCGTCGATTCGGTCGATCAGGTCGAACCGGTCAACCCGCGCCGGCCGTGCCTCCAACACCGGGGCGCGGCCCTCGCGCGCCATGTCGTAGGCCCGCTCACCGGCCACCTTGATGGCGGAATAGGCGGGCGGCACCTGCATGATGTCGCCGCGGAAGGCGGGAAGCGCGGCCTCGAACGCCTCGTTGCTGGGGCGCACGTCGGAGGTCGCGGTGACGGCGCCATCCGCATCGTCCGTATCGCGGGTTTCGCCCAGGCGCAGAGTGAAATGATACAGCTTGGTGCCGTCCATCACATACGGCACCGTCTTGGTGGCGGCGCCGAAGGCGATCGGTAGAACCCCCGTGGCCAGCGGGTCCAGCGTGCCGCCATGGCCAGCCTTCTGCGCGTCGAACCCGCGGCGCACGCGGTTTACCACGTCGGTGCTGGTCATGCCCGCAGGCTTGTCGATGATCAGCCAGCCATCGAGAGGGCGGCCCCGGCGTCGGCGCATACGAATAGGCTTTCATGAGTGGGGGACGCGCGCGGCATGGGGCGCGCGAAAAACCGGGGTGTAGGCAGGCGGGCCCGCCAGGTCCAGCGTTATTCTGCGG
>NZ_LMUY01000078.1:0-23407 GCF_009765685.1 Acidisphaera sp. L21 | reverse complement strand
AATAGGCGTGGCTCTCGACCAACATGCGCTCGTCGAACTCGCGGAACACGCCCACCACGCGATGCGCCTCGGCCTCCGCCATGCCAAGTTGCCGCAACGTCATCTCCGTCAACTCCAGGCTGGAGAAAAACGTCTCGCGCACGATGCCGGTGATGTTGCGGTCCATCAGCAAATGGGCGTGCCGGCGGTTGCGGGCGCGCGACAGGATCTTCAGCTTGGGGAAGGTGCGCCGGGCGATATCAACCACCTGCAGCCCTTCTTCCACGTCGTCCAGCGCGACGATCAGCAACTTTGCGGTGTCGGCCCCGGCAGAGCGGAGCAGATCCGGCCGGGATGGGTTGCCGAAATACACCTTGGCGCCGAACTTGCGCAGCACCTCGACCTGGGTGGCATCCTGTTCCAGCGCGATGAAAGGGATGCCCTGGGTGCGCAGCACGCGCCCGACGATCTGTCCCACCCGGCCGAATCCGCAGATGATGACGGGGGCGTTCTCGTCGATCGTATCGAACTTCTCGGCCTTCCGCTTGCTAAGGCGGGGGATGACGAACTTCTCGCTGGCGGCGAACATCAGCGGCGTGGCCGCCATCGACACGGCGATCACCAACGTCGCCTGGTCGGCAGTCTGCTGGGTGAGCGCGTTGACGGCGACGGCGGCGGCGAACAGCACGAAGCTGAATTCACTGCCCTGGGGCAGAGCGGCGGCGAAGCGGATGGCGTTTGCCCAGTCCTGCCCGGCGATCCGGCCTAGCATCAGCGCAACAACGACGTTGGACAGCATCAGCGCCGCAACGCCACCCAGGATCCACACCGGCTGGCTGCCAAGCAGAGTCAAATCCGCCTCCATGCCCACGGACATGAAGAAGAAGCCCAGTAGCAGCCCTTCGAATGGTTCGATGTCGGCCTGCAACTCGTGCCGGTATTCCGAGTCCGATAGCAGCACACCCGCCATGAATGCGCCGAGCGACATGGACAGCCCGGCCTCGTTGGCCAGAAAGGCGGTTCCGACGACTATGAGCAGGGCGGTGGCGGTAAACACCTCCGGCGTGCGGGCGCCCCCGATCAGGCGGAATACTACCGGGACCAGGAACCGGCCGCCGATCAGGATGGTGGCCACGGTGCCCACGGCCAGCATCACGGAGCGCCATGGCACGTGATGCGCCACCGAGCCCAGCAGCCCGGCGCCCTGGCCCGGCGCCATCAGCGGCACGATGGCAACCAGCGGAATGAAGGCGAGGTCCTGGAACAGCAACACGGCGAACGTGTCCCGCCCCGCGCGGCCGCCCAGCAGATCGCGCTCCCCCAACATCGGCAGCACGATGGCGGTAGAGGACAAGGCCAGCCCGATCCCCAAGATGATCGAGCCATTCCAGCTGATGTCGGCCGCATAGGCCAACCCGGTGATGGCGGCTGCACTCAGCACGACCTGCGCCGCGCCCAGGCCGAAGACCGAACGCCGCATCACCCACAGCCGCTGCGGCCGCAACTCCAGCCCTATGAGAAAAAGCAGCATCACCACGCCCAATTCGGACACGGTGGCGATCTGCTCCACATCGCTGACCAGCCGTAGGCCCATCGGCCCGATGGCCACGCCCGCAACCAGGTAGCCGAGTACGCTGCCGAACCCCAGCCGGCGGGAGATCGGGACGCAGATAGCGCTAGCCAGCAGCAGAGCAACGAGGGTGGCGATCATGACCGCACCGTCCTTTCACAACCGTGGTAAGGCAAGTGACGTATTTGTCGAAAAGACGCCGGAAGCAGGCGCAGGCGTATAAACCACCTGGCAGCCCGCAGGGGATCAGTCGCTCTTTAGATCCCGCAGCACGTCGGGCCTGTGGAGCAGATCTTCGACATGCATCGCATATTCCAGCGCAGTGTCCGGCTGGAAGCTCAGCCCGGGAACGATGCGCAAGCGCATGCCCTTGGCCAATTCGCTACGTAGATATGGCACGGCCCGCGTCAGCGCCGGCACGATCAGGTCAACGTCGGAACGGCCGAGCCGGGTGACAAAGGCGGTCGCGTTCTTCAGATCCGGACTGATCCGAACTTCGGTTACCGTCACCTGGATGTCGGATAACGCCGGGTCACGAAACTCGCCGCGCAGGAAGATGGCGGATAGCAGGTGGCGGATTTCCTCCGCCACCCGCAACTGCCGCTGGGTCGGGCCGGCGGGGGCACGCTTCGGCTTGCGCTTGGCTGGCGCCCCCTGTGTCGCGCCCTGGTTAGCCCGGGACATACTCCACCTCGAAACACTCGACCATGTCGCCTTCCCGCAGATCGCTGAACCCGGCGAAGGACAGGCCGCACTCGTAGCCACGGGCCACTTCGCGCACGTCGTCCTTGAACCGCTTCAGCTGGCTCAGCTCGCCATTGTGGATCACCACGCCATCGCGCAGCAGTCGCACGCCGGAGCCGCGCTTCACCATGCCCTCGGTCACCATGCAGCCGGCGACCTTGCCGGTCTTGGTGATGTCGAACACCTTGCGGATTTCGGCATAGCCCAGGAACTTCTCGCGCGCCTTCGGGGCCACTTTGCCACGAACCATCTTCTCGATGTCATCGGCGACCTCGTAGATGATCGAGTAGTAGCGAATGTCCACGCCCTCGCGCACCGCCAGATCCCGCGCCTGGCTGGTGGCGCGCACGTTGAACGCCACGATCATCGCGCTGGACGCCTTCGCCAACTGCACGTCGCTTTCGGTGATCTGTCCGACGGCGGACAGCAGCACCCGGACGCGCACTTCCTCATGCGCCAGCTTCAGCACCGTGACGTTGATCGCCTCGGAACTGCCCTGGACGTCCGCCTTGACCAGCAGGGCGACTTCCTTCTGCTCGCCGGCCTGGATGCGGGCCAACATTTCGTCCAGCGTGCCGCGGGCTGCGGTCTGCGCACCGGCGGCGCTGTCCTTCAGCTTGCGCTGACGGAACTCGCTGATCTCGCGGGCACGGCCTTCATTTTCCACCACGACGAACGGCTCGCCAGCGCGCGGAACCGAAGCGAGGCCTTGGATCTCCACCGGGGTGGACGGCCCGGCGATCTTCACCGGCTTGCCCTTGTCGTCGGTCATGGCGCGGATCTTGCCCCACTCCGCACCGGCCACGACGATGTCGCCGGCGTGCAGCGTGCCCTTCTGCACCAGGACGGTGGCGACCGGGCCGCGACCACGGTCCAGCCGACTCTCCACAACGGTGCCCTCGGCGGTGCGATCGGGGTTGGCGCGTAGATCCAGCAACTCGGCCTGCAGAAGAATCGCCTCCTCCAACTTGTCGAGCCCGGTCTTCTTGGTTGCGCTGACTTCGACGTCCTGGGTGTCGCCACCCATTTCCTCGACCACGATCTCGTATTTCAGCAGTTCCTGCCGCACACGGGTCGGGTTGGCGTCCGGCTTGTCCATCTTGTTGATGGCCACCACGATCGGCGCGCCCGATGCCTTGGCATGGCGGATCGCCTCGATCGTCTGCGGCATGACGCCATCGTCGGCCGCTACCACCAGCACCACGACGTCCGTCACCGAGGCACCGCGGGAGCGCATGGCGGTGAACGCCTCGTGGCCCGGCGTGTCGATGAAGGTGATCTTGTTGCCGCTGGGCATCTGCACCTGGTAGGCGCCGATGTGCTGTGTGATGCCACCGGCCTCGCCGCGCACCACGTCGGTCGAGCGTAGCGCGTCCAGCAGGCTGGTCTTGCCGTGGTCGACATGGCCCATGACGGTGACGACGGGGGGCCGCGGCAGCATGTCGGTATCGATATCGGTCTCACCCTCGATCCCGATTTCAACATCGCTTTCCGACACGCGGCGGGCACGGTGGCCGAATTCCTGCACCACCAGTTCGGCGGTGTCGGCATCCAGCGACTGCGTGATGGTCGCCATCACGCCCATCTTCATCAGCGTCTTCACCACTTCGCCGGCGCGGGCCGCCATACGGGCCGCCAGTTCCTGCACGGTGATGGTGTCCGGCAAGATCACGTCGCGCGTCACCTTCAGCGAGTCGGAACGGAGCATCTCCAGCTCCTGCTGACGACGCTCACGGTCACGCTGGCGGCGAACGCTGGCGAGCGAACGGGTCTTCTCGTCCTCGCCCTCGATGGCGGCCTGCACGTCAATGCGGCCGTCGCGGCGGCCCACCAGGCCCTTCTTGGCGACCGGCATGGTCACCTTGCGGGCGGGCAGCGCCATTCCGGGGCGACGACGCGGTGCTTCCTCTTCCTCGCCAGCGCGTGCGGGCTTCAACCGCAACGTCTCGGTTGGAGTGCCGGGTGCGGCAGCTGGCGTGCCAGGCGTGGCCGCGGCTGGTGCCACAGCCGGGCGCACGGGAGCCGGAGCCTCGGCCTGGACAGACTGGGCAGCGCCGGTTGCCGCCTGTGCTGGCGCGGTGGTGGCGGCAACCGCGGCGGCTTCTTGGTTCGCCTGGATCTCGGCGGCTTCACGCGCTGCGGCTTCCGCCGCGGCGGCTTCGCGCACTGCGATCTCGGCCGCACGGGCGGCCTCTTCCTCGCGACGCCGGGCTTCCTCGGCGGCGGAGAGGATGGAGATCTTCTCCTGCTCGCGACGCTCGATCTCGCGACGGGCGGCCTCGCGCTTTTGCTCTTCCAGGACGCGTTGGCGCGTGGCCAGCTCGCCGGCGGTCAGCGCGCGTCCGGCACCGGGGCTCGGGCGCGTGGGTGCGACCGGCGCACGCGGCACGCCGGGCACAACAGGCGACGGAACGGGAGTCGGCGCAGCCGGGAAGGGCTGGCGCTTCTTTCGCACCTCGACCTGGACCTCCCGCGATCGGCCATGCGGAAAGCTCTGGCGTACCGAGCCGGCGTCAACCGTGCGGCCCAGTTCCAAGCGGCCTGCGGGGCGCAGCGAAAGCCGTCCCTTTGCCGCGTCCTGATCGTTATTCTCGCTCATTCACCCGTCCGTTCGATCACCGCGACGCCTACGTGGCATCGGGTCGTTCATAGTCCCATTCCCACCGGCCGCTGCCTGACCATCCCTGGTCATGCCTGCCAGCCGGAATGTCTCCGCCTTCAGCGCCTCGGCCAGGCGACCCGGCGTGATCGTCACGTGTACTACGTGGTCATGCCCGAACACCGCGCCCAGTGCCGACGCCGTCAGCGGCCGTACAACCGCCATATCCTGCGCCCCGGACATCAACCGGCGGCACTCATCCTCGCTGCCATCCGACGCCTGCACCACCAACCCCGCCTTCGCCCCAGTCTTCACCAGGGCCTCGCGCGCCTTGGCAAACCCCCCAACCGCTTGCCCGGCGCGTCGCGCCAAGCCGAGCAGATCGGTCACCCGCCGGGTCAATCCAACCTGGATCTGACGAACAAGCTCTGGCGGCAGAGTAACGGGGCCGCGGGCCGCGCGTGCGAAAGCGCCCCGCTTAACGGCGGCTTCTACCACATCGGCGGACGGGCTCAACCAGAATCCCCGGCCGGGCAGCCTTGCAGTCAGGTCGGGCACAATTAATCTATCCGGTCCCAGCACGAAACGGATCATCCGTTCGCGCTCGCCAGAGGCCCGAGTGACGATGCAGCGGCGCATCGGCCCCCGCTCGTCGTCCGGTTCCCAATGGTCACCGTCCCCCCCATCCACAGGGGAAGGTGGGAGCGGCTCGGGATCGTGAAGCTTTGCAGACTCAGGCGTTGCCAGCCTCCTCGGCCGCCGGTTCGTCGCCGGTGAACCAATGGGCGCGGGCCGACATGATGATCGCGTTGGCGTCGTCGGCTGTCATTGCCGCCTCGCCCACGATCTCCACCAACTCG
Source organism: Acidisphaera sp. L21 (assembly GCF_009765685.1). Taxonomy (GTDB): domain Bacteria; phylum Pseudomonadota; class Alphaproteobacteria; order Acetobacterales; family Acetobacteraceae; genus LMUY01. Next base: position 17,655 of record NZ_LMUY01000078.1, on the reverse strand, counting down.
TCGCCGGCCAGGTCGGCCAGGTCGTCTAGCGTCTTGATGCCCTTCTCGCCCAACTGCACCAGCATGGCTGGTGTCAGCGACTCGATGCCGGCGATGTCGTCGGTCACGCCCAACTCACGGCGCTTATCGTCCATCTCGACATCCCGGCGCTGCAGGAAAAGATCGGCGCGGCTGATCAGTTCGGCAGCGACCGTCTCGTCGAAGCCCTCGATGTCGGACAGTTCGTCAGCCGGCGTGAAAGCCAATTCCTCGATGGAGGTGAAGCCTTCGGTCACCAGCAGGCCGGCGATCATATCATCTACGTCAAGCGCCTCGACGAAGATGCCGGTACGACGGCGATATTCTTCCTGCCGGCGCTCGCTCTCCTCGGCCTCGGTCAGGATGTCGATGTCCCACCGGGTCAACTGGCTGGCCAGACGCACGTTCTGGCCGCGGCGGCCAATGGCGAGCGAAAGCTGCTCGTCCGGCACCACGACTTCGACGCGACCGGCTTCTTCGTCCATCACGACCTTCGTCACCTCGGCCGGGGCCAGTGCGTTCACCACGAAAGTGGGCGCCTGGGCGGACCAGGGAATGATGTCGATCTTCTCGCCCTGCAGTTCCTGCACGACGGCCTGCACGCGGCTGCCGCGCATGCCGACACAGGCGCCGACCGGGTCGATCGAGCTATCGCGGCTGATCACGGCCATCTTCGCTCGGCTGCCAGGATCGCGACTGACAGCCTTGATCTCGATGATGCCGTCATAGATTTCCGGCACTTCCTGCGCGAACAGCTTGGCCAGGAAGGCGGGATGGGTGCGGCTGAGGAAAATCTGCGGACCCCGCGGCTCTTCGCGGACATCGTAGATATAGGCGCGCACGCGGTCGCCATTGCGGAAGCTTTCGCGCGGGATCAGCTCGTCACGGCGTAGCAGTGCTTCGGCGCGGCCCAGTTCGACCATCAGGTTGCCGTACTCGGTCCGCTTGACCAGGCCGTTGACGATCTCGCCCACGCGATCCTTGAACTCGTCGTATTGCTTCTTGCGCTCGTATTCGCGGACGCGCTGCACGATCACCTGCTTGGCGGTCTGCGCGGCGATGCGGCCGAAATCGATCGGGGGCAGGGGGTCGACCAGGTGGCCGCCGACCTCGATATCGGGCTTGAACTTGCGAGCGATGTGGACGGGGATCTGGGTTTCTTCGTTCTCGACCACCTCCACTGCCTCGGTCCAGCGGGACAGGCGAACGTCGCCGGTCTTGCGGTCGATCGTGGCGCGGATGTCCTTTTCGCTGCCGTATTTGGCGCGACCGGCCTTCTGGATGGCCTGTTCCATCGCCTCGATCACCTCCTCGCGGTCGATCGACTTCTCACGCGCGACGGCGTCGGCGACCAGCAGCAGTTCGGGGCGGGCGACGGCGGTATCCATGGTTCAGGTCTTCCTCAGTTCGTCTTGTTCGCGGGCTTCTGCTGGGCGGTCGCGGCGATCAGCGCGTCCGTCAGCACCAGCTTCGCCCGGCGCATGTCCGATAGCGGTAGCGCTACCTCCGTGCCGTCGTCCAGACGCATCCGCGCGACCGTCTCATCAGCGCCCAGCACGACCCCGGTAAAACGCTTGCGGCCATCGACCGGCATATTCACCTCGGCCCGTGCCTGATGCCCGGCGAAGCGGTTCCAGTCCTTCACCCGGGTGAGCGGGCGGTCGATCCCGGCGCTGCTGACTTCCAGCGTCCAGGCGGTCTTGATGAGGTCGGCGACATCCAGCGTTGCGCTGACGACGTCGTTGATCTTCTCGCAATCCTCAATGGCGATCATCGAACCATCGGCGCGGTCAGCCATCACCTGCACGGTCGGGCGGTCGCGACCCAGCACCGAGACGCGCACGATCTCGTAGCCCATATGGGTTAGCGATAGCTCGATCTCGGCATGAATCCGAGCTTCGAGGCTGAAGTGTTGGGCAATGGAGTCGGAGGGATCGGTGCTGTCGTTGTCCAAAACGCAAAAAGGCGGCCGGTTAGGGCCACCCTCCATCAAGGTCGGAGAATGTTGATATGCACGCCTACATAGCGGCGAACGCGCGGGGGTTCAAGCCCGCGCGCGCCGTACCAAGGAGCTTACTTGGTCTTGGCTTGGTCCAGCTGCTGCTGGTTCAGCTGGTCGGTGCTCGCATCGATGGCCGGGTGGGATGCAACGGTCTTGCCGTGCATCATCGGCTTACCATGCATGGCGGCATGATGAGCCATCGGCTTGGCGACGTGCTTGGCCTTCGCCATCGGGGCGGGCTTGGCTGCGGGCGTTGCTGCCGGAGCAGGCGTTGCTGCCGGGGCAGGCGTGGCGGCCGGGGTCTGAGCGAGCACGACGGACGGTGCGAGCGAAATGGCGGAAATGGTCAGGGCGGCGGCGGAGAGCAGGGCAAGCTTATTCATTCAAACACCTTCAGCGACTGTAACTCTGTTGCAGCGTAGCAATGCACGTTGCGGATGCAAGCGCAACGACCAAAATTGAAGCATTTTCAGGCAGTAACGTGCGGAAGTGTCACACCGATCATGTCACCTTCTGTCACCACTCCCGCCAATCGGTCTTCGGACCAGCCTTCGGTACCCGGCGGTCGCATCGGAAGCACCATCCAGCGGTAGTCCGCCGTGCTGTCGACGACGCGGATGGTGGTGTCGGCTGGCAAAACCGTGCGCCATTCTGCCAGTACACCCGCCGGATCGCGCACTGCCCGGGCCCGGTAGGCAGCCGACTTGAACCAGAACGGCGGGTAGCCCAGCACGGCGCGCGGATAGCAACTGCACAGCGTGCAAACGACGAGATGGTGCAGCCCCGGCGCGTTCTCCAACACACCCAGCGGCGGCATGCCGCGCATCGGGATGCCCAACAGTTCCGCGGCCTTCGTACCATCCGCCAGCATCGTCGCGCGGAACGCCGGGTCGACCCAGGCGCGGGCTACCATGCGCGCGCCCTGGCCGGGATGCGCCTCGTCGACGAAGCGAATGCGTTCCTTGATCTCCTCGGGCGTGACGATGCCCTTGGCGGCCAGCAATCCGCGCACGGCAGCCAGCAGGCGGTCGCTGTCGGTACGCAGCAGGGTTAGATCGGCTGCAGCCATGGCTCGAACACCTCCACAAGAAGATCGGCGCCGCCACCGGGCCAAATGCCCTCCGGCGCGAACGCGACATGATACAGCGGCAGGCGGGATGCAGGGCGGGCGAAGGCGAGGTCCTCGGGGTTCGCGAAGTCGCCGAGGTGCCGCACGACCGTACCCTGCCGGCCGCGCAGGTAATGGGGAGTACGGATATGCACCGGGCCGCGCGCCTCCGGCCAATCGTCACGCACCTTCACGGCGGCGCCTGGGGCGAATTTCACTTCAGCGCCGCCACAAGTTCTTCCGCGGTGATCACTCCTTGGACCAGCAGATTGTCGGTGATCGAGCGGATCCAGCGCTGGTAGTAGCTGAGCTTGTGGTATTCGCTCTCCGGAATGGCTTCGATGCCGCGCCGTAGTTCATCCACGCCCATGACGCCCTTGGCGCCCAGCAGGCCGCGGATCGCATCCACCTCCCGGTCGAATTCGGTCAGCGCATGCGCGGCGGTGTCGATCGGCTCGCAAAGGAATTTGCTGACGCCGCCCATGTCGTGATGGGCGCGGTTCGGATTGTCGCCAGGCTCGGCGATGCCGGCGTCGGGCAGATCGCTCATTGAATGGCCTCCCCGGGGTAGGTTCCCCAGAATGCTTCGCGTTTCAGCCACCCACGATACTCACCGACCTGCACTTGGCACCAGTCCGCTTTTGCGTCGCAGGACCGGATACGGCCGATGACACCCGGCTTTAGCCGCGCGACGGCGGAGGCGGTGTCTTCCGCGCTGGAACGGATCACCTGTTCGACCCCGACCGAAACGAAGGTGCGACGCCCGACGAGCGTGGCTTGATGCACCCAGCCCTTCACGCCTTCCTGGTCGGCGACCAGACGCCAGACCTCGAACTCACGCTGGATTTCCACGGGCAGGTCGCGGCGTTTGTAGACCCACTCGATCGGGTAGCGCAGGCCGGGGCCAGTGCGCAGGTTTACCTCGTCGGTCTTCAGCGAGGCGAAGCGTGGCAGCGGCAGGCCGGTATTGCTGCCCTTCGGCGGTTCGGTTGGCGTGCTGCTTGGCGCGGGCACGGCAGCCGGCGCCGGCGTGACGGCCGCGGGCGCAGCGGCCGGGTTATGAGCCGGCGGCGTGCTGGGCTTGGCGGGGGGCGTGTGCCGCGCTGGTGGTTTGTGCGCCGGCGCCGGGTGCTTGGGTGTCTCGTGACGAGGCTCCTCGTGGTGGGGCGCCTCATGATGTGCCACCTCGTGATGAGTCGCTGAGGGCTCCGGCTTGCGAGCCTCCTGCGCAGCGAGTGGCCCGGCGATCACGAGAAGGATGAGAGCGAGCAGCGCGGAAAATTGCATAGGCCTCCCTGCCAAGCTGCAGAGGAGCCGGTCAAGCCTCAACAGGTCACGATCGCGCCGCCCCTCGTCGCCTCCAAAAAGGTGGCGATCCCGGCAACCTGCACGCCGGGCAATAGTGCGGCGTCGTCGATCGCTTCCGCACGCAGCCCGGCCTCACACGCGATCATGCGCAGGCCCAGTTCGATCGCGGCCTCCCGCAGCACATCCAGCCCGGCGACGCCGCGTGACACGATGGTCGCGTCGCGCCCGGCATCGTCCAGCGTGCGCCAATCTGCCAGTAGCGCGCGGCAGCCCGCGTTGGAGGCGAACAACGTGACGTCGCGCCCCAGCGCTGCAGCGCCGGTGGCCAGAACGAACGCGTAATGCGCCCGGTCATGCGCGCCAGACAGCAGCAACACGCCGAATCGGTCTGGCTCAGCCATGGGCGGACAGGTCGTGGATCGCCGGATGATCGCCGCAGGCGGGGCAGGCTGGGTCCCGCGGAAGCCGCACGGTATGGAAGCGGGCGCCCAGCGCGTCCCAGATCAGCAGCCGGCCGGACAAGCTATCGCCGGCGCCCAGCACTTCCTTCAGCACCTCCGTCGCCTGCATCGCCCCCATCACGCCGGTGACGGCGCCCAGCACCCCGGCTTCGGCACAGGTGGCGACGGTGCCCGGGGGCGGTGCGATGGGGTGGAGGCAGCGGTAACAGGGTCCGCCGGGCTTGAAGGTGGAGAGCTGGCCGTCGAAGCGGAGCACTGCGGCGGAGACGAGCACCTTCTTCGCCAGCACGCAGGCGTCGTTCAGCAGGAAGCGCGTCGCGAAATTGTCGCTGCCGTCGCACACCAGATCGTACCGCGCCACCAACCCGGCGACGTTGGCCGCGGTGAGCCTGGTCTGGTGCAGTTCCAGCTTCGTATCAGGGTTCAGCGCACCCACGCTGACGGCGAGCGATTCAACCTTTGCCATGCCGATTCGGGCGGTGGTGTGGGCGACCTGGCGCTGCAGATTCGATAGTTCGACCGCGTCGTCATCCACCACGCCGATCGTCCCGATGCCCGCGGCGGCAAGGTATAGGACCAGGGGACATCCAAGCCCGCCAGCGCCAACCACCAACACGCGGGCTGCCCGCAGGGCCGCCTGTCCGGTGCCGCCGATTTCGGCCAGCAGAATGTTGCGGGAGTATCGATTGATCTCGTCGTCGGTAAAGTCGAGGTCCATGGGCGTGATGTAGGCTAGGTCCGCTCGAAATTCACCTGGCGCGCCAGCCAGCATCCTACCTGCACCCGCGCCACTGCGCCCATTTCGTCCCGCTGCACCCACAGCGTCCAGTCGCCCGGCGCCGCGTAGTCCAGCGCGCGTGGGCAGGGGAGCCGCCAGTGATCCGTCCCGTCGGACAGGAGCGCGTGCATGGTGCCTTGGCCCAGCCAGCCCTCGAACACCCCGTATAACACGCCGCCGACCGCCTCGATGACCAGCGTGGCGTCCAACTCGGCGGCGTGGAAACGGCCTTCGATGTCGCGGACGGCCTCGCCCTTTACCGGCACCAGCCGGCTGTGCAGATTGTCGCCGGGCCGGTCCAGCCAGACGCCATCCGCCGTCGGGGTGATGGTGGCGGATTGGCCCTGCGCCTTGCCGGGCAGCAGGTCCAGCCACTCCGTCCGGGCGAAGTCGAGCCGAATGCGTTGATCACCGGCAGGCGTCAAATGCGTCAACAGCCCAGTTTCGGGTTCGCGGAACATGCCGGATGGGATCGGGCTGCCGGGGGTGGAGGGTGAAGGCGGTGGCGATAGGCCCAGCGCGGCGTGGACGAGGTCGGTTGCGGCGGCTTGTGCGTTGAACAGATGGTTGAACAGCACGACGACGGACAGGCGCGGCTCCGGCAGGTAGAGCCGCTCGCTTCGCCAGCCGCGCAGGCCGCCGCCATGGCCAGCCCCCGGCATGCCGCCATGACTCAGGCGGCGCAGGCCGAAACCGTAGGCGGCCGGGTTGCCATCCCGGAACGTCACCGGCCGGGTCAGGCGGTGATACAGGCTGGCTGGATCGTTCCTGGTGCGGTCGATGTAGCGTTCCCAGGCGATCATATCGTTCAGGCTGGCGACCAGCCCGGCGTCGCCCGTCCAGTGAATTCGGTTCACGGCGGCGATGAAGCCGAACTCGACATTGCCCTCGTAGCCGACGGCGCCACCCGGCAACGCGGCCGTGTCCGGGGCGATCTGCGCGGTCGGCATGCCGGCGATATCCAGCACGCGCTGGCGGAGCAACTCGGCGAACGGGCGGCCGATATGCTGCTCGATCAGGTCCGACAGCAAGCGGAAATTGCCGTTGGAATACGAGTATCGGGTGCCCGGCGCGAACTGCAGGCTGCGCGTGCCACGGAATAAGCGGGCGGCGTCGGCCGGGCCGAACACCCCGTCCACATCCGCCCCGCACAGCATCGCCAGCGCCCAATAGTCGCGCAGGCCGGACTGGTTGTGGCAGAGGTCCCGCACGCCGGGCGGCTCCGGAAGCAACGGTAAGGCGGCGGCCAGTGCTGCATCGAGGCGCGCCGGGTCGCCGACCTGGTCCAGTAGCAGCGCGCACGTGAATTGCTTGGTGATCGAGCACACGGGAAAAAGCGTCTGCGCGGTAAACGGCAGCCGCTTGTCCCGATCGGCCCAGCCCCAACTCCGCTGCTCCAGCACGACTCCGTCGCGGAGGACGGCAACGGCGCCGCCAGGGCCGGGGTAGCGGGCGGGCAGGGCATCCAGCGCGGCAGAAAGGCTCATTCCCGACATCCAGAAGAGAGCCTCGCTGCGGTCGTTGGCGGAGGCGGGTTAGACCTTTTCGACCTGGCCGTATTCCAGATCGACCGGGGTGGAACGTCCGAAGATCGAGACGGAGACCTTCACGCGACCCTTGTCCTCGTCGATTTCCTCGACCGTGCCGTTGAACGAGGTGAACGGGCCATCAGCCACGCGAACCTGCTCGCCGATTTCGAACAGCACCGCGGGGCGGGGATTGTCCACACCTTCGGCCGACTGCTTCAGGATCCGCTCGGCCTCGGCCTCGCTGATGGCCTGGGGCTTGGTCTTGCTGCCCAGGAAGCCGGTGACCTTTGGCGTGTCCTTGATCAGGTGCCATGTGTCGTCGGTCATTTCCATCTTTACCAGCACGTAGCCGGGGAAGAACTTGCGCTCGGCCTGGACCTTCTGGCCGCGCTTCAGTTCGACCACTTCTTCGGATGGGACCAGAACCTCGTCGACCAGGTCGGCCAATCCCTTGCGGGCAGCCTGCTCCTTCACCTGCTCGGCGATTTTCTTCTCGAAGCCCGAGTAGACATGCACGACATACCAGCGCTTGGCCACGAACTGAACCTTTTGAACTAGATCGACGCACCGAACAGGACGCGGACACCTAGTCCGGCAGCCTGATCGATCACGAAGAAGAACACGGCCGCAGCAGCGGCCATGGCGAAAACGAGCCCGGTGGTTACCAGCGTCTCCTTGCGGGAGGGCCAGGTAACCTTAGCGACCTCGGCGCGAACCTCGCGCACGAATTGAGCCGGCGCAATCGCCACGACGTTGTTTCTCCACCAAACACGAATTTCCGGCGCGCGGGGCTGGCAGGGGCGGAGGGTCTCGAACTCTCAACCTCCGGTTTTGGAGACCGGCGCTCTAGCCAATTGAGCTACACCCCTGCACGGCGCCGACCGCGCGAGCCCCGTATCAAGAGCGAGCGGGCTTCCATGTCAAGTCTGGGATGGTGAGCCCGCGCCAGTTTCGGCGGGGCGGGACGCTGGTTTTTTTCCGTGGGGTGACGCGCGACGGCAACATGTCTGATGCACGTATGCCACAATTGCTGGCAGATCGCGCCAGGGCAACACTTACAGTTGCCCATCAATGATGCAAACCCGGCCCGTACGAACTTTGCGCTCAGGTCTCTGTAACATATTGGAAAGGGGCGGTGGAGCGGGTGACGGGGATCGAACCCGCATTGCCAGCTTGGAAGGCTGGAACTCTACCATTGAGTTACACCCGCCGCGCGTATGGTCGTTACACCAGAACGCGGCAGTGCGCCAGCAAGGCCGCAAACCCGGACGCACCGGCACCCGCCTTGGCGCACGCCGCGAAACCATGCTAAGCGCCCCGCTTGCCTCTATCGAGGCGCTCCCTGCCCCCTTTTGCGGCAACTGGCCGACAGGATTGGAAGAAGACATGAGCGAGATTGCCGACAAGGTTAAGAAGATCGTGGTGGAGCACCTCGGCGTCGAAGAGAGCAAGGTTACGCCAGAGGCCTCGTTCATCGATGACCTGGGCGCGGACAGCCTCGACACCGTCGAGTTGGTGATGGCCTTCGAGGAAGCTTTCGGTGTTGAGATTCCCGAGGACGCGGCCGAGAAGATTGGCACCGTGAAGGACGCCATCGAGTATATCGAGAAAGAAAAGGCGGCCTAAGGCCGGCATAGACGGCCGGCACTGGGAGAGCGCAATGCGTCGGGTTGTCGTGACGGGGATGGGCATCGCCTGTCCGCTCGGGGTTGGTGTCAACCACGTTTGGAAGCGGTTGATCGAAGGGCAGTCGGGCATCATTGCCATCGACTCCTTCGACACCGCCGATATGCCGGCGAAGGTTGCCGGTCAGATACCCGTCGGCAAGCGCGAGACCGGTGGCCTGGACATCAGCGAATGGGTCCCAGTCAAGGACCATAAGAAGATGGACCGCTTCATCCATCTGGCGATGGTCGCCGCGACCGAGGCCGTCGAGGATTCCGGCTGGGCGCCTGAGATCGAGGAAGATCGTTGCGCCACGGGCGTGATGATCGGCTCCGGCATTGGCGGCCTTCACACGATCTATGAGGCATCGATCCTGGTGAACGAGGGCCGGGCGCGGCGGCTGTCGCCGTTCTTCATCCCGGCCTCGTTGATCAATCTGTGCTCCGGCCACGTGTCGATCAAATACGGCTTCAAAGGCCCGAACCACTCGGTGGTGACAGCCTGCGCTACCGGCGTGCATGCCATTGGCGACGCGGCCCGGCTGATCATGCTGGGTGATGCGGACGTCATGGTGGCGGGCGGTGCCGAGGCGGCGGTGAACCCACTGGGCATTGCCGGCTTTTGCGCGTCGCGTGCACTATCCACCAATTTCAACGACAACCCGACCGCGGCCAGCCGGCCGTGGGACCGGGATCGTGACGGCTTCGTTATGGGCGAGGGCGCCGGCATCGTGGTTCTGGAAGAGCTGGAGCACGCCAAGGCACGCGGTGCGAAGGTCTACGCCGAGGTATGCGGCTACGGCATGTCCGGCGACGCGCACCACATCACGGCGCCGGCCGAGGGGCATGAAGGTGCCTATCGTGCCATGAAGGCGGCGTTGAAGAATGGCGGTATCCAGGTCGGCGACATTCAGTATGTGAACGCGCACGGCACCTCCACGCCGCTGGGCGACGATCTGGAGTTGGAGGCGGTGGAGCGCTTGTTCGGCGACAGCGCCCGACAGATCGCGATGTCATCCACCAAATCGGCCACCGGGCATTTGCTGGGCGCGGCCGGTGCGATCGAGGCGATTTTCTCGGTCCTGGCGATTCGCGACAACGTCGCACCGCCGACGCTGAACCTGGAAAACCCCAGCCGGGCCAGCGCCATCGACCGCGTTGCCAAGGAGGCGCAGCAGCGCCCGATTGAAATCGTGCTGTCCAACAGCTTCGGCTTCGGCGGCACCAATGCGAGCATTCTGTTCCGCCGGGCTGCTTGAGGCTCGGGCGATCCTCGCCTGATTGCCGGGACGAGGGCTGAACCAGGATGCGCCGGGTTCTGCTGATTCTGCTGCTTCTGATTATCATGGGCGTTGGTGGCGCCGGGTTCTGGCTGTATCGCCAGTTCGACGCCCCGGGGCCGTTGGTTGCGGCCAAGGCGGTGGTGGTGCCGCGCGGCGGCTTCGGCGAGTTGGGCGAGGCCTTGCAGCAACAGGGCGTCATCGACTCGGCCCTGTTGTTTCGGGCCGCGGCGTTGGCGACGCTACGTGAGGGCCCACTGCACGCCGCCGAATTGTCGTTCCCTGCCGGGGCCAGCCTGCGCCAGGTGCTGGTTGTGTTGCGCACCGGCCGGGCGATCCAGCACCATCTGACCATCCCCGAGGGGCTGACGGCGGCGCAGATCGCGCGACTCGTCGATGCTGCAGATGGATTGAGCGGCGACACCCCCGTGCCGGCCGAGGGCACGATCCTGCCGGAAACCTATAGCTACGAACGGGGCACGAGCCGCGAACAGTTGATGGATCGCGCCCGCACTGCCATGGACCGGGCGCTGCAGAAGGATTGGGACTCGCGCGCGCCCGGCCTGCCGCTGCTAAACAAGGCGGAGGCCCTGGTGCTGGCGAGCATGGTGGAGCGGGAGACGGCCAAGCCCGAGGAACGGCCCATCATCGCCGCCGTGTTCCTCAACCGGCTACGCCAGGGCATGAAGCTGCAATCCGACCCGACCGTCGTGTATGGCGCCAGCGGTGGATTGGGCGTGCTGGACCACCCGATCACCCGGTCCGAACTGGACCATCCCGACCCCTACAATACCTACCGCATTCCCGGCCTGCCACCTGGGCCGATCTGCGTGCCGGGACAGGCCGCGTTGCGGGCCGCGATGCAACCCGCGGCGTCGGACGCGTTGTTCTTCGTCGCGGACGGGACGGGCGGCCACGTGTTTGCCCGCACGCAGGAGGATCATTTGCGCAACGTCGCTCATTGGCGTGACATTGAGCGTGCGCGCGCCATGCCGCCTGCGCCCGTGCAGCAATGACGAACCGAAAGACCCAGCGATGACCCGGCGTGGCGTGTGTCTCGTGATATCCGCCCCCTCCGGCGCCGGAAAAAGCACGATCACGCGCGCTCTGCTGGATAACGAGCCGGCGCTGCGCCTGTCCGTCAGCGCCACGACCCGCGCGCCACGCCCGGGCGAGGTCGAGGGCCAGCATTATTTCTTCCGCACCCAGGACCATTTCGCCGGCATGGTGGCGAAAGGCGAGTTGCTGGAATGGGCCGAGGTGTTCGGCCGCCGCTACGGCACGCCCCGTGCCCCAGTGGAGCAGGCATTGGCGGCCGGGCAGGATGTGGCGTTCGATATCGACTGGCAGGGCCATCGCCTGCTGCGCGCCGCCCTGCCCGCCGACGTGGTGAGCGTGTTCGTGCTGCCGCCCTCCCTGGCCGCGCTGGAGCAGCGGTTGCGTACCCGGGCTGGTGACGACAAATCGGAAATCGCCAGGCGCATGCAGGCGGCGCGGGACGAGATCTCCCACTGGCCGGAGTTCGACCATGCCGTGGTGAATGACCGGTTGGACGACGCGATCGACGCCGTGCGTTGCGTGCTGCACGCAGCGCGTTGCACCATCGCGCGCCAGCCCGCGCTGGAAAAGTTTGTCACCAGCCTCGGCTAGCGCGGAAGGCTGCGCACTGGTCTACTCCGTCACACGCCGGGTCACACGGCGATTATCCGGGGGAGGTCCAAGCTGGAATACACGTTCCACTTCGGTGATATTTGGGAAGCACGGGACGAGTTGCTGGCCGGCGCGGTGTTCACGCTGTGGCTGTCGGCGGTGTCGATGGCGATCAGCCTGGTTGTGGCGGTGTTCGGCGCCATGGCCCGCACCTCCGGCCCACGCTGGCTGCGGAGCGTGGTCGCGGCCTATGTCGAGGTCATTCGCAACACACCGTTCCTGGTGCAGCTGTTCCTGATCTATTTCGGTCTCCCCCAGTTGGGCATGCGGCTGGATGCGAACGAGGGCGCCCTGCTGGCAATGGTGCTGAACGGCACCGCCTACACGATCGAGATCGTGCGTGCCGGTATCGAGGCGATCGGGCCGGGCCAACTGGATGCGGGGAAGGCACTGGGGCTGCACCGATTCGGGGTGTTCCGGCTGATCGTGCTGCCGCAGGCGCTGCGGATCGTGGCGCCGCCATTGGGCAGCCAGTTCATCTTGCTGATGCTCAACTCGTCCATCGTCTCGGTCATCGCCGCGGATGATTTAACGGCTGCGGCGCAGGATGTGGCGGGCCGGACGTTCCGCTCGTTCGAGGCGTTCATCTCCGTCACGCTGGTTTACCTGGTGCTGTCGCTGCTGTTCACCGCGGTGTTCGCCGGGCTGGAACGCCTGGCGTTCGGCCGCCGGGTGGCCTCGCGATGAGGTCGCTAGGCACCGGCGACTATCTGTTCCTACTGCTGGCGATGCGCTGGACCATCGTGCTGTCGGTCGGCGCGTTCGTGTTCGGCGGGCTGATCGGGGCGGCGGTGGCGTTGGCCCGTATTTCGAGCGTCCGTGCGCTGCGATGGCTGGCCATCGGCTATATTCGCCTGCTGCAGGGCACGCCGCTATTGCTGCAATTGTTCCTGGTATTCTTCGGCGGCGACCTTCTGGGCTTTGGGCTGGGGCCGTATCTGTCGGCGATCCTGGGCCTGAGCCTGAATGCGGGCGCGTTCCTGGGTGAGATCTGGCGCGGCGCGTTGCAGGCGGTGCCGGTCGGGCAGACCGAGGCGGCGCGGGCCCTTGGCCTGGGCTACCGCGCCCGGATGGTGCGCGTCGTGGGACCGCAGGCATTGCGGATCGCCATCCCCCCCACGGTCGGCTTCCTGGTCAACCTGGTAAAGAGCACGTCGCTGGCCGCGATCATCGGCTTCGTCGAGCTGACCCGGGCCGGGCAGATGCTGAACAATGCGACGTTTCGGCCCTTCACCATTTTCGGCATTGTCGCCGTGCTCTACTTCCTGCTTTGCTGGCCTCTCACGATCGTAAGTCGACGCCTGGAACGGCGTATGTCGGTCGCGCATAAGCGGTAAAAACAAGACTGTTGGGGAACGTTTGCATGAAAGCCTGGAAAATAGGGGTTTGCGCCGCCGTGCTAGCCCTCGGCTGGCTGCTGGGGGTCGGACCGGCGCGCGCCCAGACGGTGGACGAGATCGTCAGCCGCGGCACCATCAACATCGGCGTGCTGGTTGACCTGCCGCCCTACGGCCTGCTGAACGACAAGCAGGAACCGGATGGGTATGACATCGAGGTCGCCAAGCTGATCGGCGCCTATATGGGCGTGAAAGTGAATTTGGTGACGCTCACCAGCCCGAACCGGATCCCCTTCCTGGTGACCAACAAGGTCGATCTGATCGTCGCCACCTTCGGCATCACACCAGAGCGGGCGAAGCAGGTGATGTTCTCCATCCCCTACAGCGCGATCGAGAACGTGGTGTTCGCTGCCAAGGATAAGAGCATCAAGTCGCTGGACGATCTGAAGGGCCTGCGCATCGGCGTGCCCCGTGGCACGGTGCAGGACGTGATCCTGACCAAGCGTTTCGGCACCACGGCCAAGATCTCCCGCTTCGATGACGACCCCAGCACCTACCAGTCGCTGATCGCTGGCCAGGTGGATGCCGTGGCGGAGACGGGGCTGACGGGGGATGAGTTCTACGCCAAGAACCCCGGCGCCAATATCGAGCGTAAGTTTATCCTACTGCGCCAACCGAACGGCATTACCATGCGGGCGAACCAGTGGAACCTGCATCAGTGGATGAATACCTTCGTGTATTTCACGAAAAATAACGGTGAACTGGATGTGCTGTGGCAGAAATGGTTCCACCAGCCGCTGCCGCCGCTGCCGACGTTCTAATTGGCGTCACGCTTACGTCACGGCCGGTGTGAACCGGTCGTGACACCGCGGCTATCGCGGCGTGTTGGGCTGCGGATCGCGCTTCGTCGCGCAGATATGGGCGGAGCGTAGCAGCAGCGATTCCAGCGCGGTCAGCATCTGCTTGGACCCAAATGGCTTGCGCAGCAGTGCCTCGGACGACGATAGACGGCCAACACGGGTCAGCATGTCGGGCCGCCCGGTCATGAACAGAACGGGTCGATCGGGATGGCGTTCGTGGAAATTGCGCGCGACATCGATCCCGTCTGCCGAACCCGGCATTTGGATATCGGTCAGCAGCAGGTCGAATCGTTCGCTCGTTCGTAACAACTCGCAGGCTTCGTCACCCGTGCCGGCCTCGACCACGGTGTAGCCAGCGTCTTCGAGCGTCTCGGCCAAGGTGAGCCGGATCAGCCCTTCATCCTCGACCAACAGTACACATTTCGACATTCAGCGGACCTTGCCCAGCAGGACGCGGGATAGATCGTGTGTAGAGGATGCTTGTCTAAATCCCTGGTAAGATTCCCGAGAGCGGGGCTCAGCTATGCAAAGTTGTATCTTTTGTGTTGCAGCCTCGTCACCCGGGCGACGATCCTCGTCGCCCGGTCGCCCGGTCGCCCCGCTTGCTCCCGCAGGCCCGATCCGCTAGATAGCCGCCTTCGCCGGCACCCCTGGAGGCCGGCCGCACGCATTTGCAGGCAAATCTGCAGGCGGCGAAATTTTGCACGGAGTGTCTTATGGCCAGTTTCACCACGATTCAGGCCGAGGCTCGCGAGCTTGCAGGTAAGGGGGCGGCACGCGCGACTCGGCGGGCAGGAAAGGTTCCTGCGGTTATCTACGGCGCCAAGCAGACGCCAACCCTTATTTCCCTGGACCCGCGCGAGGTCATGCGCGAGCTGATCCGCGGCGGCTGGCGTTCGCGCCTGTATGAGGTGACGGTCGACGGCAGCAGCGAGCGCGCCCTGATGCGCGACGTGCAGTTCCATCCGGTCAGCGACAAGCCCGAGCATGTGGACTTCCAGCGCCTGGCCGCGGGCGAGCAAATCCGCGTCGCCGTGGCGGTGAGCTTCCTGAACGAAGCGATCTCCCCCGGTCTGAAGCGTGGCGGCGTGCTGAACGTGGTGCGTCACTCCGTGGAAGTGCTGTGCGACCCGGACAGCGTGCCGGAGCATTTCGAGGCCGATCTCGGCTCGCTGGACATCAACGACAACGTCCGCTTCTCCGATCTCACGGGGACGGAGGGCGCCAAGCCAACCATCACCGACCGTGACTTCGTGATCGCCACGGTGGCTCCGCCGACCAAGTCGGCCGAGATCGTGGCGCCGGAAGCCGCGGCGGCAGCACCGGCAGCGGCCAAGGGCAAGGCTCCGGCGAAGCCCGCCAACAAGAAGTAGGCTGGGCCCTTGCAGCTCTGGGTCGGGCTCGGCAACCCCGAGCCGGGCATGGCGCGGCAGCGGCACAATATCGGCTTCATGGCCATCGATCGCATTGCCGAGCGCCACGGGTTCTCCCCGTGGCGCAACCGCTTCAAGGGTTTGGTGGCGGAGGGCAGCGTCGGCGGCACGAAGGTGCTGGCGCTGAAGCCGATGACTTATATGAACGACAGCGGCGTATCGGTGCAGCCGGCCGCCGCGTTTTTCAAGTTGGCGCCCGCCGATATCACTGCCTTCCACGACGAACTGGATCTGGTGCCCGGCAAGGTCCGGGTGAAGCGCGGTGGCGGTGCGGCCGGGCATAACGGGTTGCGCAGCATGGACCGCGTGTTGGGCAGTCCGGATTACTGGCGGGTGCGGCTGGGGATCGGCCATCCCGGCCACAAGGATCGCGTACATGGCCACGTGCTGGGCGACTTCCACAAGGTCGACGCACCGTGGCTGGCTGCCCTGCTGGACGCCGTGGCGGACGCCGCCGGGTTGCTGGCAGCCGGGCAGATGGAGCAATTCATGACCAAGGTCGCACTCGCGACGCAGGAGAGCGGCTAGATGGGTTTCAACTGCGGTATCGTGGGGCTGCCAAATGTCGGCAAATCCACCCTGTTCAACGCATTGACGGCGACGGCAGCGGCGCAGGCGGCCAATTACCCGTTCTGCACGATCGAGCCGAATGTCGGACGCGTGGCCGTCCCGGATCCGCGCCTGGGCAAGCTATCCACGATCGGCAAATCGGCCAAGATCGTGCCGACCAGCCTGGAATTCGTCGATATCGCCGGGCTGGTGCGTGGCGCCAGCAAAGGGGAGGGGCTGGGCAATCAGTTCCTGGCCAACATCCGCGAGGTAGACGCGATCATCCACGTTCTGCGCTGCTTCGAGGACGATGACGTCACGCATGTCGAGGGCAGCATCGACCCGATCCGCGATGCCGAGACGGTCGAAACCGAGTTGATGCTGGCCGATCTGGACAGCCTGGAGAAGCGGCTTTACGCGGCGCAGAAGAAGGCCCGCGGCGGCGATCGGGACAGCGTCGCCCTGGTGGCGCTGATGGAACCGCTGGTGGCAGCGCTGCAGGCTGGCCATCCCGCCCGCACCGCGATTCCGCCCGGCGAGGCGGAGGCAGTGCGTCGCCTGCAACTGATGACGTCCAAGCCGGTGCTGTATGTCTGCAACGTGGCCGAGGGCGACGCGTCCGAGGGCAACGCCCACTCCGCCGCCGTCGCCGCCATGGCGAAGAAGGCGGGGGCAGCAACCGTCATCGTGTCCGCCGCCATCGAGGCGGAGGTGAGCCAGTTGCCGGAGGAGGACCGGGGCGAGTTCCTGTCCGGCCTGGGGTTGGAGGATAGCGGGCTGGATCGGGTAATCCGCGCCGGTTACGGGCTGCTGGGGCTGATCACCTATTTCACTGTCGGGCCGAAGGAGACGCGGGCCTGGACCATCGTCGCCGGCACCAAGGGCCCGCAAGCCGCCGCCGTCATCCATAACGATTTCGAGCGCGGGTTCATCGCTTGCGAGACGATCGCCTATGACGACTTCATCGCGTTCAAGGGCGAGGCCGGCGCTAAAGAGGCTGGCAAGATGCGGATCGAAGGCCGCGATTACGTGGTGAAGGACGGCGACGTCCTGCTGTTCCGCTTCAACGTGTGATCGACTTCTTCGACCCGCCACCGCCGGGTTCGCCCCAGCCGTTCAGCCGGGCAACACGGGCAGCCGGGCTGGTATTCGTCTCCGGCGCCTCCGCCCCGCACGACCCGGCGCGCGGCATCTTCCGCGGCGCCACCGCCGCGGATCAGGTGCGTAACGCCCTGGCGGCGATCGCGGAGACGCTGGCCGAGGCAGGCAGCAGCCTGGATCGCGTCGTGCAGGTGAGCATGCTCATCAGCGACCCGGCCGATTACGAGGCGTGCAACGCGGAATACGTGAAGCACTTCCCCGGCGGGTTGCCAGCGCGGCACACCGCCCGGTTCGGCGTGCCGACCGAGGCGAAGGTGGCGTTTGCCTGTATCGCGCTGGCAGGTGACGTCTAGCCTCAGCCCGCCTTCGGCTCGTAACCCGGCTTCTTGTAAAGCTGGTCCCAATTGGCGGTGATGTCCGGCGCATACACCTCACTATCCCAACGGTCCGGCTGAACATCCTCGACATGCACCGAAACCGCCGCTTCGCTGCACTGCGTCGCTGCCATGACGGCTTT
>NZ_LMUY01000103.1:171022-240833 GCF_009765685.1 Acidisphaera sp. L21 | reverse complement strand
ATTAAGCCCTAACCTCAAGAAAGTACATAACACCCTCTAGTTCGGGTGCCAGTCTGCGGCCGAGTAGGTAGAATAGGTTTCCTTCCCGGTCGCCTGATACCCGTCCAGCCACAGCGGCACCACGTCCGGATCGACGCGAAAATACAGCGGCAGCGCATACAGCTTGCCCGAGTAGATGCGCTGCATGTCGGCCCACAGCGCCTGTTGCTTCGTCGGGTCCAGCTCGTATTGCGCTGCCGCGATATCGGCATCCATTTTCGGGTCGCTGATACCGCTGTAGTTCTGGCCGCCCCAGTTATTCTCCGCCAAGGGAATGAACGGCGAGGACAGCCGCGCCCAGGGTGTCAAATCTACCTCCAGCGTGGAGGCGTATTCCGCCATTCCGGTGAACTCCCGATGCTTCAGCAATTGCCCGAAGAAGCTGCGGGAGGGCTGATTCTTGATCGTGACCTCGACCCCGATTGCCTTCCACTGGCTCTGCATCACCTGCTGCGTCAGCTCCCGCACCCGCGCGCCGGAGGTGGTGGCGAACTCGAAGGTCAGCCGGTCACCCTTGTCATTGCGACGAATCCCGTCCGATCCGGGTTTCCAGCCCGCCTCGTCCAACAGCGCGCGGGCACGCGCCGGGTCGAACGGATAGGTCGGCAAGTCGGTGATGAAATGGCTGTCCAGGCTGTTGATGAATGTCCGCGCCAGGTCGCCATAGCCGCCGAACAGCCGGTCCACGATCGCCTTCACGTCGATCCCGTGCAGCAGGGCTTTGCGCACCCGCTCATCCTGCAAGATGGGGTTGCTGAGCTGCAGGTCGATATGTTCGTAAGAAAGCTGCGGCTTGAAGATGAAGCGGAACTCGTTGCCATGCTGCTTCTGCAGCGCCACCACCTGGTCGATCGACAGCCCGATGCCGGCCGGGGTCATGTCTACATCGCCCGACAGCAGATTGGCCTGCAACGCGGCCGTATTCTCGATCAGCCGTACGCTGATCTCCTTCAGCCCCGGCTTGGTCCCCGTCCAAAACGGGTTCGGTTTGTAGCTGACACTGATGTTGGATTTGTAGTCCGACACCAGGAACGGCCCGTTCCACAAGCCCGGCGTGGTCGGCGCCCTGTTATACAGCGTGGTGTTGATGTAATCCGCCGGCGTCTTGGCCGCGGCCAGGATCGGCCCTTCCAGATGCTCCGGCAGGATCTCGTCCCACAGCGCGTAGGAGGTGACGGTCCGGTCCAGATGCAGCACCGCCGTCTGGTCGTCCACCACGTCGACGGACGTAGCGCGGGACCACGGATGCACGTTGGCGAACCCGGCATTCGGGTCGTGACCGACCTTCCAAGTGAAGGCGAGGTCCTTCGCCGTCAGCTTCACCCCGTCGCCCCACATCAGCCCCGGCTTCAGCTTGATGGTGACCGCCAGCCCATCGCCGCCACTGGCCGTTTTCTCCCGCTTCGCCAGCCCGTTCTCCAGCGAGGGTGCCTCGGTGCACAGCAGGCAGACGATTTTGCCCGTGGTGTCGTAGACGGTGATGCGATGCAGGCTCAGCGCATCGACGTAGCCCTGCACGGTTTGCGAACCGATATACGGATGCAGGTTGTTCGGAAACTGCGCCACGCCGATGGTGAGGTGATCCTTCGCCTGCGCCGACGCGGTGACCACCGCCAAAGCCAGTCCAGCAGCGATAGTGGCAGTGCGAGCGGTCATGCGTGTCCATCCTGTTGCTGCGACGGGTGTAGCAAGCTGCGCACTTGGACTGAAGGCGCTCCTTCTCTTGGCGCCATAATCACAGAAACTCTCGGAGGTTACTTCTGTGATGCCGGCATGTTCTCCCATAGCACTTCATTCATACGCGTCTGCCAGCCTGTTTGTAGGCTTCAGCACATCCGCATCGAGCCGAAGCGTCTGGTTGACCGTCTTCTCGGCTTTCACCGGGCGGCCGCCCTTGTTCCGCAACAGCTCTTGCGTCGCTCTATCGCCGATTATCCAGTTGCGTCGTTGGCCTCAGAACCGCCGCCTAAACCACGTCCTCGATCTCACTCCGCAGCATCAACTCCGGCAGCCCTAGCACCAGCACGAAGGCCGCCGTCATCACCAGTCCGCTCAACGTAAAACAACCCGCCAGCGCCCCGCGATACGCCGCACTCACGCTCGCCTGTTGCGCCGTCGTCAGCCCGGCCAGCGCCTGCATCCCGTGCTCCGCCAGCGCCCCCACATCCACCGTCTGCCCGGCGCCGCTCAGCCGCAGCGACATGATCGTCCCCGACGTCGCCACCCCCAATGCTCCGCCCAACGACCGGGCGAACGTCATCGCCCCCGTCGCCGCACCCAATTCCCGATGCGCCACCGAGTTCTGGACCGACGTCGTCAAATTCGGCATGCCGATGCCCATCCCCAGCCCCAGCGCACCCATCGAAATCAGGAAGATCGCGGCTGGGGCGGCGATGAAGGCGAACACCGCAAGGCTGGCCAGCGCCGCCGCCTCCAACCCCAGTCCGGCCAGCAAAAACGGTTTGGTACGCCCCAGCCGGCTCACGATCCGCCCCCCAATGATGGAGGTCAGCAGCATTCCAGCCACCTGCGGCAGCATCATCACGCCGGCCCGGGCCGGGTTCATGCCCAGCACGAGTTGGAAATATAGCGGCAGGAACACCGTCGAGCCCAGCATGGCGAACGACATCATCCCGCCAACCGCCACGCCCCGCGCAAACACCGGGTTGCGGAACAGCGGCAGGCGGATCAGCGGCTCCGGCGCCCGCAACTCCCACCACAGGAAGCACCCGACCAGCCCCGCCGTCAGCAGCGCCAACCCCGCGCTTTGCACCGACAGCCATGCGAACTCCGTCCCGCCCCAGGCCAGCAGCAACAGCAGCGCCGCGGTGGCGCTGGCCAGCAGCACCGCCCCGGGATAGTCGATCGAGTGCGCCCGCCCAGCCGGTTGCTTGCGCAGCCCGGTGGCGATCATCACCAGCGCCAGAATGCCGATCGGCAGGTTGACGTAGAACACCCACCGCCACGACAGCGCCTGCGTAATCAGCCCGCCCAGCAAAGGCCCGGCGACGCTGGACAGCGCGAAGGTCCCTGTGAACAGCCCCTGATACCGCGGCCGATCCCGGGGGGAGACGACGTCCCCGATCGCCGCCTGCGCCAACACCAGCAGCCCGCCCGCGCCCAGCCCCTGCAGCGCCCGGAACGCGATGATCTGCCCCATGCTCTGCGCCGCACCGCACAACAGCGACCCGACCAGGAAGATCCCGATGGCCACGAAGAACAGTGTCCGGCGGCCATAAATATCCGACAGCTTGCCATACAGCGGTGTCGTGGTGGTTGCGGTCAGCATGAACGCCGTCACCACCCACGACAGATGCGTCATGCCACCCAAATCGCCCACCATGCGGGGCAGGGCGGTGTTGACGATGTTCTGGTCCAGCGCCGCCAGCACCATCGCCAGCAGCGACCCGGCCATGACGGTTCGCAGGCGGATGGTGGGGGCAGTTGTGATGGAGGTGTCGACGCCGGGCACGGCGGCGAGGGGTTTGGCGGCAGCGGTCACGTTTCGTCCGTCCGGCTTCTTATCCGCCCTTGTTACCCCCGCCGGTCTCGCCGGTCACCCCAAAGCCGGGCATTTCAGACCAGCGCGCCCTCATCATGTGCATTCTCGCGGGCCCAGGCGCATGGTTTGCCAAAGCCATTGCGAAGGGAGGCGTCCATGCCGGACCACAGCCACACCAAGACGCTCGGCGACCGAGCCCTGGCGCCCGAAACCCTTATGCTCGGCTACGGCTTCGATCCCGCGCGGTCCGAGGGCTCGGTCAAGCCGCCAGTCTTCCTCACCTCCACCTTCGCCTTCGCCACGGCGGAGGAGGGGCGGGATTTTTTCGACGTCGTCGCCGGCCGCAAACCCGTGCCGGAGGGCGGGGCGGGCCTGGTCTACGCCCGATTCAACCACCCGAACGGCGAGATCGTCGAGGACCGGCTCGCCGTTTACGAGGCGGGCGAGGCCGCACTCACCTTCAGTTCCGGCATGGCCGCCATCACCACCGCGATCCTGGCCACCGCCCGGCCCGGCGACGTCATCCTGCACAGCCAGCCGCTCTATGGCGGCACCGAGACGCTGCTCGCCCGCACCCTGGCCAATTTCGGCATCATCGCCCACGGCTTCGCCGATGGCACCGACCCGGCGGCAATCCAGCAGGCCGCCGACGATGTCTGCCAGCGTGGCCGGCTCAGCCTGGTGATGATCGAGACCCCCTCCAACCCGCTGGACACCATGGTCGACATCGCCGCCGTCCGCGCCGTGGCGGATCGGGTCGGCCAGGCCACCGGATTGCGGCCGCTGATCCTATGCGACAACACGATGCTCAGCCCGGTGTTCCAGCAGCCTTTGCGTCATGGCGCGGACCTCACCATCGCCTCGATGACCAAATACATCGGCGGCCACAGCGACCTGATCGGCGGCGCCGTGGTCGGCAGCCGCGCCCTGATCCAGCCCATTCGCCTGCTGCGCGGCGCCATTGGCACGCAGCTGGACCCGCATTCCTGCTGGCTGGTGGGCCGGTCGCTGGAAACCCTCGCCATCCGCGTGCGCGCCGCCGCCGCGACCGCCCAAACCGTCATCCACATGCTGGAGGCGCATCCCGGTGTGGCGGCCGTCCACGCCCTCGGTCCAGACCGTGGCAGCGCCGCCGCCAAGCGCATCTACGCCGCCCAATGCACCGGCCCCGGCAGCACCTTCAGCATCGAAATCCGCGGTGGCCAGGCGGAGGCGTTTCAGGTGCTGAACCGGCTGCGCCTGTTCAAGCTGGCGGTCAGCCTGGGTGGCACTGAATCGCTGGTCTCTCATCCCGCCTCCACCACCCACTCCGGCGTGCCAGCCGATGTCCGCGCCCGTATCGGCGTCACCGACGGCCTGATCCGCCTCAGCATCGGTCTGGAGAGCGCCGATGACCTGATAGCCGATCTCACCCAGGCCCTGGCCGCGCTGGACAGCGAACCGCGTCCGGTTTGACGCCTACCGCCAACTGCGCCTTCATCGGCTGCAATGACGGAGGGCGGCCACGATGGATTTCGGATTCACACCGGAACAGGAGGCATTGCGCGAAGCCGTGGGCCGCATCGTCCACAGCTTCGACGAACACTACTGGCTCGACCTCGATCGCACCGGCACATTCCCCTTTGCTTTCACCAAGGCAATTGCCGAGGGCGGCTGGCTGGGCATCGCCATGCCTATCGAATACGGCGGCGCCGGGCTTGGCGTGACGGAGGCTGCGCTGATGATGAACGTCGTCGCCCGCTCCCCCGGCGCGCAGGCCGCCGCGTCCTCCATCCACATGAACATCTTCGGCCCCCATCCGATCGTGGTGCACGGCACGGCGGAGCAGAAGCAGCGCTGGCTCCCGCCACTCATCGCCGGCGAACAACGCGCCTGCTTCGGCGTCACCGAGCCGGACGCCGGCCTCGACACCACCCGCGCCAAAACCCGGGCCGAGCGTGCGCCGGGCGGCTACAAGATACACGGCCAGAAGATCTGGACCTCCACCGCGCAGGTCGCCGACAAGATCATGCTGCTGGCCCGCACCACGCCCATCGACCAATGCAAGCGCCCCGCGGATGGCTTGACGCTGTTCTACGCCGATCTCGACCGCACCACCGCCGAGATCCGGCTGATCCACAAGATGGGCCGCCACGCCGTCGACTCGAACCAGGTGTTTTTCGACGGCATGTTCGTTCCGGAATCCGACCGTATCGGCGAGGAAGGCCGCGGCTTCCGCTACCTCCTCGACAGCCTCAATCCCGAACGCGTGCTGATCGGAATCGAAGCCGTCGGCCTTGGCCAATACGCGCTGGAGCGTGCCGCCAACTACGCGCGCGAACGCGAAGTGTTCGGCCGCCCGATCGGCCAGAACCAGGCCATCCAACACCCGCTTGCGCTCAATTGGATTGAATTGGAATCCGCCTTCTACGGTTGCTTGCGCGCGGCCTGGATGTACGATAGCGGCGTCCCCTGCGGCCCCCAGGCCAACGCCGCGAAATACGCCGGCGCCGAGGCCGGCTACCGCGCCTGCCTACAGGCCGTTATGACGCATGGCGGCATGGGCTACGCGCAGGAATACCACGTCGAACGCCTACTGCGCGAAAGCCTTATCGCCAAGCTGGCCCCCGTCAGCGAACAACTGATCCTGTCCAACATTGCCGAACGCGTGTTGAAATTACCTAAATCCTATTAGGCCACTCCGTATCAATCGGAGAACACCGCCCGCGCCTCCATCCGCACCTTCACCCCGGCCTGCGCCAGGCTGGCCTGCAATTCCGCCCCGTCCAGCCGCAAATATGTCCTCAGCAACTGCACATACACACCCACGAAATCCGCCCCATGGCCGTCCGACACACCATCCTGCGTCGTCGTCATCGCATGCGCCAATTCATGCAGCACGCACCACGATGGTGTGGAGCGCGGCAGCCGGATGCGCAGCCGGTTCGCATCCGCAATCCGGCATCGCGCCTGCGCCGGCAGCGGTTCGACACGCGGCGGATACAGCAGCCCCATTTCCGCCCAGATCGCATTCACCATGCCCTGCCCGGCGCCAAACGGCACCACGGTCGGGTCGTGCGGCGCCACCACCCGATCCTCCCACGCGTAAACGCGGTTGCGCTGCCGGTCCGCCATCAGCGCAGCAGCGCCGGGTCACCCCCCTCGATCGGGCGACGCAAATTCACCCGGTCCCCCGCCACCCGGCCGGCGCGGAATGCCGCATTCCGCCGCAGCGTCAGCCCGGGCAGGGAGCGCAGGCGAACCTTGCGGGCCTGGAACGCCTCCTCCACCACCTGGTGACGCACCAGCATCAGCGCCGTGCCAGTCGGACGTTGCGCAGCGACGGCCGCCTCGCGTTCGGCATGCATGCCCCCCAACCGCTCCGCCACCCGCGCCGCCATGCCATGCTGAAAGCTCGCGCTGGCCCGGCGCAATGCCACCCCCATCAAAACCGCCTCGCCCCGGCGAAACCCGGTCAGCCCGGTGGTGATCGCGCGTGAGATGACGGCGAATAGATAAGCCGCCAGCGCCGTATCCGTCTCGAAGCCGAAGAACACGTAATGCGTCTGCTCTTCGCTCCGCGCCAGCCACACCTTGCAGTCGCAGAACCGGGCCAGCGCCGGCACGCAAACGTCGATCGGGCGCCGCTGCCGCCCGCCGATTGGCACCTCGATCTGGACGCACGGCTCTTGCCGGACATCCACCTCCTCCATGGTCAGCGCATACCGCTCCAGCAGCCGGCCCACCATCTCGGCGGCCGCCATCGCCTCCGCCTCGGTGCAGCCGCGCGCCACGGTGCGGTCGGTCAGCGCCTTGATCCGGGCCTTCACCCGGGCGAGTTCGTCGTTCTGGCTCAATGCACCATCCCCAGCAGCAATCCCACCCATTCTGCCAGATGCAGCGTGGTCGCTGGAAGGGGTGCCTAGACCGGGTCGATGGGGGAGGCCGGCACGCCCCCGGCCTCGATCGCCTCGCCGGCCGCCAGACACAAATCCTCCCGGTAGCGCCGGCTCACCAGTTGCACGCCCACCGGAACCGTCCCGACCATACCGGTCGAAACCGTCAGCCCCGGCAATCCCACCACGGGCAGCGCGACCTGGATCATCTGCGCCTCCCACACCGCTTGGAACGCCTCGGCCCCCTTCATGTCCTGCTGGTCGGGGAAGGGTAGTTCGGCGCACACGGGCAGCAGAACCACCGGCGTGTCCTCCAGGAAAACCTGCCACAGGCGCAAAATGGCAGCCCGCCGCATCAGAATCGCGCCCAGCATGGCCGGGTCGACGGACCGCGCCAGCGCCTCGTGCTGCGCCAGGATGTTCATCGCCCCCGGGTCGCCCTCTTTGGTGACGGAGGCGAGTTGCGCCTCGAACCGATCACCCAGCCACAACTTCGTCTGCATCTCGGCCGCTTCGCGCAGGGGCGGCAAAGCATCCACCTCCTCCACCACCCAGCCGGCGGCACGCATCCGGTCGGCCGAATCCATTAGCGCCGCCACCACCTCCGGCGACGTCGCCAACCCATCCGGCCGTAGGCACAAAGCGGCCCGGCGCGGCGCCGCCGGCCCCTCCAGCGGCGCCGGCACATACCAGGGGTCCCGCGGGTCGGGCGCGGAAAACGCCGCCAGCCCCAGCCGAAGATCCGCAATCGTCCGCCCGATCGGCCCCGACACGGCGCTGATCTGCGGCCCGATCGGCCGCTCCGGCCCCGACGCATTATACGCCGGCACCCGCCCCGGCGTCGGCCGCAGCCCATGCACGCCGCAGGCATACGCCGGGTAGCGGATCGACCCGGCGATGTCCGTACCGTGCGCCAGATGCCCGATCCCAGCCGTCACCGCCGCTGCCGCCCCGCCCGACGAGCCGCCCGGTGTCAGCGACGCGTCGCGCGGGTTCTTCGTATCCCCATGCAGCAAGTTTGTCGTGAACCAGCGATAGGAAAAGGCCGGCGTGTTCGTGCGCCCCAGGATCACCGCCCCGGCGCGCTGCAGATTATCGACCACCGGGCTGTTACTGCTGGCGATCAGGTCCTTCTGCAGACGCACGCCGTTCGTGGTGGCATAGCCAGTCTGGTCGGTATTGACCTTCACCGTCACCGGCACGCCACCCAGCACACGTGGGTCATCGCCCCGTGCGATCGTGGCATCCACCGCGTCCGCCGCTGCCAGAACCTCGTTTGGCCGATGATCCACCACCGCATTGATCTTCGGGTTCACCGCATCCAGCCGGGCCAACCCGGCCAACGCCGCCTCCCGGGCCGACACGTCGCGACGGCGGATGCGGGCGGCAAGCTCGGTTGCGGACAGGCGCCAGAGGTCGGTCATCGGGGCTCGCTTGGCTGTAGGGGCAATGGACCGGCGCAGCCTAACCGCATTTCGCAGACCGCCGCCACGCCTTGTGCAGTGCGGCATAGATTTTGCCTGCCGGTGGAAATCTGTTTGCGCCGTTACCGGGCTCCGGCCCGAGGGAGATGGAACTTGAAGAGACGCTCTTTCCTACAGGCTTCCGCCATCGCGCCGGTCATCGGCAGCCTGGGCCTCGCGCGGCCCAACATCGCCCGGGCCGCGGGCAGCAAAGTGCTCAAATTCATCCCACAGGGCGACCTGGCCGTGCTCGACCCAGTCTGGACCACCGCCTACGTCACCCGCAATCACGGCATGACCGTGTTCGACACGCTGTTCGCCACCGACAGCAAGTTCGCACCGCAGCCGCAAATGTGCGACGGCGTGATGAACGACAAGGAGTGGAAGCTCACCCTACGCGACGGGCTGAAATTTCACGATGGCACCCCCGTCCTGGCGCGCGACTGCGTCGCCAGCATCCAGCGCTGGGGCAAGCGCGACGCGTTCGGCCAGGCCGTGATGGCCTACACCGACGAACTCTCCGCTCCCGATGACAAGACCATCCTGTTCAAGATGAAGCGGCCTTTCCCGCTGCTTCCCGCCGCCCTCGGCAAGGTCGGCGTCAGCATGCTTCCCATCATGCCGGAGCGCCTGGCCAAAACCGACGCCTTCACCCAAATCACGGAGATGGTCGGCAGCGGCCCGTTCCGCTTCAAGGCCGATGAGCGCGTGCCCGGCGCCAAAGTCGTCTACGAGAAATTCGACGGCTACGTCCCCCGCCCCAGCGGCACGCCCGATTGGACCGCCGGCCCCAAGATCGCCAAGTTCGACCGCATCGAGTGGAACGTCATCCCCGACGCCGCCACTGCCATCGCTGCCCTGCAGAGCGGCGAAGTCGATTGGTGGGAACAGCCGACCTTTGACCTGCTGCCGATCCTGCGCAAGAACGGCAACATTGCCATCGAGACGCTGGACCCGACCGGCTACCCCTCGCTCATGCGCTTCAACCAGCTCTTTCCGCCCTTCGACAACCCGGCGATCCGCCGCGCCCTACTCGGGGCAGTGGATCAGAGCGACTACATGACCGCCGTCGCCGGTGACGACCCGAAGATGTGGAACGGCAAGGTCGGCTTCTTCCCGCCCGGCTCCCCGCTGGAGAGCAATGTCGGCATGTCCGTGCTGGAGGGTAAGCGCGACATGGACAAGGTGAAGAAGGATCTCGCCGCCGCCGGGTACAAGGGCGAGAAGATCGTCGTCATGGTCGCCACCGATTTTCCCGTGCTCACCGCCATGGGCCAGGTCGGCGCCGATATGCTCAAGCGCGCCGGCATGAACGTCGATCTGCAGGAGACCGACTGGGGCTCCGTCGTGCAGCGCCGCGCCAGCCGCAACGCACCGGACAAGGGCGGTTGGAGCGTTTTTTTCACCAGCTTCACCGGCGTGGACCAATACTCTCCTGCCTCCCATCTCGGCCTGCGCGGCAACGGCCTCAACGGCTGGTTCGGCTGGTCTACCGACGACAAGATGGAAGCACTACGCACCGCTTGGTTCGAGGCGCCGGACGCGGCTGCGCAGAAGAAGATCGGCGAGGACATGCAGGCCCTGGCGTTCCAGGACGTGCCCTATCTGCCTCTGGGCGAGTATTTCCAGCCCACCGCCTACTCGAAGAAGCTCACCGGCGTACTGAAGGGCCTGCCGATCTTCTGGAACTGCGATAAGGCGTAACCGAAGCTTTACCAACCCAGACGAAGGAGAAACGATGCGACATTGGGTGAGGTCAGCGCTGTTCGCGCTGGCCGTGGGGTTCTGCGCGGCAACCGCCCGCGCGCAAACCCCGCTCCGCAGACATTGAACGCCGTTCCAGGACGTGCTGTACGACCAGGCAATGGTCGTGCCGTTCGGCCAATTCGCCCAGCCGGCTGCCTATCGCGCCAACGTCACGGGCCTGATACCCTCGGCCATCCCGCTGTTTTGGAACGCTGAGAAAAAATACCGATGTATGACGTGATCGTGGTGGGGGCCGGTTCGTCCGGCGCCCCGCTGGCTGCCCGGCTGTCGGAAGACCCGTCCCGCCGCGTTCTGTTGCTGGAGGCCGGGCGCGACTGGCGCCCGTCCGACGCGCCCCACGCCCTGCGATCCGCCAACATCATCCCCTTCATGAACGACCCGGCGCATCAGGCCGAATGGCAGTGGCCGAAGCTGATGTCCCGCCGCACCGCCGCGCAGGCTCCCCGTTTCTACTGGCGTGGCCGGGCATTGGGCGGCAGTTCCACCGTCAACGCCCAGATCGCCATCCGTGGCGTCCCGGCCGCGTTCGATGAGTGGGCAGAGGCAGGGTGCGAAGGCTGGGCCGCCTCCGACGTGATGCCGCTGTTCGACCAGATCGAGGACGACGCCGATTTCGGCGCCACCCGTGGCGGCCCGCTGCCGGTCTATCGCGCCCCCCTGGCCGAATGGGGCATCGTCGACGTGGCACTGCGCGACGCCGCCCTGGCCTGCGGCTACAAATGGAAGCCCAACCTGAATGCGCCGACCGGGGAGGGCATATCCTGCAATCCGATCAACAGCCGCGTCGGGCAGCGCGTCACCACCAATGACGCCTATCTGGAGCCCGCCCGCGGCCGCCCCAACCTGGAAATCCGCGGCGGCGCCATGGTCGACCGCGTCGTGTTCGACGGCACCCGCGCCGCCGCCGTCCGCGTCCGCTTCGATGGCGGCCCGTGGGAGGAGATCGCGGCCCACGAGATCGTGCTGTCCGCCGGCGCCATCCATTCCCCAGCCATCCTCATGCGATCCGGCATCGGCGACGCCGCGGCGCTGCGCAAGTTGGGCATCACCGTCCTGCGGGACCAAGCCTCGGTCGGCCGCCACCTGATGGACCACCCGATCGTCCGCGCCACCCTGGATCTGCGGCCGGAGTTCCAGGCCAAGGACGCGGACGCCCGGCACACCAATTCCTGCGTCACCTACAGCAGCCGTCTGGCGGGTGGCGGCGACCGCGACATGATCCTCATAGGCTACAACCATCGTGGCCATTTCGGCACCGAACCCGGGCCGCAGGGCGCCATCGGCGCGGCCCTATACGAAGCCTTCTCCCGCGGTGAACTCAGCCTCACCTCCGCCGATCCCGAGATCGACCCGGTGGTGGAAGAAAACATGCTCTCCGACCCCCGCGATCTGGAGCGGATGCGCGACGCCGTGCGCCGTCTAGCCGTGCTCACCGCGCAACCAGCCATCGCCCACCTGGCCCAAGCCATGCGCTTCGGCGAATCCAGCCTCACCCCCGCCGAAGCCGCCGCCCTGCCTCCGCCCGAGTTGGACGCGCTCTTGCTGCAGGAGGCCGCGGATATCCAGCACGCCGCGGGCACCTGTCACATGACCGCGCACGAAGATCCCCGCGGCGTCGTGGATCCAGAGTTGAAAGTCCGTGGCGTGCAAGGCCTGCGGGTCTGCGACGCCTCCATCATGCCGGCGGATTGCCGGGCGAATCTGCACTTCACCTGCGTGATGATCGGGGAGAACCTGGCCCGGCAGATGCGCGCCGCCTAACCACCCGCACGCTGCGGTGGACATGGCGGCCCCGGCCCAGTAGGTCCCGTCCAGTCCAGATGGAGGCAAGGTGTCCCGCACTCTCGCGATCGTCGGTGCTGGCTTCAGCGGCACCTTGCTGGCCATCCAGGCCCTGCGCCGCGTTCCCGCAGGCACCAGCATCGTGCTGCTGGAACGCGTGGGGGAGTTCGGGCCCGGCCTAGCCTACGCCACTGCGAACCCGAACCACTTGCTGAACGTCCCAGCCGCCCGGATGACTGCCTTTCCGGACCAGCCCAGTGACTTCGTCGACTGGCTGCAATCCCATCCAAAGTGGCAAAGCGCCGACAGCCCTGGCTTCGTCCCCCGCCAGGCCTACGGCGCCTATCTGCGCCATGCACTGCAGACGGAGCTGCGGCGGCCAGAAATCCAAGGCCGCCTGACGATGATGCGCGGCAACGTGCAGTCGATCGTGCCCGCCGGGTCGGCCCTGCGGCTGCATCTGGACGGCGACCGCGCGTTGACCGCCGACCTTGCCGTGTTGGCCATCGGTAACTTCCCCCCGGCCGCCCCTCGCATCGCCGACCCCAGCTTCTACGATAGCCCGTTCTATCACGCCGACCCATGGCGGCCTGACGCGTTGGACGGGCTGGAACAGACCGAGCCAGTCTTCCTCATCGGCACCGGCCTCACCGCCATCGACACCATCCTGTCCCTGCTGGACCGCGGCCATACCGGCCCCATCACCGCCATGTCGCGCCGCGGCTTGCTTCCCCGGACGCATGTGCCCCCTACTGCCCTACTGCCCCGCCCCCTGCCGCCGCTGCCGAGCAACCCGGTGGGTTTGCTGGCCGCCTTGCGGCGGGAGGCGGAAGACGCCGCCTCCCGCGGCAGCAATTGGCAGGCCGCCGTCGACTCGATCCGCCCCTTCACGCAGGATCTGTGGCAATCCATGCCGACACTTGGGCGCAAGGCGTTTCTCCGACACCTACGCCCGTGGTGGGACGTCCATCGACACCGCCTGGCGCCGCAACTGGCCGACAGGATTGCCGCTGCCCGAGCCGCCTTCCAATTGCGCGTTCGCCGCGGCCGTATCGAGACGTATGAGGCGGTGGGCAGCGACCGGGTCGAAGTCGGATTTCGCATCCACCCGCGCGACGGGGGTGGCGAGGGCCATTTGCTGGCTGCCCGGGTGATCAATTGCTCCGGCCCATCCTACGACTACGCCCGCACCGACGATCCGCTGCTGCGATCCCTGCTGGATACCGGCATGGCCCGCCCCGACACGCTGCATCTGGGGCTAGACGTGACCGGTACTTGCGCCCTTCGCGATGGCGAAGGCGGCATCTCGCGGCAGATCTTCGGCATCGGGCCACTGACGCGCGGCATGTTCTGGGAGATGACTGCCGTGCCGGACCTGCGCCGACAGGCCGTAAATTTGGCAACTCACCTCGCAGGCCTGCTCGCCGCCCTGCCGACCCGGGTCTCGCTGGCCACGTCGACGCTGTAATCACGCGGTCGTCAGCAGATAAGGTTCTCAATCCGCTGCCTTAAAGCGATGAACGTTACTGCGCGGTGGCTCTGGTGGAGCAAGCCTATCCTTTTTGCAACCAGTCCACTGTTTAGTCTTTGACACTTGGCCCCGGCGATCTGACCTTCACCCTATGCAACCGTGCATCGCACCATGTCAGAGCCAGATCATCCGGCGGTCACGCGCCGTCCGATGTCGCGGCCGGGCGTTGCGCGAGTAGCATTTTCCGGCCGGCTCGTTTGCACCTGACTGACGAATAACGCCGCTGCGATCCCGTTGCGCGGAGAGAGAGGTTTCGTGTCTGAATTCCAACTATCCCGCCGCGCCATGCTGCTGGCAGCGCCGGCCCTGGCCATTCGGCACGCTGCCTTTGCCGCAGACCCGGTGTTGCGCGCCGGCGACCAGAAGGGGGGCACTCAATCCGTCATGAAGGCTGCCGGCGTGCTGGACAACCTGCCATACCGCCTAGAGTGGAGTCAGTTTCCCGCTGCCGCTCCCGTGCTGGAGGCATTGAACGCCGAGGCGGTTGACCTCGGGTTCGCCGGCGATGCCCCAACGACCTTCGGGCTGGCTGCTGGGCTGCGCGGGCGCATCATCGCCCCCGTTCGCACGACCGCGGGCGGCACCGCGATCATGGTCGGCAAAGACTCGCCAATCCGCGCTGTAGCGGACCTGAAGGGCCGCAGCATCGCAGTCAACCGCGGCTCCATCGGCCATTTGCTGGTGCTGGCAGTGGCGGCGCAGCAGAAATGGTCGCCTTCCGACTACACGGTCGTCAACCTCCTACCGGCGGAGGCCAAGACTGCACTCAGTGCCGGGTCGGTCGATGCCTGGTGCTCCTGGGGCGTCTACGTGGCGCAGGCCAAGCTGGTGGATCAAGCCCGGGTCATCGTGGACGGGCGCAACGGCCTCATGACGGGGCTGTCGTTCCTTACCGCGACGGATTTGGCCATTGCCACCTACCGGCCGCAAATCGTCGACTTCACCCACCGCCTTGCCATTGCCCGGCGCTGGGCGCTCAGCCATCCGGCGGACTACGCTCGCGTCCTGGCCACGGAGATCGGTGTGACCGAGCCGGTCGCCCGCCTCACCATCGACACCGATGCGACCAAGCCGGTTGCGATCGATGACGGCGTCATCGCGGACGAACAGAAGACGGCGGACCTCTATCTGGCCGCCAAGATCATCCGCACCCGCGTCGACGCCCGCAAGGCGTTCGACGCATCGTTCAACGAAACCCTGGCCGGCTAGGCCACGAAGACGGGAGCTTCCACCATGAGCGTCGAATTCATCGGCTATGTCGGCCACTTCAACTCATCCGAAACCATGCGTCGCACCGGGCTCGCGATCGACCCGGGCTACATCGCCACCGTCGCTAAGGCGCACGAGCACGTCGATTTCGACCGCGTGCTCATCGCCTTCAACTCGACCTCGGCCGAGAGCATCCTGGTCGGCCAGCACATCGCCTCCGTGACTGAACGGCTGGGCCTGATGATCGCCCACCGCCCCGGCTTCACCGCTCCCACTTTGGCCGCCCGGCAACTCGCCACGCTGGACCATCTTTCCCAGGGCCGCGCCGCCGTGCACATCATCACAGGCGGCAATGACGTCGAACTGGCGCAAGATGGCGACCACCTGACCAAGAGCGAGCGCTATGCCCGCACTGGTGAATACCTGGACATCGTGCGCCAGGAATGGACGTCCACAACCCCCTTCGACTATGCCGGCAAATACTACCAGGTGGAGCGCGGGTTCGGCGACCTGAAGCCGTACAACCCTTCCGGCATCCCAGTCTATTTCGGCGGCGCGTCCGAGGGCGCGATCGCCGTCGCCGGCAAACATGCCGACGTCTACGCATTGTGGGGCGAAACCTACGACCAGGTGCGCAGCCTCGTCGCCCAGATCCGGGCTGCTGCCGCTCCGTTTGGTCGCCAGCCTCGGTTCAGCCTGTCGCTACGCCCAGTGCTGGCGGATACCGAGGATAAGGCGTGGGCCAAGGCCGATGACATTCTGGCACAGGCCAAGGCACTGCGCGCCAGCGGCGGCAGCGGCCGCTCGCCCAACAATGCACGGGAAGTGACGCAGCAGCCGGCCAACGAGGGCTCCCGCCGCCTTCTGGCCGCAGCCGCCCAGGGTGCGCGCGTCGACAAGCGGCTCTGGACCGGTATCGCCGCACTCACTGGGGCGCAAGGTAACTCGACCGGCCTTGTCGGAACGCCGGACCAGGTCGCGGAGTCGATGCTCGACTACTACGATCTGGGTATCACTACCTTCCTGATCCGCGGTTTCGACCCGCTGGTCGACGCGATCCAGTATGGCCGCGAGTTGCTGCCGCGGGTCCGCAAACTGGTGGCCGCGCGCGATGGTATCGCCTCTTTGGCGCACGCGGCCGAGTAGAGCGCGCCAAACGCAAAATGGGGCGGCCCGGTGGGTTACCGGACCGCCCCATTTTTTGCCGTGGCGCCAGGGGATCTAACCCCCGGGCGCCATGGCCTCAGCCTTGGTCGGACTTGTCGCCGCTCGTGGTTGCGGCAACCGCCACGAATGCCATGTTGCCGTCCCGCATGATGCGCAGCGCTGCCGTCTTGCCGCCGGACGTCGCCGCCCGGATCGCCGACACCGCATCAGCCGGCGAGTTGACCGGCTTGTTGCCGACACCCACCACCACGTCACCAGGCTGCAGCCCAGCCTGCTCGGCCGCCGAGCCCGGCATTATCTCTGCGATCATCGCGCCCTGGGTGCGCCCCGGCACGTTGAAGCGATTGCGCATATCGGGTGATAGCGGCGCCAGGGCGACGCCGATTCCTCGTGGTGCCGAGGCCGCGTCGGTCCCGTCCTGCGTGTCGCTCGGCAGCGATGCAACCGTGATGGAGACGGACTTGTTGTCGCCATCGCGCAGCAACTCCAGCTTGGCGTCTTCGCCCGGCGTCACCGCAGCAACGTCAACCGCCAGGTCGCGCGGGTTGGCGATCTTGGTTCCGTTCACCGTCTGGATCACGTCACCAGGTTGCAGGCCCGCCTTCGATGCCGGGCTGTCCGGCTCGACACTGGCTACCAATGCACCGTTGGCGGAGGGCAGGTGCAGGGCTGCCGACATTTGGGTGCTTACCTGCTGGGCCTGCACGCCGATGTAGCCGCGTGTGACGTGGCCGCTCTTCTCCAACTCGGCCACCACGCTGCGCACCGTGTCGGACGGGATGGCGAAGCCGATGCCGACGCTGCCGCCCGATGGGGACAGAATGGCGGTGTTCACGCCAATCACCTTGCCGTCCTGGGTAAACAGCGGGCCTCCGGAGTTGCCCTGGTTGATGGCCGCATCGACCTGAATAAACGAGTCATACGGTCCCGACCCGATGTCGCGTCCGCGGGCCGACACGATGCCGGAGGTCACGGTGCCGCCCAGCCCGAACGGGTTGCCCACCGCCACGACCCACTGGCCCGGCTTCACGTTGTTCGAATCGCCAAGCTGGATGAACTGCAGCTTGTGCCCGGCATCGACCCGCAACACGGCCAAATCGGACCGGGGGTCACGCCCGATGATCTTCGCCGGAAGCTGCGTGCCATCATCCATCGTCACCGACACGGATTGCGCGTCCTTCACAACGTGGTTGTTCGTCACGATCGTGCCATCGGCATCGATGATGAAGCCCGACCCGCGAGCCTCGATGGCATGGCCGCGGCCCTGCTCGGGGTGACGCATACCGGGGAAGTTCGGCATGCCCGAGTCTTCGTCATCCGGCTGCGCGCGCAACTTCGTGGTGATCGACACCACGGCCGGGCGAACCTGGGTGACCAGGTCCGAGAAGTCCGGCAACAGATGCGCCGTTGCCGTCGGCTGGATTGCGCCGGACGCTGCGGTGGTGACGGAGGTGGTTGCCGGCGCCGTATCCGCTAGGGCCACGTGTCCGGCGGCAAACCCACCCAGCGCCGTGCCGGCCAAAAGAACGGCGGCTAGTGCCGTCCGCGACCCACGGCCGATCTTCAGAACATTCTTATGCATAATCTGCAGCATCCTCGCTCACTAAGGCGCCGAAGCACCGATGCCACCCTATGTAACGGCCTGACGTGAACGTTGCCGTGGCGCATTGGTGAACACGAAGACAGGTCCGCATCGGGGCAGACCTACCGTTAACGATGACACAGCGCCGTATGTGGCGCTTTGCATCAGGCTCGCCCTGTGTCAGAAAACAGCTCATCTGTTCTTGCTCGTTCGGCGCTCAGAGCCAAGGAACGGCAATAGGCTAGATCGTCGGATGTGGCGCACCTGCAGCCGAAGGGAAGCAAATAACAGTGCGTTGTTAAAACGACCTCGTTCAATTGGTGATAAGCGTGATGATATGATAGCCGGATGTAGCGAATGTGCCGGCGCATCTGGCAGTGGAGTAGTCTGTTAATATGTCACGCGGCCTCAAGCGGGTTCATATCGTCATATCCGACAATGGCTGGATCTTGGAGCGGCTTGCTCACGAAATCGCGAGCCGGCTGGATTATGTGGGCTTCGATACCGTGCCAGACCCGGCGGCCGACATTCAATATTACATCACCTATGGCTCGCGGCAGGCCCGTGTTTCCCAGCACGAGTTGGCCCTGTTTACCCATCTGGAGCAGAGGCAGGATGCTGCGGATCGTTTCTTCGCAGTGGCCGGTGCGGTGGATTATTCCGTCGCCCAATCCCGTGCGACCGAGGAGATCCTGCGTGCCGCCGGGCACCAAAACGTCCGCACCATTTCCCCCGGCGTTGACCACACGCGGTTTCGGCCGCGGCTGAAGATCGGCGTCGTCGGTCGTACCTATCACACCGGCCGCAAAGGCGAGGCCCTGGTGCAGTCGGTGATGGATATCCCCGATATCGACTGGCATTTTACCGGTGACGGCTGGCCCGGCGCATCGCAATTCGTGCCGGAGGCAGAGCTTCCCAACTTCTACCGCACGCTCGATTACGTGCTGATACCAGCGTTGGTCGAGGGCGGCCCCATGTGCGCGCTAGAGGCGCTGGCCTGCGGCTGCCCGATCATCTCGTCCAATGTCGGGTGGGTGCCCGAGTTTCCTCACCGGGAGTTTCGCAACGGCGACGCCAATGATCTGCGCCGTGTGTTGCTGCAGGCGCTACAGGAAAAGCAGGATCTGGCCAGCAGCGTTGCCGCTTATAGCTGGACCGCCTGGGCCGAAAACCATAACACGCTGTTTGGCGAAATCTTGGGCGAGAACCTGCGCGAGACTGCCGGCCCCATCGTCCAAGTACTGCCCGAGCCGCCGCATTCGTCCGCGATCGTCGTGCACGGCAGCGAAGTTGGGTCCAAAGGTGGACCGACCACGCGCGCGCCGCGGACCGCCGTCATGCTGCGGCGGCTTGGGGTCGATGCCAAATTCATCGCCGGACGCGATTTCTCCGCCGAACAATTCGACGTCGTGCACGTGCTGAACATTTGGCACCCGGCCGAGTGTGAATTGCTGCTTCGTCAGGTGCAGAAATCCAACCGTCCCCTGGTGATTTCACCGATCTACCTCGATCTGCGTGAAAAGCAGGCTTACGAGACGCCGCTCCATTTACTGCCCAAAGTCGGCACCGACAGCGTCGGCGTGGAATTCGCCTACAGCGCCGCACGGGACCGCCTGGCAGCGGCCCAACTGCCCGACGCCAAGCAATACGAACCGATCCCCGATTATATCCGCATGGTCAGCAAACTCCTATCCCGCGCGGACCATCTGATTTTCCTAAGTCGCCATGAGGAATCCCTGCTGCGGGAGCAGGGGATCGAACATCCATCCACGTCGATCGTGCCAAACCCCGTTGCCCTTGAGTTGTACACCGGGGCGGACCCGGCGATGTTCGCCGAAGAATTCGGAATCTCCGATTACGTACTCTGTGTGGGCCGGGTCGAAGCGCGGAAGAACCAACTCGCCCTGATTGAGGCTTTGCGCGACACGGACATTCCGCTGGTGTTCGTGGGTGAGCAGCAGACCACGCCCTACGTTTCGCTGCTCAGTAAAATCGACGCACCGAACGTTCATTTCATCGGTCGCCTGCCGCCGGGCAGCCAGATGCTGGCCTCTGCCTATGCAGGTGCAAAAGTATTCTGCCTGCCGAGTTGGTCGGAGGGCGCGCCGCTGGTGGCATTGGAGGCCGCGGCGGCTGGCTGCAACATGGTTCTCAGTGACCGCTCGTCTGAGCGGGAGTATTTCGGCGACTTGGCCCGCTACTGCGATCCGGCGGATCTGGCGAGTGTGCGAGAGGCGGTGCTGGCTGCCTATGGGGAGGGTCGCGTCTACGAGAAATCCGCGGCCCTGATCGATTTGGTCAGCCGCGAGCATAGCTGGGAAATCCACGCCCAACGTACGCTGGACGCGTACCGATCCGCCGTGGCCAACCACGCCCAAATCGAGAGTCTACCGCTTGACCGCGCAAAGACCTTGTTTGTCGATCTCACCACGTCGGCTCACCGTGATGGCCCACCCTCTGGCATCGCCCGGACCGAGGACCGGCTGGCGATAGAACTATCCGATAGTCTCGGCAGCCGTGTGCAGTTCATCCTGTGGAACTCGCATTTCCGTCGCTTTCTGCCGATCAGCCGCGCCTGGCTGGAGAATGGCGCATACAAGAACCTGCGGTCTTCGGCGGCCGAGCCATTCATGACCGACTGGAACAATAAACTACCCTACGCCCAAATCCCGTTTTCGCCTGGGGACGTCATCGTCCTATTTGGCGGCGCGTGGATCCGCAACGGAGCCTATTTGCAGGACCTGCTGACCACGAAGCGCGCGATGAAGGTCGGACTCATCTCCACCATCTACGATGTCATCCAGTGGAAATTTGAGAAGTGGTTCCCTGAAGGCGTCGGCGAAGACTTTTCCAACAATTGCGCCCGTGTACTGGAGTATTCGGACCGGATCCTCACCTGCTCGCAATGCAGCGCCGACGACATCCGGGAGTTCGCATTGGCAGTGCGCGCGCCCCTGCCGCCAATCGACGTCTTCCGCCTCGGCGATACCGCCGCCAGTATCGACCCGGCCGCGGAGCTTGACGTTGATGTGGTCAGCCGTTTCCGCGACAGCCGCTTCGTGCTGTATGTCAGCGCCCTGGACGTGCGCAAGAACCACACGCTCCTGTTTTCGCTGTGGCGGCGCTTGGTGTCCGATTACGGTGAGCGCGCACCCCACCTGATCATGGTGGGCAGCAAGGGCTGGGGCGCGGAGGACATCGTCAAGCAACTGGCGACGGACGGCATCGCATCCACCCGCGTTCACATCCTGCACGGCATCAACGACATGACGTTGAACTGGCTGTACGTGAATTGCATGTTCACCGTCTATCCCTCCCTGTACGAGGGCTGGGGCCTGCCCGTCGCGGAAAGCCTGCGATATGGCAAGTTCTGCCTCTCTTCCAACGCTGGGTCGCTGCCGGAGATCGCCCCCGAATTGGTGGAGTTGCTGGACCCGATGGACTTCAAGGGCTGGTACGAGGCGTTGCAGAGCTACTGCTTCACGCCAGCCTACCTCGCCGCCCGCACCACGAAGGCCAAGACCTACGAGCCCTATAGCTGGGCGGAATCCGCGTCCACCGTGGCAGACGCGCTGGCCCATGACTTGGCACCCGAGGCGCTGACGCCGCTCGCCATGGGCGAGTCGATTACGTTCGGACTGGTCGAGGGCGGTACCCGCTCGCCCGGCGCGGAGTATCAGCTTGGCGGCTGGTCCGGCATCGAACGGGATGGGTGCTGGACGATCGGCAGCGTCGCATCACTGGGGATGCGACTCGACGCTCCAGCCAGCGTTGGTGTGGCATTGGTGATCCGCGCCCGTGCGTTCATGCCGGGCGACACGCAACCCCAGCGCGTCCGCTGCACGATCAATAACACGGTCGTCACCAACTTGATCGTCGGCTCGCAAGCCCAGCAACTGCATATACCGATTTACCGCGAACTCCTGGGCGACACGAAGGATCTAATCGTCGCCTTGGAGATTGAAGACCCGCGCGCTCCAGCGAAATACAGCGAAACGACTGACGGCCGCTTGCTCGGGCTCCGCGTGCTCGACATGACGCTGGAGCCGATCTTCCACACCAAGCTCAACATCTGGTCAGATGTTCTCAAGCACGACAATGGTATCCCGATGCGTCGCCCGGCACAGGGTAACGCCCCCGTCTACCTCGGCCTCGACGTCCTGGTGGATGGCCCGTGCCAGGCCGCGATTACGCTCGACGGCATATCGGTCGGCCGCCTTATCTTCACTGGCCAGGAGCACGAACTCCGCGCGATCAAGCTGATGTCGTCTGAGAATGGGTCGTTGGAGCATTGTATGCTGGGCGTGCGAAGCGAAGGCTTCGGACGTGTCACTGTACGCCGGGTTGGGTTTTTCGATCGCGTTCCCAGAGAAATCATCCAGTCGCTGCAGACCGAAACGGTCGTGGTGATGGCGGCGCCCCGCCGCCAGGAAGCCGGCGTACCCGCTCCGATGGTTGATTTGAACACGCTGCTTGAATTCAATACGACGTCGCGATTGACCACAGGGCTTGCAGGTGGCTGGCATCCACCGGAGTCGGATGGTACCTGGTCCGATGGGCGGCCAAGCACGGCCCATATGCGGCTGCGCGGCGATTTACAGGACAAACTGCGCCTGACCATCCGGTATGTGTCGTATGATTGGCTGGCTGGTGAGGATGCGGCCATGACAGTCATCGTCGGACGAGCCCAAGTGAGCATGCTGCCGGCGAACGCGTTGAGCGTCTCGACAGAAACGATCGAAGTTGAGACAGACTTGGCGATCGATGCGCTGAATATCATGCGTGTGACCTTCTCGGGTCCACCGGGCATCGCCCCGATCATGGTGGCCGAAGGCGGGGACCAGCGTCGACTATCCTTCCGGATTTTCTCGATCGAGATCAGGACAGTTGCAACTGCGGAAATGGAACGGATGGAACAGGTAGGGGCTACAGCCCCGCTACCGGCGATGGCGGCTCTACCGCCAATGGAGGCGCCGTCGTTTCTAACGTTGTTACCTGGCACGCCCGTTTCATTCGCCGAGGGCGGCAACATCCGCGATGCGCTATGGGAAGACTGGCACGCACCCGAAGCCTCCATGGTGTGGGCGAATGGTGGCGAAGCCACGCTGAGCCTCCGGCTGCTCTCGGACAGGGGGGCACCGGTTCACCTCCACATCGACATGATGCTGTATCGAGGTGCGTTGTCAGATGGCCCAGTGGATCTCCGCTTCTTGCTGGACGGGGACGAGATCGCCCGGACGATTCGGGCCGACGACAGCTGGCGTCGCGAAACGCTGACCCTGTCGGCGCAACAAATTATGACTGCCGGCGAATATCTCCTGCTGACGATCGTGAGCGGCAAGGCCGTCAGCCCGATGGATATCGGCGACGCTGCAGACGACCGAATCCTATCGTTTGCACTGCGGGAGATCGCTTTAGAAGTGGCGCAGGCGGACATAGCCGCTATTCGGGCGGCCGCGGATGCCACCGATCTCCTTATTGAAGAAGCACCGGTCGCAGCCGTGCTGCAGGATGAGAACGCGGCGGGTAAGACAGCGGAGCAGGCCCGCAGCACGGAGGAGCCAGATCCGCCGCGGCCCACGCCAGCCGAACCAGCGGTTGCCCCCACGGACCACGCCAAGCGCCGGCGCAATCGCAAGCCGCTTGCGGTGTAGCGCCAGAGCGAACCCTCAACCGCCAGGCTTCAATCTGGTAAACACCGCCGGGATTTGTTGCATCGCAGCAGCAGGCCGGTTAGTTTACTCCATTCGTCCTGGACCCGGTGTGACTCCGGGTGGCTCTTCCGGCCGCTAATCCGCCGGACAACGCTTGCGCATGCGGACGCCCGCTCGTTTGACCCGGCCACCTGCCTGCGCTGTTTTCGGACATTTGCACCGATGACTCCATCAGTCCTCTCCCGCTATCGGACCGAATGGTTCGGCAGCATGCAGGATGCACGCCGGGACGTGCTGGCTGGCATGGTCGCCACCTTCGCGCTCATCCCCGAGGTGATCGCCTTCTCCTTCGTCGCCGGGGTGGATCCCGAGGTAGGGCTGTTCGCCTCCTTCCTCATCGGCACAATCATCGCCTTCACCGGTGGTCGCCCGGCGATGATTTCGGGCGCCGCTGGGTCGGTGGCGCTGGTGGCGGCCTTTCTGGTGCGGGGCCACGGGCTGCAAT
The DNA here is from genome assembly GCF_009765685.1 of Acidisphaera sp. L21. Lineage (GTDB taxonomy): Bacteria > Pseudomonadota > Alphaproteobacteria > Acetobacterales > Acetobacteraceae > LMUY01. Next base: position 216,757 of record NZ_LMUY01000103.1, on the reverse strand, counting down.
ACCTGCTGGCCGCGACGATCCTGGCAGGGGGGATCCAGATCGTATTCGGCCTGCTGCGGCTCGACGTCCTGATGCGCTTCGTCTCTCGCTCGGTACGAACGGGCTTCGTCAACGCGCTTGCCATCCTTATCTTCTCCGCGCAGGTGCCGCAGATGCTAGGGGTGGAATGGCACACCTACGCCATGATCGCGGCGGGTTTGGTCATCATCTACCTGCTGCCCAGGCTGACCACGGCAATCCCGTCGCCGCTGGTCTGTATCCTGGTGCTCACCCCTTTTAGCATGCTCGTTCCGATGCCGATCCACACCGTGGCGGATCTGGGCCGCCTGCCGCAGGGCCTGCCATCCTTAATGCTGCCGCATGTGCCATTTACCTTCGAGACGCTCCACACCGTGGCGCCCTACGCGATGGCGATGGCCGTGGTCGGCCTGCTCGAATCGATGATGACCGCTACCGTGGTGGACGACCTGACGGACACGACCAGTTCAAAGGCGCGGGAATGCACCGGGCTGGGCCTGGCCAATCTAGCGGCAGGCCTGTTCGGCGGCATCGCTGGCTGCGGCATGATCGGCCAGACGGTCAGCAACGTCCGCTACGGCGGCGCACGCCGGCTCTCCACGTTCGTGGCTGGGTTCTTCCTGTTCGTGCTGGTGGTGTTGCTGCGACCCTTCGTGGCGCAGGTGCCGGTCGCAGCGCTCGTCGCGATCATGATCATGGTGTCGATCAGCACCTTCTCCTGGACCTCCGTGCGTGACCTCGCCCGGCACCCCAAAGTGTCCAGCATCGTCATGCTCGCCACCGTCGCCGTGACGGTCGCAACCAGCAATTTGGCCGCCGGCGTCACCGTCGGCGTGCTACTCAGCGGCGTATTTTTCGCCTTCAAGGTCATGCGGCTGATGGACGTGCGCAGCGAGTATGATGCGGCGACGAACACCCGCATCTACCGCGTCGCGGGGCAGATCTTCTTCGCCAGCGCCGACATCTTCGCCGACCAATTCGACCTGCGGGACACCGCCTCGGTCGTGCGTATCGACCTGACGGCGGCGCATCTATGGGATGTCACCGCCGTCGGCGCGCTGGAGGGCGTGGTGACGAAAATGCGCCGGCATGGTATCCAGGTCGACCTCATCGGCCTCAACACCAGCAGCGCCACCCTGATGGACCGGCACGCGCCCTTGATCCAACCGAGTTAGGCGTCGCCCTCCATACGCCAGGCCGGTGTCGCATCGGCCTGCAACGACGCCCGGAACGCCTCGACGCTGGTTACCCAGCCGAAGAACGTCTTGATGTTGAATAGCGCCGCATCCTGGATCGCGGGTGGCCCCGCCTGGTGCGTCGCGTCGTGCAGCACCACGCCGAAATATTCCAGGAAGAAGCCGTCCCGCAACGTCGACTCGACGCAGACATTGGTGGCGATGCCGGTGAAGACCAATGTGCGAATGCCGCGCGCCCGCAGCATGCTATCCAAATTAGTATTGTAGAACGCGCTGTATCGCGGCTTGGGGATCACGATATCGCCGGGCTGCGGCTGCAGCGCATCCACCAGCGCGTAATCCCAACCCCCCTTCGCCAGCAACTGCCCCTGCAATTCCGGCCGCGCCCGCATCGTCTTCATCGCGTTGGATTTATGCCAGTTGGGGGAGCCGGGGCCGCCCGCCTCCAGATACGCCGGGTCCCACCCGTTCTGGAAGAACACGATCGTCATGCCGGTGTCTCGGGCCGCGATGATCGCCGCCGCCACCTTGTCGATCGCCGCTGCGGCACCGGAAATATCGAACCCGGCCAGGTCCAGATACCCGCCAGGGGAGGCATAGGCGTTCTGCATATCCACCACGATCAACGCTGACTGATCCGCCCGAAATGTCAGCGCCTCGGGCTCCGCCGCCAAAATGCGCAGTTGCGGATCGTTTGGGGGCAGGTATCCAGCAGGCTCGCTCATTCCGCGGCCTCGGCAAACGGCTGGATGTGGCGCCGCGACTGCATTAGCGGCTGGATGCAGGTGCCGAAGATGTCCGTGCCGCTAATGAACTCATCGAAGGTCAGCATCACGCCACCCAGGCCCGGAATGGCGTCCATCTCGTCCAGCATCCCCGCCACCGTGGCGTAGGACCCAACCAGCGCGCCCATGTTGAAATTGAACGCCCGGTCGGCCTCGGTCAGTTGGCGCACATTGGTATCGGCATTCGGCCGTGTGTCCGCGGCTGCCTGGTCCATCATCCACGACACCGCCTCCAAATCCGCGCCACCGCGATAATGCTCCCACTTCGCATGCGCCTCGGCATCGGTCTCGCCGGTGATCACCATCAGCAGCACGAAGCACGAAATCGCCCGCCCCGTTTTCGCCGCCGCCTCCTGCATCCGCGCAATCGTTGGGGCACAGGCGGTGGGGGTGTTGAACCCTATGCCCAGACAGAAATTGTAGTCCGCCCATTCTGCCGTAAACGCCATGCCCGCCGCACTTTGCCCGGCGCAGATCAGTTTCATCGGCACCGAGGGGCGGGGGCTCAGTCGGCAATCCTCCATCTGGAAGAACTCGCCGCGGAAGTCCGAGACCCCCGTCTCCCACAACTCCCGCATCACCCGCACGTATTCGGATGCATAGTCGTAGCGGCGGCCGAAATAATGGTCGCCGGGCCAGATCCCCATCTGGGAGTATTCCGGCCGCTGCCACCCCGTGATGACGTTAAGTCCGAATCGTCCTTGGGAGATGCTGTCGATCGTGACGGCCATGCGCGCCGCAATCGCCGGCGGCACGGCCAGCGTCGGCACGGTGGCGAACAGGCGGATGCGCGACGTCACGGCCGCCAGTCCGGCCATCAGCGTCAACGAATCCAGATTGTGGTCCCAAAACTCGGTCGGGCCACCGAAGCCGCGCAGCTTGATCATCGACAACACGAAATCCAGCCCATGCCGCTCCGCCGTCTGCACGACTTGGCGGTTGAGGTCGAAACTCGGCTTGTATTGCGGCGACGTGCTGGAAATCAGCCAGCCATTATTGCCGATTGGAATGAAAACGCCGACTTCCATATCGCACCTCGTCTGGACCGCCAGGCTGTCCGCAAGGCGCATGCCAGGCGGGCCCGGGGCTCCTCGCGCCTGTAGCGCCGCGCATGTGACCACAAAGCGGGCACGTGCGCAGCAAACAGGCCGCCTATTCGGCCAATTGGGGACGTGCCGTGTGGCGCCCCCCGAGTTCCACCGCCAGCGCCACCGCGGCCAGTAGTCCACCGAAACTGCACACGCCCGGCCACCCGGCATAGGTCCAGGCGAGCATGGCGCCGGCGGACCCGATCGCCCCGCCGATGAACAGACCGGTGACGAACACGGTGTTCAGCCGGTTTCTGGCGCTGGGGTTCAGCGCGAACACGACGTGCTGGTTGCTCACCAGCGAACTCTGCACCCCAAAATCCAACACGATGACGCCGATGATGAGGCCGGGCACGCTGTTCCAGAATCCGAATAGCAGCCAAGCCAGCAGCGCCAGCGTCGCTCCGCACGCAATGACCATCGCCGGGCCTCGCCGGTCCGCAACGCGCCCGGCCAGGGGTGCGGCCAGCACGCCCACCGCGCCGACGACACCGAACAGCCCGGCCACGTCCGCGCCCAGGGCGAAGCGAGGCTCCTGCAGGTGAAGCGCCAATATGGTCCAAAACACGCTGAACTGTGCGAATAAGGCCGCCTGCACGATCGTCGCGCGGCGCAGCGTCGGCTCCTCCCGCCACAGCCGCGCCACGGAGGCCAATGCAGCCCCGTAGCCGAGCTTCTCGTAAGGCTGGTTGCGTGGCAGCAGCGCTGCCATCATGGCGGCCATGATGAGGGCCAACGGCACGCTCAGCCAAAACATCTCCCGCCAACCAGCATGGGTACCGACGAAGCCGGCCAAGGTTCGGCTGAACAAGATGCCGCACAACAACCCCGCCATCACCGTGCCGATCGTCCGCCCCCGCCGCTCCGGTCGCGCCAGCGCGGCCGCGAAGGGCACGATTTGCTGCGCCACGGTCGCGCTGGCACCTACCAGCAGGGAGGCAACGATCAGCGTGCCCACAGTCGGCGCCATCGCTGCGGCGGCCGCTGCCACCGCCAGCACAACGAATTGCGCCAGGATCAGCCGCCGCCGGTCCATCAGATCGCCGAGCGGTACCAGCAGAAACAACCCGGCCGCGTAGCCCAGTTGGGTCGCGGTTGGAATGAAGCCGGCTGCCGCACCCGGAAATTCACGCTCGATAATGCCCAGTAGCGGTTGGTTGTAATAGATGTTCGCGACGGCGACGCCGACGGCAACGGCCATGGCGAGCGTCAGCCCAGGCCCGAGGCCGGCCCCCACCGCGCTGGTGGTGTCGGATTGACTCATTGCTTGTTGCCCTTTGATCGTCGCCGACGCCGCCCGAACAGGCCAGCAAGCCGCAGGCGGTCGGCGCCTGCCGATGCCCGCAACATAGGTCCTTGCCTGGCACCCGCCAAGATGAGGCCGTTCGGATCGGCCAATACGGTCACTTCATGTGGACCCGGTTCAAGCCGCGTGCCCTGCGGACAAGCGCCGCACAGGCCGCGCAGAGATAATGCCGCCACGCATCATGTGGCGCGGTTCAGCCACCGGGTGCGGTCGCCACCGCACTTGGCAGGAGCCGCCGCATGTCATCGACCCGCAATCATGCGCGCCCCGTAGACGCCGCCACGGATGAGGCTCTTGCTGGAGGAGGCCGATCACCGCCCGGCCAACCTGCTGCAGATCGTCGCCTGGACCCTGGACAAGGCGGCGCGGCAGGACGTTCGGACCGGACGGAACAACCGCCAGCGTTGCACCACCGCCGGGTGCCGAAATCGTGGCACCGCCGGTCGTCGTCGCGCCGCCCCCAGCGATGGCGAGCATATCGCGCGAATCCACCGTGCTGACCTGGCTGCGCGCGGTGGCCACGGCGGTTAGACCGGCGACGGCTGTCCGCGACGGCTATCGCGCGCTAGTCGCACCCACGAATACCTGGTCGGTCGCCCAGGAGATCCACACATGCCGGGCAACCACCCAATCCGCTCCCAATAGCGCACCGATACTGCGCAGCGTGCGAATGGGCGCGATGACCAGATCCGCCGGCTCCGGTCGCAAGCCGCCGATCTGGACAGCTGGAAAATGCTGTGTCCGCGCCGCCAGGCTGCCCTTGCCGAAACCGCGCACCATATCGGCTCCGCCGGAGGCCAGCCCCAACGCCAGCATGCCCGGCAGGGTGATGACGGTGCTCCCGGCGCCACTATCCAACTCCGCCTGGATCGCCGTGCTGCCGACGCGCATCGGCAGTGCGAGCACATTGCGCACCGGTCGCCACGCGGGGATGGCGCCGTATGGGCCCGTCCACGGCAGGAACCGCCCGCGACAGCCGGACACGTCATAGAGCTTCAGCACGCCGCCAGCGACGTCCAAATCCAGGTCGAAGGCCGACAGAAAATCCTGCCCCAGCAGCCCGGCGATGGACCGACCACCCACGGAATCCGGCACCGGCCCAATGACCACGGAGGTATCGGCCGCCACCGTACGCCGCTTCAGCGCGATGCCGCCAAACGACAGGGATGTGGGCCTGCCCAGCCGCTGCTGGTCGCGACCGCCAGCACCCTGGATATCGGTGCTGACCCATTCATCCCGCGCGATGTGCAATCGCTCGGCGGCCGCGGTGCCGACCGCGGTACGCTCCGCCCCCGTGTCCAGCACGAAATCCACCGTGCTGCCATTGAGCGTAACCGGCACCAGCAGGACGCCCCCCGCCTGCGTCACCGCGACACTTGCCCGCAGGTCGACCCGGCATGGCGCCGCCGCCATCAGCAGCCAGGGGGCGCAGGCGCAGAAAACAGCGAGCGAGACACGCATCGTGGCGGCCCCCTTTTCGTGAGCCGCCAGTTTGCCGTGCCGGGCGTGACCCGCCTAGCCTAGAAGCCGAGGATCACGTCCGCTGAGATCGTAAAAACGCCCTTGTCATTCCCGTCGCCATAGGGCTTCGACCCCGAGAGCGAGCGGTCGTAGCGAAGTTCCGGCCGTACCATGAGGTTGTTGATCGGCGCCGGGATCCCCGCCGGCTTGTAGGTGACCCCCGCCGTCAGAGCGGAATAGGTGGTTGGGCGCACCGCCGTGTAGAAATTGGCCGGGGAATAGCCACGCTCGAAGTTTACGAAGTCCAGATTATTGACTGGCGTGCTGACAAAGAAATTCGAATTGTCCCGCCAGATTTCGGCCCGGCCGTTCAAGGTCAACGTATCGGTCAGCGCGTAGGAGATATATTGCGCCGCACCATAGCCCTCGGCGCGGAAACCATCATCCTTGATGTAGTTGAGCTCGGTTGTGAAGCTTAGCGCATCCGTTGCCTTATAGGTGATGGTGACGTCGTTGTAGTACCGCATGGCGGAATTTGCGAAGGGCGTGTTCCGCTTGGAATTCTCTGGCCCGATATGGGTCAGCGCCAGCAGGGTCAGCTTGCCATCCAACAGGTTTAGCCCGAACCCAGCGATGCCGCCGGGTCGGCGGTTGTCGTCGCCGTCGAAAATCGTGACGTTGGTGCCGGTGTCGATGCCGAGATACAGGTCCAGCACGCTCGTCACGTGCGCCGTGCTCAACAAGCCGAGATGCTTATAGGGTAGGCCATAGTTGAAGATGTAGGAGTGGGTGTAGAAAGGATTGGCCTTCGGGTCGATGACTTCGAACCCAAGCGGCGTTGGATACAGGCCGCCCTTGAAGTCGATACCACCTTCGAATAGCCACGGCGTATGTGCGGTGACGTTTGCCTCGACGATGTCCAACTGATTACGGTCGTGGATCGCGTGGTCGAACAAGCCCAGTGAGTGGATAATCCGAGCGTCGGAACCATACATGCCCTGCAGCTTGAAGCCGAAATCGTAGGACGTCGCCTTAGGATCGATGTCCCGTTCGAGCGTGAGCATCAGTTGGTTCAGGATCGGCCGGTTGGCCTTGTCGGTGAACAGCGCGCCGTAATTGGCGCCGTTATTCGGGTCCTGGGTGTTGCCGACGATCCCCGCCTCAACCTGGCCCCAAAACTTGATGCTGCTAGCCCAGTCGGAAAAGCTTGTCGGCGGAGCCCACGCCTTTTCTGTCGCTGGTGCGGGGGCAGTTGCCACGGGTTGGGCGGCGGCTTGTCCAGCCATAATACCAAGAAAGACAGTGCCACAGATCATCGTTAATGGTCCGCGGGCTGATTTGGCGGACAAGGGTGACCAGGTGGCTCGTTTCATGGTTTAGGCGCTTCCTTTCACTCGCACGCGAAGTAATGCAATCGGCTGCGTGGCATTTTGTAACCTTGGAGAACCGGGATACGTTATGCTGGCGGAATACTGCAACACTTGGCGCGGATATATCCTCCGAAACCTGCAGGGTGTGCCTAATCCGCAAACCTTTCGCGAGAAATTCGTTGCAATAGCCTATTTGTTGGGCATTCGCGGCGATTTCCGCTCGATTTGCGGCTTGGGACGCAGCAGAATGTTCTGGCATGGTTCTTGACGGACCGAAATGAAGCGCGTTCTGTCGAGCAGAGAAGATTTTGGGAGTGCTGGGAGGTGAAGACATGAAGCTCATTATGGCGATCATCAAACCCTTCAAGCTGGACGACGTGCGCGAGGCGCTCACGCCGCTCGGGGTGCAGGGTTTGACCGTGTCCGAGGTCAAAGGCTTCGGCCGGCAAAAGGGCCAGACCGAAATCTACCGCGGGGCGGAATACCACGTGAATTTCCTGCCCAAGGTGAAGATCGAGGTCGCAGTCGCCTCCGATCTGGCCGAGCAGGTGGTCGAGGCGATCATGAAGGCTGGACAGACGGGCAAGATCGGCGACGGCAAGATCTTCGTTCTGGACCTGGAACGCGCGGTGCGAATCCGCACCGGCGAGGTGGATGCCGAGGCACTATGAAGGATTCTACGATAATGAAGCGTCTGCTCGCCCCAGCCCTCGCACCAGCTACCGGGCTGTCCATCCTCCTCCTCGCGGGGGCCGCCTTCGCCCAAACCGCCGCACCCGGCACGGCCACCGCCCCGGCGGCGGCGGCCGTGGCGGCCGAGGCCGCCAAGATCGACACCGGCGACACCGCCTGGATGCTCACCAGCACCGCGCTGGTGCTGATGATGACGGTGCCCGGCCTGGCGCTGTTCTACGCCGGCATGGTGCGCAAGAAGAACGTGCTGGCCACGCTGATGCAGTCCTTCGCCGTGTGCTGCCTCATCACCATCGTCTGGATGGTCGCCGGCTACAGCCTGACCTTCACCAACGGCACCGGCGCCACTGCACCCTATATCGGTGACCTGTCGCGGCTGTTCCTGGGCGGCATCGCCGACCACATCACCAAGGGCGGCGACGTGCCCTTCACGATGGGCGTGGGCTCGGGCAACGAGACGGCGATGACCATCCCCGAGACGGTCTTCATGATGTATCAGATGACCTTCGCCATCATCACCCCCGCCCTGATCGCCGGCGCCTTCGCGGACCGGATGAAGTTCAGCGCGATGTGCGTCTTCATGGTGTTCTGGTCGCTGCTGGTCTACTGCCCGATCGCGCACATGGTGTGGTCGCCGACCGGGATCGTGGGTGTCACGATCGGTGCAATCGACTTCGCGGGCGGCACGGTGGTGCACATCAACGCCGGCGTGGCCGGCCTGGTCTGCGCGATCGTGTTGGGCAAGCGGGTGGGCTACGGGCACGACAACATGTCCCCGTTCAACCTGACCTACGCGCTGATCGGGGCCTCGCTGCTATGGGTCGGCTGGTTCGGGTTCAACGCCGGGTCGGCGGTGGGTGCGAACGGGCGTGCCGGCATGGCGATGGCGGTGACGCAGATCGCGACGGCGGCGGCGGCCTTGGGCTGGATGTTTGCGGAGTGGGTGACCAAGGGCAAGCCGTCGGTGCTGGGGATCATCTCCGGCGCGGTGGCGGGCCTGGTGGCGATCACCCCGGCCAGCGGCTTCGTGCTGCCTGGCCCGGGTCTGATCATCGGCCTGGTGGCGGGCGTGGTGTGCTTCTGGTCGGCGACCGGGCTGAAGCACATGCTGGGCTACGACGACAGCCTGGACACCTGGGGCGTCCACGGCATTGGCGGCATCGTCGGCGCGCTGCTGACGGGCGTATTCGCCTACGGTCCGCTCTCGGCCACGGACGCCAATGCGGCCGGCGTGGTCGGCGGGATGGAACAGTTGATCAAGCAGGCCGAGGCCGTGGTCGTGACCCTGGTCTGGAGCGGCGTGATCTCGTTCATCCTGCTGAAGATCATCGACGCCACCATCGGCCTGCGCGTCACCCGCGACCAGGAAATGGAGGGGCTGGACATCGTCCTGCACGGCGAATCCATCGGGTAAGCGCGGCAGATCCGCAACGCAAAGGGGTGCGGCCGAAAGGTCGCACCCCTTTTTGCATTCTGGATGCGCGAGTTCCCGGCTATAGCTGCGATCTCGGATGAACTAGAGGCACCGTCACGCATGTCCGCTGCTGTCCCGGCACGCCGCCTTGCTTCCCCTGCCATTCGCACGCTGATCAGCCGGCGCCTGTCCGAATTGGGCGGGATCGTTCTAGGCCTGGGCGGCGTCGCGCTGCTGGTGGCGCTGGCCTGCTACAACCCGCTCGACCCATCGATGAACACCGCGACGTCCCGTCCGCCGACCAACCTGGCCGGGCCAGCGGGCGCGATGGCGGCAGATCTGCTGCTGCAAAGCCTGGGTGTCGCCGCGGTGCTGCCCGGCGTGGTGGCGTTGGCCTGGGCCTGGCGCATAGCCTCGCATCGCGGGCTCGGCAGTTTCGCCGCCCGGTTGGCCAGCACGCTCGCGGCGCTGCCGGTGCTGGCCGCACTGGCCGCCGCCCTGCCCACCCAGGCGGCCTGGCCGTCCGACGCCGGGCCGGGTGGTGCGATCGGGCGGGTGATCGCGCAGTCGGTGACGTCCTATGCGCACGGCCTGCTCGGCCCGCTTGGCGTCATGATCGCCCTGGCGGTCGGCGGCGTACTGGGCGTCGTGCTGTTCTGGGCCGCTTTGGGCTTATCCGCCGGGGAATGGCGGGCGGCCGGGCGCGTGGCGGGCGGCTCGCTCGCGCGCGGGCACAAGGTTGGACGCGGCGCCGTCGGGCTTCTCCCGCTGCTGATGGCGCCACTTCGCCTGCTCCGCCGGCGCGAGCCGGAGCCACTGCGCCCGCTGGAACCGATGCTGCGCGCCGCCTCTCGCCCCGCACCCGCGCGCCGTGCCAACCCGCCGCCGATGGGCGAGCCCCAAAGGGAGTTCCAGGGGGAGAGACAGGAGGAGGCGGAGCGACACGACGAGCACGAGGCCGAGCAAGTCGAGGAGGAGGAGACCACCCTCCCCCGGACTCAAATGGCCGTCGCGGCCCCGGCCCCCCGCACCCGCATCAGCCTGCCGACCCGCAAGACGGCGCCCACGCATCAGCCGAGCCTGCCGCTGCCGGAGGCCGCACCCGGCAACTGGCGCATGCCGCCGCTGTCGTTGCTGAAGGCGGCGCCCGTCCGCGCCAACACCGGCCCCAGCGAAGAGGCGTTACAGGCCAACGCCCGGCTGCTGGAATCGGTGCTGGACGAGTACGGCGTGCAGGGCACCATCCGGGAAATCCGCCCCGGTCCGGTGGTCACGCTGTACGAGCTGGAGCCAGCGCCGGGCATCCGCTCTGCCCGGGTGATCGGGCTGGCGGACGACGTGGCGCGGTCCATGTCCGTCACCGCGGTGCGCATCGCCACCGTGCCCGGCCGCAACGTCATCGGCATCGAGGTGCCGAACGCCAAGCGGGAGACGGTGTACCTCTCCGAACTGCTCGGCTCCGACGCGTGGGAAAAACATCCCGGGCGGTTGGCGCTGGCGCTGGGCAAGGATATCGGTGGCGAGCCGATCCTGGCCGACCTGGCGCGGATGCCGCATTTGCTGGTGGCCGGGACCACCGGCTCGGGCAAGTCCGTCGGGATCAACGCGATGATCCTGAGCCTGCTCTATCGCCTGAGCCCCGATCAGTGCCGGCTGATCCTGATCGACCCGAAGATGCTCGAATTGTCGGTCTATGACGGCATTCCCCACTTGATGGCCCCCGTCGTGACCGAGCCGGCCAAGGCGGTGACGGCGCTGAAATGGACCGTGCGCGAGATGGAACGGCGCTATCGGGCGATGAGCCAGCTCGGCGTGCGCAATGTCGGCGGCTATAACGAGCGGGTCGAGGAAGCGAGCGCCCGCGGCGAGGTCGTGACCCGGCGCGTGCAGACCGGGTTCGATGCAGAGACGGGCAAGCCGATCTTCGAGGAGCATCCGCTGGCGCTGGAGAAGCTGCCCTTCCTGGTGGTGGTGATCGACGAAATGGCGGACCTGATGATGGTCGCCGGCAAGGAGATCGAGGCCGCGGTGCAGCGCCTGGCCCAGATGGCCCGGGCCGCCGGCATCCACGTGGTGATGGCAACGCAGCGCCCGTCGGTCGACGTGATCACCGGCACGATCAAGGCGAACTTCCCGACCCGGATTTCCTTCACCGTGATCAGCAAATTCGACAGCCGCACCATCCTGGGTGAGCAGGGGTCGGAGCAACTGCTGGGCCAGGGCGACATGTTGTACATGCAGGGTGGCGGGCGCATCGGCCGCGTGCACGGCCCGTTCGTCAGCGACCGGGAGGTGGAGGACGTCGTTGCCTTCCTGCGTGCCCAGGGCGAGCCATCCTATCTGGACGAAGTGACCGAGGCGCCGGACGAGGACGAAGGCGGCAGCGCCATGAGCGGCATCGCCGGCGGCAGCGACGGGGAGAAGTCGCTGTTCGACCAGGCCGTGGCGGTGGTGGCGCGCGAGGGCAAGGCGAGTACGTCGTTCATCCAGCGCCATTTGTCCATCGGTTACAATCGCGCGGCCAAGCTGATAGAGCAGATGGAGAAAGAGGGGATCATCAGCCCCGCGAACCACGTCGGCAAACGCGAGATCCTGGTGCGCCGAACCCACGACGAGGACTGATCCTATGGACTTCACCATCGGCTGCACGCTGCGCTACCAGGTGGAGGCCCCAACCCCCTTCGTCTTCAACCTGGAGGCCGCGCGCCTGCCCCGGCAGCGCATCGTGTCCGAAACGCTGACCACCAGCCCCGATCTGGGCCAGCCGGACCGGTTCGATGCGCCCGAAAGCGGCAACCGCTTCATCCGCTACGTCGTGCCGGCCGGGGAATTCCAGATCGACTACCGGGCACAGATCGCGCTGGACCCGTTGATGTTGGACCCGACGGGCGTGACCGAGATCCCCGGCGGCTCCCTGCCGATGGAGGTTCTGACCTATCTGAACGCCAGCCGCTATTGCCAGTCCGACCGGTTGAACCGGTTCGCCAACCGGCAATTCGGCGGCGGCGGCCCCACCGGCCACCAGCGGGTGACGGCAATCTGCAACTGGATCCGCGACAACGTCGATTACCAGGCCGGCACCTCCGACGCGCTGACCAGCGCGTACGACACGCTGGGCGACCGCGCCGGCGTGTGCCGCGATTTTGCGCACCTGGCGATCACGCTATGCCGCGCCGTGGGCATTCCCGCGCGCTACATCAGCGCCTACGCCTGGCAGCTTTCCCCGCCGGACTTCCACGCCGTGTTCGAAGCTTTCTTGCATGGGCCCGGCGGCGGCGCCTGGTATCTGTTCGACCCGACGCGCATGGCGGCGCTGGACGGGCTGGTGCGTATCGGTGCCGGGCGGGATGCGGCCGACGTCGCCTTCTGCTCGATCTACGGTGGCGCGCAGGCGCAGCCGCCCTCCGTCTGGATCAACGGGCCGACCCCCAACCCGATCCGCACTACGCAAGCGGTTAGCACGCAAGCACCTTAGTCCGATGAAATCCACGTCCCGGTTGCTGCCCCCGCTGCTCGGGTTTCTGACAGCGGTGGGTCCGCTGTCGACCGACATGTACCTCCCGGCGTTCCCCGCGATCGAGGCGAGCTACGGCGCGCCGGAGGGCACGGCGCAGATCACCCTGGCCAGCTGGTTCGCCGGCCTGGCGGTGGGGCAGATCACTCAGGGCACGCTGTCCGACCGCTTCGGGCGGCGCGCGCCGCTAATCGCCGGGCTGGTGATCTACACCCTAGCCTCCGCCGGCTGCGCCCTGGCGCCGAGCCTGACGGCGCTCACCATCCTGCGAGCGATCGGCGCGTTTGGCGGCTCGGCTAGCCTGGTATTACCGCGCGCCATGGTGCGTGACTTGGCGGATGGCCATGCAGCGGCGCGGCTGATGTCGCAACTGATGCTGGTGATGGGGGTGGCCCCGATCCTGGCGCCCACGCTGGGTGGATTCCTACTGGCGGTGGCGAATTGGCAGGTGATCTTCTGGTTCGCCACGGTGCATGGCGCCATCTCCCTCCTGATCGTCATCTTCGTGCTGCCAGAAACGCTGCCGGCGGAGCGTCGGGTCAAGCTGGGGCTGGTCGGCCTGGTCTCCCGCTACGGCACCATCCTGCGGGAGCGGACGTTCTTCCTGTACATGTCGATCGGCGCTTGCGTCATGTTCAGCATGTTCGCCTATCTCAGCGGCTCGCCGCCGGTCTACATCCAGTTGTTCGACCTGTCGCCGCCGGTATACGGCATGCTGTTCGGCATCTGTGCCGCCGGCTACATCCTGGGCGCGCAGATCAATCCGTTCTTCCTCAGGCGGTTCGGGGCCAGCCGGGTATTGCGGGTGGCGGTACGGCTGTTCCTGGCATCCACCATCGCGCTGGTAATCTGCGCCTTTGCCGGACCGTTCGGCGTGCTCAGCGTGTTTGTGCCGATCTTCCTGGGCATGTGCACGCTGGGCTTCATCCAGCCCAACACCGCGGTCGGCGCGCTCTCGCCGCACCCGACCCGGGCCGGCAGCGCGTCGGCCCTCATGGGCACGATCCAGTTCATCCTTGCCGCGATCAGCGGGTCGCTGATGGGCGTGCTGGCCGACGGCACGGCGGGCCCCATGGCGCTGGCGATGCTGCTGGGCGCGGTTTGCGCCACCGTGATCGACCTGTACCGGCGTTCCTAACCGAAACGAGGCTTTGTGCGCATGTCCGACATCTTGGCTCTCATTGGCCGTATCCTGCTCAGTGTCCTGTTCGTGTGGGGTGGCTGGGGCAAGCTGATGACGGCCGCCGCCACGCAGGCCTACATCGCCAAATCCGGCCTGCCGATGCCGGAGGCCGCCTACGCGCTCGCCGTGTTCATCGAACTGGGGGTGGGACTGGCGCTCGTGCTCGGCTTGTTCACCCGGCTATCCGGGCTGGTCTTGGCCGTGTGGTGCATCGTGACCGCGATCCAATTCCACTCCAACTTCGCCGACCTGAACATGGAAATCCATTTTCTCAAGAACGTCGGTATCGCCGGCGGCATGGTGTACGTCGTGGCATTCGGCGGCGGCGCCTTCAGCCTGGATGCGCTGATCGCCCGGCGCCGCGTCGGCGTCTAGCCCGGCTGTGCCATCGGGTCGGTCAGGTTGGCCAGCAGCACGGCGGCGGCCTGGGCGACGTTCAGGCTCTGCACCTTGCCCGGCCCCAGAATGCGCACCCGGCGGCGGCAGGTTTCCAGCGTGTCCCAGGAAACACCCCGCTCCTCATTGCCCAGCACCAGGGCGATCGGGCGATCCCGCGGGAGCGTTTGCAGCGGCATCGCGTCCGGCGTGAAGGCGGTCGCGACGGTGCGGTAATGCGGCTCCAGCGCCAGCAGCGCCTTGCGGATGTTACGGGTCTTGTGCAGTTCCAGATACTCCAGCCCGCCCTCTGCCGTGCGATACGCAGCGTCGGACGGCATGGCCTGCCCTGGAATTTCATGAAACAGCAGCCCGCCGGCGCCGAAGAACGCCGCGCTGCGGGCGATGGCGCCAAGGTTATGCGGATTGCTGACGCCGTCCAGGATTACCAGCAGTTGCATGCGCGGCGGCCGGACGAAGTCGATGATGCCGACATAGCGCGTCTCGGCGATGGCAACGACGCCGCCATGGTGGATCGACCCGGCGGTCTTGGCGATGTCCGCCTCGTCCAGCAGGCGATATGGCCGGCGCTTCGCGGCCAGCGCAGCGCAGAACGGCCCGACCTTCTCCTTCATGTCCTCGGTGTAGAACAGGCGCTTCACCGCCTCCGGCCGTTTGGCAAACACTGCGGCAACCGCGTTGGCGCCACAGATGCGGTCTTCCTCCATCAGGCGGCGCCGAGGCGTTGCCGGGTTTCGGCGATGACGGACTGGAACATCGGCTCGGTCAGGCGTCCGGTGTTCGTGTTGTAGCGGGACACATGATAGCTGTTGGCCAGCACCAGGCCATTCGCCAGAGCATGAAACTCACCATGGCGAAACTTATGCAGCGCCTGGCGGATGCCCATGGACCGCAGCACAGCGGCATGGGCCAGCAATCCCAGCACCAACACGATCTTCAGCCGTGGCATCGCGGCCAATTCGGCGGTGAGGAACTGATTGCAGGTCTTCACCTCCGCCGGGACAGGCAGATTGGCCGGCGGCACGCAGCGCACGGCGTTGACGATGCGGGTGTCCTGCAACACCAGCCCATCCGCCGGGTCGGCCGCGTATTGCCCGGTGGCGAATCCATACCGCAACAGCGTCTGGTAGAGCAGGATCCCGGCATGGTCGCCGGTGAACGGCCGGCCGGTGCGGTTGGCCCCTCGCACCCCGGGCGCCATGCCAACGACCAGAAACTGCGCATCCGTCTGGCCGAAGCTCGGCACGGGCGCGTTGAACCACTCCGGATGCTCGGCCCGGTTGGCAACACGGTATTCGACCAGGCGCGGGCAAAGCGGGCAATCGAGCGAGGGGCTGGCCGGCATCGTGCTCAAGCGTCGGTCGGCTCGACATAGTCGCTGGACCGGGCGGGGCGTGCCCGCGGCTCGGTCTGGCGGCGGGTGAAGCCGGTGGCGATGTCGGCGAGTTCGATGAAATGGTCGGCCTGGCGACGCAATTCGTCCCCCACCATGGGCGGGCTGCTGCGCACGGTGGAGATGACGGACACGCGCACCCCCATGCGCTGCACGGCCTCCACCAGCCGGCGAAAATCGCTGTCGCCGCTGAACAGGACAGCGTGGTCCAGCTTCGGTGCTAGCTCCATCATGTCCACCGCGAGTTCGACATCCATGTTGCCTTTGACCCGGCGACGACCCGCAGCATCGGTAAATTCGCGGGCCGGCTTTGTGATTAGCGCATAGCCGTTATAGGCCAACCAATCGGTCAGCGGCTTCAATGGCGAGTATTCCTCGGTTTCCAAAATTGCAGAATAATAATAGGCCCGGATCACGTTTGTTTTTGCGCGAAAGAATTCGAGCATGTTCCGGTAATCGACGTCAAAACCAAGATTTCTAGAAGCGGAATAGAGGTTCGCGCCATCGATAAAAAGAGCAGTGCGATCATTCGGCAGAAAAAGCACGAGTTCATATTCCTTAAGCGACTGCGCTGAGACAGGGGCGCGATACCATGGGCGAAATTCAACCATAAGACGTGCTCACCTGTGCAGAAAGGCCGAACCCGATGATACTGGTTGCACTAGGCGCCAACCTGCCAACGCAATCGGGCATTGCACCGCTGGAGACCTGCCGCCGGGCCGCTGCCGCCCTGGATGGTTTGGTGGGTCTTCGCTGCGTCGCCCTCTCCCGCTGGTTCGCGACCCAGCCGATGCCGCCATCCGGCCAGCCGCCCTATATCAATGGTGTCGCACGGCTGGAGGGGATGGTTGACCCGGCGGTCTTGCTCGCGGCGCTCCAGGCAGTGGAACTGGCGCATGGTCGCCAGCGCAGCACCCCGAACGCGGCCCGAACCCTGGACCTGGACATCATCGCCATGGGCGACCTGGTGCGCACCGCCCCGGATCCAACAATCCCGCACCCCCGCATGCACGAGCGGGCGTTCGTGCTGGCTCCCCTGCTGGACGTGGCACCGAACTGGCGCCATCCGGTCTTGAATCAGTCCGCGCGTGCCCTGCTGGACGCGCTGGAGGACCAGGGCGCACGACCGCTGACGTCTTCGCACTTGCGAGACGACGGCCCGAAGACTATCTAGGTGTGTCCAACCCCATTTGTACTTTGGAGACTGCCCGATGGCACGCGTCACTGTCGAGGATTGCGTCCAGCGCGTTCCCAACCGTTTCGAGCTGGTTCTGTTCGCTGCCCAGCGCGCGCGCAACCTCAGCCGTGGTGAAGAATTGACGGTCGATCGCGACGACGACAAGAACCCGGTCGTAGCCCTGCGCGAGATCGCCGAGGAGACGATCGGCCTGCAGAAGCTGGAGCAGGATCTGATCAAGTCGCTCTCCCGCGCGCCGGAGCCGGAGCCTGCGGACGAAGAGGTGCTCGACCTTATCCCGACCGACCAGAACATCTTCGGGCTGCAGGACGTGTCGGCCGAGGAGGAGGCGCAGAGCCTTCCCGTCGAAGATATGTCGCCCGAGGATCTGGAGGCGGCGATCGAGGCCGAACTCGGCGGCCGCCGCCGCTGACCGCGGACTGGACCACAGGGGTGCATGGACAAGCATAGGGCATACCACCCCGCGCCTAGCCAGACTGTCCATGCACCGGACGGGTTAGAGACTGCACGACCGCAAGCTGCAGGGCCACAAACTGCACGCTCGCAGGCGAAGATCATCCGTCAGTTCGAACTGACGGAACGGGTCCTCTCATACGACCCCAAGGCCGATACCAGCCTGATCGACGCCGCCTACGTCATGGCCATGCAGGCGCATGGCGACCAGCGGCGCGACAATGGCGACCCCTACATCACCCATCCGGTCGCGGTCGCCGATATCCTGGCCGGGTATAGGCTGGACACCGGCAGCATCATCACCGCCCTGCTGCACGACACGGTGGAGGATACCGGGGTCAAGCTCGCCGACATCGAGGCACGGTTCGGCAAGCCGATCGCCGGGCTGGTGGATGGCGTCACCAAACTCACCAAGCTGGAACTGAAGACCGGGCGCGACAAGCAGGCGGAGAATTTCCGCAAGCTGGTGCTGGCGATGAGCCAGGACATCCGCGTGCTGCTGGTCAAGCTGGCGGACCGGCTGCACAACATGCGCACGCTGCACTTCGTCACCTCGACCGAGCGGCGGCAGCGCATCGCGCGTGAGACGATGGAGATCTACGCCCCGCTCGCCGAACGCATCGGCATGGACGCGGTCAAGACCGAACTTCAGAACCTCGCCTTCGCCCAGTTGGAGAAGGAGGCATTCGACACCATCCAGGCCCGGCTGAACTTCCTGCGCGGCCAGGGCGCCGACATCATCGAGGAAGTGCGCACCGAACTCGCCCGGCTGTGCCATGCGGCTGGTGTGGAGGCAGTGGACGTGAGCGGGCGGGAGAAGAGCCCGTTCTCCATCTGGGAGAAGATGCAGCGGCGCAATATCGCGTTCGAACAGTTGTCCGACATCATGGCCTTCCGCGTCGTCGTACCGACACGGGCAGATTGCTACATCGCGCTGGGCGCGGTGCACGCGAACTACCCGGTCATCCCCGGGCGGTTCAAGGACTACATCTCGACCCCGAAATCCAACGGCTACCAAAGCCTGCATACCGGCGTGACGCTGCCGCATCCGCGCAACCAGAAGATCGAGGTGCAGATCCGCACCGCCGATATGCAGCGTGTGGCCGATAACGGCGTCGCCGCCCATTGGGGCTACAAACAGGGCGTCGGCAGCCCGGCGGACGCGCAGGATTTCCCCTGGGTCCGTGACCTGCTGGAAATTCTGGACAACTCCACCACGGGCGAGGACTTCCTCGAAAACACCAAGCTGGAGCTATACCAGGACAAGGTGTTCTGCTTCACGCCGAAGGGGCAGCTGATCCAGTTGCCGCGTGGCGCGACCCCGATCGACTTCGCCTACGCCGTGCATAGCCAGGTGGGCGATACCTGCGTCGGCGCCAAGGTGAATGGCCGCCTGCTGCCGCTGCGGACCGAACTGCAGAACGGCGACCAGGTGGAGATCATGACCGCGCGCGGCGGCTCCCCCTCCCCAGCGTGGGAGCGGTTTGCCGTCACTGGCAAGGCGCGGGCGCGCATCCGGCGCTACATCGCCCTGCAGCAGCGCCAGCAGCACGTGGATGCCGGGCGGGCGGCGCTGGCCAAGGCGTTCCGGCAGGATGGCGTGGACGGGTCGGAAAAGGTGCTGGAAGCGGCGCTGAAGACGCTGAAGGCCGCCTCGCTGGACGATCTGTACGTCGCGGTCGGCAACGGCAATACCGGGCCGAAGGACGTGGTCCACGCCGCCTATCCGGAGTTGCGGCAGGCGCCGCGGGCGCCGCGGATGATCCCGCATATGCCCAGCCGGGCGCCCAGCCGTCCGGCCGGGGGCAGCATGGCCATCACCGGCCTGCTGCCGAGCATGGTGGTGAACTATGCCGGGTGCTGCCATCCGCTGCCGGGCGACCCGATCGTCGGCATCGTCACCACGGGCAAGGGCGTCACGGTGCACGCCAAGGGCTGCCAAACGCTGGAAAGCTTCGCCGCCACGCCGGAACGGTTCATCGACATCGGCTGGGAGGGCGACGGACTGGCCGGCGGCGTCCATACCGGCCGGATCAGCGTCATCGCCGCCAACGAACCCAGTGTGCTGGCCAATCTCACCAACGCGATCTCCAAGCACGACGGGGCGGTCACCAACCTGAAGATCGTGAACCGCCAGCAGGATTTCTTCGAGATCCTGATCGACGTGGAGGTCCGGGATTTGCGGCACCTGTCGACAGTCATCGCCGGGTTGCGGGCCGCCAACGGGATCACTCAGGTCGAACGGGCGCGGGCATGATCATCGGCGTCGGCTCCGACCTGTGCGACATCCGGCGGATCGAACGGGTGATGCACCGCTTCGGCGACCGGTTCCTGCACCGCGTCTTCACCGAGGCGGAGCGGGCCCGCGCGGCGCGGCGGCACGTGCGCATCCAGCCCGGCACCTACGCCAAGCGGTTCGCCGCCAAGGAGGCCTGTGCCAAGGCGCTGGGCACCGGGTTTCGCCGCGGCGTGTTCCACTCCGACATGGGGGTGGTCAACCTGCCCAGCGGCCAGCCGACGCTGAAGCTGACCGGCGGGGCACTCGCCAGGCTGCGGGAAATCACGCCCAACGGCCAGGTCGCGACGATCCATCTGACCCTCACCGACGAACATCCCTATGCCTTCGCCCAGGTGACGATCTCCGGCGACCCGGCATGAGCGGGAAGACGTTCGCCCTGGACTGGGAGGCCCGGTTCAAGGCCGAACGCACGCCGTGGGAACGCCCGTCGCTGCATCCGGCCTTCACCACCTGGCGCGCCAGCGGGGCGTTGGCGCCATGCCGTATCATGCTGCCGGGTGCCGGCCGCAGTGCCGAGCCGCGGGCCCTGGCCCAGGACGGTTTCGACGTGACCATCGTTGACGCCGCGGCGACCGCCGTTGCCGTGCAGCAGGCGCGGTTCCAGTCCTTCAGCCTGCCCGGCCGGATCGAAGCGGCGGATCTGCTGGAATGGACAGCCGATGCGCCGTTCGACGCGGTATACGACCAGACCTGCCTGTGCGCCCTGCCACCACCGGTTTGGCCCAGCTATGTTGCGCAATTACACCGCTGGCTGCGACCGGGTGGCCGGTTGTTCCTGCTGCTCATGCAGACCGGCAAACCGGATGGGCCGCCCTTCGACTGCCCGCCCGACGAGATGCGCACGCTGTTTGGCGCGGCCTGGCAATGGCCGGACACGCTAATTGCCGCGGTGCCGCACTGGGACGGCAAGGAAGAAATCCCGGTGGTGCTGACCCGGCTGTAGCGCCCTACTTCGTGGGGTGGCGATGCACCGGACGGCGCACCTTGCTGCGGGCCAGGGCGCGGCGACGCTCGGCCATGGTGCCCAGCCCGTTATTCAGCGGCTTCGGCGTGCCATCGAAATTGAACAGATGCTGCGGCGGCGGGTTGTTCACGCTGCCAAGCTGCGCGTGCGCCGTCACGGTGGCGGCGAGCCCAAAAACAAGCGTGGTCCCACACAGCAGCAGGCGCAGGCAGAGCGGTTGGAGACGCATGGGATTATTCCTGAATCGATTCGCCCGGCCTTCATGCCCGTCTACGCAGCGCTGTCAATCGCGGCAGCTTCCTTGACAGACCCCCGCCCCATCGGCTTCATCCGTCCGCATTTCACCGGACCGCCGCACCTTCATGGCTAAAGCGAAATCGGGCGGCTGGCTCGATAACATCAAGACTATCGTGTACGCCGGGCTCATCGCCGTCGTC
Organism: Acidisphaera sp. L21; assembly: GCF_009765685.1. Classification (GTDB taxonomy): domain Bacteria; phylum Pseudomonadota; class Alphaproteobacteria; order Acetobacterales; family Acetobacteraceae; genus LMUY01. Next base: position 195,589 of record NZ_LMUY01000103.1, on the reverse strand, counting down.
ATCCGCACCGTCGCGTTCGAGCCGTTCAACATTCCGTCCGGATCGATGATCCCGACGCTGCTGGTGGGCGACTATCTGTTCGTGTCGAAGTTCAGCTACGGCTACTCGCGGTATTCGATGCCGTTCTCGCCGAACCTGTTCTCCGGCCGGATCTTCGGCAGCCTGCCGAAGCGTGGCGACGTGGCCGTGTTCAAGAACATGCACGACGACTACGCCGACTACATCAAGCGCATCGTCGGCCTGCCGGGCGACCATATTCAGGTCAAGGCGGGCGTGCTGTACGTGAATGGCCAGCCGGCCCCGCGGCGCCCGATGGGCGATATCCTGGCAACGGACGAAAACGGCGCCTCCATCGCGGAGAAGCAGTATACGGAGACGTTGCCCGGCAACGTGTCGCATCTGATCGCGAAAATGGGCGATGACGGGTTCCAGAATAACACGCAGGAATTCGTGGTGCCCGAGGGAAATCTGTTCGCCATGGGCGACAACCGCGACAACAGCCTGGACAGCCGGTTCATGGATGGCCGCGGCGTCGGCTTCCTGCCGGTTGAGAACCTCGTCGGCCGGGCCGAATTCATCTTCTTCTCCATCGACGCATCCGCGCCATGGTGGCAGATATGGGAATGGCCGCTCGAAATCCGCTGGAGCCGCATTCTGACCGGCATTCGGTGATCGACACTGCGTTCGGTCATCGGTTTCGCCGCCCCGAACTGCTGCGTGAGGCACTGACACACCGCTCCGCCGTCCCCCGCAACCCCAGCCGTGCGGCGAAGATACGATCTAACGAGCGGCTGGAATTCGTCGGCGACCGTGTACTGGGCCTGCTGGTCGCCGAATGGCTGGCCGAGCGTTTCCCGGATGAGGCGGAGGGGCTGCTGGCCCGGCGCCACGCCGATCTGGTGGCCGAGCCGCAATTGGCTGCCATTGGCGCGCGGCTTGGCGTGTCCGACATGCTGATCGTCGCCCCCAACGAAGCCCGCGCCGGCGTCGGCCGCGGCGCCGCCGTGGTCGCGGACGCGGTGGAGGCTGTGTTGGGCGCAGTCTACCAGGATGGCGGACTGGAGGCAGCACGGCTCATGGTGCGCACCGCCTGGGGCGAGGCGGTGGACGCACAGGAAAACCCGCCGAAGCACCCCAAGTCGGACCTGAAGGAATGGCTGGAGGCACGGGGCGTGGCGCTGCCGCAATTCATGGAGATGTCGCGCACCGGCCCGGCACATGCCTTTGAATTCACGGTGACGGTCACCGCCATGGGGCGAACCGGGACGGGCGTCGCCAGCACGAAGCAAATGGCTGAGCGCGACGCGGCGGCAGATTTATTGAGGCAATTGCAAACATGACCACGAGATGCGGGTTCGCCGCCCTGGTCGGCGCGCCGAATGCCGGAAAATCCACCCTGCTGAACCGGATGACCGGCGCAAAACTGTCCATCGTCAGCCCCAAGGCGCAGACGACGCGGTTTCGCGTCTTGGGCATCCTGATGCGGGCGGAGACGCAGATCCTGCTGGTGGACACGCCGGGCATTTTCACGCCGAAGCGCAAGCTGGACCGGGCGATGGTGAACGCCGCCTGGACCGGTGCGGAGGAGGCGGACGTCACCCTGTTGCTGGTGGATGCCAAGGCCGGCGCGCGCGAGTCGGTGCGCGACATCGCCGTCCGCCTGGCGCAACGCGGCGGCCGTACCTGGCTGGTGCTGAACAAGGTCGACCTGGTCGAGCCGCAGGCGCTGCTGCCGCTGATCGCGACGCTGAACGACCTGGCGACGTTCGAAGAGACGTTCATGGTCAGCGCCGCCACCGGCGACGGGGCGGACGTGCTGATGGACCGCCTGGCCGAAACCATGCCTGCCAGTCCATACCTGTATCCGCCCGACGATCTGACCGATCTGCCGGACCGCCTGCTGGCCGCCGAGTTGGTGCGCGAGCAGGTGTTCCTGCAGACGCACGAGGAAGTGCCCTACGCCACCACGGTCGAGACCGAGAGCTATACCGAGCGCAAGGATGGCTCCGTCCGGATCGACGTGACGGTGTATGTGACCCGGCCGGGCCACAAGGCGATCCTGATCGGCGGCCGCGGCGCGCGGGTGAAGGAAATCGGCGCCCAGGCTCGCAAGCAGCTTTCCTCCCTGCTGGAGCGTCCGGTGCACCTGTTCCTGAACGTGAAGGAACGCGCTGGCTGGGACGAGGAAGGCGCAAGGCTGCGCGCCATCGGCCTGGAAGACCCCGGCTAACGAGCCGCGATGGAGTGGGAAGCGCCCGCCATCGTGTTGGATGCCCGCCCGTATGGCGAGGGCGATGCGCTGGCGACCGTGCTGACGGAGGAGTTCGGCGCGCATCGCGGCTTGGCCCGCGGTGGTGCGTCGCGGTCCAAGGCGGGAATCTGGCAACCCGGCAATCTGCTGGAGGTGCGCTGGGTGGCCCGCTTGTCGGACCAACTCGGCTCGTTCACGGCCGAATTGGTGCATCCCGGCGCGGCGTTGGCGATGGACGACGCGCTGGCGCTGTCCGTGCTGTCCAGCGCGTGCGCCGTGGCGGAGGGCGCGCTGACTGAGCGGGAGCCGCACCCGCTAGTGTTCGCCGGGCTGCTGGCGCTGATCACTCGGTTGCCGGTCGGACCGGCGGTGTTGGCCGATCTGGTGCGGTGGGAAATGGCGCTGCTAGCCGAGCTTGGATACGGCCTGGACCTCACCCAATGCGTGCTGAGCGGGGAGACGGACGGGCTGATTTGGGTGTCTCCGCGGACCGGTCGCGCGGTGAGCGATGCGGCGGCCGGGCCGTGGAAGGAACGGCTGCTGCCCCTGCCCGCCTTCCTGCGACCCGGCGCCAATGACGCGGTGGCGGATGCTGCACAATGGGCGCAGGGCTTGGCGATGACCGGTCATTTCCTGGGCCGCGACGCGTTCGGCACCCAGCACCGCCCGCTGCCTGCGGCACGCGACCGGCTGGTGGCGCGGGTGAATGGGTTGGCCGATCATGCTGGACACTAGCCCGCCGCCAATCCTGTTCCAGGACACCCATTTCGTCGTGCTGAACAAGCCGGCCGGCCTGGCAGTGCATCCGGGCCCGCGCGCCACCCCCAGTGTGGAGGATTGGTTTGCCGCCCTGTCACGCCGCAAGGACGGGCCGTGGCTGGTGCATCGGCTGGACACGGATACGGCCGGCTGCCTGGTGGTGGCGCTGCGCAAGACTCCGTTGCTGGCGGCGCAGGCGGTGTTCGCGGCCGGGCAGGCGCAGAAGACCTATTGGGCGGTGGTGAAGGGCGGCCCCACCGCCGAGTCCGGCAGCATCGATGCGCCGTTGGCCAAGCGCACCAGCCCAGCCGGCTGGCGCATGGTGCAGGACGGCTCCGCCCCGCCAGCGGTGACGGACTGGCAGGTGCGCGGCCGGGTGGACGGGATGAGCTGGTTGGAACTGCGCCCCCGCACCGGGCGCACGCACCAGGTGCGGGTGCATTGCGCGCTGCTGGGCTGCCCGGTGCTCGGGGACCCGGTTTATGGTGATGGCGCCGGCAAACTGCATCTGCTGGCACGCGCCATTCGCCTACCGCTGGACCCGGTATTGGAAGCGATCGCACCGCCGCCGCCGCACATGCTGGACGCGCTGGTGGCCTGCGGGTTTAAACCGTAATGATCACGTCCACCGTGTGGGCCAGGCTCGGGCGCCAGGCCGGCAGGTGGACGTCGAACACCCGGGCGAGCTTGCTGCAGTCCAGGCGGGAGTCCGGCGGGCGCTTGGCCGGGGTTGGCCAGTCGGCGGTGGCGATGGGGTTTACCGTCGGCATCGCGCGGCCATGGCGGGCGGCTTCCTCGAACGTGGCCAGCGCCAGGCCGTGCCAGGTGGTGCTGCCCGTGCCGGCGGCGTTGAAGATGCCGGCGTAGTCCGGGCGCCAACCATCCGCGACGCGGGCGGCAATGGCGAGGATGGCGTCGGCCAGGTCCCCGGCATTGGTCGGGCATCCATGCTGGTCGGCCACCACTTTGAGCGTCTTGGTCTTCTGCGCGGCGCCCAGCATGGTGCGGACGAAGTTCTTGCCGATGGCGGCGTAGACCCAGGAGGTCCGCAGCACGATGGCGCGGTCGTACGACAACACCGCCTGCTCACCGGCCAGTTTGCTGCTGCCGTAGACACCGGTGGGGCAGGTCGGGTCCGTCTCGACATAAGGCGCGCCCTTGCGACCGTCGAACACGTAATCGGTGGAAATATGGACCAGCGGGATGCCGGCCGCGGCGCAGAGCCGGGCCAATTCGGCCGGGCCGTCGCGGTTGGCGCGTAACGCGGCTGCCTCCTCCGCTTCCGCGGCATCGACGGCGGTCCAGGCGGCAGCGTTCACCACGAGGCTGGGTTGCACCTGGTCGAAACTGGCGGCGATGGTTTCGGGCCGGTCGAAGTCGAACTCGGGCCGGCCGACCCGGCTCACCTGGGCCGATCGGGCCGCCAGTTCGGTGGCAACCTGGCCAGCCCCGCCGGTGACCAGGATCATACCCGGAACCAGACCGGCATATCGGCCCAACTCGACGCCACCTTGTCCTTCTCGGACAGTTGGATCTCCGCCGCCGGGATCGGCCACGAGATTGCCAGGTCCGGGTCGTTCCACAGCACCGCCCGCTCGGACGCCTTATCGTAATAATCGGTGGTTTTGTAGACCACCTCGGTATCCGGCTCCATCGTGCAGAAGCCGTGCAGGAAGCCGGGCGGGACCCAGAGCTGCTGCCAATTGGCGGCACTCAGCTCCACGCCCACATGGCGGCCAAACGTGCGGGAGCCGCGGCGGGCATCCACCGCCACGTCCCAGATCGAACCGCGCACCACCCGCACCAGCTTGCCCTGGGCATGCGGGTCCAACTGGCAGTGCAACCCGCGCAGCACGCCACGGGCCTGCGACATGCTGTGATTATCCTGGACGAAAGGCAGGTCGATCCCGGCATCCTGCATGTCCCGCGCCTTCCACGTTTCGGAGAAGAAGCCGCGCGCGTCACCGAACCGCGCCGGGGTGAACAACAGCAGTTCGGGAATGGCGAGGCGTTCGAACTTCATGCATGCACTCCGTCGGCAAGTTCCAGCAGCAGCCGGCCCAGTTCCGTCTTGCTCAGCGCCAGGGCCCGGGTTCGCAGGGTGGCGGCATCGATGAAGCCCATGCGGAATGCGACCTCCTCCGGGCAGCCGACCAGCATGCCTTGGCGGGACTGGATGGTCTGCACGAAGGTCGACGCCTGCAACAGACTGTCCGGCGTGCCCGCATCCAGCCAGGCGCAACCGCGGCCCAGCCGTTCCACCGTCAGCGACCCCGCCTCCATATAGAGGCGGTTCAGGTCGGTGATCTCCAACTCGCCACGCGGCGAGGGTTTCACCTGCCGGGCAAGCTCGCTCACCCGGTGATCGTAGAAATACAGCCCGATCACCGCCCAGTTGGACAGCGGCGTCGTGGGCTTTTCCACGATGCTGGTGGCGCGCCCGGCGGCGTCGAACGACACCACGCCATACCGCTCCGGGTCGCGCACCTGGTAGGCGAAGACGGTGGCGCCCTCGGTGCGCTGGGCGGTGGCCTGCAGGGTGAGGCTGAGGTGGTCGCCGAAGATCATGTTGTCGCCCAGCACCAGGGCGCACGCCTCCCCGCCCAACCAGTCGGCGCCGATCAGGAAAGCCTGGGCCAACCCGTCCGGCGAGGGCTGTTCGGCATAGGTGAAGCGGCAGCCAAGCTGGGAGCCATCGCCCAGCAACCGCCGGAACATCGGCAGATCCACCGGGGTGGAGATGATGAGGATGTCGCGGATTCCCGACAGCATCAGGATCGACAGCGGGTAGTAGACCATCGGCTTGTCGTAGACCGGCAGCAATTGCTTGCTGGCCGCCAGCGTCATCGGATGCAGCCGCGTGCCAGAGCCACCGGCGAGGAGAATGCCCTTCACGCTGCCGCGACCGGCTGAAGCGGCGCTGCCGTCCCCAAACGCTGCCCGGCGTAGCGCCCGGCACGGATGCGGTCCCACCAGGCGCGATTGTTCACATACCACTCCACCGTGCGCTGCAGCCCGCGGTCGAAATCATGCGGGGCGCGCCAATCCAGGGCGGAGTGGGCCCGCGCCGGGTCGATCTCGTAGCGGAAATCGTGGCCGGGGCGGTCGGTGACGAAGTGGATCAGCCGCTCGCGCGGGCCGGCCGGGTCGGGCTGCAGGCGGTCCAGCGCGGCGCAGATGGATTTCACCACCTGCAGGTTACTGCGCGGTTGCTGGGCGCCGATCGCCAGGGTGGCGCCGGGTTCGGCCCGCTCCAGCGCCAGCACCAGTGCCTCGGCATGGTCGTCGACGAACAGCCAGTCCCGCTGGTTGGACCCGTCGCCATAGACCGGCAGGGATTTGCCCTCCAGCGCGTTCAGCGTCACCAGGGGGATCAGCTTCTCCGGGAATTGCCAGGGGCCGTAATTGTTCGTGGTGTTGGTGACGAAGGTCGGCAGGCCATACGTGTGCCACCACGCGCGGACCAGGTGGTCGGACGCGGCCTTGCTGGCGGAATATGGGCTGCGCGGGTCGTAGGGTGTGGTCTCGGTAAAGGGCGGGTCGTTCACCTCCAGCGCGCCGAACACCTCGTCGGTGGACACGTGATGGAAGCGGAAGGCGGCACGCCGGGCCGGGTCGAGCCCCGCCCAGTAGGCCCGCGCGGCCTCCAGCAGGACGAAGGTGCCGACGACGTTGGTCTGCACGAACGGCCCCGGCCCGTCGATCGAGCGGTCGACATGGGTTTCGGCCGCCAGGTGCATCACCGCGTCCGGCTGGTGGGTGGCGAACACCTGCTGCATGGCCGCGGCATCCGTGATGTCGGCGTGGATCAGGACGTGCCGGGCATGGCCCCGCGCCTCCTCCAGCGCATCTTCCGAGGCGGCATAGGACATCTTGTCGACATTGATGATCGTGGCGTCGCGGTGCCGGATCAAATACCGCACAACGGCCGAGCCAATGAAGCCGCAGCCACCGGTGAGCAGCAGTCGCATTTTGAAACCTGTTCTTGTAACCGTCTCAATCTGCCATCCAGCCGCCACCGCAGCAACCAAGGCAGTGATTCCGCCTAGGCCGAGCCACTCAGCAGGGTTTTGCGGTAACGCCGCTGCCGCCGGCGCAGTGCCGCATCCGGCCCCACCAGTTTGGCCACGACATCATGGATCCGGGCGATCTCCGCTGAATGGGCCGCCGCCCCGATGCGGGCGGTGACGCTGGCGGCATGGCGGCGATGGTGGTTCAGCGGCTTGGACACATAGGCGACCTGCGCGCCTTCCCGCGCCAGCACCTCCGCATACAGGCGCCAATCCCCAGCGACCCTGAACTCGCGCAATTCGGCCTCGCAGCGGCGTAGGGCGGCCAGCAATTCCTCCCGGTGCCACAAGACGGCGCTGGCATTCATGATCAGGTTGCGCTCGGCCAGGTGGCTGCGCAGGAAGGCGGCGCCCTCGAACACGGCGTCCGTCGCCAGCACGCTGGGGCCGTAATAGGTCTTGTGGTCGGGCCACATCGTCGCGCCGGCCGGGTCGATGGCGCGGCTATCGCAGAAGGCGAACGCCGGGTCCCGCGCCCTGGCCGCCGCGGCGGCCAGGGCGGCCAACATGCTCGGTTCCGCCCCATCGTCGGCCTCGGCGATCCACAACCACTCGCCGGTCGCCAACTCGGCCGCGCGGCGCCATTGCGCGAAAACCGAGCCGGAGCGGCGGTCCTGCCGTACCAGGCGGATACGCCGGTTCCACGCCTGCGCCGTCCGCTCGATCACCGTGACACTGTCGTCGGTGGAGGCGTCATCGATCACGATGATCTCGGTCACGGGGTAGGACTGCGCGAAGATCGAGGCCAGTCGCTCCTCCAGATAGCGGCCATAGTCGCAATTCGGCACCACGACCGAGATCGGCAGCATGGCCGGGCGCGCCAGGGACAGCAGCCGGGCGGTGTAATCCTCGAACCGGAAGGCGGCGCGACCGGTAGCCGACAATCTGGCCCGGCGCGCCGAAGTGGCGCCCAACGCCTCCTGCAACGCGCCATCGACCATGGCGGCAACGTCACCCAGCGGCACGGAGCGGCCGCCGCCGTAATAGGTGAGCAGGTCGGGGATGCCGCCCGTTTCCTGGAACGCGACGACGGGCGTGCCGACCGCCATCGCCTCCAGCGCCACGGAGGGCAACGGATCTTCCCGCGAGGTCAACAGAAACACGTCGGCCGCGGCCAACAGGGCGGCCGGATCCGGCCGCGGACCCAGGAACCGGAATGTGTTGGTCGCCTCCGCCGCGGCGATCTCGGTGCCGAGATAGGCCTTGGTGGTTGGGTCGATTCCGCCAGCCCAGGCGAAACACATGGGTGGCTGGACATCCCGCGTGACCCGCCAGGCCTGGAGGAACAGGTCGAAGCCTTTGCGCAAATCCGCGTAGCCCATGCCCAGGGCTAGAAGGCCACCAACGGGCACCCGCAATTCGGCCCGCACCGCCGCCAGAACGGGCGGGGCCGGCGTGTCTGGCAGATCGATGCCCTGCGGCAGGACCACAGCATGGCGTGGCGTGGCCGCCAGCGCTTCGTAGCACCGCTCGCGCACCAATTCGGCCGGGAATACCACCGTATCGACCACGGCCAACGCCTGCCGCAATGGCTCCTGCAGGCCCTTTTCCTGCAGCAACCGCGGCAATTCATGAACCAACAGCACGGACTGGATGCCATGGCGTTGCAGCAGCGGCACCACCCCGGCACTGGCGGCGCTGTTGACGATAGCGGCGTTGCACCCGCCAGCGCGGGCGGCTTGCAGCAGCCCATCCAGTTGGTCGAGCCCGCCTGCCACGGTGGTTGGCGCCACGCTGCGATAATCCGCCTCCATCACGCCACCGCCCAGCAGCAGGAACGCGATATCGACCCCGTGGCCGGCCCGAAGCGCCCGGCCGATGCGCAACAGCAGGGTCTGCGCGCCATGCGCCAGCGCATCATGGCCGATCAGCAGCACCCGGGTGCGGGATTCCACCGCCGGCAGGCCGCTCACGGCGCGGGCGGTGGCGTTCAGGAATGCCCCGCCCCAATGCACGTCCGGCTCCAGCGTCGCGCCCTCGGCCCACTCGTTCCAGGCATTGATGCAGACGATCGCCTCCCCCTCGATCCGGTTGCGCCTGGCGTAGCGGATCAGGTCCTCCAACCAGGCCTGATACAGCGCCGGGGTGGCGCCATGCAGCACGGTGCCCGCGCCCTGGCGGCGCGGGTCGTTATCCCAGCCGGGCACGACGGTCTTGATCAACGGGTATGGCGGCGCGGCTTCGTCCACCGAGGCGCGGGCGATGGCGGCGTAGTCGTAGACCTGGGCATCGAACGCAGGGTCCAGCACATGCAACTGGTCGGTGATCATCGGCACCTGCGACGTCAGCTTATGCGGCGGAAACTCCACTGCGGCATCCATGCCGAACTCCCGCGGGTCGGTATCGCCGAAGCTTTGGCCCATGATGAAGATCGGGTCTTCGCCATGCGCCGCCTGGAACAATCGCCGCCACCGCGCCACCGTGGCGGCGGTGTCGGGGATCAACCGCGGGCGATACACCATCAGCACCGGCCGGCCACCGATGCGGATATATCGCGGGTCGGCGAAATGCCGGGCGAACTCGTCCACCAAGGCGCGCTCGTCGCGGGAATGGTAATCCTGGCTCAGCAGGATCTCGTGTTCCGAGCCATCCCAACGCCGCGTCCAATTCTCATTCGCCCACATCAGGCAGAACGGCATGTCCAGGGTTGGATCGGCAAGCAAGGCCTCCAGCGGCCCCTCCAGCAGGCGGCGACCGTTGAACCAGTAGAAATAGACGACGAAGCCGTGCAGCCCGGCGCCCTTCGCCATCGCGATCTGGCGGTGCAGCGTGTCGGTGCTGTCCAGGCGGTAATGGCCTAGATCGCGCGGGATGCGCGGCTGATAATGCCCGGCGAAACGCGGCAGGGCGCGGCCCAGATTGGTCCATTCGGTAAAGCCCTTGCCCCACCAGGCCTCGTTTTCCGGCACCGGATGATATTGCGGCAGGTAATACGCCAGCAGCTTGGCCTGCGCCGGAAGACCGGGCGGCAAGGGCGCCACTTCCTCGAACCCGGCATTCGGGCGGGTGTTCTTGCGCACCTCGTCGGCGATGTTGGGCACGCTGGCGTCCAGCCGCGATTGTTCGCGCCAGCGCAGCAGGCCCAGCAGCGGGTTGGGATCCAGCGCCGCGCCGGGCCAGCGGCGCGGATCGAAACCCGGGGACGGTGAGCGGCCCTCGCTGAACCCGCGCACCAGATAATGCTCCATCGGGTCCATCCCGGCGGAGGCGACGTCCTCGTTGTTCTTCAGGTAATGCGCGCTATCGAACTCGGCGATCGGGCTGAAATTGCCGCTCTGGCGGTGGCGCAGGAAATGCGTCAGGCACAACTCATCAGCGGGCACCGCGTGTTGGGCGCGATACCAAACCGGGTCGAAATACGGCACCGGCCGCCGGCCAGCCGCCTCGCCGACCTGGATGTAGTGCAGCAGCGGATCGGCCATGCAATCCGGGTTGCGGGCGCGATAATAATCCGGATCGAAGTATTGATTGGGCCAGCGATTCTCCCGCCAGCCATAGCGATGCCAGTGGACCATCGCGCGTGGGCCGTTATCGCCCAGATCCGGGTTGCGCGCGAGAAACCACTCTCCCTCAAACAAGCCGGACTTCTGAATTAGGCTCAGCCTATCTTGCTCCGCCTGGTCTCCAGGAACCATCGTCAGCGGAGACTGCGGATCACTGCGTGCCATTAATGCGTGCCATTGGATCCGGGACCATTGCGGACGTGTTAGGGAACGGTAACCTAACCCTTAACCCTGCCAAGGGGCTTTGCAGGTCAATCCGCCCAACTTATGGTCGGTCACAACAATATACGGGAGTGAAACGATGCAAAGACGAGGGTTTATTACCGCATTAACGATGGCGAGTGCCGCCGCTGCTTTGCCGCGTCCCTCCCTGGCGCAGTCTGCCGGGTCGCGCACGCTGATTTTCGTGCCGCAAGCCAATCTAACCAGCCTGGACCCGGTGTGGACCACCGCAACGGTGACGCGCAATTTCGCCTATCTGGTCTACGACACACTCTACGGCGTGGACGAAAAACTGCAGCCGCAGCCGCAAATGGCGCAGGGCCACACGATCGAGGATGACGGCAAGCGTTGGACGATCACGCTGCGGCCGAACTTGAAATTCCACGATGGCAGCCCGGTCCGCGCGGTCGACTGCGCCGCGTCGATCAAGCGCTGGATGAAGCGCGATTCGCTGGGCCAGACCGTCGCCAGCCGTCTGGACGCGATCGAGACGCCGAATGACACCACGCTGGTGTTCCGCCTGAACAAGCCGTTCGCCTCGCTGGCCTGGGCGCTGGGCAAGTCCCAGCCGAGCCCGCCGGTCATCATGCCGGAGCGGCTGGCCAACACGGACGCGTTCAAGGCCGTGACGGAGGTCGTGGGCAGCGGCCCGTTCCGCTTCGTGACGAACGAATACATCTCGGGCAGCCGCGCCATCTTCGCCAAGTTCGATGGCTACGTGCCCCGCGACGAGGCGCCGAGTGCCACCGCCGGGGCCAAGCGCCCGCTGGTGGACCGGGTCGAGTGGCGGATCATCCCAGAAGCCGCGACCGCTGCTGCCGCGTTGCGCGCTGGCGAGGTCGATTGGGTGGAGCAGCCGCTGACCGACCTGATCCCGCAACTGCGCAACGACGCCTCGCTGCGGGTGGACCGGCTGGACCCATTCGGCCTGTACCCGGTGCTGCGGTTCAACAGCCTACAGGGCCCGACCGCCAATAAGGGTGTGCGCCAGGCGCTGCTGGCCGCGCTGAACCCGATCGAAGTGATGCAGGCGGTGATGGGCGACGATGCCTCCGCCTACCACGCCCCGATCGGCTGCTTCCTGCCCGGCACCGAGTCCGCCAACGACGCCGGCATGGACCGGCTGGGCGGCAAACGCACGGTGGCGGAGATCAAGAAGATGCTGGATGACGCGAAATACGACGGCTCGCCGGTCATCCTGCTGCACCCGACCGACCAGCCCTATTACGACGCGATGGCCCAGGTGACGCTGGCGACCTGCAAACGGGTTGGCATCGCGGTCACGGATGCGGCGATGGATTTCGGCACCGTCGTGCAACGCCGCGCCAGCAAGGAGCCGTTGGACAAGGGCGGTTGGTCGATGTTCTCGTCCTCCTTCCCGGCGCTGGACTACGTGGACCCGCTGGGCGCCCCGGCGTTGCGCGGCAATGGCGCCGGCGCCTGGTATGGCTGGCCCACCGCCGCCAAGGTGGAGTCCGCCCGCGACGCCTGGCTGGAGAGCAACGACGTCGGGGAGCGCAAGCGCCTGGCGACGGAGATGCAGGCGGCCGTGTTCGAGGAAGCGCTGTATGCGCCGATGGGCCAGTATTTCCAGAGCACGGCCTGGAACAAGCGGATCACCGGGCAGCTCAAGGCGCCCGTCCCGGTGTTCTGGAACCTGCAAAAGGCCTGAGCCGCCGCGCGCTGGTCCAAGCCCCCGATCTGGACCGGCGCGCCCGCCTGCTGTAGCCAGCGCGCGTGCTTGATACAGGTCTTACCCTCGTCACCGGCTCTACCGGGTTTGTCGGCTCGGCCGTGGCGCGTGCGCTACTGGCGCGTGGCCACGCCATTCGCCTGCTGGTGCGGGAGGGGAGCGACCGCAGCAACATCGCCGGGCTGCCCGCCGAACTGGCCGTGGGCGACCTGAAGGAGCCGGCATCGCTGGAGCGAGCGGCGGTGGGCTGCCGCTACGTGGTGCACGTGGCGGCGGATTACCGGCTATGGGTCCCGGATCCGGAGGCGATGAACCGCGCCAACGTCGATGGCAGCCGGGCACTGTTTTTGGCGGCGCAGGCGGCCGGGGCGCAGCGCATGGTGTATTGCAGCAGCGTCGCGGCGCTGGGCCTGGTCGGCGACGGCACGCCAGGGACCGAGACGACGCCGAACTCGCTGGAAAAGGTCATCGGCGTCTACAAGAAGTCCAAATACCTGGCCGAACAGGCCGTGCTGGCGCTGGCGCGGGATGGCGTGCCGGTCGTCATCGTGAACCCCAGCGCCCCGATCGGCCCGCGCGACATCAAGCCGACGCCCACCGGCAAGATGATCACCGACACCGCCGCCGGGCGCATGCCGGCCTATGTCGATACCGGGCTGAACGTCGTGCATGTGGACGATGTGGCGCAGGGCCACGTGCTGGCGCTGGAGCGGGGTCGGGTCGGCGAATGCTACATCCTCGGCGGCGAGGATATGGGCATGCAGAGCCTGCTGGCCATGGTGGCCGACATCGTCGGGCGCAAGCCGCCGCGGGTGAAGCTGCCGGTCGCCGCGCTGTATCCGTTGGCGCTGGCCAGCGAGGGCCTGGCGAAAGTCGCAGGGATCGAGCCGATCGTGACCCGCGACATTCTGGCGATGGCGAAGAAGAAGATGTTCTTCTCGTCCGCCAAGGCGCAGGCCGAACTGGGCTACACCTACCGCCCGGCACGCGAGGCGGTGGCCGACGCGATCGCCTGGTTCCGCGACGCTGGGCGGTTGCCGGCATGATCGCGATCGCCCTGCTGGCCCTGGCCACCTGGGTGTATCTGCTGGCCTGGCACGGCCGATTCTGGTCCGCCGGCCCGATACTGGCGCCCGCCATTCCCACCGACGCGCCGGCCCTGGATATCGTGGTGCCGGCGCGGGACGAGGCAGAGAGCATCGAACGCTGCCTCCGTTCCCTGCTGGGGCAGGCGTATCCGGGCACGCTGCGCATCTTCCTGGTCGACGACCGCAGCAGCGACGGCACCGGCGCCATCGCGCGCAGCCTGGCCGATCCGCGCCTGGTGGTGATCGACGGCGCCCCCCGCCCCGACGGGTGGAGCGGCAAGCTTTGGGCCGTGGCGCAGGGCGTGCGGCGCGGCGACGCTCCGGTCGTGCTGCTATGCGACGCCGACATCGTGCATGACCCGGCGCACGTTGCCACCCTGGTCGCCAAGCTGGAGAGCGCCAAGCTGGACCAGGTGTCGGAGATGGTGGAGCTGAACTGCACGAGCTTCGCCGAGCGGGCTTTGGTGCCCGCCTTCGTGTTCTTCTTCCAATTGCTGTATCCCTTCGCGCGCGTGAACGACCCGGCGAACAGCACGGCTGCCGCGGCCGGGGGCACGATCCTGATCCGCCGGGCGGCGCTGGAGCGGATCGGTGGAATCGAAGCAGTGCGGGGCAAATTGATCGACGACGTGGCGCTGGCAACCGCGGTGAAGCAGGGCGGCCACATCTGGCTGGGGCATAGCCAACTGGCACGCTCCATCCGCCCCTACCCGGAAGCCGTCGATGTATGGCGCATGGTGGCGCGCACGGCGTATGTGCAATTGCGTTTCTCGCCGCTGATCCTGCTGGGCACCATCGTGGGCCTGGCACTGGTGTGGCTGGCGCCGCCGTTGCTGGCGATCTTCGGCCACGGCCCGACACGCTGGGCCGGGCTTGCGGCATGGGTCGGCTCGGCCGCCAGCTACGTGCCGACGCTGCTGCGGTTCCGCCAATCGGTGCTGTGGGCGTTGGCGCTGCCGCTCGTCGCGGCTTTCTACATGGCGGCGACGATCGGCTCGGCGATCGACCACCATCGCGGCCGCGGCGTGGTGTGGAAGAACCGGGCCTATGGCGAGGCCGGAACATGAGCACGTCTGTCGAGGCCCCGTCCGGCAAGGGCAAAAGCGACGAGAACTTCCCGGTTGGTTCGCGGCTGATCCGTGCCTCGCTGCGCCCGCACGTGCATGCGTTTTACGATTTCGCCCGGCAAGCCGACGACATCGCCGACAGTGCGACGCTGAGTTCCGAGGACAAGGTCGCCCGGCTGGACGTGATGGGCGCAGTGCTAGTGGGCGACAAGCCGGATGGCTCGCCCAGCGCCACCCGGCTACGCGCCAGCCTGGCCGAAACCGGCGTCACGGCACAGCACTCGCTGGACCTGCTCCGCGCGTTCCGGCAGGACGCGACGAAGCTGCGTTATGCGTCATGGGACGAGTTGATCGAGTACTGCCGCTACTCCGCCATGCCGGTGGGGCGGCACGTGCTGGACCTGCACGGGGAGTCTACCGACACCTATGAGCCATCGGACGCGCTGTGTGCCTCGCTGCAGGTGCTGAACCACATGCAGGATTGCGCCGGGGATCTGGCGGAACTGGATCGCTGCTACATCCCGCAGGACATGCTGGCGGCGGCGGGGCTGACCACCGACGCCGTCACGGCGAGTGCCGCCTCGCCCGGGTTTCGGCAGGTGTTGAACCAGATGGTGGAACTGACCCAAGGCCTGAACCGTGCCGGCGCCGCCCTGCCCCGGCGCGTGAAGGACCGGCGGCTGCGCGTGGAAACCGCCGTCATCGCCGGGCTGGCGAAGCGGCTGACTGGACGGCTACACCGGGAAGACCCGCTGGCCGGCCGGGTAAAGCTGCGGCGGGGCGATGTGGTGGGCAGCGTGTTGCTGGCATTACCATGGCTGCGGTGAACCCGTTGGGCGCGCCGCCCGAGGATCTGGCCGCGGTCGAGGCGATCGTGAAGGCCGCCGGCACGTCGTTCTACCGCGGCATGCGCATCCTCCCGCCGGACCGGCGGATGGCAATGTACGCGATCTACGCATTCTGCCGCCTGGTGGACGACGTGGCCGACGAGGAAGCCCCGATCGAGGCGAAACACGCCGGGCTGCAGCAATGGCGGCAGGCAATTTCTGACGTCTATGCCGGCCACGGCCACGACGCGGTAACGCGCGTGCTGGTGGCGGCGGTGAAGGCGTTCGGGCTACGGCAGGAGGATTTCCTGGCCGTGATCGATGGCATGCAGATGGACGCCGATACCGTCATCGCCGCGCCGGATTTCGCCACGCTGGATCTGTATTGCGATCGGGTGGCCGCCGCGGTCGGCCGCCTGTCTGTGCGCGCCTTCGGCGACGGGTCCGCCCGGGCGGACGAGGTGGCGTTCTCGCTCGGCCGCGCCTTGCAACTGACCAACATTCTGCGCGACCTGGACGAGGATGCGGGGCGCGACCGGCTGTATCTGCCGCGCGAGTGGCTGGACGATGCGGGCGTGCCGCACGAACCGCGGGCGGCCCTCGCCTCGCCCCACTTGCCGGTGGTGTGCGACCGCATGCTGGCGGAGGCGCGGCGGCGTTTTGGGCTGGCGCATACAGCAATGGCGCAGTGCGACCAGAAGGCGATGCGGCCGGCGCGGCTGATGGGGGCGACTTACTCGGCAATTCTGGATATGGTGGAGAAGCGCGGCTGGGCGGCGCTGGACCAGCCCGTAAAGGTGCCGAAATGGCGTAAACTGGCGATCGTTGCACGCCATTTGCTATGAGCCGGGTTCATGTGATTGGCGCCGGCATGGCCGGGCTGGCCGCCGCGCTGGCGCTGGTGGACGCCGGACACGACGTGATCGTGTACGAGGCAGGTCCGGCCGCCGGCGGACGATGCCGGTCCTACCACGACAAGGAACTGGACTGCCGCATCGATAACGGCAACCACCTCTGGCTGTCCGGCAACCGGGCCATCGCGGGCTTCCTGCGCCGCGTCGGGTCGGAGGGGACGCTGGCCGGGCCGGCACGCTCGATGTTCCCGTTCTACGACGCGGCGACGGGCGAGCACTGGACGGTGGAGCCCAATGCCGGACCGATTCCCTGGTGGGTGCTGGCGCCCCGGCGTCGCGTGCCGGGGGCACGATTGCGCGAATATGCCGGGTTGCTGGCCCTGCTGCGGGCTGGTCCAGACGCCACCGTCGCCGACGTCATGCCGCATGGCGCGCTGAACGACCGGTTGATCGAGCCACTGGTGATCGCCGCGCTGAACACCGCGCCCGCCACCGGCAGCGCCGCGCTGATGGCGGCGGTCATGCGCGAGACCCTGATGCGCGGCGGCAGCGCCTGCATCCCCGCCTTCCCCAAGGACGGCCTGTCCGCCACCTTCATCGACCCGGCACTCGCCGTGCTGCGTGATGCCGGCGCCACCATCCATGTCGGTCGCCGGATCTCGGCCCTGGCGGTGGAGGGTGGCCGCGTCGCCACTCTCGCCGCGCCCCACGGGCCAGTGACGCTCGATGTCGGCGACGGCATCGTCCTGGCGGTGCCGGCGGCGGTGGCGCAATCGCTCCTGCCGGGCCTGACCGCACCGGAGGCGTTCGAGTCGATCGTTAATTTGCACTACCGCCACGACATGGCGCCAGGCCCGGTCGGCTTCGTAGGGCTGCTCGGCACCACGGCGGAGTGGGTTTTTGTGAAACCGGGTGTGGTTTCCGTCACCATCAGCGCGGCGAATAGGCTGATAGACCGTCCAGCTAGTGACTTAGCTGCAACAGTGTGGCCGGAACTGTGCGCCGCTCTCGGCATTGCGAAACCAATGCCGGCCTGGCGTGTCGTAAAGGAGAAGCGTGCGACGTTTGCGGCGACTCCAGCGGAGAACCGCAAGCGGCCAGGCGCGAGAATCGGCCTTGCAAATCTTGCGCTGGCCGGAGATTGGACCGACACCGGCCTGCCTGCCACCATTGAGGGTGCGATCAGGTCAGGTCAAACTGCCGCGGCGGCTCTTGAGTCCGTCGTTTGAGCCCGGATGGATGATGCCAAGCGAAACGCTTACCCGCCCCGAAACCGACACTCTCCAGACCTCGATCGACGCCGCCAAGGCCGCCCTGCTCTCCCGGCAGGCCGCGGACGGGCATTGGCTGTTCGAGTTGGAGGCGGATGCGACGATCCCGGCCGAATACGTGCTGTTGGAGCACTATCTCGACCGCATCGAGCCCGAGTTGGAAGCCAAGATCGGCGTCTACCTCCGGGGCATCCAGGGCCGCGAAGGCGGTTGGCCGCTGTTCTACGATGGCGCGCCCGACCTATCCGTAACGGTCAAGGCTTACTTCGCCCTTAAGGCGATCGGTGACTCCGCGGACGCGCCGCACATGGTGCGGGCGCGCGAGTGCATCCTGCGCATGGGCGGGGCCGAGCGGAGCAACGTGTTCTGCCGGGTGCAATTGGCGCTATTCGGCCAGGTGCCGTGGCGCGCGACCCCGGTGATGCCGGTCGAGATCATGCACCTGCCGCGGTGGTTCTTCTTCCACCTGTCGAAGGTGTCATACTGGTCCCGCACGGTGATGGTGCCGCTCCTGGTGCTGATGGCGCTGCGCCCGCAAGCCCGCAACCCGCGCGGCATCTCGGTGCAGGAACTGTTCTGCACCCCGCCCGAGCAGGTGAAGGACTGGTTCCGCGGCCCGTATCGCTCCGCCTGGGGGCCGGTATTCCGCAGGTTGGATTCGGTGCTGCGGCCGATCATGCCGTTCTTTCCCCTCCGGTCCCGCCGCAGCGCCGTCGAAGCTGCGGTGCAATTCACGGTCGAGCGACTGAATGGCGAGGACGGGCTGGGCGCGATCTACCCGGCAATGGCCAACAGCGTGATGATGTTCGACGCGCTCGGCTACCCGGCGGATCATCCCGACGCCGTCACCGCCTGGGGCGCAGTGCGCAAGCTGCTGGTGGTGAAGCCGGACCGCGCCTATTGCCAACCCTGCCTGTCGCCGATCTGGGACACTGGGCTGGCAGCCCATGCGCTGGCCGAGGCTGGCGATGCCGAATCTGTCGAAGCCGCCAGCGACTGGCTGGTAAGCCGGCAGATCACCACGCTGAAGGGCGACTGGGCACTGAAGGTCCCAGACGTGGCACCGGGCGGCTGGGCGTTCCAGTACGAAAACGCGCATTACCCGGATGTGGACGACACTGCCGTGGTCGCCATGCTGCTCCACCGCAGCCGCGAGCCGGGCCACGCCCCGGCGATCGAGCGGGCACGCACCTGGATCTTGGGCATGCAGAGCCGTAATGGCGGCTGGGGCGCGTTCGACGTCGATAACGACTACCAGTTCCTGAACCACATCCCGTTCGCCGATCACGGCGCGCTGCTGGACCCGCCAACGGTCGACGTGACGGCGCGCTGCATGTCGTTCCTGGCCCAGTTGGGCCACACCATGCAGGACCCGGCCATGGCGCGAGGCCTCGCCTACATCCGGCGGGAGCAGGAGCCGGATGGCAGTTGGTTCGGGCGCTGGGGCACCAATTACATCTATGGCACCTGGTCCACACTCTGCGCGCTGAACGCGATCGGGCTGTCGCATGACGACCCGGCGATCCGTCGCGCCGCATCCTGGCTGATGTCGCGCCAACGCAGCGATGGCGGCTGGGGCGAAGACGAGGAGAGCTACGCCAACGCCCCCGCCGGGCAGTATAAGCAGAGCACCCCGTCGCAAACCGCATGGGCGCTGCTGGGGCTGATGGCGGCTGGCGAGGTCAATCACCCCGCCGTGGCCCAGGGCATCGAATACCTGCAGCGCACGCAACGCACCGATGGCGAGTGGGACGAACTGCCCTATACCGCCGTGGGTTTCCCGCGCGTGTTCTACCTGCGCTACCACGGTTATCGCCTGTTCTTCCCGCTGATGGCGATGGCGCGGTATCGGAACCTGCTCAGTGGAAACGACCGCCGGGTCGCGTTCGGCTTCTAGCCCGTGCTGGGCGTCGTCGTCGGCCTGGTGGCGGAGGCGCGGATAGCCCGCGGCCTTGGGATCGAGGTCGCGGTCGGCGGTGGCGATGCCGCCGGGGCTGCGGTGGCAGCAAACCGCTTGGCCGAGTCGGGCGTCACCGGTCTCATCAGCTTCGGCCTGGCCGGCGGATTGTCGCCCGAACTGGCCGCCGGTCTAGTAATCGTGCCCGAGGGCGTCGTGGCGGAGGATGGCACATTGTGGCGCGCCAACCCGGCACTGGCAGCGCGCTTGGGTGTGGCCGGCGGATTGCTGCTGGCGGCCAGCGCGATCATCGGCACCCGACAGGATAAATTCGCAGCCTGGCGGCGCACGGGTGCATCGGCCGCCGATCTGGAAAGCGGCGCAGTGGCCCGGGTCGCGGCGGAACACGGCTTGCCCTTCGCCGTGCTGCGCGCCATCTGCGACCCGGCGGATCGCGACCTGCCGCCCGCCGCGATGACGGCACTGGATGCGAACGGCCGCATCCGGCCGGCCGCGCTGCTGCGTTCGCTCGCCCGGCACCCCGGCCAGATCTCCGGCCTCATCGCGCTCGGGCGGGAAGCCGCCTCCGCCCGCACGGCGTTGCTGGCGCGGGTCGCGGCCATCGGGCCACTTGCGTGATGTCACCCAAGGTGAGTTGACCACCGGGCAACCCCGTGACGTTAGGTCGGCACACTCGGGGAGGCCGCCATGGAACCGATCAAGCAGACAACCCGCTATCACGAGATGGCGGATCCGCAGGTGCAGCCGCGCTTTTCTGGCATCCCGACATTCTTCCGCGCGCCCTACGAGCAGGATCTCACCCAAGTCGATATCGGCGTGATCGGCGTGCCATTCGATGGCGGCGTCACCAATCGGCCAGGCACCCGGCACGGCCCGCGCGAGATCCGCAACCAGTCCAGCCTCTCCCGCCGGATCAACACCGCCACCGGCGTGCAGCCCTTCGACGGATTGCGCGTGCGCGATTTGGGCGATGCCTGGATCGAGCAGCCCTACAACCTCGAACCCGCCTTGGGCGAGATCGAGGCGTTCTACCGCAAGGTTGTCTCCGCTGGCGTGGTGCCGCTCTCGGCCGGGGGCGATCACTCGATGACGCTGCCGATCCTGCGCGCGGTCGGGGCGAATGGCCCGGTCGGAATGGTCCACATCGACGCGCATGCCGACACCGGCGACGAGTACATGGGCTCCCGCTACCACCACGGCACGCCGTTCCGCCGCGCGGTGGACGAGGGATTGCTGGACCCGAAGCGGGTGATCCAGATCGGTATTCGCGGCCACAGCAATGTGGCGGGTGGGCTGTGGAGCTTCAGCGAATCCAGCGGCATGCGCGTCATGCCGATCGAGGAACTGGCCGATCGCGGCTGGCGCTGGGCGGTGGAGGAGGCACGCCGGGTCGTGGGCGACGGCGCGACATATCTGTCGTTCGACATCGACAGCCTGGACCCGATCTACGCCCCCGGCACCGGCACGCCCGAACCCGGCGGCATCACCATGCTGGAGGCGCTGCGCATGGTGCGCGGGCTGACCGGGCTGAACTTCGTCGGCGGCGACGTGGTGGAGGTGTCACCCCCGTTCGATGTCGGCGGCATCACTGCCATGCACGGCGCGGCGATGCTGTTCGAAATCCTGTGCGTGCTGGCCGCTGCCCGGAAGCAACGGGCAAAAAAATAGGGCAGAGAGCCCGCGCCCTCCGCCCTATTCTATCTCACGACGGCGCGGCTAGTCCGCGTCGGACATCTCGGCCGCCTTCGGCTTGTGGCGGATCTGCTCCATCTTCTGCTGCACGTGCTTGCTGAACGTGTATTCGGCCGGGCGCTGCTTATCCAATGGGATCTCCGGCGCCATCGGCCCGGTGGTGCGCGGGCCGCGCAGGGCGACCATCATGGTCTTGATCGGGCTTTTGACGGCGTCGACCACGGCGGTGCTCTCGTAGCCGGAATGGACCATGCAGTCGGCGCATTTCTCGTAATTGCCGGTGCCGTACTTGTCCCAGTCCGTGGTCTCCATCAACTCGGTATAGGTCTTGGCGTAACCCTCACCCAGCAGGTAGCAGGGGCGCTGCCAGCCGAATACGTTGCGGGTCGGCTTGCCCCATGGCGTGCAATGATAGCTCTCGTTGCCAGCCAGGAAGTTCATGAAGAGCGGGGACTGGGTGAACTTCCAGCCCTTGCCCTTGCCGCGGGTCAGGATGTCGCGGAAGAGCTGCTTGGTCTTCTGGCGGGACAGGAAATGGGCCTGGTCGGGCGCACGCTCGTAGGCATAACCAGGGGACGTCATGATCCCGTCGATACCCATCGCCATCACGTCGTCAAAAAATTTGGCCACGCGATCGGCCTGTGCGCCGTCGAACAGGGTGCAGTTGATGGACAGGCGGAAGCCACGCTCCTTCGCCTTCTTGATGGCGGAGATGGCACGTTCGTAAACGCCGTCCTGGCTCACGGCCTTGTCGTGCATCTCCTTGTCACCATCCAAATGGACGTCCCAGGAGAAAAACGGGTTCGGCTTGTAGTCGTCCATCTTCTTCTCGAGCAACAGGGCGTTCGTGCAGAGATAGACGAACTTCTTCCGCTCCAGGATCTTGGCGACGATCTCCGGCATCTCACGATGCAGCAGCGGCTCACCGCCAGCGATGGCAACGACGGGGGCGCCGCACTCATCCACAGCCTCCAGCGCGTCGGCGACCGACAGGCGCTGGTTCAGGATCTCGTTCGGATAATCGATCTTGCCGCAGCCGGAGCAGGCCAGGTTGCAGCGGAACAACGGCTCCAGCATCAGGACCAACGGGTAGCGTTTGCGCCCGGTCAAATGCTGCTTCACCACATAGGCTCCGACCCGGAGAACCTGCTGCACGGGAATCGACATCTACCTCATTCTCCTATGCCGGGGCGGGAGCCCCAGCGGATCGTGGACGGCGACATACACGCCGGTGGCCTATGAACGCAAAGGCCTGCACGCGCCGATCCCGGCATTGTGCACTGCAAGCCTGGCATGTTGAAGGCCAGTAAGCCGATTACAACCGCCAGGTTTCATGATCGCTGCGACAGCGTGCTGTTCGGCCACAACCTCGCATCGTGCCACTGGCCCTACCGGGCTACAATAGGTTACAATGCGGCTTCGTGGCGCGACTGCATCATCCGCAGTCCAACCTGTTGCCAAAAAGTCGCGAAATTGCCCCCAACAGCCTCTGCATCTTGCAACGGGCGGGTCGGCAGTGTTTGTTTGGAGGGATTATGCCTCCGCGACCTCGCCAATTTGGCGGGGTGCCAGCAAAGCTTTCCGGAAGGGCGTGTCTGTGTTCAGGGTCATGAATGTCGGCTGATTCGCTCTTGCGTGACAACGCCGATGCACTTGGGGCCGCGATGGCGGACGCCGTCATCGTTACCGAAGCAGCGCTCGACGAATTGCTCGGCCAGCCGGAGGGTGCGGAAGGCAGGCTCATCGAATCCATGCGCTATGCGAGCCTGAACGGCGGCAAGCGCCTGCGCGGCTTCCTGGTGCTGGAAATCGCCAGCCTGTTCGACGTGCCGCGTCCCAGGGCTGCCCGCGTCGCCGCGTCGGTGGAAATGCTGCACGCCTACTCGCTGGTGCACGACGACCTTCCGGCGATGGACGACGACGATCTGCGTCGTGGCAAGCCAAGCACACACATGGCGTTCGACGAAGCCACCGCTATTTTGGCAGGCGACGCTCTGCAGGCCCGCGCGTTCGAAGTGCTGGCGGCGGAGGGTACGCACCCCGACCCGCTGGCGCGCTGCGAGCTGGTCGCGGCGCTGGGCGCCGCCAGTGGCGCCCGCGGAATGGCAGGGGGTCAAATGATCGATATGGCGGCTGAAGGCCGGACACTGAGCGAGGCCGAGGTCGAGCGTCTGCAGGCGCTGAAGACCGGTCGGTTGATCCAATATAGCGCAGAGGCCGGGGCGATCCTGGGTCGCGCCAGCCCGTCGGCTCGGTCCAAGATTGCAGCGTATGGGCGGGATTTGGGCACTGCATTCCAGATCGCCGATGACGTATTGGACGCCGCGGGCGACACCGCGGCGATCGGCAAGACCGCCGGCAAGGATGCCGCTGCCGGGAAAGCAACTTTGGTTGCGCTGCTGGGCTTGGAGGGCGCCACGGCGCGGGCCCGGGCACTCAGCGACGAAGCGATTTCCCATCTGGATATGTTCGGGGCGCGGGCCGCGCGATTGAAGGATCTTGCCGCCTATGTCGTCTCCCGGGGATATTGAGTTGAACGCCCCGATTCTCCCGCCGCGCCTGTCGACCCCATTGTTGGATCGCGTGCGTGTGCCTGCGGATTTGCGCAATTTCTCTGCCGAGCAGCTTCGCCAACTGGCGGATGAGTTGCGGGCCGAGACGATCGACGCCGTTAGCACCACCGGCGGCCATCTCGGCGCCAGCCTAGGCGTGGTCGAACTCACCGTCGCCCTGCACGCCGTGTTCGACACGCCCAAGGATCGCGTGATCTGGGACGTCGGGCACCAATGCTACCCGCATAAGATCATCACCGGGCGCCGCGACCGCATTCGCACCCTGCGCCAGCCCGGCGGCCTGTCCGGCTTCACCCGCCGGTCCGAGAGCGAGTACGACCCGTTCGGCGCCGCCCACTCCTCCACCTCGATCTCCGCCGGGTTGGGCATGGCGGTGGCGTCCGACATGATGGGCGCCCCCCGCAACGTCATCGCCGTCATCGGCGACGGCGCGATGAGCGCCGGCATGGCCTACGAGGCGATGAACAACGCCGGCGCCATGAAGGCCCGCTTGGTCGTGGTGCTGAACGACAACGAGATGTCGATCGCCCCGCCCGTCGGCGCCATGAGCGCCTATCTGACCCGGCTGCTCAGCTCCAACTCGTTCCTGAACCTGCGCGACCTGGCCGCCCGCATGGCCAAGCGCTTCCCGTCCAGCATGGCCAAGACCGCCAAGCGGGCCGAGGAATATGCCCGCGGCATCCTCACCGGCGGCACGCTGTTCGAGGAACTGGGCTTCTACTACCTGGGCCCGATCGACGGCCACAATCTGGACCACCTGCTGCCCGTGCTGCGCAACG
>NZ_LMUY01000103.1:35954-171012 GCF_009765685.1 Acidisphaera sp. L21 | reverse complement strand
GGCATCCTCACCGGCGGCACGCTGTTCGAGGAACTGGGCTTCTATTACCTGGGCCCGATCGACGGCCACAACCTGGACCACCTGCTACCCGTGCTGCGCAACGTGCGCGATGCGGAGGAGAGCGGCCCGATCCTGGTCCACGCCATCACCCAGAAGGGTCGCGGCTACGCCCCGGCGGAGGCGGCGACCGACAAGCTGCACGCCGTCAGCCGGTTCAACGTGGTGACCGGTGAGCAGGTGAAGGCCCCGCCCGGCCCGCCCACCTACACCAATGTGTTCGCCCACGCGCTGATCGCGGAGGCCGAGGCCGACAAGCGCGTGGTGGCGATCACCGCCGCGATGCCGTCCGGCACCGGGCTCGACAAGTTCGCCAAGCGCTTCCCCGACCGCATCTTCGACGTCGGCATTGCCGAGCAGCACGCCGTCACCTTCGCCGCCGGCATGGCGACCGAGGGCATGATCCCCGTCTGCGCCATCTACAGCACCTTCCTGCAGCGCGCCTACGACCAGGTCGTGCACGACGTGGCGATTCAGGGCCTGCCGGTCCGCTTCGGGCTGGACCGCGCCGGGCTGGTGGGGGCCGACGGCGCCACCCACGCCGGCAGCTTCGACCTGGCCTTCCTCGGCTGCCTGCCCGGCATGGTGCTGATGGCCCCGGCAGACGAGGTGGAACTGGTCCACATGGTCGCGACCTCGGTGGCCTACGATTCCGGGCCATCCGCCGTGCGCTACCCGCGCGGCGAGGGCACTGGCCTGGCGCTGCCCGCCCGCGGCACGCCCCTGCCGATCGGCAAGGGCCGCATCGTGCGGGAGACCCGCGGCGCCGAGATCGCCATCCTGAGCCTCGGCCCCCGCCTGGCCGACGCGCTGGTGGCGGCGGACGAACTGACGGCACGTGGCCTGCCGACGACCGTCGCCGATGCCCGCTTCGCCAAGCCGCTGGACACCGACCTGGTCGAACGCCTGGCCCGCGACCACGCGGTGCTGATCACGATCGAGGACGGCTCGGTCGGGGGCTTCGGTTCGATGGTGATGCAGCATCTGGCCTGGGCCGGGCTGCTGGATGGCGGGTTGAAGATCCGCCCGATGGTGCTGCCCGATCGGTTCATCGACCACAACACCCCCGCCGCCCAATTGACCGACGCCGGCCTCACCGCCAAGGACATCGTCCGAACCGCAGCCGAAGCCGCCGGGCAGAAGATCCCGGGCGTAGGCGCCGCCTAGCTGAGCGACACGCCACCCAAGAAAGCCCGCGCCGATCAGCTTCTCGTCGACCGCGGCCTGGTCGAATCGCGAACCCGCGCGCAGGCGCTGATCCTGGCGGGCAAGGTCTACACGGGTGATCGCCGGGTCGAGAAAGCCGGCCAGGTCCTGCCCGGTGAGGCCCCGCTGGAGGTAAAAGGCCAGGACCACCCATGGGTCTCCCGCGGCGGGTTGAAGCTGGCCCACGCGCTGGAGCATTTCGCCCTCTCGCCCGCAGGAAAAACCTGTCTGGACGTCGGCGCTTCCACCGGCGGCTTTACCGACGTGCTGCTGACCCACGGCGCCACCCGGGTCTACGCCGTCGACGTCGGCCACGGCCAACTCGCCTGGAAACTGCGCAGCGACCCGCGCGTGATCGTGCGCGAACGCACCAACGCCCGGCACCTGGTATTGGACGAGCCGGTTGGGGCGGTGGTGTGTGACGCCAGCTTCATCGGTCTGCGCACCGTGCTGCCGGCTTCGCTCGCCTGCTGCGAACCCGGCGCCTGGGCCGTGGCGCTCATCAAGCCGCAATTCGAAGCCGGCCCGGCTCAGGTCGGCAAGAACGGCGTTGTCCGCGACCCGGCGGTCCACGACGCCGTCTGCGCCATGATCCGCGATTGGTGGAGCGGCCTGCCGGGCTGGACCGTGCTTGGCATCGAGGCCAGCCCCATCACCGGCCCCGAAGGCAACCGTGAATTCCTCATCGCCGCCCAGTTGACTGTGCCCGCCGAACCGGCACGCTGATACCAATCACCCGGGGATACGCCGCCATGCTGGAACTACGTCCGAACTGCGAGTGCTGCGACCGCGACCTGCCGCCCGACTCGCTGGACGCGATGATGTGCACCTTCGAATGCACATTCTGCAGCGACTGCGCCAACCGCAACTTCGCCGGGCGCTGCCCCAATTGTGCTGGCGAGCTGGTCCGCCGCCCGGTTCGTCCGGCCGATCGCCTGGCAAAGTTCCCCGCCTCCACTACGCGCAAGACCAAAGCTCACGCCGGCTGCGTCGCCGCCTAGGCGTGCGCCGCCAGCCCGGCAACCGCCGCGAACGCAGGTGAGGCCGGGTTGGCCAGATGCTCCAACACCGTGAAGTGGTCTGCGCCGGTCACAATTATCGGCATCGCGCCGGGCCACGCGGCCGCCATCGTGGCATTCTGCGCCTGAAATCCGGCAGTCTCATCCCCACCAACGATGAAGTAAGCCGGTGGCACCGGTGCTACGACTCGGTGCACCGGCGAGTGCCTCTGGGCAGATGCTGCGTCCAAACCCAACGCATCGTTCAACGGCGTCGCCAGCAACGGCGCCAGATCATACACGCCGCTCAATCCCACGACGGCATCCGCCACGCCAGCCATGCCCAATTCCGCCGCGATATGCCCGCCGGCCGAGTGCCCGGCAACGATTAACCGCCCGCCAGCCCTGTCGCGGATTGTCCGTGCCGCATCATGTGTCGCCGCCATCAGGGTATCGAAACTCACGTCGGGGCAGAGCGGGTAGTTCACCGCCGCCCAGGCAAAGCCACGTTGCACGAACGGCGCTGCCAGAAACAGGAAGTCGGCCTTGTCGCGACCCTGCCAGTAGCCAGCATGGAAATACGCGATCACTGGCGCGCCGGGTGCGGCCGGAAAGAAATCGAACCGGCAGCGTTCGTGCCTGCCATATCGTAAATCCCGTTCGTAACCCGTCACCGCGGCGCTGCGCCGGGCGAATTCCGCCAGCAGTGCTGGATGGCTCTCGCGGCGCTGGCCGGTCATATACTCCCAAATCGGGTCAGACACTCAGGCTTCGCTCCCACGCATCGGCATCCGGTGACTGTAGGTCGGGGATGCCCACGCCGCCATCACGCCGGCCTGAAGATGATGTGGCGTTTCCTTCTTCGCGCCACACGTTAGAGACACACATATAGTGGCCTATCAGGCCGGGAGTGAGGCTTCATGAACACCCGCGACATGCCGGCTCAGGCGTCCTGAATGCCCATTTCCCCCGAATTCCGCCCGTCCACCGCCCATGCCGAATTGGGTGAGGCGTTCTTCGACGTCGTCGCCCCGGCAGACTTCCCGCAAGCCATCCTGCGCCACCGCGACGACCGCTGGGCGGCCCGTATTGGTCTGGCCGGGCTGACGGACGCGGAGTGGGTCGATATCATGGCCCGGTTCGAGCCACTGCCCGGCAGCCATCCGCAGCCCCTTGCGCTGCGCTACCACGGTCATCAATTTCGCCACTACAACCCCGACCTCGGCGACGGCCGAGGCTTTCTCTTCGCCCAGATGCATGATTTGCAGGATGGCCGCCTGCTGGATCTAGGCACCAAGGGCAGCGGCCAAACCCCGTGGTCCCGCACCGCCGACGGCCGGCTGACGCTGAAGGGTGGCGTGCGCGAGGTGTTGGCGACGGAGATGCTGGAGGCGCAGGGCGTCTACACGTCCAAATCGCTGAGCCTGGTCGAAACCGGGGAGAAGCTGGTCCGCCACGACGAACCATCCCCCACACGCGGCGCGGTGCTGGTGCGGCTGAACCACGGGCACATCCGCATCGGCTCGTTCCAGCGCCAGGCGGCTCTGGGTGATACCGACGCGCTGAGCCGGCTGCTGGAATACGCCGTGCGGACCTACATCCCCGAAGCAGCCGAAGCGGACGAGGCCGGGCCGGCGGTCGCGTTCCTGCGCGCCGTGGTGGCGCGGGTGGCGCGGATGGGCGCGCAATGGATGGCCGCCGGCTTCGTGCACGGAGTCCTGAACACCGACAACATCAACATCACCGGGGAGAGCTTCGATTATGGCCCCTGGCGCTGGCTACCGACTTACGACCCGGCGTTCACCGCCGCATATTTCGACGAGAGCGGCCTGTATTCCTACGGCCGCCAGCCAGAGGCGTTGCAGTGGAACCTGACCCGCCTGGCAGAATGCCTGCTGCCCCTGGCGGATAAGGACGGGTTGATCGACGCCCTGTCCGGCTTCGTCCCCGCCTTTCGCCGCGAATACGACGCCGCAACCATCCGCCGGCTGGGTGTGCCCGGAGCCGGAACCGAGGCGGATGCGATTCTGGCGAAAGCCTGGTGGGTCGCGCTGGCAGAATCGCAAATGCCGTTCGAGCGGGCATTCTTCCGTGCCTTCGGTGGCGAATTGGACGCATCGTTTGGCGAGAATTTCGCCCCTGTGCGCGCAATCTTGGCCGACCGCCCGCGACCCGGCCGTCCTGATCACGCCTATTTCCACCTACCCGCGCCATGCACGGTGCTGATCGACGAGGTGGAGGAATTATGGGCACCGATCGCCGCCGAAGACGATTGGTCGGCCCTTCACCAGAAGATTACCGCGATTCGGCAAATGGGCGCGGCGTTGGGTGGCTAGTTCACCTGGATAAACGTCTCGAACGGCCGATAGCACAGGTCCAGCAGGTAATCCGGCAGAATGAAGCCATCCGGGTCGTCGTCGATCATCGTGGTCATCTGCGACATGTGGCACTCGACGGCGGCACGCTTGATGGCAAGCGTGTCGGTGATGTCCAACCGCCAGCCGCGAATGCGTTGGGCGCGTATCCAAGTGGTGCGTGCTAGCGTCCAGCCCCAAACTGCGTAGGCAAGATGGCGAAATGGCACCATGCGGGAAGCCGCGACGGTGATTCGATGCGCTGCCAAATGGTCGCAATGCGGATCGTAGGCCCAGCTTGCGAACACGCTGCCGATATCGTGGTCGCGGATATAAGCGGCAAGTTGTTCCGCCGCCTGGCGCATTGGGTAGCCCTTGCGCGGGGCGGACGCATCCTGGTAGCCGAAAAACGCAAGGCGACCGGACGGTAGGCCCAGCGTCACCAACGCCGCCGCCATTTCCCGCTCCCGCAGCGCGATCAGCCGCGCTTCCGGATATTCCTTCGAATTCGGGTGGGATCGGCTGCCATCCGTCAGCAGCACGACATGAACGTCGACCCCTGCGGCACAGGCCTGCGCGATGAGGCCAGCGCAGCCAAGGCTTTCATCATCTGGGTGGGGCGACAGCACCAGGATGGGTTTGCCTTGCGTCAGCGTTGCAATTTCGGTGAACGGCAACGCCGCCATGCGGGCCAGAACATCCGTCGCCCGCTCCATCCGGAGCGTGCGGGCGGGGCACAGCATTACCGGCGGGCGAGTCGGGTGCGCAGTGCGAGTGTCAGGATCGGCAATTGGCTTTTACGCAGTCGCGTGGTCATCCGCTTCGGCTCCTGTATCAGGCGATGCAGCCATTCCAGACCAGCGCGTTGCATGAACAACGGCGCCCGTCGCTGCAGCCCGGTCGCGAATAACAGAGACGCACCGATACACAACCCCGTTCCCACCGCGCCGCCATGTTCGGCGATATGGCGGCCGAGTACTTCGGATTGCGGTGCGCCACAGGCGAGGAAGACGTAGCGCGCCGGGTGGGCGACTACGAAATTCACGCAGGCGGCGATTGCAGCGGGGTCGCCGATGAAGCCGAATGGCGGGTCATGCCGCACCACGTTCGTCCAACCATACTGCTGGCGGAGCCGGCTCTCCATCTCCGCGGTGCCACCGATGATGGTGATGGCGTCGGTCGGTCGTATCGCGCCCGCCAGCAGATCCGCTGTCAGGTCGCTTCCGAGCGCGAGTGGGAGCGTAACCCCGGCCATGGTCGCGGCAAGGCGGGCGACGACGCGGCTGTCGCACAGTCGCAGCCAGGCGCCGTCGATACCGGCGCGAAACCGTGGTTCGCCGCGTTCGTAATTGACCACATGCACTGCGTTCGGCGTGCAGACATAGGCAAACGCTGCGTCAGAAGACCGCCCGACGATTGCTGCCAATGCCTGGTGTCCGTCCAACGCGGAAAAATAGGTTCCGAATGCGAGGATGTCGTCGGCAGACGGCTGGTCGCTCAATGACTCGTCGCTCACGTCTGGGGCGCCTTTTCGACGTGGTAGAGTGGGATCTTCCGCCACCAGAACAATTTGCCAGCGGCGGATGCTGTGCCGAGAAGATGCCGCACAAAACGTTGGCGCCCGGTTAATCCGGTGAGCAGCAATGCGCCTGCACCCGCGACGGCTTGGATGGCGCCGCGTCCCATGATGTCGGCCGCACTGCGCCCGGGGCGGACAGCGTGGCGCACCGCCGCCGCGGTATAGACCTGGGCGCCGCTATAGGCCCGCAACGCCTGATACCGCAGCGTAGTACGTCCGGCTGGGATGGTTTCCCAAACCGTCGCCTCGGCACACCAGACGAAACGGCGGCCCCGGCGTTCCAGCCGCAGAAATAGGTCCAAATCCTCACCACCGGATGCGCCGAACGCCGGGTCGAACGGCGCGTCGTCCGTGAAGCAGGTGGAGCGACGCCACAGCGAGGAAGCGGTGCTGATGGCGAAATTGCGCGTACGGTTCGGGCCACCGGCGACCAAGTGGGTGCCGCTGGGCGCGGGGAGTACGCGTGTGAAGCGGCTGCCCTGCGGATCCCAATCCGGCGCGGAGCCTTCGGCAAAGCGCGGGCGCACCGGCCCGACAGCAACGTCTGCCCCGCTGCGCTCCAGCGTGTCGAGCAGATGGTCCAGCCAACCCGGCTCCAACACGAGGTCATCATCCATGAACGCCACCAATTCAGCACTGGCGGCGTGCAGGCCGGCGTTGCGAGCGACCGAGATATTTGGCGGAGAGGCATGCACCCAGCGCACCACGCGTCCGGCGGCGATCAAGCCATTGGCAAAAGCGCGG
Organism: Acidisphaera sp. L21; assembly: GCF_009765685.1. Lineage (GTDB taxonomy): Bacteria > Pseudomonadota > Alphaproteobacteria > Acetobacterales > Acetobacteraceae > LMUY01. The sequence goes on along the minus strand of NZ_LMUY01000103.1, from coordinate 164,074 downwards.
GCGTGGCCGGACGGGCTGTTGTCGGCGATCACGACCTCGAACGCGACGCCACGGCTGGTGGCGTTGGCCAGACAGCTTTCCACAGCGTCCTGCAGCATGCGCAGGCGGTTAAAGGTGCAGATGACGACGGAAGCTGTGGGAGTGCTCATGCCGCAAGCCTTTCCTGGCGCAACCATGCGACAGAATCCGCGAGGCCCTCATCGATCGTGACGGCGGGGGACCAGCCGAGTACCGCCCGCGCCGTGTCGGTCGGGTAGGTGGCGGCCAGCGCGAACAGGATGAGCTCGCTGCTCGCGGGCGCCCCGAGCAGCCAATCGGCCGCAACGCCGGGCTTGACCCGTGACAACGCTTTCAGCGGCAATGACGCGAGGGAGCGGGCATGCAGCGTCCGCGGTGAAATTTCGCGCAGAGGCGGTGCACCGATGTCGGCAGCCAGGCGACAAAACCATTCGTTCCAGGTGATGGCTTCTGGGCCATTGACGTTGAAGGCGCCGCCAGCGGTCGGCGCGTTCAGCGCTGCGACCACGGCGGACGCGACGTCGCTGACATGGACCAGGTTGCAGGTGCCTTCGCCCCCCACGCCGAACACGCCCCAACGGCCGGATCGGATGCGTCGGGCCATCTGCGAGACCCAGAGTGTCCCGCCCGGTCCATAGACGATGGTGGGGCGCAAGCGGATTGTCTCGATACCGGCTTCGGCTAGACAGGCAGCTTCGGCCGCGGCTTTCCACCCTGCGTAGTCGTTGCTCGCGGATGAGACGAGCGGCGCGTCCTCGCCAACCGCTCCGGTTGTCAGGCCATAAACCGCGACAGAACTGATGTGGATGAAGCGGCGCACGCCCGCCTTCGCCGCTGCCCGCAGTAGCGCCCTGGTGCCATCCACGGTCACGCTCCGGTCGCCGACGGCGCAATGCACCAGCGCGGTCACCCCCACCAAGGCCGCCTGCATGGCCTTGGGGTCCCGTAGGTCGAGTTTGCGCGAATTGCCGCGTCCGTCGCGTGTTGCGGCGATTGCGAACATGGTCGGCTCGTTCGAGAGACGGTGCAGGACGTGGCCGCCAACAAACCCGGCGGCGCCTGTAATCAAAACCGTATTCATGTTGCTACCGATGGCCTGTGCGCAGGCAAGGTATCGTTAGGACACTACGGTTAAGTAAATGACGTCCGGAATTTTGAGGCGGCTCGGTTCAATGAACATCGCCATCGTCGGCTGCGGCTACGTCGCCGATATGTATATGCAGACGCTGCCCGGATTGGACGGGCTGACGTTGCTCGGTGCGTATGATCGCGATCCGGCGCGATTGGCCGCGTTCACCGCATTCCACAAAATCCCGGCCTACCCGAGCATGGAAGCGCTGCTGGCGGACGATCGTGTTGCCATGGTCGTCAATCTGACCAATCCACGCAGCCATCACGAAGTGAGCCTACGCGCGCTGGAGGCCGGGCGGCACGTCTACTCGGAAAAGCCGCTGGCAATGACGATGGCGGAGGCGGAGGACTTGGTGGCTGCCGCGAAGGTGCGTGGGCTGGGGCTGGCCGCAGCGCCGTGCAATCACCTCAGCGACGTGGTGCAGGCGCTGGCGGCCGAGTTGAAGGCCGGGCGGCTGGGCCGCGTGATGCTAGCGCAGGCCGAGATGGATGACGGCATGGTGCACATGCTGGACTACAAAAATTGGCGAAGCATTTCCGGCGCGCCCTGGGCAGCGCGAGACGAATTCGAAGTCGGCTGCACCATGGAGCATGCTGGCTACCAAATAACGCCGCTAGTGGCGCTGTTTGGGCCGGTGCGCCGGGTGACGGCCTTCAACGCGTTGCTGATCCCAGAAAAGGGCAAAGAACTGGGCGCCGAGGTCAGCAGCCCGGATCTGTCGATTGGGATGTTGGAATTTGATGGCGGTGTTGTCGCGCGGCTGACGAACACCATCATCGCGCCGAGCGACCGATCATTGCGTGTCATTGGGGAACGGGGTGTCGCGACAATCCCGGATGTATGGGAATACCATACCCCGCTGCGGATCTCGGCCACCGGCATGAGCTATGCCGCCCGGTTGTCGCGCAAGATCGAGAAGAAGGTATCGGGCGTTATCCCGCGGCTGTTAATCGGCCGCCGCTTGCCCGTTGCGCACGGCCGCAAGGTGCCGCGGACGCAAGGCGGCCACCGCATGGATTTCAGCCGCGGCATCGCGCAACTGGCTGCTCAGATCGAGCGTGGGGCGCCAAGCATGGTCGGTGCCGACCTCGCGCTGCACGTGACGGAGGTGACGTTGGCGCTGCAATCCCCCGCCACAGCGGCCCGCGCAGAAGTCATGCGGACCAGCGTGAGTTAGCGACGCCGCGGCACGATCAGCGCGACGGGAACACATAGGATTGCCAGGCCGAACGCGAAGGTGAATACCTGGTGCAGCGCGTTCCCCAGCGTCGGCACCCACCGGACAAGGTCATCGAGGGGCAGTGTAAGACGGCTCGCCGGGTCCATGAGGGCGCGGAGTGCGCCATGTGCCTCCGGCCCGGCTGCGGAAAGGCCGGCGTTGAGGATGCCCCCAAAGGCGGCGGCGCCGACGGCCTGCCCAACCAGGCGGGAGAAATAATACAGCGACGTCGCGCGGCCGCGATCTGCCTGTGACACGGCCATCTGGACCGCGACGGTGAATACCAGGCTTGTGCTTCCCAGCCCGGCGCCAAGGATCGCCGATGCGACCACCAGCAAGACGACGCTGTCGCGCGACAAAACCAACAGGCCCGCAGATCCCACCACTAGTGCGATCGAGGCAACGAGCGCCACGCTACGGTTGGGTAAGCGGCCCAAGGTGCGGCCCAGAATCATGGCAGTGCTGCTCCAGCACACCGTCATCACGCCGAGGATGAATCCGGCGGCGAGGGCATTGTCGCCCAAGACGCCTTGTACCCAAGCCGGCACGAACGCCGTTAGACCGATGATCAGTGCGCCGCAGAGCAGGGTGGAGGCGTTTGCCGCGAGAATGACTGGCAGGCGAAGTAGCTGCAGGGCCAGCATCGGGTCGGTCGTTTGCCGTTCCCGCACGCCGAAAACACCGAGGCACAATGCTGCCAGCACCAGCAACGCCGTGATTGTCGTGGTGGATAGCGTCTCCCACTGAACGAGAGTGGCCATACCGGCGCCGATGCCGACGGCCAACAGAATTGCACCGGCGACGTCAATCCGGCCGGCGACCCGTTGCGACACCGGGTCATGCAGATTGCGCCAAACCACGGCCATCGTGACCACGCCAATGGGCAGGTTGATCCAGAACACGAAGGGCCAGCCGACGGTCCCAACGCAGAGCGAGCCTAACAGGGGCCCGATGATGGCGGCGATGCCCCAGATGCCGCTGACGTAGCTCAGCATTCGGGCACGATCCGGTGGCGCTGAGACATCGCCAATAATGATCGTCGCCAGCGGAACCAGGCCGCCGCCACCCAATCCTTGTATAGCGCGGAAGACAATGAGCGCAGGCATGCTCCAGGCCACGCCGCAGAGTAGCGATCCCACGAGGAAAACAGCCGTGCTGCATAGGTAGACCGTTCGGCGACCGTAAAGATCTGCCAGCCGACCGTAGATCGGTGTCGTGACGGCTTGGCCGAGCAGATAAATTCCGAACGCCCAGGTGAACAGGTCGAAACCGCCGAGCCGGGCGACGATGGTCGGCATGGCCGTGCTGATGACGGTGACTTCGGCCGCAACCATAAACGTCGCGATCAGCATTGCGGCCACGACGTTACGCCGCGCGGCATTCGTCAGCACGTTCGGCGCCACGTTCATTCCCTGCATAGACGTTCTTCCAACCAGATCACCAAGTTGCGTGGTGGGAGGAGTAGTGGGTTGGCATCAGGCATGTCCATAGCCTAGCACATGATAGATTAGACTGCGTCTTAGTCGCAATTGTACGAAAAATAAGTGTGGCAGCCGGAGAGGCGGCTCCCTGAATTATCCCCAGCGATGAACTGCAAGCGCTGCGGCGCGCTTGAACCCTCAAAAGGAGACTAGCATGTCAGACAACCCGCTGGAATACGACAGCGCCCGCGAGCAGTTGATCCGCGAACGAGCCTACCTGCTGTGGGAGGCCGATGGCAGCCCGCATGGTGCCGATCTGGAATACTGGGAACGAGCCCGCGAACTGGTCGGCATGGAGCAGAGTGCCGGCGCGGGACAAAAGCCAGTGCCTAGTCCCGACGATCCGAGCGTGATCCTCGGCCAAGCAGTTGAAGAGGCCTCGATCCAGGACAATTTGGGGGAAATTCCCGGCCGCATGACTGACCAGGGTGAGCAGCGACAAACACCAAGCAAGCGTGTGAGGTAGTACTCTCGGATCATGGAAGCACGCTAGCTCCCATGATCCGATCTTGTGGGACGAGGATGGGCCGGATGGCTTAGGCGTAGCTTAACAACCTAGTTTACCACGTCGTCTGCAGCTAGAAGATGGATCGAGAACAACTCAGCCGGGTCTGTCCAAACCTTTTCGGAGCGCCACCCGGCGCGCTCCGCCATGCTGCGAAGTTGAGGCACCGTGTGCTTGTAGCTGTTCTCAGTATGAATGGTCTCACCGCCGTCAAACACGATCGTCGTTCCCCCAACGCTCACAGTCTGACGATGTGCGCAGACCAAATGCATTTCTATCCGACCCTCGCTATCATTCCATACGGCGCGGTGGGAGAAATTCTCGAGCTCGAAATCAGTCCCGATTTCCCGGTTGAGGTGGGACAGAAGGTTCAGGTTGAACGCCGCCGTCACACCCTGCGCGTCGTCATAGGCGGGAATGAGGATTGAGCTATCCTTGCGAAGATCCGCTCCAACGAGGAAACGAGCGTTTGCGCCCAATGTCTCCCGAACCTGGACGAGAAAGCGGTGGGCCGTCGCATGATCCAGATTCCCAATCGTCGAACCAGGAAAAAACCCGAAACGCTGTTGACTGGAGGTCTGATGCGGCAGGGCGAGTGGACGTAGAAAGTCCGCCGCCACTGGATGAACCGACAAAGATGGACGCGCGGTATGCAGGCGCTGGGTCAGATCCTGTAGCGCTGAATCGGCGATATCGACCGGAACATAGGCACTCGCCCCGATATGATCGAGCAACATCATGGCCTTGCTCTCATCGCTCGCACCGTATTCGACAAGCGCGCAGCCCGGCATGCGGGGCAACTCCGGTGCGACTTGCTGTAGCAGCGCCTGTTCGGTCCGAGTTACGTAATACTCTGGCAGACGGGTGATCTTCCCGAACAAACGGCATCCTTCGGCGTCGTAGAAAAACTTCGCCGGCAGCGTCTTTTGCGGCTGGCTGAGGCCCATCAAAACTTCTTCGACTATCGACGCTGCAGGCGCGTTGTAACCGTCTGGCATGGGCTTAGAGATCCAATGCTAGGCGCAGGCCAGTGAACTGCCAGCGCCGGTCGGGGTGAAAGAAATTGCGATAGGTTGGCCGTGTGTGACCCGGCGGCGTCGCCATGGAGCCGCCACGTAGAACCATCTGGTTGATCATGAACTTGCCGTTGTACTCGCCGATCGCGCCCGCGACCGGGCGGAAGCCCGGATAAGGAAGATAGGCGCTGGCGGTCCACTGCCAGACATGCCCCTCGCGCTCCGTTATACGTGGATCCTCGCTCGCAGCCTCCCACTCGAACTCAGTCGGAAGGCGTGCGTCGGACCAACGTGCAAAAGCGTCAGCCTCATACCAACTGACGTGGCGAACGGGCTCATCGAGGTCAATCGGGCGTTCGCCGCCTGGTGTGAACACCGTCCAACGATCGTCGGTCTTGCGCCAATACAGCGGGGCGTTCCAACCGTTCTCCTGCGCCGCAGCCCAACCCTCCGACATCCAGAGCGTCGGGGTTGTGTAACCACCGGCCGCGATGAACGCTAACCACGCGCGGTTCCGAACCAGCCGGTTCGCAAGGCGGTAGGGCGCTAGCAGCGACCTGTGGCTCGGCCCTTCATTATCGAAGGCAAAACGCTGGCTGTCATGGCCGATGTTGACGATCCCGCCCTCAAATACGATGAATTCGTCAGCAAGTGTGCTGGGGCTAGGTGGACACCAGGCGGGGATCATGGCGGGGGCAAGCGGGTTCTGCGCGAACGCGTGCAAAACGTCCGTCATCATCAGTTCTTGGTGCTGCTGCTCGTGTTGAAGCCCTAGGGCGAGGAGCGCCGAACTTGCGCGACCCGAGCCGATAAACTCCGCCATCGCGGCATCGACGTGGGCGCGGTATTCGGTGACGTGATCGGTGCTTGGGCGGGTGATCATGCCACGGGCGAAGCGAGGGTGTCGGGCGCCGACCGTCTCATAATACGAGTTAAAAAGGTAGCTGAATTCTGGGCTGAACGTCTTGTAGCCGTCCATATGCGGCGCGAGGATGAATTGCTCGAAAAACCAAGTCGTATGGGCACGATGCCATTTCGCGGGGCTGGCGTCGGGCATCGACTGAATACATTGGTCTTCGGGGGTGAGATTGCTGCAGATTGCCTCCGTATGGCGCCGAACCGCGAGAAAGGCGCCAATTTCGGTCTCGTCCATCAAGCCCATTGCCACCCTCCGCAGGTCGAACGGCGATCAAATGGCGATGGTTCCCAGGAATTCTAGCTCTTCCACTCCAAAACCTGTTCGGTCAGCGGATTTACGAACGGGCGATCCTCAACTTGGCTCGCTAAATATTCGCGTTTGAGCCGCATCAGCCAGGCAATCTGGATATCGGGGTCGCCGACGAACAGCATGGGCGGGGTCGCTGCGCCATGGGCAAGTTTCGCAGCCATATCGAGGTCTTGGCTCAGGAAATCGCGCGCCATCCAGGCAGCAAAGGGGCGCAGCGGCGCCAACCAGGGCATCGTCCAGTAGACGCAATAATGGACGTCCGTGGTGGTTTCCGTCACGGGTGTAACGGCCGCAAGCACGCAGGCGGAATGGCGGCTGCCTCGGATATGCTCGATACGCAACCCAGGTAAGCCAATGGTGACGTCGACCTGAACGTCTGTTCCCATGAGGCGATACGGACGAGCGCCGCCGCTCAGTTGGTGGGATTTCATGCGGAAACCGTGGTGCGCAGGCTCGAACGCTTTTTTCTTGGGACGTAGCTTTAGGCCGGCCTTGGACTTCCACCAGCGCGAGGTGTGGACGAATGCGGGGTGCGCCGGGTCGCAAAAGCCATAGGCGGCGATGTCGGCATTGGACGGGAAGCGCATGGTCGTGGCGATCTGCGGCGCGATCCCATCGAAGCCAGGAACCTGCGGCACATCAGGCAGGGTGTTGGGCAGCGTGCGGCCGGCTGGGATATAGACCCAGACGTTGCCTTGGACGTCGCGGCAAGGATAGGAGCGCAGGCGAAAGCGGCCTGGTTGCGTCGGATCGGCGTCTGCGAGAGCCGGAATGTGGATGCAGACGCCGTTTTCGGCCGAGAACTGCCAGCCGTGGTAGCAGCATTGAAGATTGGTGCCATCGAAACTGCCGTGCCGCATCGGCATACCGCGATGGGGGCACCGGTCCGAGTAGGCGAAAACCTGCCCATCTGGGCGGCGGCCAATCAGCAGTTCGTCGCCCAGGAGTGTAACCGGTTTGGTCGCCCCCTTGGCGAGGGCGCGGGACAAACCGGCGATATACCAGAAGCCACGGAGCATTCCGGATTGGTTGGTGCCTGACATGCCCTGACCTAGCGGGTCAGAGCCGAGCGCGGAAGTGGGGGGGGATGGACCAGAGCTCCCCGGCATTGACGTGCAGGTCGAAGGTATACGTCTCGTGCTCGCGGCCTATGCCACTGTCCACCGTGCGCTTCAGCCAATCGCGGATCGGCGCGGCCGCCGGGTCGAATTCGACAGGGTCGAGGCGGGGCAGCGCAGCCATAGCGTCGAACAATTCGGCCCAATCGCGATCGGCCACGCGCTGGTGGGCGCCGAAATCACCCTTTGCCCAGGCCATATCGCGGGTCTTCTTCAGGCGCTGCATCCCGATGTCGCGGTCCGCCCAGTGCAGGTGAAAGAGATAGAGCGGTGCAAACGCCAATGGTTGGTCGGCGCAATGGAAACCCGGCGCCCAGGCGATAGCGCGCCGGGTTAGCACCGGTTTACACATCGCGCTGGTGAAGCGGACCCATTGCCGCTGATCGCCGAGGGGGCTGGCGGGATTTAATGGCGGTTCAATGACGGGGACGTGCTGGACGTCAAACCCAATCGTCGATACGGTCTGCAGGCTCGTCGCGGCGCAGAAAGCCGGTAAGTCAGAGAAATGGTGAGGGTCGGCTAGGACCAACTCATCGACGTCTGTATGGATTACCCAGTCATAGTAGTTTAGCAGACTGGCCGTAAGCCCAGAGATAAACCGCGCGCGCCGCTGATCGTCGTGCGGAGATCGTGGAATACGAATCGTGTTTACGCCAGGCGGGAGCACCAATGGCTCAGTCGAGCCGTGATCGACGACATAGCAATGGTCGGCTCCAACCTGGCGCGCGTAGTGCCGCGCCCAGACCGGCAGAAGCACCGATTCATTGTAGGCCATGGTGATCGAGGCGACTTTTGGCGGCATCATATCCCGGGTGGATTGCCGGAACACTAGACAACGAGCAGCCAAGCGGGGCAACTGCCGCCCCGCTTCTAGATCGCGATTTTGTAAAGCTAGGACGGGTGGTGCTTTGGCACCGCATGCCCAGGAGTGACTATCCGAGAGCGCAAGCGGCTGAAACGCAGCCAATCATCGCGAGAGCGCTCGCTGTGAACAGGAAGCGGGTCAGTAGATAACGATGAGCCATTTGCCTCACTCCTCCGTGGCATCGCTTGATAGTCCCGTCTCTCACGAAGCACATCCTCAGCTTTGTGCGGAATTGTAACCGGGCAGGCAGCCGCGGCGTCAATGAGAAGATGCTGGGGCGTCAGCCACGATTTGGATTGGAATGTCGTTGCTCTCGCGAATCCTGGATTGAAATAATCCGGCAAGGAGTGAGCAGTGATCGACCGTTTTTGACCAATAATACCACTGGCCTTGCCAGACCCCGGGCGGGATCGGGATGGTCAGGATGAAGCGCTGATCGCGCCCCACGTCGGTGAGGGTGGTGGTGGTGTTGAGCAGCGGATAGAATTGCTTGATCCGCGTCCCGTTATGGTCGACCCAAGTCCACAGCCAACGCGACGTGTCCGTTGGGCAATCACGGGTGCGGTCGAACTCGAAATATAGGTCGATATGGCCATTGCGGGTGGCAACGCCGTCGACCTCCTGCGCCTCATGGATCACGATAGGGGAGATGCGGTTGGTCCACACGATCAAGCCGAAGCCGAATAGGCCGCCGAGTGCCAGGCCAGCAAGGCCCGCGACGATATTGCGACGGCATATCGGGCTGCGTAGGTTGATCCTCATTGCGGATGCCTTGCGATAGTGAGGAGCCAGGTGACGGCGCTTATTAGCATCCCCACGACACCGCCAATGACGGCAGTAACGGCGGATTTGCTTGCCTCGGTTCGGCGAATTTCGTTGTTTTCACGTTGGCGGCGAATGAAGCGGAAATCGTCCCGTAGGTCGTTCACATCGCCCATCTCGGTAATGTCGATGCCGAGCAGGCGAAAAGTGTCGGTGATCGAGCGAAACGCCGCGCGTTCGGCGAGTTCCTGGGCCCGCAAGTCGGGTTTGGCGTCGTCTGGCATGGGCCACGGTCTTCCTGGTGTGCGGTCAGGCGACAGCGAACCATCCCTGCGAGTCGGCGCCGAGGCGTTTGATCCAAAGGGTTTGGCCGACGCCGCCGTCGAGATTGCGATAGTCCGAACCCGGCGGCGCTGTGACCACGCCAATGGGGCTTCCGTGGCCGATTGCGGCGATATAACCGCCTGGGTCGGCGTCGGTGCTGACCCGGAAGTGCCCGGTGGTGGATGGGCGAACGATGAGGTCGGCATCATGGAGGGTGCGCAGTAAAAGGCTGCCGTCGCCGGGCGGTGCGATGTAGTCGGCCAGCGGGACGTTGTCGGCCCGCCAAGCGCCGAAGACACCGGTGAAGGTGATCGTGGCGTTGGCCGGGACAGTGATGTCGCCAAGCGTCCAATTTTCCTGGAACGGGTTGGACCCGGCGCGGGCGAAGTGGACCGCGGTATTGCAGGCGAGGCGCACGCGCCGCCCCTCGATCACGGAAAGACCCACCGAGGCGGTGGCCGCTGCGCCCGTTCCGTCGCCCGAGATGGTGACAGCGACGGGGCTGCCTGGCGAACCGTAGCCAGAGCCGGGACTGACGATTGCAACCCCGATGAGCGCGCCATTGGCGATGTACGCGATAGCAGTGGCGCCTGTGCCGGTGCCGGATATTGCAACCGCGGCGTGGGTGTAGCCAGAGCCGCCGGCGGTCGGCTTGATGAACGTGATCTGCCCGGCGACGTTCAGTTGGTGCATCGTTTTGATGGATTGCACGCCGGAAGGTACGGCACTGAGCATGACTTCATCGGCGATGTCGGGCAGAAGAATGGTTTGCAGGCCGTTTACCGCGGTGGGATTGGCGAATAGGCGCTGGGTGTTGTTCCAGCGGTTACCCTCGATCAGGACGCTGTCGGTATTGGTGTAGAGGCACTGGCCGATGCTGGCATCGGAGGTTCCGAAGAAGTTGTTGCGGGCGACAAGAACGGATTGTGGTCCGTCGATCAGCCAGATGCCGCCGCCATTGCCGGAGGAAATGCCGATCGTGTTGTCGGTGATGGCCAGGTTGCTGCAGGCGAGGCCGAAATTATTGCCAGCGCCGTCGGTTTCGACGTTGTAGACCAGCATGCCCCAGCCATTGTCCTGGAGGACATTCGACCGCACCGTTACGGCCTGGCTACCGCCAGGATTGATGCCGCAGGCGGCTCCGGTGATGTGGTTACCGGCGATATCCAGGACGATGCTGCCGCCTGAATCGATCCCGAATTGGCTGTTGCCGGTGATCGTGTTGTCGGCGACGCGGGAGTAGGCGGCGTTGACCAGAATGCCAGCGCCACCATTTCCCGTATTGCCATTGGCCGTCAGCAGGTTCGACTGCACCAGTAGGGAACGCCCGGAGACGGCGATGCCGTAATAGATATTGTCGTGGCAGATATTATCGACCACGGCAGCGCCAATTGCGTCTGGATTGGCGTTGCCCCAGCTGGGGGGTTCGCGGTTGGTTGCGTTGAAGTTGCCAACGGCAATACCGCGTGCGTTGTTCCAGCAGGAATTGCCCGAGATGAGGGCAAGCCGAACCGCCTGGACGAAGGTGGCGTCGTTATAATCGACGTTAATGCCGTATGCGACGTTGTCGTGCACGCGGTTGTTCGTGATTCGCGCGCCGTCGACGGCCTGGACCCAGATTCCATGGGCAGCATTTGCCATCGCCTCACACGAGTCGATGACATGACCAGTCGTCGCAGGATCGGAGGCGAGAATGGTGAGGCCGTTGCCGAGGCTGGGACCACCCGCATTGGTGAAAACGCAGTTGTGAAACTCGGTGCGTAGACACGTGGGGGCAACGAGGACGGCCCAGTTTTCACCAGGTATGGCGGGGCTATTGGCGTCGAAGATGATGCCGTGGGCGCGAAAGCTCGGCCCCTGGATAGCGATCCAGGCACCGCCGGTGGCTTGGGCTTTGCGCCGGAGCCGGGTTTGGCCGGGTGCGCCAAGTAGTATCGCGGCAACCGGGATCGTCCATTGCCCGCTGACGGCGTAGGTGCGCGGGCCAAGCAGAATGGGCCGCAACGTAGCGACGGCAGCAGCGAGGGAAGCTGTGTCGTCGGTGACGCCGTCACCGATCGCGCCGAAGGATTCGGGTGAGACGGCTGCTGCGAAAAGGTCGGCAAGGCTGCGCGGGGTGGTTCCACCGGCTGGCGTTACAAGGGCGGATGATGCGTCAAGGCTTGCAAGGTTTAAAGCGGCAGCCGGCGTCATGGATAGGCTGCCGTTGGCGAGTGTGAGCCCGCCACCGATCGTGATTGGTTCCGGCAAGCCGGAGCCGCTGGACGTACGGCCCAGCAAATTTGCTGTTGGAAGCGTGATCTGCGACTGCGTGCCCGCGAGTAACTGAGCGCGAGTGACGCGCCGCAGAACGCCAGACTGGGAAGCAAGCAATTCGTCGGTGTCCGCAGCGGCCGGTGCTGGTGCGAGTTGGTCGACTGTCGGCATCAGGAGCCTGCCATGATCGGATTGCCGTTCTGATCAACCAGGCGCTCGCCAGTGTCGGTCACTATTGTACCGTCGTTGGCGGGCTGGGCTGCTAGAGTGGCCACGGGAAGATAGACGGAGCGCGCTATGGTGCGGCCTGCCTGGGTGCCGATCTTCAGCGTGACAGTATAGGTGACACCGGGTTGACCGCCGGCCAGCCATAACACGGCGCGGCTGCCATCGGCGGCGGCGGATGACAGCGCCAGGTCACCGGTTGCTGACGGGTTGATGGTGATGTCGAGGGTGGAAATTGCATCGCCGTCGTTGCCGATAAGCGCCGGTGCGATGTCGAACTGGTAGTCCAGCAGGTCGCTCGGGTCCTTCAGCGGCCAGGAGAGTAAGGCGGGCGCTTGGGCGGCCGTTCCGCGCGGGACCGGGACGAAAGCGTCCAGGGTAATGCTGCGCGCGGCGCTCGGCCGCCAGACATGGGTGGCAGTCGTGGTCATGGATGTTCCTTAGCAAGTCGAGACGCGGCGCGGATGACGGGGAGCTAGTAGCGAATTGCCACGAAGGATTGGGCCTGGGCCGCCACTGCAGAGACGGCGCCCGCGGGGGGGTAGGGGCAGTGGAAGGACTGGCCTGGCTGCAGTGGGATCGAGGTTGGCAAGCCCGCGGCGGCGGTCGTCGTCAGGTCGATGTAAAGGATGGCTGTGCCAGTGTTCACAAAGTCGCATCCCGTGGCGACGCTGCTGGCGGCAAATACCGTCACGGCGGTGTTCGGGGTGACGATCGCGGACGTAGATGGCGCGGCGAACGTGACCGGGCTGGGCTTTGCCACGGGACAAGGGCCTGCTGTGAAGGTGTTGTCGCTGCTGGGGCAGGTGATGACGACGGTGCCGGCCCTACCGTCCCGTGTCGCGTACGAACTGCTGACGGATTGCGCACTGGCGAATACCGGAACGATAAATAGCAGGATGGCGAAAATGCGGATCAAGACTAGAACTCCACGATGACGACGCCGGGTGCGCCGGGGCCGCCCGCGCCGCTGACGCTGTAAGCGGCGCCGCCGCCGGAGCCGGGGGCGAGCGCTATTTGTTCGGTGGCACTACCGGTGGATGCGGCGCGGCCGCCGCCACCGAAATAGGAGACGCCGCCATTGCCGGCGAACATGACCGTTCCTGCGTTCCCGTCGGAGCCATAGCCGCCGCGTAGGTTCAGAGAGCCACCGAAGCCCGCACCGGGAGCGCCGCCCGAGGCGAAGGATTGAGCGTTGCCGCCGCCAGAGCCGCCAGTGGCGGACATGGCGCTGCCGAAGTTGCTGGTGCCACCTGCTGTGGCTGCGGCGACGTTTCCCGCTGCTCCGCCGCCGGCGACCGTGATCGGAATGACCTGGCCCGGGGTGACTTGGACAATGCCCTCCGCATAGCCGCCGGCACCACCGCCGGCGCCACCTTGACCGGACGCGCCACCACCGCCGCCGCCGCAGAGCCGAACTCTGACAGACGTGCTGCCATTCGGGACGACGAAGTTGCCCGACGCGGTGAAGGTCGCCATGCGGGAGAAGCCGGGAGTGAGGCCGCTGAGCTTGAACGCAATGAAAGGTGCGCCGGGATAGGTCGCGATGCTGGAGGAGGTGATTTGGGTTTGGCCGTAATTGACCGTGACGACGTAGAGCCCGCTCCAACCTGCATCGACGGGCGGCGTCACCTGCGAGCCAGCGTTGGCCGGGGCGGACGGTTTGACCTGAAACTGCACGCGTTGGATGCGTTGGGTGTTTTCGGCGATCCCGCTGTTCCCGGGGCCGCTGAACGGAAGAGCGGGGTTGGCGGCATTGTAGTAGGGAAGGACGATTGCCGTTGTGTCGGTTTCGCTGAAGCTAGCCTGGATGAGGTAGTTGATGGACTGGCCCGACGTGGCTGGTGCGGTCAGGGTCAGGTTGGTCAGGTTGGTTGAAACTCCCATCCGCACGAGCGGCTCAACATTGTCGGCTGGTAGGGAGCCAAAGGCCGCCGCATCAATGGCACCGAACGACCCGATGCTGCCGGGGTTGAGCACGATGGTGAGGCTTGCGGGCGTCGTGGCGAAACACTCCAGCCCGTCGACGAAGGTCGATGCGCCGAGCGTCGCCTGGGTCAGGTAGCCGAGTGCAACCATGGTGTTGCGTTGAATGGACAAGAGGTCGGTGTCGAGCGGGATGCTTCCCGGGTAGACTATCTGGCGATCCACGTAGGGGTTTCCTCAGTTGGTGATCCGAAGCCACGCGGTGGATGCCGTTGGCATCACGGCGGTGACGGCGGCGGCAATGTCTGCGTCGGTGACCTGGCCGCTAATCTGCGCGAGGCTGGCGCGGGCGAGGGGGCCGCCGGTGGCATACCCCGCGATATTGGCGATGCCAACGCCCTGGGGACGCCGGGCGGTGACGAAGACCTGGAACGGCAATTCGAGGCTGCCCCAGGCCCCGGCCACTGCGTAACCCATCGAGGCTGTTGCATAGGCGCCGGTGTCGGTGATGCGCGATGGCTCGAAGATGATGGGAATATGTCCCGTGAGGTCCTGCAGAGTGGAGAGCAGCGCGAAGCGGGTGGCGTGTTCGCGCCTGAGTGCCTGTTGCAGACGGACGCGGAAGCTGTCGTCGGACTCACCGATACGGCGGGGAAGGCGGTCGGCGAAGAAGTCCGTGCTTGCGCCCTCGAGGAAAGACGTGGTGGCGGTTGCGATGCGGCTCTGTAGACGGACGTATGCGAGCAGGGCGTACAGCGCCGACCATGCGATGGCGAGTCCGGATAGGACGCTGTCCAGCACGGGGGTGTCGTCGGGGAACCACCGGGTTGGGAGAGCGGATTTGATGCGGGTAATGAAGTCGGGTGCGTCACCAGTCATGTCAGTTCACCGCAATCGTTCCAGGCTTTACAACGCCAGTGGCTGACGGAACGAGATCGTTACCGCCGTTGATGGTGAGGAGGGAGACGTTGCTTATCGAAGGGTCTGCGGCGTAGGCGAGAGCGGCGAGGCGGGAGGTGCGGAGTGGTACACCGATTGGCAGGGTCGAGATGTAGTTGGTGATGGCGTTGGATACGGCCAACTGGGCAGCGGCATGGTTCACCGTTGGCGTCGTGATGGTGATGGAAACATTGGCGGCGATTGGCTGGGGCGGCTGGATGGCGAATTGTGTGCCGACGGGGCGCACTGCGTCGATCGCGGCGGCGACTAGTGCAATCAACGTCGACGGTGGCGAGCCAGATCCGTCATCAATGGTTACGGTAAAGAAACCCGGGCGGGTGGCGCCGGACGGATCGGTGTTTTCAGCCAGGACGAAGCCGATGCCCTGTTGCAGTGATTGGATTGCAAAGGCGATGGCGCGCGGAGTTGCACGCGAGCGGCTATCGATGAAGTTGCCAAAGCGGACGCGTAGGGCGGCGTCGGGCTCGGCATCAAGACCGCCGGCAGCCGCGGCGGGGTTGGTGACAGCGTCGATACCCGGCATGGCAGAGGCGAGGAGGGAAATTGCACCCGCCTGGACGTTGCCGATGACGCCGGATGTTGTAGCGGCGGCCGAGATGGCGATGGCGGTGACGGATGGGACGACGGCGTAGCTGTTCGTCGTGGCGGAGAAGTCGGGGTTGGCCGGGTCGGCCAGGACGGTGAAGGTGACGGTATTGTCGCCGGTTTTAACCTGTGCGCCGACGGGGATGGTTGCGGGGAAGCCCGGCGTGATTCGAGAGAAGACGAGCGTCGTGGCTGCGGCCTGGCCGGGTAGGCGAGCAAGGCCGAAATCGGCAACCCAGGTGTCGAGATCGGCGCCATTGGAAGTTGCCGCGCGGGTTGCGGCCAACACCTGCACGATGAGCCATTGCAGCCATAGAGCAAGCGAGGCATTCGCCTCCAGAATCGCGCGGAGAACACTGCCGGTGGTGAGGTCGACGAGCACGCGTGCGCTGCCCTGGACGCCAGCGGCCATATTGCGCACCAGCGTTGTAAAGTCCTGAAGTTCAAGCTGCATGTTTGACCTATGCGCAAGCGGTTGGCGTCAGGTGACGAAGGCGATCGTCTGAGTGCCGCCGGTGGTTGCGTCGGCGTAGCGAATGTGGACATAGATCGCGCCGGCCGGGTCCGGCACCAGGTCGATGATCGGTTCGGGGGTTTGTGCGACGGCGGCCTCTTTGAAGATCTGCCCGCGAATGGCGGCACGAATGGCGGCGGCGGCGCCGGGTTGGCCGACGAATGAGGCGAGACCTGCGCCGTAATCCAGTGCCCATAGGTATTCGCCGGTGCTCGTGAGCAGGCGGCGCAGGACGCGCTGTTGCGTGACAGAAGGGATGTCGGCGGTGGCGAGGTCGCCGGTGGGAGACCAGGCTAGATCATTGCCCCAGAGTTGAGATAGGTCGGGCATGGGTACTTCCTAAGTCGCGATCAATCAATCCGGCATGCTGGTGGTGGAAGGGATTGGCGGATGAAGGTGCGCGTTATAGTGGGCGCGCAGGGCGCTGAGTGCGCCGTGGCTGTCATAGACGTCACCCGCGGCACGAACGTCGCCGGTGACCTGGACGGTGCCGGTGACGTAGACGTCCGCCTTGATCTGCACGGTTCCGTCATTCTGCAGTTTGAGGAAGCTGCCGGATTTATGGACTAGCCAGAATTCACCGCAGGGGGCTGCAGGTGGGGTGGTTTTGGCCGACCAACTGGCGCCGAGGATGAGACCGTGTTCGGCATCGCCCTCTTGCGGGAAAACGAGCACCTGGTCGCCGGGTGAGGGCGGGCAGACTAGGCCCCAGCCATTACCGACCCAGGGTGTGAGCAAGGGGAGCCAGCCGGTGAGCACGCCCTCCGGCTGGAGGGTGACGCGGGCGGTGGCGGTGGTGGGGTCGACGGAGGTGACGGTGCCGAAGCGTGGTACACCGGCTGCCTGGTCCTGATTGGCGCCCTGGGCTTTCAGCGCGTTGAGCAAACGATCCAAACCCTGGCTCCTATGACGTGTCGATCGAGGCGTTGGAGGGAATGTTCTTAAGGTGCAGCCGCTCGGTAAAGCCGTGTGCAGCGCTGAAATGCCGGTCGAGTTCGGCGACGTAGTAGATCTGGTCGAAATCGGTGCCGGTGCCGGTGAGTAAGATTTGACTACGGGGCGTCAGCGATAGTTCGCCGGGGAGTTCGGCATGTACGTTGCGCTCGTGCGCCGAGAGATCGGTGAGGATGCGTTTTGCTAGCTGGGCTGCGTCATCTGGGGCGAGATTGGGTCGGACGACGACGATGCGCTGGACCGGACCGCTGCGCTTGCCTCTGGCGGCGCTGCGGGCGGTTTGGGTGAAGGCATTTTGCTGGCGGCTGTTCCAGGACTTGACCGTGACCTCGATATCGCGGGCGAGGGTGAGGGCGTGTTCGAGCTGGAGGCTGATGCAGAGATCGGGGGAGAGGGTGAGCACCGCCGGCGTGTCAGGGGGCGGGGCGAAGGTTAGGGTTTGGCCGGTGACAAATACCTCGAAGCCTTCGCGGGCAGCGAGGAAGGTGAGGAGATCCCATTCCGTTGTGGCGCGCGAGAACTGGCCGAGTGTGATGCGGTCGTGCTCCGTGGCGTAGTAGCGGCCAGCGAGTGTGGAGGTGGCGGTAATATCGGGGGTGAGGCTATGGCGGCCGGCGAGGGTGGTGGCGATCTCGCTGGCGGTTTGGTTGCTGAAGGTTTCTTGAGTCCGGGCGTCTAGCAGGCGAGCGGTGAGGTCGCGGCCCTCGACGTCGACGATGCCGTTCAGGACGTCGCAAGTGATTGTATCGGTCTCGCCCTGGAGCAAGCTTGTGGGAGCGCCGCCGAGGGTTGATTGGATTTCGATGACGGCGCCGGGTTGGAAAAGGGTTTCCGCATCGGTGGGGGAGAGTGCAAAGCGGAGACGAAAGCGTGCTGCGGCGAAGTGAGCGTTGTCGAAGATGTCGCCGTCGATGAGGTTCGGCAGTTCGGCCCCGTCCGAAAGGGCGGTGATGCTGGGGGTGCGAAGACTATTGTCGGGCAATGCCGCCCCCGGCGGTGGGATCCGGATTGGGAAGCCTGAGCACTGTGAGCCCGGTCAGGACCGGGTCGGACAGCGCGTTCAACTCCGCAATGCGGATCCATTGTGTGGCGTCACCAAGCTGTTCGGCGGCGATGCGGAAAAGATTTCCACCTGCGACGGTAAGGTTCCCCATCAGGTGCTGGCGGTAGACAGATTGCGGGCCGCGCGAGCGGTGTAGGCCCGCGCGTTGCTGAGCTGTGCAAGCAGGCCCGCCGAGGCGGTGGCGGAGGGTAGGTCTGACGATTGCAGGCCCGGTTCAGCGGCGGCGAGTTGGCCGTCGATTCCAGTGAGCGTGGTAGCGAGCGTGGTTTGAGCAGCGGCATAGGCCGCGGTGCCTGCGGTGGTGGCGCCCGGCGTACCGATAGCGACAGAGGCGGCGGTGGCGAAGGAGCCGGCGGCTAGCAGGTCGGCGCTGATGGCGGGTGTGAGTTGGATGGCCGAGGTGACGAGCGCGGCCGCTTCGTCCCGTAGGACGGTGCAGGAAAGGCGATAGGGAATCCACCAGGGACTGCGATAGTCCGCCTCCAGCGTCTCAATGATGACTGTGTAGAAGAAGGCGTCCCAAGAAAG
Source organism: Acidisphaera sp. L21 (assembly GCF_009765685.1). GTDB lineage: Bacteria > Pseudomonadota > Alphaproteobacteria > Acetobacterales > Acetobacteraceae > LMUY01. Next base: position 145,395 of record NZ_LMUY01000103.1, on the reverse strand, counting down.
TGGGAGGGCGGCCCCGGCGACGCGGAGGGTGTCGAGCAGGCGGGCGCGATCGGCGGCGTCGGGGCCGGTAAAGATGCCAGAAAAGGCAATATCCGCCGGGTCGGGACCGAGGGCGTCGATGATGCGTAGGCCGCCGGGTAAGCGGTGGATGGCCAAGCGTTGGTGGCCGCCAAGGGTGATGGAACTGGGAAGCTCGAATCCGGCGAAAGCGACTGGGCCGAGGGTCAGACTAAAATCGGACATTCAGAAGCCTTGTGCTTGGCCGGACCATAGGGGGGTCTGGCGGGGGTCGGGACCGGTTGGGCCGGCGGCGGGGCGGGAGGCCTGGCGGGCGAGGCTGCTGGTCATCCACCGCCCGACGCGGGCGCCGTCGAGGACGATGTCGCCCTGCAGGGTGATGGGGGCGGCCTGCTGCGGCGGTGGGGCAAAGGACGCGGCGGCCGGCTGCTGGGGAGATGCGGCCGGGCGCGCGGAGGGCGGTTGGTAGGTCGGCGCGCCGGGTGGCGGAGATTGCGGGGCGGTGAAAGAAGGGGGGCTGCCAATGTTGGTGATCGACGGCGCAGTAAGGACGGCCCGCTGACGCATTGGCACTGGTTGGATCTGTGATGACGCGGGTGGTGCCGCCCGGGCCGCAATTGGCTTGGTGGCAGGTTGCTGAGGCCTCGAAGGTGGCGATGCCTGCGCGGGGAGCGCTTGGGTGAACGCCGCGGATCTGATCGTGGTGGCCGTTCTGGTGACCGAAGCGGCAGCGCGGGCCGGGATGGTGGGGCTGGAGGACAGTGCTGCGGCTTGCGGCGGTGCGGCGTCTCTCGTGTTGGTTGGTGCAGCGGCGGATTGCGAGAGGATGGGAGCGGTATCGCGGGCTACGGCCACCGATCCGGCGGCTGAAGGGGCTGCAACCGCTGCGCCTGGGCGACTTTGCTGAGGCGGTTGGAGGGAACCGGACGGCCGCTGTGAAGGTGTTTGCAGCGCCGCCTGCGCTCGCGGCGGGAGTGGTTGGCTGGGTGCCTTGGCAAGCGGTGCCGAAGGCGAAACTGGTGCAGGCGTTGCAATCGGCTGTGTCGGGATTACGGCCGGTGCGATGAATGATGTTGAAGTCGTCGCAGCGGGTGGCGTCGGCCGGGCGGGTAGTTCAGCGGCATCGGTGGCGGGGGGTGCCGACTGGGTGGCCGGTCCGGCGATGGCGGGTAGTGGCGGCCGGGTGATGCCGGTTGCGGCGGATTGGGTCCGGAGTTGGGCCAGGTGCTGGGATGTTGCGGCGATTGCGCGGTCCAGCGCCGATAGGTCGCGGCGGATGAGGGCGATGCCGTCGCTGACGCCATCCTGGAGGGCAAGGGAGATGCCGATCTCGTAGGCTTCTAGCATGGGCGGTGCCTCTGAGTTAGGTCTGGCCTATTTCAGGCGATGTATCAGCAGGTCTACGAGGACCCGGCCGATCTCGCGCGCAATCGGCTCTGCCAGGGCGGTGGCGGCGGGGGCGAGGAATGGGCGGGGTGGGATGGTGGCGGTGCCGAGTTCCTGTGGCGCGGCCGCCGGATCGTTGGAGCCGATTTGCGCGGCAAGGCCGTCGGTGCTGGCGGCGATGCTGGCCTGGAGTTGCCCAGATTGACGCCAGGGACGGTCGTGCGGACCGCCGGGTGGAGTGGCGAGGTTGGCGCGCACGGCCTCGGCCAGACGGTTGGACTGGGCAGCGAGGACCGTGGCCAGGGTGTCCGTAATCGGAAGATCCGATAGGGCTGCAGCGGCTTGGGCGGGAGTCATCGGAACATCACTCCGACCATGTGTGGGTTGCCCAGTCGAAAGCGCGGCCGGTGTCGAGGCGACCGAGGACGACGACCCAGGCGAGGCGATCTTCGCGGCTCAGGGAAAACGCAACGTCGAAGGGCACCCCGTTGCGGACCAGGTATAGGCTGTCCACAAGATCGGGGTGCTCGCTCAGTTTCCCGCGGTGGCGACGGCCAGGCCTTCGGTGTCCGTGGGGTCGAGGCAAGCGGCGATCGCGTTTATGCCGTCATCGCCGAGGCGATCGACGGCGGCATCGATCTGGGGTTCGCTGGTTGGGCGCGGCATTGGGACGCCGTCGATGGCGATGACGGTGAAGGCGAGCATGGCTAGGCCGAGATAGCGGTCGTTGCCGGAGAGGATTGGGCCGGCCGCCTTGAACAGGTGCAGGCGGTCCAGGGTGGTGGGGCGACGGATTGTGAGTGTGCGACCCACCGCGTCGGTGATGGTGCGGATGTCTTGGGCGGCGGCGACGTAGGATTGTGTAGGGGTTTGCATCGTTGGCTCCCGGATCGACTTTCTCGAATGAGGAAGGCGGGGCTTGGGTTAGACCCGGCGGCGGCGAGTGGCGAAGAATTCCAATTTCTGCTTCACGGCAGCGTCACCGCGCCAGGCGCCGGCGGCTGATAGTTTGAAGACGGCGCCATCGTATTGATAGGTGCTGGTGCTACTGTCGGCTTCGCTCACATACTGGTACAAGGTGCTGGCGGTGAGCTGGCCATTGGTGAAATAGGCCTGCTCGGTGGTGGCGATGAAGTCATCGGCGACACTGTTGCCGCGCTCGAGTTCGAAGCTGCCCTCCCAGCCTTTCGGCAGTTCGGCGGCGAGTTGCGTGCCGTCCAGCCGGTCGATGCGGATGGGCTGGGTCATCTGGCGGCTGTCGAAGCCGGTGACGTGAGTGAGGTCGACACGACCCTGAGGGCCGATGACGACGAGTTGGCAGTCGCGGCCGAGAGTAAAGGCGTTGGTGGGCACTGAGGCTGCTCCTTAGCTGCTGATCTGCCCGGACGGCAGGGTCTGGCGGGTGACCTGGACGGTCTGGCCGCCCTCCATGTTGACGATGAACTTCTCGTTGATCGCCTGGTATTGGATCTGGGCGTCGGACTGGACGTAGCCGAGGCTGGTGCGGCTGTTGGGGTTATTGGAAGTGTCGCAGACGACGCCGAAGGGGAGGGATCCGTCGGTGCTGCCGAGGATACCCTGGGAGAGTAGGTTCTGCAGGAAGGAAAGCTGGGTGGCTCGGATGCGGCGGAACAGGGTGGCGTTGATGACCTGGCCGACGAATTGGCCCATGCCGGCGGCAAGCGTGCTGGCGATGTAGTTGGTCATGCGCGTGTAGTTGTCGCCGTTCGTTGCAGCGTTGGAGCTGGAGTTGTGGCCACCGCGCACGCCCCAAAATGTGCCTGCAGGTTGCGGGTTGGCGATGACGTCGATGCCGTTACCCAACAATTGCGCAAGTTCGGCACTGCTGTAGCTGGTGGTTTGGCCGGAGCCGGGCGTGCCGGATTTCTGGCTGCCGATGACGCCGTAAAGCTGCTTGTTGAGGCTGGATTGCTCCGGCGAGAGGTTCGCGAGCCGGCCGGCGGTGAAGCCCTGCGGGGATACGAGGCGGATCGAGGCGTTGGTCTGGTCATTCCAGTAGAGCCAATCACCGAACATCAGCTTGACGCCGTAGCTGTCGAGCCCGGCGGCCTGTTTCGCACTGATGGCGGTGGCCAGCGTGTCTCCGGACGGGCCGGTGGCGATCATGTAGACGCCTTCGGACAGGGCAAAGTCCGCCTGGACCGAGAATTGGCCCGCATCATCCGCATCCGCCAGCAGGCCGATGCTGCAGCCCTGGCCGCGCAGGGCGTAGAGGCCGCGGCGCGGCAGGGTGTCGACGCCGACCAGTGTCGCGGCATTGATGCTGGTGGCGCCGTCGGTGCCGCCGAGCAGGGCTTGGTTGGAGAGAGCTTGTGGAGCGGTGCTGGTGGCGGAGCCGAGTGAGGCGACAACAAGCTGGCTGGGACCGCGCAGAGCCGAGGCGCCGTTGTTGATTGCGTTGGCCAGGTTGGTCCAGAACACTGCCGGGCTGGGTGCGGCTATGTTGTCGAACTGTTCGGGCGTAAGACCTGGGATAGCGAGGGTGAGGCGCCAGGTGCCGGCTTGCGAACCGCTGGTGATGTTGACGGCGATGCTGTTGCCGAGGCTGCCGGTGTAGCGCGCCACGAGTTCGAGGGGGTATGACCCGCCAGCATAGAAGATGGCGTATGTCGCGGCCATGTCCGTCCCGTCGGTGACGCGGACGCAGCGGAAGTTGCTGGCGCCTTGCTGCACGGCGGTGGCGACCTGGGTGCCCATGTCATATTTGCGGGCGAGAACCGGGCCGAAGGTACGGGCGTAGTCGGCCATGGAGGCCAGGGTGACCGGCTGATTGACGGGACCCCAGGACGCGGTGCCGACGACGCCGAGAACGTTGGTCGGCACGCCATTGAGGACGAGGTTCTGCGGCGGGACGATCTGGACGTAAAGGTCCGGCACGACAAGTGCGGTGGTGTTGATCGAGCCCTGTTGGACAATCGGCATGCTCAGTGCTCCGTCGTCGGGGTGGGCTGGGGAATGGCCACGACGCAGCCGGCGTGTTCGGAGGCGAGCATGGCGGTGACGTCGGAAGGCGTGGTGATGCGGTCGCCGATCGCGTGCGGACCAAAGGCGCGCACGACGACAAGGATTATATCCATGGAAGCTCCGTTCAGGCGGTGATGACTGACGCGCCGAGGCCCAGGGTGCCGAAGAGCATCGATGGCTGGGTGGCGACCTGCGTCGTTGGGAACTCGACGGTGTAAAGAAGGTCGCGGCGATAGAGGGCGGCGTCCTGGCGTTGATCGAATGTGGTGGTGGAGACGTAGCGTAGCCGGGCGGCCGAACCGTCGGGGAGAGTCAGGAACGGCGTGGCGGCGAACGTGATGTCCAGGGTGTTGCAGGTGGCGTCGCGCAGGTCTGGCGTGGGGCACCAGGCGGTAACCCGAAACTCCTGCTGTTGGCGGCGGAGTTCCAGGTTGGCAGAGGCGTCGGCGGCGGTGCGGGCGACGAGGCTGGTGGCGTTCGGAATGGTCACTGTGGTGCCGGCGGCGGTGGCGGGGCGGATCGGGTTGATGGCGGCTGCTAGGATGGCGGCGACGAGCGCCGGGTTGTCGGCGTCTATCGTGCGATGGACGTAGGACTTGCCTTCAACGAGTATGCCTGCGAGTTGCCCGGCATCAGCAGACCCAGCGAAGGTGACGGTGTTACCAGTGACGGACACGGTGAGCGTCGGGGTTACGGGATCGGGCATCCAGTCGAGCGTGTAGCGGGTGGTGAGGCGGGTGGCGCCGGGGACGGGGAATACGGTGATGTTGACGTTGCCCGCAGCCAGGTCTGCATCTAGGGCGGTGGCATTGGGCCAGCCGCGATAGAGGCGGATGGTGCTGGCGATAGCCGGATCAGCCGCAGTGCCGTTGGGGTACAGGGCGGCGGCGGCCAATTCGGTAAGGGCCGTTTCGGCGTCGGATTGCGTGGGCATTAGGTCGACGCCTGTTTGGCGAGCAGACGCCAGCCGAGAAATGTGCGTTCTACAGAACCGATGACGTAGGCGCTGCCCTGGTCGTCGCTAATGAGATCGGCGGGACGCAGGCCGACGGGGATGGTGGGCAGCAGGATGGTCCAATTGGGCGTTGTGGCGTCGCCGGGTAGGTCGCCGGGGGAGCCGGTACCCGCGAACAGGATCGAGGCAGGCCAAGCGCTGAGGATAGTGGTCGCCGTCGCCGTGGTAAGACCGCCATAAGCATTGACGCCGGCGGCGCCCGGGCTGGCAGCCCGAGTGATCGTGACGATGCGGTTGGTTAGGATGCAGAACGCTGGAAGCAGCGGTTGCTGGGCGGAGATGAAGAAGGTGCCGATCTCGCCGACCAGGTAGTCGCCGGGTCGTGTGTAGGCGGTGTCGAAAATGCCACCCCAACCCGCATGGCCGTAGCCGACCGGGTGCCGGAGGGAGAGGTTTTCGTCGGCGAAGGCAGCTGGCAGGCGCAGGTAGCGGTGTTCGGGGGCAAGCGGATTGTGAGCGGTCCGGGGACGGAAGGCGTCGTATGGTGGTCCGACGTGGCGCGCGGCGGTGCCGAGGCCGCGGGCTATGCGGTCCTGTATTTGCCGGTAGTGCATGATGCCGGGCTAGACGATGAGGGTGACGGTGGATCGGTTCTGCAGCGCCGGACCAGGCGGTAGACCCAGGAAGCCGCAGAGGCGGCGGCCCCAGTCGAATTCCAGGTTCTGCCGATCGGCGAGTTCGTTGGGATTACGGGTCCAGACGGCGGCAGCGGCAGTGTCCAAATTTTCGGCGGCGGACGGAATGGCGCGTTCAAAGCCACGCAGCGTCGCGAGGTGGGTGCGCAGGACGGTTTCCTCTGCAGCCGACAGGTTGTTGAGGCGGTATTCGAGGGTGCCGTAGGCTTGGAAGAAGCGGTAGCCGGTGTTGCCGCTGGGGGCCGCACCGTAGGCAGGATAGCCGCAGAAGCGTCGGGCATCGGTCTTTTCGGCGTCGGTGAGCATGGATACGGTCCCTGCGGCGCGAATGTTGGGCCTAGCCTACGTGCTCGATCATGACGGCGCGCTTGAACGAGGCGTTGGTCGCGGTGGGGATGATGGTTGGATTGGTTGTGGTGTCGCTGGGAGCGCAGAAGCCGCCGATCCAGTACCAGGACTGGGCGATGATCTGCTGCAGACGGTCTATCGGCTCGCGAGTGACCATGGCGATGCCGTCGACCATGGTGACGATGCTGTCCTTGGGGGCGACGTCGTCTGCCGCCATGCCGGCGAAATCACCCTCGATAAGGGCTCCCTTGCCGCAGATGATCGGGCGGCGGACGACGGCGCCGGCGATGGTCGGGTGGGCTTGGACGTAGGCTTCGGTCGTGGGGATGAAGCGGAGGCCGAGGAAGTCGTTGACCATGCCCTGTTTGAAGACCTGGTTGGCCGAGGTGGCGCCGGTAAAGAGGCGCTGGAAGTCCTGGTCGGCAAAAAGCTGGCGGGCGCTGACCGGATCGAGATAGCAGTTGTATACGCCGTCGATTTCCGGCACGGCGTTCATGCGGAGCTTTGCCACGGCGTCCAGCAGGTTGGCCATGCCGAGCGTGTCAGTGGCGATGAGACCAGCGGTGGTGGTGCGCGTATTTGGCCGCAGCACGACCGAGGCGTTGGCGGCCTGGACGGCGTTGCCGACGGTGCCGTCGCTGATGCTGACGGAACTGCTGAAGGTGAGGCTGCCGGATAGGCCGCCCGGTGCGGTGGAGACGTTCGTGCCGTCCGCCGTGGCGCCGGTGAGGGTGTAGGCGTTGGCGCCGACGGTTACAGTCAGGGTGGCTGCGCCGGAGACGGGAGTTTGGATGCCGTTGACGAAAACCATCTGGAAGCCGCGGATGTCGTCCACGGCGATGACCGGGCCGGCGGAGCCAAGGGTTGTCCGCAGCCGCGTGTTGCCGCCGAAATACGGAGCGAAGAGGGCGTTACGGGCCAACTCGTCGAGCGACCGGGCTGCCTGCTGGCCGTTCGAGTAGGCGTTCAGCAGGAATTGTCCTTCGATCCCGACGCGAGATGTGACCATGTTGAGGTCGGTAGTGGACGCGTAGTGGTTGATCGTGATCGTGTATTGCTCGACACCCCAGGAGGTCGGGGTGAGGCCGTTGTCGAGGTTGGTATTGGTTGAGGCTGCGAGCGGGGTGGTGACGGAGGGTTTAAGACCGGCGCGGGTCTTGGTAAGGGTCTCGCCGATGCCAACCGCAAAGGCTTCGCGATCCGCGATGGCGCGATAGCCCAGGCGGGAAGTGAGGGCGTGTTCGAACTCGCGCTCGAGAAAGCCCTGCTGGATGATGGGCTGGAGCGAGAGGGGGAAGTTCTGGATGCCCATGTGGGTCCCTTGAATATGGAGGTCTGGGTATGGCGCAGCCGCGGATGAACGTTGCGCTCGGCGATGGAAGTGCGGTGCTGTCTTTGCTGCCCGGGAGCGGGGCGGAAGGGTCGGTGACGCTCACGCCGGGTCAGTTGCTGGAGTTGATTGGGGCGCTGGGCGCTGCACGGGCCAGGCTGGTGGGGGATTTGCCGCCAGATGCCAAGGAGCGCGGGCTGGAGGCCACCGGGGTGCAGGCGGTCGTTGCACCGGCCTGGATCGTCCGGCCGGAGGCGCTCACTGAAGGCTCGATGTTGGCGTTCGCGCATCCAGCGTTTGGCACGGTGGGGTTCGTGCTGGCGGCAGCCGAGGTGCGGAAAATGGTTTCGGCGCTGACCAGCCATCTTGGGATGGTGCATTCCGGCGAGGTCGGCGAGGCGCGGAACTAGCGAGCCGGGATCAGCGCCCGCGCAAAAGCCGCTCCCGTGCGGTCTGCCATTCGCGGAACGTCATGTCCCGGGCCATGCGGGGCTTGGGCGGTTCTGGCGCCGGAGGCGGCGTGGGGTGACTGGTGTTGGGCTTGGTGAACAACCAGGGCTTGTCCAGCTTGAGCTTGGCCAAAGCCGCTGGGGCGGCAATGAGGTCGCCGGACGCGTCCAGGACGAGACCGCTGGTGTCCAGCAGTTTCAGACAATCCACATCGATGATGCCGGCGCGGATGGCGTGGCTTTTCAGCTCAGCCTGGATCAACCGATGGTTGGCCTCGGCCAACTGGGCGCGCAGAGTCTCAACGGGATCGACGGGGTTGGCAGGCTCTACTGGTTCGTCGGTCATTCTTTGTCCCGATTGGGGTGCTTGGGGTCGCTTGGCGGGGTCGATTCCGCTATCCGGTTCAGCTCGGCCGGGATGTCCTCGACGTCGTAGGCATCGGCGAGCGACTTGACCGCGGTCTGCTTGCTCATCAGCCCCGCGGCGGTAAGGGTGGCGAGGGTTTGCGCGTCGTTTTGCCGGTCGACCGAGGAGGACGGGTACCAGTGCGGCCAGATGAGGCTGAGTGGGGCGTGCTCGTCGAGCTTGGCTAGGGCGGCGTCGCCGAGGCGGAGTTGGTATTTGGCGCCGGCGCGAAGAACCATGCGCGCCAGGGTGAGGATGGCACCCTCGCCGTAGGAGATGCGCAAGTTGTCGGCGAGCCAGAGTAGGCCCTGGTTCATAAGCTCCAGAGCGCGGCCGGAGGTGGCGGCGGAGAGGCGGGAGGCGTCGGCACGGTTGCCGTGAACGCTTTCAAGCGCGAATTCCCGCAAGGTGCGGACGTATTCGATCACGGCTGCCGACGCGGTGCCGCCAATTTCCAGCAATTTTGCGTCGCCGTGTTCGGAGACGACCAGCGCGTTGCCGGCGCCGCGAATCATTTCCCCGTCCAGGCCGGCGGGTTCCTTGATAAGCAGGGTTGGGTCGGAGCTGTATTTCAAGCCACGTCCGGCCTGGGAGAGTTGATAGTCGATCTCGATCGAGGTCTCGATGGCGGCGCGAAAGGTGCAGGCGCCGTCCGCCGGGTCATTGGTCCAGGAGGCACCGGGGAGATTGCGCACCCAGGCAAGGGGCACAAAATCGAGGCCATGGGTGATGGAACGGTCCGGATCGCGCTGCGGCGGGCCGATGTCACTGACGGGCTGGGGTAGATACCAAATTTCGGCCTGGTCGTCCCAGCAGCGAGTGAACCAGTAGGTTTCGCCTATGTCGGGAATTGCATAGCCGGCTGCGGCGAAGTTGGCGCCGGGAAGTTTGTAACGCTCGGTGACGGAGGCGAGCGTATCGGGTGCGTCCGGGCGCCAGCAGGGCGTGAGATTGATGGTGTCGAGCACGGAGAAGAAGGGTCGGCCACCCAGGATCCGCATGAGGATGGCAATGCTGCCGATGCTGCCGCGGAGGGCGGCATCGATCATGATCTCGTTGAGGTGGGCAGATTTCAGCAAGGCGGCGAGGGTGTCGCGGGTGGCGTGATCGGGAGAATCGACAGTGGGGAAATGGCCCTCACTGAACAACAGGGCGACGCTATCCTCGGTGACGATACGGGCCATGGCGTAGCGGACGCTTGGGCGGCGCAGGCGGAGGGGGATATAGTCACCGGACTGGGTGCGTTCCTCATGAAAATCATGCGGTAGGACGTCGTAGAGTGTGCCGTTGAGCGCACGGCGGAGGATGTCCAGCCGACGAGCGCGCTCCGGCATGCCGGGGTCGCTGGGGATGAGGTCGCAGATGGTCTGGAACATGCGGGTCCTTCGGGCTCCGGCCTGCGCCGCGCGGGGACTGGTTAGCGGGACAGGAGGGGGAGGTTGGCGCGGCGGGCGGGGGCTGGGGCGTCGGTGAGGAGGGACATGGCGCGGCTGAGAGCGTCAACCTGGTCGTCTTTGGCGCCGTTGGGGAAGTCCTGGAGTTCCTCCAGGAAGGTTCGGTTCCACGGAGCGCGACGGAGGGCCATGTTGCCCGCGTTGACCTGGCTGGCGGCGGGCATGGCGCGGGTTTCCTTCGAGCCGGTTTCGGGGCTGGCGATGACGCGGAAGCCGGCGAGACGCGATGTGAAGTAGCGGATCTGCGATCGGCCGGCCTGGCCAGGGTCCTGCGGGAGGCCGATGGCGACGGCGACCCCGTCGGCAGCCGCGGTGGCGAGGATGGCCTGTTCCACCTCGTGCGGGCCGCCGCGGAAGCGAATGATGTCGAGCACGATGTATGCGCCGGCAGCGTCGCGGGCGAGCTTGAGCCCGACGGTGAAGTCCGGGTCCTTGCCACGGGCCTCGGCGGATGCTGCCAGGTCCCAGGCGCGGACGGCGGTGGTGGTTTGGGCATCCTCCAGGATCATGATCCTGGCGGGGTGGAAGAGGCGGCCAATGCGGGGCCGGGGGTCCTGCTGGAACAGGGCGGCGAAGGTGCGCTCGTCGAGCAGGGTGCGTTTGCGTGCGATGGCGGTGGCGTCCTCCCATTCGGGCCAGAGGGGCGCGCCGGGTTCGCGGCCCAAGGGATCATCCGGTTCGGCGAGAGCGGGCAGGCGGAGGACGCGCCAGGGGTCGGAGCCTTCGAGGATGCGGCCGCCGAGGTCATCGGGGTGCCAGCGGGTCATGACGAGGAGGATGCGGCCGCCGGGTTTGAGGCGGGTGACGAGGTCGGAGCGGAACCAGGCCCAGAGTTGGTCGCGGGCAGATGGGCTGTCGGCCTCGGCCTGGGATTTGACGGGGTCGTCGATGAGGATGAGGTCGGCGCGACGGCCGGTGATTGGGCCGCGTACACCGGTTGCGTAGTATTCGGCGCCAGTGGTGGTGGCGAAGCGGTGGGCGGCGTGGCTAGCGGGGTCGATCGTGTAGCCGAGGCGGGGGGCATGCTGTTCGATAAGGCCACGAACCCCGCGGCCGAAATGCCGGGCCAGGGAGGCGGTATGGCTGGTCGCGATGATAGAGGATTTGGGGTGGCGGGCGAGCCACCAGGGCGGGAAGACTAGGGAGGCGTAAGTTGATTTGGCCGAGCCCGGTGGCAGTAGCAGCATCAGGCGGTCGGTTCGGGCATCGGCGAGCCGTTCAAGCTCGGCGATGATGAGGCGGTGATGGGCGGCCGGAGTTTGGCCGCGGGGGGCGAGGGCGAGAGTGGCCCAGGCGGTGAGGTCTGCGCGGATGCTCTTTCGGAGGGTGCGCTCAGTCTTGAGGTCGGAAGGCGTCCAGGTCGGCATCGGGCATTGCGGCAAGGTCCGTGGGCGGTGTGGCAGCAGGGATGCGGGGGTGGAGGTAGGGGGCGGCGATGCGGGCCAATGCGACGGCGCCGTCGAGGTCGCCCTCGGCATAGCGTCGGCGCATGGTGTCGAGGATGATAGCGAGGGGAGTGAGGTTGCTTGCCAGCGGGATGCTTGGCTGGTCAGCGTAGGGAGATTGATAGGCCTCGCTGGGGCGTTTGGGCAAGGCTTATTTTCCTAGTCAGCGAAATCTCGTTGGTTGGGGTTGAGCGGCTCGCGTCGAGCGAGGCGTTGAGGCGGCGTGATTTGCAGTATAAGGAAATTCCTAAGTCATGATGGGGCGTTTGGGCAAGGGTTTTGTTTTCGGAGCCGTGCTGGTGGTTTGCGGATGCAGTGGCACGGAGCGGTATGTCGGGAGCGTGACGACGGAGCAGGGAGCCTGCGGGCCGGGCTTCGACGCCGGTGGAAAGGCGAATGCGGTGCTGACCGTGCGGGGCAAGGCGGTGCAGTTTGCGCCGACAGACGGGGTGATTTTGTTGACCGGAGACATGACGGATGCAGGGCACGTGGTGGTGCAAAATAGCGCGCCCGGCGCCGACCGAAAACTGTTTCAGCAAGTGTTCGAGGGTGATCGGAAGGGTGATGCGGTTACGGGCCGGTTTGCGACGCCGCGGTGCCGGGCGAACGTCGTGCTCAGCCGGCGGTGAAGGTTAGCGCAGGCGGTCCCACGCCCGGACGAGTGCGGCGTCGCGGTTGAGCGATGTGGCGATGAGGTCGATGCCGGTGGCATGCCAGCGCTGGATGGCCTTGTGGTCGGCGCCGAGCAGGCGGGCAAGGCGGCGCCAACTGAAGAGGTGGCGACCGGTAAGCGGGCTGACCAGACAGCGGCAGCCGACGATGCGGCGTAGGACGAGCCTATCCGGTGGAATGAGGGGGATCCAGGCGAGGGCCTGGTCCATCCTGGTGATGCGGATAGGGGGCGGCGTAGAGGGGCTGGCGCGGGTGGTGTCTGGGGTCGTGAATGCTTCAAGCGCTTCGGCGACGTATTGGTGACGGGTTTGCCGCAGGGCCGTGGTGGGGCCGGTGCGGGGAAGGCAGAGCAGTGTGTGCCCGGCTTCTTCCAGTCTGGCGATAATCGTTTCGGCGTCGATCTGCGGTGACGTGGGGCTGGCGGCGGCAGCCGGGTTGCGGCTGGTGCGGTGCCGGTCGAAACGAGGGGGCGCCACGCGTGGGTCGGTGGCGGGGGGATTTGCGAGACGGAGTTGGGGCATGTTGGGCCTGACGCTAGAGGAAGACGGGATAAGGATAGGGTTCGCCCTCGATGGACGTGCCGTTGGTGATAGCCTGCCAGCAGATGGGATGGCCGGGAGGAAGCGGTTGGCGATCGACCCGTTCGACGGTAGCGCGGGGCGGGGGTTGGATGCGGGTGAGGGGTGGGAGGCCGAGGCGGCGGGCGCGTTCGATAACGGCGTTGCGTCCGACGCGGAGGTCGGCAGCGACGGCGTACCAAGGAAAGCCGCGGGCGCGTAGACTCAGCAGTCGCGTGTCCGAGGACTGCGTCCAGGCGATAGCGATTGGCATTTTGTGGGATCCGAAGTGGATCGTTATGTGTTAGTATATCTAACATTGTTCGTCAATTGTTCTCATCGTCGTTTGTGTGTTTTGGAAGGAGGTTTCGATGGATCGGAGCATCGGGGAGCGCATTGCGGCGTGGCGGCGGGATCGGGGGATGAGCCAGGCGGCGCTGGCGACCGCGACAGGGGTGTCGCGCAGTGCCGTAGCGCAGTGGGAGACCGACCGGGCCGGGCAAGTCAGCGGCAATTTGTCACGGATAGCGCGAGCATTAGATGTCTCGGTCGAGGCGCTGTTGCACGGATCGGACGGGCTGACTGGCGATGAATTGGCGGTGCTACGGCTGTATCGCGCGTGCGCGGCGGACGGGCGAGCGGAGGTTCTGCGGCTGGCGCGGCGGTTGGCGCGTGATGTGGGGGAGCCTGAGGTCGGTCCCGGCGTTTGATGCGGATCAAGTGCGGAGGCGGGTATGAGTGTGACGCAGAACGATGTGACCGGCAGCGCGGTCGTTGCGACGGTGGGGCCGGTGATGGATGGCGCATCGCAGGCGGAACTGGCGGCGGCGATGCGGCGGCTGCGGGATGGCGGCGGCCTGGTGATGCGAATGGCTGATCTCGTGGGCGGCGTGATGGGACGAACCTTCCGGCTGGGCACGCGGACGCTGAATGCGGTGCCGGGAGGGCAGTCGATGGTCTCGAAGGTGGTGGAGTCGGCCTTGGCACGGGCGTTCGACGTCGCGGTGCTGCGGCTGGACCGCGATGGCGAGCAGATGCGCAGCAAGCGGCTGGCCCGGCCGCTGGTGATGCTGTCTGGCGCGGTTGGCGGGTTTCTAGGCTTGGGCGGGTTCGTGCCGGATGCGGCGGTGACGACGCTGGCCATCATGCGCGAGATTGCGCGGATCGCGCAGGAGGAGGGCGAGGATCTAGAAGATCCGGATGCGCGAGAGGCGTGCCTGCAGGTGTTCGCGCTCAATCCTGGGGAGCGTGAGGCGGAGATGGGTTATTTCGGCACTAGGCTGGTGCTGCAAGGCCGGCCGCTGGCGATGCTGATGGCAGAGGTGGCGTCGCGATTTGGGGTGACACTGTCGCAGAAGTTCGCGTTGCAGGCGGTTCCGGTCATGGGCGCAGTTGGCGGGGCGGCGCTCAACGGCGCTTTCCTGTCGCATTACCGGGAGTTGGCGAAGGCACATTTCACAGTGCGACGGTTGGAGCGCGTGTATGGCGAGGATGCCGTCAGGGCCGCGGCGGTAGCCTAGCCAGGAGATCGGCGACCAAGGTGCCAGCCGGGATTGCGAGCATAGCGCCGGGCGCGTTGCCATCCAGGATGGTGACGGCGTTCTTCGGACAGAGGCCGAGGCACTTCGTCTCGATCACGCGAATGGAGCGGCGGCGGCCAGTGGCGCGCAGTTCGGTCTTCAGAGCCCTGGGGAGAGATTGATCGCCCTCGGGGCCGAAGCCGCCATGAAGTTTTTTACTGCATTTCTTGCAGGCTAGGACGATCTGGGTCCAGTCGGTGGGAATCGTCACGATGAGTTTGGACATGAGGTGTTCTGCGGTGGTTGTCCGAGCTTAACCGCCGGGAGCGCCTTGGGTTTGTACGTAGAGGGAATAGAGCGACTGGCTGCCCGCCATGAAGAGGCGATTTCGGTGGCGGCCGCCGAAGCAGAGGTTGGCACAGCGCTCGGGCAGGGCAATTCGGCCGATCGGCGTGCCTGCCGGGTCGAAGATCATGACGCCGTCGAGGGCTGGAGTCATTCCCCAGCCGCACCAGAGGTTGCCGTCGATATCGACGCGGAAGCCGTCTGGCGTGCCATCCACCGCGTCGATGAAAGTGCGGCGGTTGATGAGCTTGCGGCCGTCGGCAGCAACGTCGAAGGCGAGGATGCGGCGGGGGAGGACACCACACTCGACGATATAACAAATGCGCTCGTCGGGGGAGAAGGCCAGGCCGTTGGGACGGGCGATCTCGTCGGTGGCGAGGGTGATTGCGCAGGTATGGCCGTCGATCCGGTAGACGTTGGTGGGCAATTCGGGAGTTGCGCGTTCGCCCTCGTAATAGCCGAGAATACCGAATTCCGGGTCGGTGAACCAAATGGAGTCGTCGGATTTGACGACGACGTCATTGGGAGAGTTCAGGCGGGCGCCGTTGAAGCGGTCGGCCAGGACAATGATGCTACCGTCATATTCGGTGCGGGTGACCCGACGGGCGCCGTGTTCGCAGGTGATAAGGCGGCCCTGCCGATCGCGGGTGTTGCCGTTGGCGTTGTTGGAGGGTTGGCGGAAGACCGAGGTCGTGCCGGTTGCTTCATCCCACCGGAGGATGCGGTTGTTGGGAATGTCGCTCCAGAGCACGGCGCGCATGTCGCCGAACCACACCGGGCCCTCGGCCCAGCGGCAGCCGGTGTAGAGGCGTTCGACGGCGGCAAGGGCGATGCGGTAGGGTGCAAATTTGGGGTCGAGGATTTCGACAGCCGGATCCGGGTAGCGTTCTGAGGGGCGCCATTCTTGGGTCATGGAGTTTGCGTAGCCAATTCGATTGTTTTGGGCAACGCTTGCAGGGGTGGGCCCGGGGCTTCAAAGTGGGCGGTATGGAACAAACCCCGCACAACCCGGTGTCCCGCGACCTCATTCGTGCCGTGCTGGAAACGCGCGATCATCGGCATAACGAGACACATGCGATGTTGTTGTGCATGTACCAGGGACTGCTGGCGGAGCTGGTGGAGCAGGGTGTACTGGCGCCTGCGCCTCTGGCGGAGCGGCTAGAGCGGAGCCGGGGCAAGATTGCACCCGATCCGCATGGGTCCATCGCGCGGGATATTCTGACGCATGTGGTGACCTGGTTGCAGGCGATAGAGCCCGGTTTGCCTCCGGCGCACCCGGAGCGGTGGACTGCGGCCTTGGGGAGCGCGGAGGAGGCGTGACGTTGAGATTTTGGGCGTTCGCGTCGCAGCGAGGTGGCGCGTGATGCTTGCGGCGTTTCGGCCGGGTTAGATGGCCCGGCGTGGGCTAACGGATGTAGATCGGGAACTGTGGGCGGCGTACGCCAAACACGTTGCCGCGCTGCCGGGGCGGGCGGTGCCTGCGCTAACGCCGGCCGTGGCACCGCCCGCGGTGAGGCCGGCGGTGATAACCGTGGCAAGCGTGGCGCCGTCGCGAGTCACGCGGGTTGCAGCGTCGTATATGAGCGTGGGGGAGCAGCCGGCAGGGGTGGATAACAGCACCTGGTCGCGGCTGAAGACGGGCAAGCTGGTGCCAGGGCGGACACTGGACCTGCATGGGCGGACGGCGCAACACGCGTTCCATGCGCTGCAATCGTTCTTGCACCAGGCGCATGCGGACCGGGTGCGCTGCGTGGAAGTGATTACCGGGCGCGGCAGCGGGGAAAATGGCGGGGTGATACGGCGGGAGCTGCCGTTATGGTTAAATCTTCCGCCTTTGCGTCCGCTGGTGCTGGCAGTGACGCATCCGCATGCGGCAAATGTCGGCTCCGTCAGGTTGCTGCTGCGGAAGCCAAAATGACGCCGTTTGGAGAGCACTTGCGGGTGCTTCGGGCGGAGCGTGGCATGACGCTGAAGGATTTTGCCGCGGCGTTGCAGATTTCCAGCGCCTATGTGTCGGCGCTTGAGCATGGGCGACGCGGCATACCCAGCACCGGGCTGGTGCACCAGGTGTGCGAGGTGTTGGGACTGATCTGGGAGGAGGCGGACGAGTTGACGCGCCTGGCCCGGCTGTCGCATCCGCGGGTGGTGGTAAATACCGCCGGATTATCGTCCCAGCAGACGGCGTTGGCCAACCGGTTGGCCCGGGGGATCCGGCATTTGCCGCCTGAGACGGTGGCGGCGGTCCACGGATTGCTGGATGAGGCGCCGCCGGGTCGCGGAACCACCGACTAGAAGAGCTTTTTGCCCTGGCCGTACATCACGACGATATCGGTGGGATCGGCGAGGTTGAGCATCGCGCGCGCGCGCTCGTCTAAAGCATCGGGATCAAGGCGGGTGCTGCGCAGGGCGGATACCCGACGCTCCCACACATCGACATCGGTGTTGGTGCGGCTCAAATCGAGTTGGGCGAGGCGGAGCTGGTCTTGCTGATGGGCATAGGCCTGCAGCCCACGGTCGCCCTGCGTGGCGCTCCACCCGAAATAGGCTGCGATCGCCAGCAGAACGACTGATGGAATGGCTGCTTTGGTCCGCCGCTTGATTGCACGTCCTATCGACATCCACCCGGCCTCTTTCCCGTACGAACAACGCAGCCTAACTGCCTGGGCAGCATAGACTCGCGCGTCCGTGAACAGCGGAGGAAATTACAAGAGCGTGCGAAACAAGAGTTGGGTGTTGCACTAACGCCGCAGGATGGATCGGCCGGCGTAACGGGCTGCGGCGCCCAGTTCGGCCTCGATGCGGATGAGCTGGTTATACTTGGCGGTGCGGTCGCTGCGCGAGAGGCTGCCGGTCTTGATCTGCCCGCAATTGGCGGCGACGGCCAGGTCGGCGATCGTGTTGTCCTCGGTCTCGCCGGACCGGTGGCTCATGACTGTTGCCATGCCCGCACGGTGGGCGATTTCCATCGTCTCCAGGGTTTCGGAGAGGGTGCCGATCTGGTTGACCTTCACCAGGACGGCGTTGCCAGTGTGGGCCTTGATGCCGCGGCGTAAACGCTCCGGGTTGGTGACGAAAAGGTCGTCGCCGACCAGTTGGACGCGGGCGCCGAGTTCGGCGGTGAGGTGGGCCCAGCCGTCCCAATCGTCCTCGGCGCAGCCGTCCTCGATGGAGGCGATGGGGAAGCGGCTGACCAGGTCGGCGAGGTAGGCGACCATGGCTGCGGAGTCGAGCGATTTGCCCTCGCCCTCCATCTCGTATTTGCCACCGCGGTAGAATTCTGTTGCGGCGCAGTCCAGGGCGAAGGTGACGTCCTCGCCAGGGCGATAGCCGGCGGTTTCGCAGGCCTTGCTGATGAAGCCCAAGGCTTCCTCGGCGGATTTGAGGTTGGGCGCGAAGCCGCCCTCGTCGCCGACGTTGGTAGCGTGGCCGGCGGAGGAAAGGGCTTTTTTCAGGGCGTGGAAGATTTCCGAACCCATGCGGATGCCTTCGGCCACGTTGGCGGCGGCGATCGGCTGGATCATGAATTCCTGGATGTCGATCGGATTGTCGGCGTGCTGGCCGCCGTTGATGATGTTCATCATCGGCACGGGCAGCGTGCGGGCGTAGACGCCGCCGACATAGCGGTAGAGAGGGAGGCCGTAGTCCTCGGCCGATGCCTTGGCGACGGCCAGGGACACGCCGAGAATGGCGTTGGCGCCGAGGCGCCCCTTGTTGGGGGTGCCGTCGAGGTCGATCATCATCTCGTCGATCTTCACCTGGTCGGTGGCGTCCATGCCGCTGAGCATGTCGAAGATCTCGCCTTCGACGTTGGCTGCAGCCTGGCGGACGCCCTTGCCGCCGTAGCGGGATTTGTCGCCATCGCGAAGTTCCACCGCCTCGTGCGCGCCGGTGGAGGCGCCGGAGGGAACGGCGACCCGGCCCATGGCGCCGCTGTCGAGAACGACGTCTACCTCGAGCGCGGGATTGCCGCGGCTGTCGAGAATCTCGCGGGCGACGATGTCTGCGATGGCGGCCATGACGAAGGGTTCTCCGATGGAGGGTATTGTTGCGGCGCGGATAGGATGGCACGGAGGACAAAGCAAGCGCGAGCATGCCCGGCAGGCCGTGCCATTTGGGTCGCGCGATGGAGGATGCCTTATGTCAGCTACCGATTCCGCCGTTTGCGTCGATCACCACCAGGGCGGGGCTGCGCGTTGGACGCGCCGTGCGTTGGTGAGCCTGGGCGGCCTGATGCTACTGGCGGGTTGCCAGACCTACACCCCGTTTCTCGACGCAAATGGGCGGGCGAACGAGGATATGGCGGCGGTGATCGACACCTACGTCAAGCTGGGCGCCAAGCCGGTCCATCTGTTGACCGTGGACCAGGCGCGCACGCAGCCGACGCTGGGCGACGCCGTGAGGGCCGTGAAGGCGGCCCAAACCGGGCGGCCGTTCACGGCAGATGTGTTCACCCAGGTGCGGGATCTGCAGGTGGACGGCGCGGCAGGGCCGCTGCAGGCGCGGCTGTACGATGCAACGCCGGGTCGCGCGGGTGAGCCGATCATCCTCTATTTCCATGGCGGCGGGTGGGTCACGGGTGATTTGAACACCTATGATGCGTCCGATCGGGCGTTGGCGAGCCAGGCGCATGCGAAGGTGCTGTCGGTCGCCTATCGGCTGGCGCCGGAGAACAAGTTTCCGGCGGCGCATGATGACGCGTTCGCGTCATACCGCTGGTTGCTGGCCAATGCTGCCTCCCTGGGTGCGGATCCGCGGCGGATTGCGGTGGCGGGGGAGTCGGCGGGTGGCAATCTGGCGATCAACGTGTCGATCGCGGCGCGAGACGCGCACATCCGGCCGCCGGTGCATGAATTGCTGATTTACCCGGTAGCGGGGGCGGACACCATGACGCCGTCCTACATCGCGAACCAGGCTGCGGTCCCACTGGGGCGCGAAGATATCCTTTGGTATGTGAAAAACACCGTTAACAGCCCGGCGGATCTGCAGGACCCGCGATTGGACCTGATCGGCAAAGCGGATCTGCATAATCTGCCGCCGACGACGATCGTGTCGGCCGAGATCGATCCGCTGGAATCTGATGGAACGTTCCTGACCTATAAGTTGCAAGCGCAGGGCGTCACGGTGGACCGGATCGAGTACGGCGGCACGACGCACGAGTTCTTTGGCATGGGCGCTGTCGTGGCGCGGGCGGGAGATGCGGAGGCGTTCGCGGCCAAGGCGCTGGATGCCACATTCGACAAGATCGGCAATCCGCCGGCGCCGGTCGTCTCGCGGGGTGCTGCGGTGCGTCGCCGTGCTGCGGCACGGCGGGCAGCTGTGCGGCGGGCGCACAGGCACTGACATCGATTTAGCGTGTAATCCTGGTCGGGGGTTACACGCTGGTGGATCAGGAATGGAGGCGCGTGCGCCGGGCCTCGTAGGCCTTCAGGTGTAGATAGGCGATGCGGAGGGTGGGGGATCCGCCATCGGCACCGCGGTTGAGAAGATCACCAACGACGTGATCGACTTCGATCGGGCCACCACGCTCGATATCGCGCAGCATCGAGGCGGTGAGGGGCGAGCCCGGCGTCGTCATCATGGCGCGTAACCGGTCACGGGCGGCGGGGCGGGGGGCGTATCCGGCGCTCGTGGCGATGGCGGCGCACTCGTCGCCGATGGCGAGCGGGATTTCCGTCGCACCGGCCGCAACAACGTCACCGATCGTGGTGCGCATCAGGCAGGTGGTGCAGGCAATCGTGGTGATGAACACCCATTTTTCCCACATATCCTGAAGAATCGTCTCGCTGAGGCGACCGTTTTGGGGCGCTAGGGCGGCTGCCAGGGCCTCGGCGGTTGGAGAGGCGGGTCCGGTGCGCTCCCCCAGGGATACGGCTTGCATGTCGCCAAATTGGCGAATGGTGCCGCTGTCCTCCAGCGTGGTGGAGATCGCGCATTGGCCGCCGAGCACGGCGGACTCGCCGAAGCGGGCGACTAGGGCGTCGAGATGGGCCATGCCGTTCAGCAGGGGTAGGATCTTGGTGGTGGGCCCGACCGCCGGGGCGAAGGATTCGATGGCGCTGCCCAGATCGAACGCCTTGCAACTGAGGATGATCGAGTCGAACGGGGCAGTGATGGCGCCGGCCTGGACGGTGGGTGGGTTGGGCAGCGACACGTCGCCGCGGGGGCTGCGGATATTGAGGCCATGCTCGGCCAGCAGGGCGGCGCGACGAGGGCGGACGAGGAAGGTTACGTCCTCCCCTGCGGCCAGCAGACGACCGCCGAAGTATCCGCCGATTGCGCCGGCGCCGACGACTAGGATTTTTTGTTTCATGCCATTCCTCGTTTGAACCAGGCGCCGGCGTGGATCGCGCCGGCCAGAAGACCGCCATACAGCACCAGAGCGAGCGCCAAGGCGACGAACATCCACCCCAGGGAGCCGGTGAGGCGCAAGGCGATCCACCCGCCGCCGACTGCGACGATGACCCGGATAAACCCGGCTAGGAGCGGCCAGAGTAGGCGACCAGCACCCTGGGAGGCGAAATAGAGCGCGAGGCCGCCGCCGAAGAAACCGTAGGCTGGGCCGACGCTGCGGAGGTAGGCGGTGCCGGAGGCGAGCATCGCCGGGTCGGTGCCAAAAAGACCGAGCCAAGCGTGCGGGAAACTGGCGGCGAGCAGGCCCACGGCTTCGGTCATGATGAAGGCGAGCCCGGCGCCGATCCAGGCGATGTGCAGGGCGCGCTGGCATTGCCCCGCGCCGATGTTGGTGCCGACGAGGGCGACCAGGGGCGCGCCCAAGCCGAATACCAGGGGGATGAGAAGGTATTCCAACCGTGCGCCGGTACCGTAGCCGGCAACCGCGTCCGTGCCGCCGGAGTGGGCGACGAGGGCGGTCGTGAGCAGGACGGTGACGTTGGTCTGGATGGAGCTGATGGAAGCGATGGCGCCGACAGCCAGGATTTCTTGGAACATGGGCCAGCGCAACTTGCGGAAGCCGAGGCGGACCCCGGCGCGGCCGGTGAGCACGTACCAGCCGAGAATGGCTGCGCTGCCGAGATAGAAGATCGAAAGGGCCCAACCGCCGCCGGCGACGCCAAGCGCCGGAAATGGGCCGATGCCGAAAATGAGGCACGGGGAGAGCGGGACCAGGATGACGACACCGGCGCAAGTGACCAAGGCGGGAAACAGCATGTTGCCGGTGCCGCGGATGACGCTGGCCAAGGCGTTCATGACCCAAAGGATGATGGTCGCGCCGAAAATGACATTGGAATAGGCGAGCGCCGCCTGGAGTGAGGCGCCAGAGCCGCCCAGGGCTCGGTAGAGAGTGGGGCCAAAGATGAGCACGGTGACCGAGAAGATGCCGCCCAGGATGATGTTAATCACGATTGCGTGGAGAACGAGCGCATCGGCGTCCGCATTGCGGCGGGCGCCCAGAGCGCGGGCTATGGCGGAAGAAATACCGCCGCCCATGGCGCCGCCGGAGATCATCTGCATCAACATGACACCGGGGAAGACCAGGGCCATGCCGGCCAAAGCGTCGGTGCCGAGCCGGGCGACCCACCATGTTTCGATGAGTCCGGTGGAGGCCTGGGCCAGCATAACCAGCACGTTGGGCCAGGCGAGACGTAGCAGCGTCGGAAGGATCGGCGCCTGAAGCAGTGTTCGGGTCCGGGGGCTGAGCCCGGACGCGGCGGTAGCGGTTGTCGTGCTCATCGCACCCTCCCTGTATTTAGCCGCGGGCTGTCATGTCAGCCAATTGCGGGTTCTGGGGTGCGGTTTCGTCGGATCTTGAACTCGGGCCCTTCGACGGGAAGACCCGTGGGACGGTCGACGAGAATTGGTTCGGCCGGGCGGCCGGTCTCGGCGTGGACGATTTCGACGTTCGCGCCCTCGGGGGCAAAGTGGCGATTGCCCCAGGTCATCAGGCTCAGCATGACCGGGCGGAAGTCGCGGCCACGTTCGGTCAGGACATACTCGTCACGCGGGGGACGTTCGCAGTAGCGCCGACGCTCCAGCAGGCCGGCGGTGACGAGGGATTTCAGGCGCCGCGTAAGGATGTTTGGGGCGACCCCCAATGCATCGCGGAACTCATCGAATCGGGTTTTCCCGTTAAAGGCTTCGCGGAGGATGAGGATGCTCCACCATTCGCCCACATGCTCCAGGCTGCGTGCGATGGGACAGGACATACTGCTGAAAGACGTTCTCTGCATCGGAAGATACTAGCATTATGCAAGTTGGTCGTCAAAGTCTTGCGGACGGCGCGTGGCGATTGCATTGGCGAGTGTCGGATGGTCCAACATAGGCGAACGCTCATTGGAGTCTCCACGCCCAGTGTCTAGCCCTGCCAAGAGTGCGATCCGAATTAAAGGCCGGTCATTCGTGGCGCTCGTGCTGATGCCCGAGTGGCCGACCGAGGACTGGCTCGCCAGCCTGGACGGGCAAATGAAACGCGCACCGACGTTCTTCGAGGGCCGGCCGGTGATCGTCGATTTTTCCGGACTGGGCGAGCCTAAGACGGATTATCAGGCGCTGATCGCGGAGTTGGAGAAGCGCGATATCCGCATCATCGGAGTAGAGGGCGCGCCGGAGGGCTGGACGGATAGCGACACCTGGGGGCGCCCGCCGATCGCGACGAATGGCCGGGCGGATCGGTTCATCGAGGTGGTCGAGGACGAACCCAAGGAACCGGCGGTCCCAGACGTCAACTCACTGGTGTTGCAGGGACCAATCCGGTCGGGCCAGACTGTGTATTTCGAGCGGGGGGACGTGACCGTCCTGGGCTCCGTCGCATCGGGTGCGGAAGTGATTGCGGGTGGCTCGGTGCATGTCTATGGCACGTTGCGAGGCCGGGTGATTGCTGGATTCGCCGGGCAGGCGGATGCCGGCGTGTTCTGCCGCCGGATGGAGGCGGAGTTGATCGCGATCAACGGCGTCTACAAGGTTGCGGACGACATGCCGGCGACGGTTCGCGGCAAGCCGATCCACGCAAAGCTCGATGGCGACGCGATCGTCATGGTCACGATGTCCTGACGTTTTCTGAATTCGGAGTGGGGGAATAGATATGGCGGAGGTGCTGGTCGTAACATCCGGCAAGGGCGGGGTGGGTAAGACGACATCCACCGCCTCTTTGGGTGTGGCTTTGGCGCAATCCGGGCAGAAGGTGGTCATTGTCGATTTCGACGTGGGTCTGCGCAATCTGGACCTGATCATGGGTGCGGAACGCCGGGTTGTGTTCGACCTGATCAACGTCGTGCAAGGCGATGCCAAGCTGGCGCAGGCGCTGATCCGGGATAAGCGGGTCGACACGCTGTCGCTGCTTGCGGCCTCGCAGACCCGGGACAAGGATGCGCTGAGCGAAGAGGGTGTGGAGCGGGTGATCGGTGAGCTTCGCGAGAAGTTCGACTGGGTTATCTGCGACAGCCCGGCCGGTATCGAAAAGGGTGCGGCGCTGGCGATGAAGTATGCCGATCGCGCCGTAGTGGTGACCAACCCGGAAGTATCGTCGGTTCGCGACTCCGACCGGATCATCGGGTTGCTGGACAGCAAGACGGCGAAGGCTGAGCGGGGGGAGCGGATGGAGAAGCAATTGCTGCTGACCCGTTATGACCCGGTGCGCGCCGAACGCGGCGACATGCTGAAGACCGACGACGTGCTGGAAATCCTTTCGATCCCGTTGCTAGGAATTATCCCGGATAGCGAGGAGGTGCTGAAGGCATCGAACCTTGGCTCGCCCGTGACGTTAAGCAGCCCGACATCCGCCCCGGCGCGCGCCTACTTCGACGCGGCGAAGCGGCTGCGGGGCGAAACGGTGCCGATGACCGTCCACAGCGACAAGAGCGGGCTACTGGGGCGGCTGTTTGGGCGGAGGGTGGCATGAGCCTGTTTGGGTTTCTCACACGCCGTAGCACGGCCCCGGTTGCGCGGGACCGGCTACAGATCCTGCTATCGCACGAGCGCGCATTCGTTGGCGGCAATGACCTGGCGGCAACCTTGCAGGAGGAGATCCTGCGGGTCATCGCGAAGCATATCGCGATCGACCGGGACAAGGTGAAGGTCAATTTGGACCGTGGCGAGTCGTTCTCGACATTGGAAATCGATGTTGAGATGCCGACCGATGAAGAGGTCCGCGCACGCGCCTAGACGTCCAATACGCCCTCTCCTAACGGGGAGAGGGCGTGGACTTTAGCCGCCTTTGGCGTCGCTGCTGAGGGCGATCGGCACCCAGCGCAGGCCATCAGTGTTCTGCACCAGCATCAGAACCGTCTTGCGGCTCATCTTGCGATACTTTTCCACCCGATCCAAGACGTCCTGGCCGGTGGCCACACTTTCCTGCTGCACTTCCACCACAACATCGCCGGGCTTCACACCGCGTTGGGCAGCGGGGCTATTGGCAGTGATATCGGTCACGACAACGCCCTTCTGATCGGCGCCGATGTTGTATTTGGTGCGCAAATCGGTGGTGATCGTAGCCACCTTCATGCCCAAGCCGGTGATCGAGGTCGTGTCGTCCGCGGGCTTCTTCGGGGGCGCTGCTGGGGTGGGGGTGGCACTGGCCTGCTGCACGTCATCCGGCAGTTCGGCGATGGAGGCCTGCAGCGTTAGTTCCTTGTTGTCGCGCCAGACGACGACTGGGACCTGCTTGCCGATCTCCGTCTCAGCCACGACGCGCGGCAGGGTGCGCATTTCCTTCACGTCCATGCCGTTGAACTTCAGTATGACGTCGCCGCCATGGATCTGCGCCTTGGCGGCCGGACCGTCGTCGGTGACGCTTGCCACCATGGCGCCGTGCGGCGGCTTCAGACCCAAGCCGTCGGCGATATCGGGCGTGACCTGCTGGATTTGCACGCCAAGCCAGCCGCGCTTGGCGTGGCCGAAATCCTTGAGTTGCGCCACGACCTGCTTGGCCATGTTAGAAGGGATGGAGAAGCCGATGCCGATGGAGCCGCCGGACGGGGAGTAGATGGCGGTGTTGATGCCGATGACCTGGCCATCCATGTTGAACAGCGGACCGCCCGAGTTGCCGCGGTTGATGGCCGCGTCGGTCTGGATGAAGTCGTCGTAGGGGCCCTGGCGGATGTCGCGGCCGCGCGCGCTGACGATGCCGGCGGTGACCGAGCCGCCCAGGCCGAAGGGGTTGCCGATCGCGATCACCCAATCGCCGACCCGCGCCGTGTCACTGTCGGCGAAGGGGACGGCCGGGAGAGGCGTCGGGCTTTCGACCTTCAGCAGGGCAACGTCGGTGCGGTCGTCGTGGCCGATCAGCTTGGCCTTGAGCGAGGTGCCATCGTGCAGGGTTACGGTAATCTCATCGGCGCCCTCAATCACATGGTTGTTCGTGACGATGTAGCCGGCCGGATCGATGATGAAGCCGGAGCCGAGAGCGACGCCACGGCGCTGGGGAGCATCGCCGCCGCCGCCGCCACCATTGTCGCCGCGATTCTGACCGCCGCCGCCATTCCCGCCGCCACCACCTGGTGCGCCATGACGCTCCATGAAGTCGCGGAAGAACTGCTCGAACGGGGAGCCCTGGGGGAATTGTGGGGCGCCGGGGCCATCCGGCCGGTCAGCCTTGGCCTGGATCGCCTGCTGGGACGAGATGTTCACCACTGCGGGCAGTAGCGTGGCTGACAGATCCGCAAAGCTTTCCGGCGCCCCGCGTGCCTGGGCATGCGGAATGGTGAACGGGGCGACCACCGTGGCGATTGGCAGAGCGATCGGCGTGAGCGCGGTGGCCAGCGCCGCGGCGCGCAAGGTGAGCAAGCGCATGTGGTTCGGACCCCTATAGATCGGCAATGATGATCACGCGGACATTTCCGCGACAAGCCTGTACGTCATGTGAGCTATGCAGATGGGCACGATGTAACCCGCCGCCTAGGGGGTGGGGGTCGCAGGCGCCTCCCGCAGCATCTTGAAGAAATCGTCATCGGTCGAGACAATCATCCGAGATTGGGCGCCCGCAAGGCCGTCGCGATAGGCCTGCAGCGTGCGCCAGATCGTGAAGAACTTCGGATCGCGACCGAAAGCGGCGGCGGAGGTGGCGATGGCCGCGGCCTCACCTTGTCCGCGGAGCTTGTCGGCGGTGGCGCGGGCGTCGGCCAGCAGCACCGTGCGGTCCCGTTCGGCATCGGCACGGATCTTTGCAGACGCCTCGGCACCCTCGGCGCGTGCCTGGCTGGCGGCGCGTTGACGTTCGGACTTCATACGGTTGAGGATGGCCTGGGTGTTGCCCTCTGGCAGATCGGCGCGACGGATGCGCACGTCCTCGATGGCGACGCCGAAGCCGGACATCTCTTTGTTCACCTGATCGCGGATCAACCCCATGATATGGCCGCGATCGGCAGACAGCACCGCCAGCAGCGTTTCGTTGCCGAGCACCCGGCGCAGGGCCGAGGTAACGACGGAGTTGAGGCGGGCGCGAATAGCGTCCTCCTGTGCGCCGACGGCCTGGAAGTATTGCAGCGGATCGGTGATGTGGAAGCGGGTGAAGCTATCCACGATCAGGCGGCGCTGGTCACTGAGGATCACTTCCTCGCCAGGGGTGGAATAGTCCAGCAGGCGGCGGTCGAACGAGATCACGGTCTGAATGAACGGGATCTTCGCGTGCAACCCGGGCTCCGTGATGATGCGAATGGGCTGGCCGAATTGGGTGATCAGGACCTGGTCGGTTTGCCGCACCGTGAACAGGGCAGATGAGGCCGCGGCGACGGCCACCAGCAATACGATCCCGAGGATCACGCCACTACGCATCATTGGTTTGTCCCCGCCGTCGTTGCGGCTGCGGCCGGTGCTGTTGGGGGGCTTGCCTGGGCCGGCTGGGCGTCACCGAGGTTCAACAGTGGGATGGGCGTCTTGATGCCCGCATCCAGCACCGTGGTCGGCGTGCGGGAGATGATGGCCTGCATCGTCTCGATGTACAGGCGGCGCAGGGTCACATCCTTGGCGGCTTGATAGGCGGCATACACGCTCTCGAAACGCTGGGCCTGGCCGCCGGCCTCGGCGATGGCGGCCTGGCGGGCACCCTCGGCCGTTGCGGTGACGGCGGCTGCGTCGCCGCGGGCGCGGGGGACGATGTCGTTGCGGTAGCTTTCGGCCTCGTTGCGCATGCGCTCGGCATCGGTGTTGGCGCGCTGCACGTCGCGGAAGCTTTCGATCACGTCGGCGGGCGGGTCGACCTTCTGCAACTGCACCTGGGTGATTTCGACACCAGTTTTATACTGGTCCAGGATCGCCTGCATGCCAGCGCGTACGTCGGTTTCGATCTGCGCCCGGGCCTCGGTCAGGGCGGGCTGGATCGGGGTGCGGCCGATGACTTCGCGCATCTCGCTTTCGGCGACTTGCTTGACGGTGTCGTCCGGGTGCCGTGCGCTAAACAGGTAATTGCCGGCGTCACGGACCCGCCAGAACACGGCAAAGTCGATGTCGATGATGTTCTCGTCGCCGGTCAGCATCAGGCTTTCCGCGGGCTTGCTCTGCTCGCGGCTGCCGGCGTCGTTCACGAGGCCGCGGGACGTCATCCGCAGCACGGGAGTGTCGACGGCGGGGGAGAAGCCGACCTCAACCCGGTTGATATGGGTGACGGAGGGGGTGAGCGCCGCCTCGACCGGCCAAGGGATGTGGTAGTTGAGGCCGGGGAGCGTGGTGCGGTTGAAGGCGCCGAATCGCAGCACCACGCCCTGTTCGTCGGGCTGGACGCGGTAGAAGCCAGTTGCGAGCCAGATTGCAACGAATAGCAAAACCAGAAGCACCATGCCGCGCCCGCCCGAGAAGGGAAGGCCCGGGAGTGCAGGGCGGCCGCCATTGCCGCCGCCGTTCGGCAGGATGCCGCGGAAGGCTGCGTTGGCACGGGCGATCAGTTGGTCCAGATCGGGCATGTTGTTGCCCGGGCCGCTGCCGCTAGGGCGCTTGCCTCCACCGCCCCAAGGGCCGCGGTCTTTGCTGCCCTCGTTCCGGGGGCGCTTGTTGCCGTCTCCGGGCGAACCCCACGGCCCAGGAGTCGGGTCGTTGCCGCCAGTATTCCAAGGCATTGCTGCCACGCTCCTCATCGGTTGGACGGACGGCGTTGGCATTGCAGCATCCGTGAGCCATATCCCCGGCGTGGCCGGGATCGGATATGGGCTGGCCGCATAATGACGACGCACCAGGGGTTTGCAAGCGCATGGCCGAAACCACGCCGGGCTCGGGACTGGAGGCGGCGCTGCGAGAGGCGCTGCGCGGGATCGCGGAGCCTTCCGGGGGGCGGGATATCGTGACGGCCGGACTGGTCGATAGCCTGACCGTGCGGGATGGCATGGTGCATCTGGCGCTGCTGGCAGACCGGTCGACGGCGCCAGCGATGGAAGGCGTGCGGGCGCGGGCAGAAGCGGTTTTGCGCCGGGTTCGGGGCGTGTTGAACGTGAGCGCCGTGCTGACGGCGCATCGGGCGGAAGCGCCACCGGCTGCGGCTGTGGCCGCCGGGCTACTGCCCGGCGTGAAGCACATCGTGGCCGTTGCCTCCGGCAAGGGAGGCGTCGGGAAATCCACCACGGCGGTCAATTTGGCGGTGGCGTTGGCCCAGGCCGGGCACCGGGTTGGACTGCTGGACGCCGATATCTACGGGCCCAGCCTGCCGCAGATGCTGGGGGTGCATGTCAAACCGACGATTCGCGGGGACAAGATGGTGCCGCTGGAGGCGTGGGGCCTGCGCGCCATGTCGATCGGGCTGCTGGTGGATCCGGAGACGGCGATGGTCTGGCGCGGGCCGATGGTCATGGGTGCGTTGCAGCAGTTGCTGGGGCAGGTGGAGTGGGGGCCGCTCGACGTGATGGTGCTAGACATGCCGCCGGGCACTGGGGATGCGCAACTGACGGTGGCGCAGAAGCTGAAGCTGTCTGGCGCGGTGATCGTGTCGACGCCGCAAGATGTGGCGTTGGCCGACGCCCGGCGCGGGGTGCGAATGTTCGAAAAGACTCACGTGCCGGTGCTGGGGCTGGTGGAGAACATGAGCTTTTTCTGCTGCCCGGCCTGTGGGCATCGGGAGGAATTGTTTGGGCATGGCGGCGCACGACGCGAGGCGGAGCGGCTGGGCGTGGAGTTCCTGGGAGAAATTCCGCTGCTACTGGATATTCGCGAGAGCGCGGATGCCGGGACACCGATCGTGGCGTCTGCGCCCGAAAGTGTCGCGGCGCTGGCGTATCAGGCGTTGGCGTCGCGCGTTTGGGCGAAATTGGGTCTGCCGGTGGGCGCTGGGCCGCGGATCGTCATGGATTGATAGCGCTGGGGACGAAAGCTTGAAGGGCGCGGGTCTGCGGGGATAGGACGCCGTCGACGGCATCCATCGCCCAGGGATTGCCCTGTGGCCACATCGGGCCGCCCGCCCAGGCGGTGCCACCCTGCCACACATTTGCGTGGGCTTGCATGAAGGCGAGCTGATTCGTCATGGCAAGAAGGCTCGGTGCGTCCGGGCCGGCGCCGAATTCGCCGAGGAAGAGGCGTTTGTGGTGCGACTCGGCCCAGGCGGTGACATCCGCCAAACGTTCGGCGCCGATGGTGGGTGAGGCGGGGATGGTGCTGCCGCCGCTCTGGTCGCCGTCGTTATACTGGTGAACTTCGAAGGCGAAGTTGTTGGCGGGATCGACGATCTTGTCGGCGAATTCTGCAGCCACGCCCTGACGCACCCAGGCGGCGCCGTTGGTATGGTAGGTGCCGGGCACCAGGATTTCTTGCCGGGCGCCTGTGCTGCGGATGGCGGTGATCGCGGCGTTGGCGGGGGCGAGCCATTGCGCCGGGGTCTGGTCGTGCGGTTCGTTCATGAGGCCGAAGACGATGTTCCGGTGGTGGCGGTAATGCGCGGCTAGGCGGCGCCACAAATCGGCGAACACGTTGGTTGGTGTTCCGGGCGAGCCGATCAGGTGGCCGTAGCCGTAGCCATAATTATGCGGGTCGAGGATAACGGTGATGCCGCGGCGGGCGGCATAGGCGACCAGGTCGTCCATGTGCGCCAGTTGCGCCGGGTCGAGCGGACGCTTCGGGCTGGGTTGCATTCGCTCCCACGAAAACGGGATGCGGACGATGTTCAGCCCGGCGACAGCGACCGCGTCCAGCTCGGCGTGGGTCGGGTAGGTGTAGTCCTTCCCGTAGACGCCGGCGTGGATGCCGCCGTGCTCCATGTCGGGGATGCCGAACTCTGCCGACGCCAGGTTCATGCCGAGATGCGTCATGCGGGGCGGCGACGCAGCGAGGCAGAGAGGCAGGGCAAGAACCGCCAGCCCTCTGCACACCGCCGCTCGGCTGCCGATTAAACCGAGCAGCAGAGAGCTGTCGGCTAGAATGGGAGTTTGAAGCCGCCGGGTAGGGGCATGCCGCCGGTCACCTTCTCCATCTCCGTGGCCGTCTCCGCCTCCAGTTTGCGGCGGGCGTCGGCGTGGGCGGCGATGAGGAGGTCTTGTACCATCTCAGCCTCCGCCGGGTCGAGCAGCTTGGGGTCGAGCCGGACGCGCTTCAGATCGCCCTTTCCGGACATGACGACATGGACCATGCCGGCGCCGGAGCTACCCTCGATCTCCATTGCCTCCATCTTAGCCTGCATCTCGGCCATTTTGGACTGCATCTGGCTGGCCTGCTTCATGAGGCCGGCAAGGTTCTTCATCGGATCAATCCTCCATCATATCGGCCGGCTCGGCGTCCGGCGGGGCGAAGTCGGGCATGTCAGGCTCGCCCAAGGCCATCGGGGTGGCGGGTAGTCCATATTCGTCCATCGCGCTGTCCCGCACTTTGCCGATGGTGGCGCCGGGGAAGGCTTCCAGTATGGCAAGGACCAGCGGGTGGGCCGCAGCGGTGTCGCGCCGGGTGAGTTCGGCGGCGTCGCCCTGCTCACCGATCGTGGGTTCGCCTAGTGCGGTGGACAAGGCGATGGTCCAGCGCGTGCCGGATTCGGCCAGTAGCAGGGCCGCCAGGCGCGGTGCGAGGTCGCGCGGGGCGACGGGTTCTGGACGTAGCTCGATGATACCCGGGGCGAAGCGGACCAGATGCACGGAGTGGCGCATGTGACTGTGAAGCGTGGGATCGCGGCCGGAGCAGAGCGCGACGACGTCGCGGAAATTGGCCAGGCGCGGGGCGGGTGCTGCTGTCAGTGCCTCCGGTTCCGGGGCACGAGCAGCCATGGCGCCGCCGCTGGATATGGCACGGGCGCCGCCACCGGATTGTGGGGGCGCAAGTGGTAATGCGGTGGTGGTAGTGCCCTCTGCGGTGAGGCGGCGGACAAGGTCGCCGGGAGGCGGCACGTCGGCGACATGGCAGAGGCGGATCAGTACCATCTCGGCCGCGGCCCGGCGGTCGGGGGCGGATTCGACCTCGGTCAGACCCTTCAGCAGCATCTGCCAGGCGCGGCTGAGTACGGGGACGGACAGGCGGTCGGCCAAGGCGGCGCCGCGAGTACGCTCGGCTTCTGGAAGCGCCAAACCGTCGCGGAGCTCGGGTACGGAGCGGAGCCGGGTGAGCATGTGCACCAACTCCACCAGGTCGGTGAGGATGGTGCCAAGATCGGCGCCGAAGGCGTGGGCGCGGTCGGTGATGTCCAGGGCTGTGCGGACGTCGCCGGCGGCGATGGCCTCCATCAGGTCGAACACCAACTGCCGGTCAGCCAGCCCCAGCATATCGGTGACTTCGGCGGCTGTGACCTCCGCGCCCTCCATGCGGGCGATCGCCTGGTCCAGCAGGCTCAGGCCATCGCGGGCGGAGCCGTCCGCGGCACGGGCGATCAGGTCCATCGCGGCGGGGGCGACGGCCACGGTTTCGGCCGTGGCGACGCGGGTGAACAGGCTGGCCAACTCGGCGGCGGAGATGCGGCGCAGGTCGAAACGCTGGCAGCGGGACAGCACCGTGATGGGAACCTTGCGGATCTCGGTGGTGGCGAAGATGAAGATGATGTGGGGCGGCGGCTCCTCCAGCGTCTTCAACAGGGCGTTGAAGGCCTGGGTCGTGAGCATGTGGACTTCGTCGAGGATGAAGACCTTGGTGCGGGCCTGGAGCGGTTTGTAGCGCACGGCCTCGATGATCTCGCGCGCATCGTCCACCTTGTTGCGGGTGGCGGCGTCCATCTCGATCACGTCTGGGTGGCGGTCGGCGAGGATGGCGGTGCAGTTTGCGCAGATGCCGCAGGGCGTGGCCGTGGGACCGCCCTGGCCGTCGGGCCCGATGCAATTGAGCGCTCGGGCGATAATGCGGGCCGTGGTGGTTTTCCCCACCCCGCGGACGCCGGTGAGCATAAAGGCGTGGGCGATTCGATTGAGCGAGAACGCGTTGCGCAGGGTGCGCACCATCACGTCCTGGCCAATCAGGTCCTCAAACCGGGTCGGGCGGTATTTACGGGCGAGGACGCGGTAGGGCGTGGCCGCGGTCGTGGGCAGCGTGTCACCGAACAGGCCGGCGCCAGCTTGTGGCGGCGCTTCCTCAGCTGGCGCATCTCCGAACAGGCCAGACATCAGCGGCGCCAGGCCTCCTCGTCATGAGTAGTAGGGTGGGGAACCGGACCACGACCCGGGCGGAACTCACTGCGGCTGCTTCCTTCCGGACCTGACCGGGTTGGCAAGGCGACCGTCCGCAACCGGCTCCCCACGAGGGGTATATCACGGGGTGTGGGGGGTGGGGCAAGGTGGTGCGGTGAGATGTCTGCATCCAGTTGCCGAGTGCCGAAGGCCGTGCCACGGTCGGACGGAATGAACAACATCACGCCAAGTCGCCCCAACGCCTACACGGGTAGTCCGTTGGACCGTGCCTCCCACCTGCGGACGGATGTCGGATGGGTGGAGGACACGTTGGCCGATCCGACCACGCAGTTCGTGCCGATTTGGCGCGGCCGGAATTATTTCGGTACGGCGGAGGATGGCACGCCGACGGCGGTGTTCCCAGGTGGGCTGTCGGTCGAGGGGTTTGGCTGGGCATTCCTGGGCAATGCCGGCGGCGTTTCGACGTTTGCGGTCGATCTGAGCCCGGCGGAGGACCCGTTGCCGCTGGTGCCGACCGGCGGCGAATTCAACGAGTTGCGGACGATCGGTGCGGGCCTGCCGCGGGAGCAGGCGGCCATTCTGGCGCATGCCCGCGGGCTGATGCATTGGCGCAGCCGGCATAAATTCTGCGGCTTGTGCGGCGCGGCCTGCCAGCCACACGCTGCTGGCAACGTGATGGCCTGCACCCAGTGTAATACTCATCATTTTCCCCGGACCGACCCGGCGGTGATCATGCTGGTGACGCGCGGGGACAAGGCGCTGCTGGGCCATTCCGCGCGGTTTCCCAACAGCGTCATGTATTCAACCCTGGCGGGCTTCGTCGAACCGGGCGAAAGCCTGGAGGAAGCTGTCGCTCGCGAGGTATTGGAAGAGTCGGGTGTGGCGGTGACGAACGTGCGCTATCACAGCAGCCAGCCTTGGCCGTTCCCCGGCAGCATCATGCTGGGATTTTATGCCGAAGGGCTGACGGAGGAGATCATCCTGGATGATGACGAATTGACCGATGCGCGCTGGTTCACCCGCGACGAAATGAAGAATGCGAAAGCCAATGGCTTTGCCCTGCCGCGAGCCGATAGCATCGCCCGACGCCTGATCGAAGATTGGTTGGCGGTATGAGAGCGTTGGGTGCGCTGGCGGCGATCGCCCTCTTGTCGGGATGTTCGATAGACGAGGCGCCGAGTGCGCCAATCCCGGCCGCTTGTGAGGATCAGGTTTATGCCGATCCGGTGGTGAAGGATTTGATCCTGAAAGGTACGGGCAGCGATAGCTTCCGGCTCAACCACCTCGATCAATTGAAATACGCCAAGATCGATGCGGCGCATCGCTGCATGCAGCAAAAAGGCCTGGTGCCGCCGGGGGGCGGGGTCGCGCGTCCGCGCATTACTGGCTAGGGAGACGCGGCGCGCGATAGGGCGCCGTGTAGCGAGTTCGGCTGGACGCCCGGACCGACAGAGACGGTCGCCGTCATCCCGGCGGCCAGGTGAACCGCATCGGGCACTTGGTCGATGTGAATACGAACCGGGATGCGTTGCGCGAGGCGCACCCAGGTGAAGACGGGGCTTACCGAAGCCAGGCCCAGATTGCCCGGGTCGGTGTTCGGCGTGTTGATGCCGCGGGCAAGGCTCTCGACGTGTCCCTGCACCGGGTCGCGATATCCCATGAGGGAGGCGATGGCCGGGTCGCCGAGACGAATGCCGCTGAGCTTAGTTTCCTCGAAATACCCGGCAATCCAGAAGCTGTCGCTGTCCAGGATGGAGATATTGCGGGTGCCGGTGGTGGCGTAATCGCCCTCCCGCAGCAGCAGGTTCGTGATGTAGCCGTTGACGGGCGATACGACGTGGGTGCGGTCCAGGTTGATGTGCGCCTGGCTGAGTTGCGCGATGGCGGTGGCGTAGGCCGCAGCCGCGACGTCCGCGTTGGCGCCGTAAGTCTGGCGCTCCTCGTCTGAGGTGGACAGGGTGGTGAGGATAGCGCGGCGTTTTGCCTCGATCTGCTTCAGCTTCATATCGGCGAGCTTGCTGTTCACGTTTGCCTGCGCGGTAGCGACCGCAACCTGATAGTCTAGTGGGTCGATCTCGTAGAGGGGGTCGCCCTTGTGCACCGTCTGGTTGTCGACAACGTACAGCTTGGTAACCCGGCCAGCGACCTCAGGCGCGATGTTGACGACGTTGGCGAGCACCTGGCCGTCCCGCGTCCAGGGCCCGGTGACGTAGTGGTTCCAGATTACCACGCCGGCGACGCAGGCCGCGGCGAGGATGGCGAGGGTGATGGCGATGCGCAGTGCGCGGCGGGCGCGTCCAAACACGCAGGATCAGCCTTTCGTTGCGGGGTGGGGAAGCAGCGTCATCGGTCTAGAACACGCCGACCAGAATGCCGAGGATGCAGACATAGATCCCAGCCTCCACCAGCAATGGGTTCCAGACCCAGCGTTGTAGGCGCAGGCGCACGAGAAGCCAGCGCAGCGGAATATACACGACGAGTGCGCCGATCATGTAGGCCACCAGTGGCGAAATGAACACGCCGTCGATGTTTGTCTCGCGCCACATGCCTCAGGCGTCGATCACGCCGTAGCGCTGCAGGGCGCGGTGATGCTGGCGCATCAGTAGGGCAGAGCCGTAAAGGCCGGCGGCGGCGTGGACGAGCATGTCGGATTTCGGGCGGTCGCTGGCGAGTAATTCGGTTGAGGCGGCCTCCATTGCGTCTGGCTCACGCAGAGGCATAGGCAGGCCCAGCGCGCGCATCCCCGTCCAAGCGCGGCGCAGGGCGGAGTCGAGTTCGCTGAAGGCGGATAGGCGCTCAAGCACGGCAACGCGGGCAGGGGTTTCGCGGCCGAGCCAGATTTGCGCCTGCGCCAGCCGGTCGAACCGGAGGCACCGCGCGGAGATTGGGCCGTGGCGTGGCAGCTCGCCATCGATCGATCGCCGCAACCGTTGGCCGATGGAGTCGGCGATGCGGAACAGCCGACGCTCGCGGGAGACGGGCAGAATGAAGCGGAATGCGATGAGCATGAACAGCACCGCCAGGGCCTGCACCATGACGTTGTTCATGAAGGAGGACAGATCGAAGCTCTCGGTATTGGCGGGGGATAGGATGAGGGCGAAGTAGAGTAGCAGACCTGGGCCATAGGCGGCGGTTTTAGGATGCCGGGCAGCGAGGCAAAAGAGGAAAAAGACCCCGCCAACGGCCAGCGCGAAAGGGACGAAGCCGGAGGTTTGCGGCAGGACGAGGTAACCGATGACGCCGGCGGCCAACGCAGCGGGTGGCAGGCAGAAGCAAAAATTCACGGCCCCGGCGGAGGGATTGGGGGTCATTCCCAGCAGCGCCGTAAAGGCAGCCTGTTGCACCAGCAACAACGTCGCGCCGGACCAGCCGGCATAGATGCAAAAGACAGCGCCCAGACCGACGGCGATAATCGTGCGCACCGCGCTCAGCGCCGCGCCGATCCAATCCCGGTGCTCCGGCAGGTCGACCTGGATGGACGTGCCTTCACCCTCGGCCAGGGTGCGCAATCCGTCCCGGACGATGTCGTGCTGGGATAGTAGTTCGTTGGCACGGTCCAGCAGCGATGCGGCAATGGGGGTTTCGGGCGGGCAATCCAGTGCGGCCCGAGGCTCCGAACCGCTCAACTGGGCGGAGGCATGGGCCATGGCGCGCCGGGTTTGCTCGCTGGTTGGCTGCTGCAGGGCGACCGAGATGGCGCGGGCGGCGGAGATCATGCCGAGCAGCCCTGCGATGGTGGCGGTGGCGCCAGCCCGGCGATTGCGGCCGTCGGGGAGTTCAGCCGCAGCGAAGCCGGCCTGCGTGCGCAGACCCAGGATGCCGGCACCGATTCGCGCGGTCAGCGGTTCCCGGGGCAGTTTGTGGCCGGCAAGCGCAGCGATAGAGACGGCCTCGGCGTCCGCAACCCGTTGCTGCAATGCGGCCAGCAGGTCGTGGAAGGCGGACATGCGGGAAAACAGCAGGTTTACGACGGCGACCGAGGCGATGCCGATGAGGATTGCGGCGACGCGGTTGAGCGCGGAGAGAAATGCAGCATCCGGCGTGTCGATGCCGGCGACGGCGATGATGCCGACTGTGTAGCCGCAGAGCACCGCGCCATAGGACCGGAAGTCGCGTAGCAACGAGGCGACGAAGGTGCAGGCGCCGAGCCACAGCGCGAATAGGCATAGCAGCATGGTGCGGTCCTGCGGGAACAGCGCGATGAGCACGATCGCCGCGATGCCACCGAGGATCGTGCCGATGGTGCGGTAGATCGCCTTCGATGTCGTCATGCCCGGCGTCGGCTGCGCCACGATGGCGACGCACAGCCCGGCACTGGACGCGGTGTCGAGTTGGATGGTGAAGGAAACCAGGTAGGCCAGTAGCAGCGAGCAGGTGGTGCGAAGCGCGAAACCAATCGCGTCGGGGAAGAAGCCCGGCAACTCCAGTAGCGGCTCGGTCGGTGACGCCGTTGTTGCTGACAAGTCGTTACTGCACTCCCTACCGGCACGTTAGAGTTTGCCGGACGACAAGGCGAGTGCCAATGCCGGGCTGCGGTTTCCTGCGATTCTGGTAGGCGCGCGGCTTGCCCCGGTGCACGGCGGCTCCTAGGAAGCCTTGATAATATTGTGCTGCGACGATGTTAGTTGCGACAAAGTTACACAGATGAAGTTACAGGGAGCCCTTGCATGCTGAGCCATGACGTCCGCGTCCATCCATCCAAAGACGTGTTGAAGCGGGAAGACCAGTTGGCGTGGAAGATCGCCGCGGTGGCCGCCGATAAGGTGAAGGTCCAGCGCGACGTTGCCGACATGATCGTCAACCGCATCATCGACAACGCGGCGGTGGCAATTGCATCGGTGAACCGGTCGGCACCGATTTCGGCCCGGGGCATGGCGATGGGCCATCTGCGCAAGGGCGGTGCCACGGTGTTCGGCGTGGCGTCCAACAAGCGGGTGAGCCCGGAGTGGGCGGCCTGGGCGAACGGGACGGCGGTGCGCGAGCTAGACATGCACGACACTTTCCTGGCGGCCGATTACTCCCACCCCGGCGACAACATCCCGCCGATCCTGGCGGTGGCGCAGACGCTGGACAAGTCGGGCGCAGACCTGATCCGCGGGCTAGCCACGGGCTACGAGGTCCAGATCGACCTGGTGCGGGCAATTTGCCTGCACGAGCATAAGATCGACCATATCGCCCATCTTTGCCCAGCGCAGGCAGCGGGCATCGGCACGCTGCTGGGGCTGAAGACGGACGTGATCTATCAGGCGGTGCAACAGGCGGTGCATGTCAGCTTCACCACGCGGCAGTCGCGCAAGGGCGAGATCAGCTCGTGGAAGGCCTATGCGCCGGCGCACGCGGGCAAGCTGGCGATCGAGGCGGTGGACCGGGCGATGCGCGGTGAGGGCGCGCCGTCTCCGGTATACGAAGGCGAGGACAGCGTGATCGCCTGGATGCTGGACGGGAAGGACGCGCGATACACCGTGCCCCTTCCAGCGCCGAAGGAGCCGAAGCGGGCGATCATGGACTCCTACACGAAGGAGCACTCGGCCGAATATCAGAGCCAGGCGCTGATCGACCTCGCGTTCCGCATGCGCGAGAAGGTGGGCGACACGCGTCAGGTGGAGAAGGTGGTGATCCACACCAGCCACCACACGCATTACGTGATCGGCACTGGCGCCAACGACCCGCAGAAGATGGACCCGAAGGCCAGCCGCGAGACGCTGGACCATTCGATCATGTACATCTTCGCGGTCGCACTGCAGGACGGCAAATGGCACCACGTCGACAGCTATGCGCCGAAACGCGCCGGGCGGAAGGATACGGTGGAGCTGTGGCACAAGATCGAGACCATGGAAGACCCGGCCTGGACCAAGCGTTACCACTCGCGAGACCCGAACGAGCTGGCGTTTGGCGCGCGGATCGAGATTAC
Source organism: Acidisphaera sp. L21 (assembly GCF_009765685.1). GTDB lineage: Bacteria > Pseudomonadota > Alphaproteobacteria > Acetobacterales > Acetobacteraceae > LMUY01. Next base: position 106,461 of record NZ_LMUY01000103.1, on the reverse strand, counting down.
GATGAAGAGCGGCGAAGTGATCGTGGACGAGATGGCGATCGCGAACGCGCACCCGCTGGGCGCCACGCCGTGGCAGCGGGACGATTATATCGGCAAGTTCAACGTGATGACCGAGGGGCTGATCGCGCCGAAGGAAGCCACGCGGTTCCTGGATGCGGTGCAGGATCTTGCGTCGCTGCCCGCGGGGGAGTTGCATCGCTTGAACGTCGCGATGCCGGCCGGCTCCCTGGTGGAGCCAAACCCCGGCATCTTCTGAGATCGATCGCATGTGGCCCGTCACGCCGGGCCACATGCAGGCGAGACTGTTCCTGAAGGAGAAATACGTTGTCCGAGACCACCGGTCCGAAGCCGAAGAAATCCGTCGCCTTATCCGGGATTACGGCGGGAAATACTGCACTTTGCACGGTCGGCCGCACCGGCAATGATCTGCATTATCGCGGCTACGACATCCTAGAGATCGCCGAGACATGCGAGTTCGAGGAAATCGCCCATCTGCTGGTGCACGGCGCGCTGCCGACCGAGGCGCAGTTGCGGGCCTATAAGTCGAAGCTGCATGCGATGCGCGGCCTGCCCGCCGCCGTGCGCAGCGTGCTGGAGGCATTGCCGCCGGCGACGCACCCAATGGACGTCATGCGCACTGGCGTGTCGGCGTTGGGCTGCGTGCTGCCGGAGAAGGACGACCACAATCACCCAGGTGCGCGCGATATCGCCGATCGGCTGATGGCGTGCCTGGGGCCAATGTTGCTGTATTGGTATCACTGGTCGACCAACGGCAAGCGGATCGAGGTCGAAACCGACGACGACAGCATTGGCGGCCATTTCCTGAATCTGCTGCATGGCGAAAAGCCGTCCGAAGCCTGGGTAAGGGCGATGCACACCTCGCTGAACCTGTATGCGGAGCACGAGTTCAACGCGTCCACCTTCACCACGCGCGTCGTGGCGGGGACGGGGTCGGATATGTACAGCGCCATCGTGGGCGGCATCGGGGCGCTACGGGGGCCGAAGCATGGCGGGGCGAACGAGGTCGCGCTGGAAATCCAGCAGCGCTACGCCAACGCGGATGAGGCAGAGGCGGATGTGCGGCGCCGGGTCGCCAATAAGGAAGTGGTGATCGGGTTCGGCCATCCGGTCTACACCGTGTCTGACCCCCGCAACGTCGTCATCAAGGGCGTGGCCAAGGAATTGGCCGCTGCCGACGGCAATCTGGCCATCTTCGACATCGCGGAGCGGCTGGAAGTCGTGATGGCGGACACAAAGAAGATGTTCCCCAATCTCGATTGGTTCAGTGCGGTGTCGTATCACACGATGCGGGTGCCGACCGCGATGTTCACGCCATTGTTCGTCATCGCCCGCACGTCGGGTTGGGCGGCCCATGTGATCGAGCAACGGATCGACAACAAGATCATCCGGCCGACGGCCAACTACACCGGGCCCGAGGATCGCAAGTTCGTCCCGTTGGCGCAGCGGACCGCCTGAAGCGGCTAAAAATCGTTTTATTGGTAAGCGCCCAAGTAATGGCGTCGTTTTTTGTTTGACATGAAAACGTCGCACGCGAGATAGCGGAAAGGCATGTGAAACGACCGGCTTGATGGAAGCCGGTCGTAACGCAGATGGCGGAGGGAGCGGTCTATGTACCGATTTTACGTCCCGAAGACCCGTGTCTATTGGGCATGTGGTGCGCTGTCGTTTCGCTGCGCGTTGCACGTGTGGCCGGTTGCGCGTCCCGCGGGCGTTACCGGTGCTTCGTTCGCGGCCGGAGGAACTGGCCGCGTCAGCGGCCGTTCGCTTTCAACTGGACTCGAAACGGCCCTGAGGGAATTTCAATCATGAGCACTGAAGACACGGACGTACTCGCCCGCCGCAAAAAGGCAACGACGGCAAAGGCTGCGACCAAGGCGGCCCCAAAAGCGGTAGCGAAGAAAGCCGCGCCGAAAAAGGCCGCGCCGAAGGTGACAACTGCCAAGGGTGCACCAAAGGCAGCAAAGCCGGCGCCTTCAAAGGCTGCGAAGCCAACTGCGACCAAGGCTGCTGCGGCAAAGAAGCCCGCGGTGAAGAAGGCGTCGGTAACCAAGGCGGCGACTAAGCCGGTGAAGGCTGCGGCCAAGCCGGCTGGCAAGGCAACGAAGACAGCGGCGGCCAAGCCGACGGTTAAAAAGGCTGCGCCGAAAACCGCTCCAAAAAAGGCGGCTGCCACCCCCAAGAAGGCTGCCACCCCCAAGAAAGCGGTTGCGCCGAAGCGCGAGGTAAAGAAGGCAGCGCCTGCGAAGGCGGTGGCACCCAAGGCTGCGCCAAAGAAGGCCACACCTGCCAAGACTCCTGCGCCGAAGGCCACCCGGGTGCGTCGTGCCAAGGTGGAGGTGGTGCCGCCCGAACCGACCACGTCGCAGATCAGCGACGCGATCAACTAGCCTGGCGACCGGGTGTGGCGGCGATGCCGACCACCCGGTCGAACTCAGTTTACGCTGCGACCTGGCCTAGGCCAGGTCGAATGCGCCCGTGAAAAAGTCGCGCCCCCCGAAATTGCCGGATTTCAGCGCCAGCAGCATCGGGGGGCCGGAGCCTTCAGCATAGGTCCAGGGCACACCCGGATCGATCTCCGCGCCGATGCGGAGCTGGCGCACGCCCAAGCGAGAGACGACCGCGCCGGAGGTTTCGCCCCCGGCGACGACCATGCGGCGGACCCCAGCCTTGACCAGCCCAGCCGCGACGATGGCGAGGGTTTCTTCCACCAAGGCGCCGGCTTGGTCACGCCCCAGTTTTGCCTGCAGCGCCGCAACGCGGTCCGGGGGGGCGGAGGCGGCAATGACGAGTGGGACGTCGCCCAACTTGCCATCGGCCCAGTCCAGTGCACGCCGCGCCAATTCGGTCGCATCGGGCGTGGCGATCGGGTCCAACTCCAGCGTAGGCACGCGATCGCGTGCGGCGCCAAGTTGGAACAATGTGGCGCGGGAGCATGAGCCGGCCAACACGGCAGCATGGCCTGGTGCGGGCGGAAGCGTGGCGACGTCGGATCGTTCGGCCAGCAGACCGGCGCGGCGGAAATTGGCGGGCAGGCCCATTGCCACGCCCGATCCACCGGTGATGAGGGCGTGATGCGCTGCGGCCTCGCCGATCGCCATCAGATCCGACTCGGTGATGGCATCGACGATGGCATAGCGACGACCCTGCTCCTTCAGCGCATTCAACACGCGACGAATGGCGTCCGAGCCCTGGGTAACGGTGGCCCACGGGACCAGTCCCACTGTTCCTTCGGTCTGGTGGGACAAGACGCGGACCAGATTTGAGTCGCGCATCGGGGTCAGCGGATGATTTTCCATGCCGCTTTCGCTGAGCAGCGCCGTGCCAACGAAGAGATGGCCTTGGAATACGGAGCGGTTGTTAGCGGGAAACGCCGGGCAGGCAAGGGCGAAGCCGCAGCCCAGCGCGTCGATCAGCGCGTCACCGACAGGGCCGATATTCCCAGCCTCGGTGCTGTCGAAGGTCGAACAGTATTTCTGGAAGACCTGGCGGCAGCCGGCTTCCTGCAGCCAACGCAGCGCGGCGAGGCTTTCGGCCACAGCCTCGGCGGCGGGTGTGGTGCGGGATTTCAGCGCGACGACGACGGCGTCGGCGTCGGGCGCCGGGCCGGTGGGGACACCGATGAGTTGCACGGTTCGCATGCCGCCACGCACCAGTGTGGAAGCGAGGTCGGTGGCGCCGGTGAAGTCATCGGCGATGCAGCCTAGAAGCATTGCGTAGCCTCCACAAAAAGGGCGGCCTGGGATTGCCAGCCCGGCAGTGTTTGCCCGAGGTCCCAGGCAGCATTGGCCATGTCGGCGCGTAGCGCGGTGTCGAAGATCACGCGGCGGATGGATTTGGAAAGCCCGGTGACATCGCCGGGTGTGCAGACGACGCCGACCTCCGGGCTCACCAATTCGGCAGCGTTGCCACCGGCGGTGACGGCGATCGGGAGGCCGCGGCGCAGCGCTTCGGCGATCGGGGCGCTGTAGCCTTCCCATTCGGTGGCGAGGGCGAAGATGTCGGCTCGTTGCCACTCCGCCTCCAGCGCGTGAGCGTCGAGTGTGCCGGCAAAGCGGACGCGGTCGGTGAGGCTGGAGGCGGCGAGTTGGGCGTGTAGGCTGGCGGCGTAGTCCGGGTCGCGCGCCGGGTCGCCGGCGATCACTAGGGTCCAGGGAAGGTCGAACAGACGGGCTAAGGCTTGCAGCAGAACGGCGTGGCCCTTGCGCGGCACCAGGCTGCCGATGGACAGGATACTGCAGGCTGGCGGTATGGAACCGCGGCTGCGCACCGCGTCCGGCACGCCAGGGCGGATAGTCGTTAGACGGGTTGCGTCGACGCCGAATTCTTCGGTTAGCCGCGTCGCGACTGGCGTGCTGGTGGTAATGACCCGGCGCAGGCGCGGCAGCCGCTCCCGCTCGGTCGCGCGGATCGCATCGTGGTCGGCGGCGGCGGCCAGGGCGGTGGGGTGATGGATGATGCCGACGGCGCCGGGCAGCCGGTCCGGCGGGATGTTTGAGAGCGCCAGGCCGTCGATCACCTGGATCGCGTTGCCAGGGCCATTGCCGAACCAGATCCCATGACCCAACGCTGCGAGCGCCGTGGTGAGGTTGCCGAGATAGGCGTTTCCTCCCTCGGGCGGGAGGTCCTGCGCCGGCAGGAGGAAGTTGAAGTCTGCCATAGCCCGGCGATAGCACGCCGGACTGCTGGCGTCATGCGCTGGCGGTGAGGGCCCAACTGGATGTCGGGCGCGCGGCGTAGGCGCCGGAGCGGCCGTAACGCGGCGTGGGGTCGGCGGCGCGGGCGGCGTTAGCCAGAATGCCCAGCACGCGGTTCTGCACGCGAATAGCGCGTTCCAGCAGGCGGCGATTTTCCTCCGTCACAGCGTCGAGTCGCTTGGCGGCATCGCGCAGGGCCTCGGCATCGATCGGTGCGCGGGTGGTTCTGGCGAACTTCTGCGCGGCGTTGAAGGCGGTGGTGGCGGCTTCCTTTAGCGGTAGCAACTTGGCGGCGGCCTGAAGGTTCAGCGTGGCGAGCGCCTGGTTCTCCACCGCGATGGTGTCGGCAAGGGTGCGGGCTGCGGTGACCAGATCTTGGGTCATGTCTTATCGCCTTGGCCGTTCTTGACCTCCTGCATGTGGATCATCTGACGAAAAACGGGGTCGGCGAGGCCGAGGCCGCCGGCCTTTTCCAGGCCCTTCGCGATGTTTTCGATCATCATCGGCTTCCATGCCTGCTCGCCCTGGCCGCCGCCGAAGGGGCCACCGGAGGTGTCGATGGTGTCGAACATCGGGGTCAGAAACTGGCTCAGCGTCATCGACTCGTAATCCTGCGCGGCCTTCCAGGCCTTCTGGACCTGGGCCGGGGGCAGGGTTGTGGTGATCGACGGGGCGTCCATCAGCGCACCTGTAGGTCGGCTTGGAGGGCGCCGGCGGCCTTGATGGATTGCAGGATGCTGATCATGTCGCGGGGTCCTATTCCAAGTGAGTTCAGGCTGGCCACCAGATCGCGGAGGGTGACACTGCCCTTGATGATGCCGAGTCGTTTGTCCGATGAATCGTCCACCTGGACGTTGGTGCGGGGTACCGTGGTGGTGGTGCCATTGGAGAGCGGGGCGGGCTGCGACACCTGCGGCGTTTCGGTGACGCGGATGGTGAGGTTACCCTGGGCGATGGCCACGGTGCTGACGCGGACATTGGCGCCCATGACGATGATGCCGCTGGCTTCGTCGATCACGACGACGGCCGGGCTGTCGGGTTCGACCCGCAAATCCTCGATCCGGCCCAGCGTGTCGATGATGTCGCGGCCCGACAGGTCCAGCGCCACGGTCCGAGGATCGCGTGCGCTGGCGATGCCGCCGCCCAGGGCTGCATTGATAACGGAGGCCATGCGGCGCGCCGTGGTCAGATCCGGATTGCGTAGGCCGAGGCGCAATTGCGCCTTGCTGCCGAGCTGAAACGGGACCTCCTTTTCCACCGTCGCGCCGTTGGCAATGCGGGCGGAGGTGGGAACGTTGCGGGTGACGGAGGAGGCAGCGCCGCGGGCGGAGATGGCGCCGGTGGCCAGGGCGCCTTGGGCGACGCTGTAGACCTCGCCATCGGCGCCGAGCAGCGGGGTGACGAGCAGAGTGCCGCCCGTCAAGTCCTTCGCGTCGCCGAGGGCGGAGACGTTGACGTCGATCCGGCTGCCGCCGCGGGCGAACGCGGGCAAATTCGCCGTGACCATGACAGCGGCCACGTTCTTGGTCTGCAACTTGGATTCCTGGTCGCGGGTGTTGACGCCCAGCCGTTCCAGCATGCCGATCAGCGACTGGCGAGTGAAGACCGCGTTGTCCAACCGGTCGCCTGTGCCATTCAGGCCGACGACCAGGCCGTAGCCGACCAGTTGGTTTTCCCGGATGCCTTCGACGTCGGCGATATCCTTGATCCGCACCTGCGCGAACACGGTTGCGGGCAGCAGGAATAACGCGGCGGCGAGCAATAGGGATCGCACGTGCATGTCTTCTTTCCGGCTCGTTTAGATTTACGCGGCACTCTGACCCCGTCGGGGCTTCGGAACCGTTAAGCGCAAACGGCGTGCCAGCCTCGATCGCCCCGTAAACCGCGGATTTCTGCGGATCGGGTGATAGAAGCCCCGGCAGAACTTGCCGGGATGGGTAGAAGGAGCCGGGTCGATGAGGTCTTTCGGATGGTGAGCGTCGGGCGGGTGAGTAGCCCTCCGATCCAGACTGCCGGCGCACGTCGGGTCGCAGGTGGCAGCGGCTTTGCCGTGTCGACGCCGGGCACCAGTGGTGCCACCGGCCCGGCGGCCACGTCCGCCACGTCGATGGACGGCATGTTGATGCTGCAGCAGCAGGTGGAAGACGGGGCAACCCGGGACCGCCAGGCGCGCAAGCACGGCAAGGCGATGCTGGAGGGGCTGGCCGCGCTGCAACGGGAATTGCTGGATGGCGATGTGGACCCAGGCACGCTGGAACGGCTGGGTGCCCTGACCGAGCATTGTCCGGAGGCTGCCGATCCGGGATTGCGGGCGACGCTGGGCGCCGTTTCGCTGCGAGTACAAGTGGAGATCGCCCGGCGCGCCATGTGACTGTTTGGCGACACGGAATGGAATGTCGCCAAACCTGGCTCGGACGGCCTTCTTTGCGCCACATTCGTGCCATCCGTCCCCTTGGCGACATGAACCTGCATCGCTATACAGCCGCGAAACGGCCCACCCGGTCATTCAGGCCGGGACGCGGCCGGAGCGCGAAGGATGGCACTGATGATGCTAACCCTGCCCCAAGACTATCGCCCCGCCGAGGACGAAGAGTTCATGGACGCGCGGCAGTCGGAGTATTTCCGGCAAAAGCTGCTGCGTTGGCGCAACGACCTGTTGCGTGAAGCGGACGGAACCCTCGCCAGTTTGTCCGAGGGCGGCATCCACGAGGCGGATATTACCGACCGGGCCAGCGTGGAAACCGATCGGGCGCTGGAACTGCGGACCCGAGATCGCGCCCGCAAGCTGATCAGCAAGATCGACCAGGCCCTGGCCCGCATCGAAGGCGGGACATACGGGTTCTGCGAAGAAACTGGCGAGCCGATTGGCCTTCGCCGGCTGGAAGCCCGACCCATCGCAACCCTGTCGATCGAGGCGCAGGAGCGTCATGAGCGTATGGAGCGGGTGCATCGCGACGATTGAGGCGTTTGTCTCATCGTCACACTGCAGTGGCGGACCCTCATCCAACCCTCCCGGCGGGAAGGGTCTTCTGACGCGATGAGGATGCTGTATCTGGCCGTTTTGGCCGGACCCATTTTGGGCTAGCGCTCGTTCTCGGTTAGAATGGCATTAGGACGTCCATGACTTGCTGGCCGTAGCGTGGCTGCTGTAGGTCGCTGAGCGTCCCGCGGCCGCCATAGGCGATCCGGGCCTCTGCCATACGATCGTGCACCACCGTGTTGTCGCTGGCGATATCCTGTGGACGAACGATACCGCTGACCTGCAGTTCTCTCAGTTCATTATTGACCCGAACCTCCTGCTTGGCGGCGACGACCAGGTTGCCGTTGGGCAGCACCTGGGTGACCGTACCAGCCAGGCGCAGAGTCACTGTCTCGTTACGCTTGATGGTGCCGGTGCCGGTGTTGGCGTTGGTGCTGCTGGAACTGATGAGCTTGCTGGTGTCCAGAGCCTTGGAAATCAGCTTCGGCAACTGCGCCTCCAATCCCAGGAAGTTCGGCAGGCCGGCATCTTCCGACCCGGTGCGGGTGGCGCCGGTAGCGTTGGCCAGGTTGGCGGTGTCGGAGATGTTGACCAACACGGTGAGGATGTCGCCGACCATGGCGGCGCGCTGGTCCTTGAAGAACGCTCGGCTGCCGGATCGCCATAGGCTGCTCACCTGGGTAGGCGCCATCTCCGGCCGGGGCATCGGCATGCTGACGGGGCGCCAGTTTGGATCCGCCGTCGGATTGGTGATGGCGGACATGGCGGGCGCGCGGCCTACTTCCGCCAATTTGGACAGGGTGCCGCAGCCGGACAGGGCGAGGGTGGAGGCGAGCGCGGTCGCCAGCGTCAGCGCGGGTCTCATCGGGCGGCCAACCGAACGGGCATGCTGGCGCCGGCGGGCAGAACGACGGGAGTGGTGCCGCTGACGCGGACCCTGCCGGTGCCCAGTACCTCGGCGTCCACGATGGCGCGGGAGGAGGCGTTGAGGACCCGGACGTGTTCGCCCATGGCGCCGCCGTCCATGGCGATGCCCTGGGCGATGAGCTGAATGCCTGGCGTTTCCAACCGCATTTGCACGGCCTCTCCTTTCTGAACCATTTGGGGCCGCGCGAGGTCGGCAACGGGGATGGGCGCGCCGGGCCCAACGGGGTGGCGCAGGGTCATGCCGATTGCCTGGGCGGGTGCTTGCGCCACGTCCGAGCGGACGGCGTTGGCGTGTAGCCGGGCGATCTGTAGGTCGTTCGGGCCGATGATGTCGCCGGGCATCATGCGATGCACGGCCACCGGCACTGCCACCATCTCCGATACCCGGCCGGATAGGCGAGTGTGGGCGGGCGACATGCCCGGCGCGGTGACGGACAGCACTGCGGTGAATTGGCCGCTGGTGGAGTTGTAGTCGAGTTGGCCGACCTCCGCAGTGCCCGTGGCGCCGGTTGGGACGATCGGTGGGGTGAAGCCGGGCATTTCCACCTCGGCATCGGTAGCCACGCCGGCCACGCTGAGTGCGTCGCGCAAGGCGTCCACCGCCAGGTCGCGTGAGAATGGTCTGCCCGGTCGGTCCAGTACGATGCGGTCCGCGGTGCTGCTGGGACGCCAGTCGACAGAGAACTGGCGAGCGATTGCGCCGAGCTGTGCCGATTCGACGATGATGCGGCCGCCTGGGTCCGGGCTGGGGCCGATGACGCGGTCGTTGTCGACGCCGTCGAATAGATCTGACAGGCGGACCTGCTGGTCGGTGAGCGTGGTCCCGCCCCGCAGGGTTGCGGCGGCGGCGGGGAAGGCGACGATGACCATCAAGGCGAGGGGGAGCGCGCGCATCTGTCTTACCGCAGGTTGGTGAGGGTGGAGAGCATCTGGTCGGACGTCGTGATGACGCGGCTGTTCATCTCGTAGGCGCGCTGGGCGGTGATCAGGTTCGAGATCTCGGTCACGACGTTCACGTTGGAACTTTCGACGAAGCCCTGCAGCACGGTGCCGAAGCCGGGTGCGCCCGGATTGCCGGTGACAGCGTTGCCGCTGGCGCCGCTTTGCAGGAACAGGTTGTCGCCCTGAGCGTCGAGCCCGGTTTCGTTGGCGAAGGTCGCGAGCTGGATCTGGCCTACAGTTTGCGGGGCGGTGGTCCCGTCCAGGCTGGCCTGCACCTGGCCGTTGGTGCTGATGGTGACGGAGGTGGCGTTGGGCGGGACGGTGATGCCGCCGGCGATCGGGTAGCCGTCCGCGGTGACGATGGTGCCGTCGGGGGATAGGCCGAATGTGCCGTCGCGGGTGTAGGCGGTATCGCCGGAGGGTAGGGTGACGGGGAAGTAGCCGTTGCCGCGAATAGCCAGGTCCAGGCTGTTCGACGTCTGCTGCAGCGTGCCTTGCTCGTTAATGCGGTAGATGGCGGCGGTGCGCACGCCGAGGCCGACCTGCGCGCCAGCCGGCACGACGGTACCGGTGTCGGAGGTGTTGGAGCCGACGCGGCGCATGTTCTCGTAGATCAGATCCTGGAACTCGGTCCGGCGGCGCTTGAACCCGGTCGTGGTCATGTTGGCCAGGTTGTTGGATATGACGTCCACGTTGGTCTGCTGCGCCTGCATTCCGGTGGAGGCGATGTCGAGGGATCGCATGAACTAGGTCTCCTTAGGACAGGTGCTGAGTGATCTTGTCGATGGCAGATTGCTGCCGATCGGACTCGCCCTGAACGAACTGGGTGACGAATTGGAATTGGCGCAATTCGTTGATCATGCGGGTGGTTTCGGCGACGGGCTGCACGTTGCTTTCCTCCAGCGCGCCACCGATGAGCTTCGGCTGGGCGACGGGTGTGGTGGCGGTTTGGGCGGTGAACAAATGGTCGCCCTGGGCCTGCATGCGGTAGAGGTCGGCGGGCTTGACGATGCCGATCTTGCCGAGCCGCCCGTTCTCGCTGCTGAGCGTGCCGTCGCCGGTTACTGCGAGAGAGGTGTCGGTGGAGGAGACCTTCAGCGGCTGGCCGCCGGTATCGAGCAGGGCGTTGCCGTCGATGTCGACGACGGTGCCATCGTTCTGCAGGTTGAAGCGGCCGGCGCGGGTCAGCATCGGGCCGGCCTTGGTCTGCACGGTGAAGAAGCCGTCGCCGGTGATGGCGATGTCCAACGGGTTGGCGGTGTGGCTGACGGTGCCCTCGGCTTGGTCGCGATAGGTGGCGCGGTCCTGGGTGAAGGCGAGTTGGCGACCACCTTGCGGCGGGTTGACTCCAGTTTGATTGTCTAGCCAGTCGGCGAAGAGCGTGTGGCCGGTCTTGAAGCCGGGCGTGTTGGCGTTAGCGAGGTTCATGGCCGTCACGTCCATGGCGCGCTGCTGCGCAACGAGGCGGGAGAGGGCAACCGAGGTGGAGTTTTGCATCGTCGCGGCGTCCGGCTTGTTCGGCGGAGCTAGCGCAAAGGACGTGCCACTGGATAAGTAGTTGATTTGATGGATTTTTGGTATGGCGTGGTAGGGTGCGGATGTGCCGTGTCGGCAGAACATGCCGGGTCAAATCCGCCCCAAATTGCCGGGCAGCCCTTTGGAATAAATCGATCACGCAATGGGATGTTGAGACGGCTTTAACTGTCTGCCGCCACATTCGCGCTCGCACAGTACTAGGGGCGCATGATGAGTGCGGCAGCAGCGACGATGGCGCCGGGTGACGCGGCAGCCGGGGCGGGCGGGGCGAAGAAGGGCGGCAAGAAGAAGCTGATCATTCTGGCGATACCGGTTCTGCTGATCGCAATCGGCGCGGGTCTGTGGTTCAGCGGCATCCTGCCAAACATGCTGGGCATGGGGCATAAGGCCGAGACTGAAGAACATGCCGGCAAAGAGAAGGAGAAGGAGGCGCATGCCCCCGTCTTCGTCGAACTGCCGGAGATGATCGCCAACCTTAACGCACCTGGCCGCCGCGCTTCGTTCGTGAAGCTGAAGGTACGGCTGGAGTTGTCGAAGGAAGCGGACCAGGCGGCGTTCACCGCTGCGCAGCCGCGGGTGATCGACCTGTTCCAAACCTATCTGCGGGAGATGCGGCCGGATGAGTTGCGCGGTTCCGCCGGCAGCTATCGCCTGCGGGAAGAGTTGATCGCGCGGGCCAGCCTGGCTGCGGCGCCGGCAACCGTGGTGGACGTCCTGTTCAGCGAGTTGTTGGTCCAGTGAGCGGTAACGACGAACAATTGGCTGCCGCCTGGGGTGCTGCTGCGGAGGAGAATGCGGCCCCGGCACGGGTGCTGAACCAGGCCGAGATCGACAGCCTGTTGGGCTTCGATGGCGGCCCGTCGGCGGAGGATAGCCGGTCCGGCATGCACCGGATTATCTCCTCCGGCCTGGTATCGTATGAACGCCTGCCGATGCTGGAGATCGTGTTCGATCGTCTGGTCCGGATCATGTCGACCAGCCTGCGCAACTTTACTTCCGACAACGTTGACGTCTCGATCGACAACATCCTGTCGCTGCGGTTTGGCGACTACCTCAACTCCATTCCGCTGCCGGCCATGCTGGCGGTGTTCAAGGCGGAGGAGTGGGACAATTACGGGCTGATGGTGGTTGATTCCGCCATGATCTACTCGATCGTCGACGTGCTGCTGGGTGGCCGTCGCGGCACCGCGGCGATGCGGATCGAGGGGCGGCCCTACACCACGATCGAGCGCACGTTGGTCGAGCGTCTGATCCAGGTCGTGTTGACCGATCTTTCCGCCAGCTTCGACCCGCTCTGCCCGGTGACGTTCAAGTTCGAGCGGTTGGAAGTAAACCCGCGCTTCGCCACGATCAGCCGCCTATCGAATGCGGCGGTGTTGGCGCGGCTGCGGGTCGATATGGAGGATCGCGGCGGGCGCATGGAATTGCTGCTGCCGTATGCGACGCTGGAGCCGGTACGTGAATTGCTGCTGCAGCAATTCATGGGCGAAAAGTTCGGCCGCGATAGCATTTGGGAAACCCATTTGGCCGAAGAGTTGTGGGCGACCGATGTCGATATCGATGTTGTGTTGGATGAGCAGGTGATGAGCCTGGCGGATGTGATGGCGCTGCAGCCCGGAAGCCAGATCGTTCTGGCGTGCGGCCCTGGCAGCCCGGTGCAACTGCGATGCGGCGCGGTAACGCTGTTCGAAGGCAAGGTTGGCCGACGCAAGAACCGGGTCGCGGTTCGGATTGAGAATGAAGTGGCTCAATTGCCACGTGACGCCTGACGAAGGAGACGCCGGAAAATGGGCGGTTGGCAGATTTTGTTGGAAGTCGCGTTGATTGCCCTCCTGGGCACGACGTTGTTTCACGCCCTACGGCTGGAGAAGGCGCTCGGCGTCGTGCGCCGCGACCGCGCGGAGTTGGAGGAGCTGCTGCGCGGCTTCAACGACAGCACGCGCCAAGCCGAGAATGGTGTGGAGCGTTTGCGCAGCGCCGCCGATGGCGCTGGGCGACATATTGCCCGCCAGATCGAAGCCGCTGCCAATTTGAAGGATGATCTGGTCGCACTGATTGATCGCGGGGAGCGCCTGGCGGACCGGATGGATGGTTTGGTGCGTGCCAACCGCGAGCCGGAGCCTACGCGGCGCTACGCGGCGCCCGTGGCCGCGCCGGAACCCGAAATGGCCGATTCTGGTGGTGCACGGGTGCGCAGCCAGGCGGAACGCGATCTTCTGCGTGCCTTGCGGGTGACCCGGTGATGAACGGCTGGACGTTGAAGCCGCGGCTGCTACCGGCGACGCTCGGCATGATGGGGCTGCTGATGGCGACCAAGACGGTAACGTTGGGTCTGGCGTTCCTTCCCGTTGGCAGCGTCGTGTCATCCGCCGAAGCGGCGCCGGCGCATGAAGATGCGGCGGCGAAACCAGCGGACGCGCATGGTGCGGCGAAGCCTGGCGACGCGAAGGATGCGGCCAAAGCGGGTGTGGAGCGGACTGCCAGTGCCAGCCCGTACGCCAAACCATCGGTCCCGAGTGCACCGCGGGAGCCGAGCGCACCGCCCCAACCGATGGTCAGCGATGCCGAGAAGCAGTTGCTGCAGGACCTGCGCGGCCGGCGGCAGGAGCTGGATGCGCGGGCGCAGGCGCTGAACCAGCGCGAAGCCGTGATGGCGGCAGCCGAGCAGAAGTTAAGCGCGCGCGTGGGTGAATTAACCGCCCTGCAAACCCGGTTGGAGACGCTGGAGAAGGAGCGTCAGGACCATGACGAGGCGAACTGGACCGGGCTGGTAAAGGTTTACGAGACGATGAAGCCTCGTGAAGCCGCCGCAATTTTTAACGATATGGAAATGCCTGTGCTGCTTCATGTGTTGGACCGGATGAAGGACGCGAAGGCAGCCTTGGTGCTTGGTGCGATGCAGCCCGATCGGGCCCGCCTCGCCACGACGCAACTGGCAGCTCAGCGAACCCGCTCCACCACACTGCCGCCCCCGGACCATCAGGGCGCGGGCTGACGACCGAGGGAATTGCGTAGCATGATGGATACCTCTGCCGGCGTGCTGATCGTGGATGATTACAAGACCATGCTTCGGATTGTCCGCAACCTGCTGAAGCAGATCGACTTCCACAACGTCGAGGAAGCGAGCGACGGCAGTGAGGCGCTGGATAAGCTTCGCGCGGGTAATTTCGGCCTGGTGATCAGCGACTGGAACATGGCGCCGATGACGGGGCTGCAGTTGCTGCAGGAAGTGCGCGCGGATACGCGGCTCAAGAGCACGCCTTTCATCATGATCACGGCTGAGAGTAAGACCGAGAACGTGATCGCCGCCAAGCAGGCCGGTGTGAGTAACTACATCGTCAAGCCGTTCAATGCGGAGACGCTGCAGTCGAAGATCGAAAAGGTGCTGCATGGTTAATAGCGGCGTCGCCCCGGACGGGCTGGCGCAGCGCTTGTCTGAGTTGCACGGCCGCATTGCGGTCGTTGAGCCCGAGGCTGAAACGGTGTCGGCGGGGCAATATGCTGCGCTGCTCTCCGAACTGCGCATTCTGGCAGACTTCATCGACGCGGCCCGGCAAGAAGTCGCGGCCGTTGGTGTGGACGAAATCGTCGGCCGCGATGTGCCGGCGGCGACGGACGAGCTAGACGCGGTCGTGATGCACACGGCCGAAGCGACCGGCTTGATCCTGGATGAATGTGAACACCTGGATGCGATCGTCGCCAAGACGGAGCTGCGTACTGATGTCACGGCCATGACGGCCCGGATCTACGAAGCCTGTTCGTTCCAGGACATTACCGGACAGCGTGTCGCCAAAGTGGTGCACACGCTGAAGACCATCGAGGCGAAAATCGCCGACATGCTGCGCGTGTTTGGCCGTGGGCCGATGGAAACATCGTCCGTGATTCGCCCCGTTGTGCTGTTGAATGGACCGCAACGTGTGGGGGACGCTATGGATCAGGGTGCAGTGGACGCGCTTCTCGCTAGTTTCGAATAATGAAGTTCGTTTTGCCTGTCGCCATATTGATGGCGGCGGGGCCGGTGCTGGCGGCCGAAACCGCCGACGTCCGGATGGCCACGCACGAAGCGTATGGCCGCCTGGTGTTCGAATTCACCGAACCGACACCGTTCAAGATGGAACGCAACGGCGACACTGTTGTGCTACGCTTCGAGGGCGCGGGCGCGGTTCCGGCAATCGGTGGCACGGCCCGCAACATCGTGAGCATGGCCGGCGGCGCTGGCATGGCGACGGTGACCCTGGCGCCGGGTGCGCGCGTGCATACGATGAAGCTGGGCAATCGCGTCGTCGTCGATGCGCTGGATGCTGGGCTGGACAAAGAGGCGCCCAAGGCAGTCGCGCGAGGGCGGTCGCGTGAGGCCGCTGCCAAGCCGGTGCAGCCTGCGGCAGCGAAGCCGGGGGAGCATAGTGAAGCTGCGGCGAAATCGGCGCCACTCGCTCCGGCGGCCGCGCCAGCCGTCATCGCGCCGACTGGAAAGAGCCCGCTGCCAGCCGCGCAAGTATTGGCCAAGCCGTCGGCGGACATGCCGAAGGTGATAACGCCGGGTGCGATTGCGCAGCCTGCGCCGGTTGTGCCCGTGGTGCGCGATGCGCCACCGGCTGCCGCGCCTGCCTCGACGCCCGCGGCTGCAACATTACCAGCCGATGGTGCCCCGGCGCCGGCGCCGGGCGCGCCCGCTACGCCGCCAGGTGATGCCGAAACTATGGCGCTGGCGGCCAAGCGCATGCCGTTGCCGCCAGGCGAGGCCGGAAGCTCGGTGCTGCTGCCATTTGGGCAGACCGTGTCCGCCGCGGCGTTCCGCCATGGCGCCGAAGGATGGATGGTGTTCGACGAGCGCCGGCCGTTGGATCTGGCGGCATTGAGCGACGATCCGATGCTGGCGGGCGCCGTGGTGCAATTGCTGCCGCAGGCGACGCTGGTGCGGGTGAAGATGCCGGCGGGGCGTGATCTGCGAATGGAGCACCAGAAGGCTGGCTGGTCGGTGACGCTGGCCGACAAGCCTTCCACGGCAGCGCCGCTGATCCCGGTGTCGAAGGACACGCAGTTGACGTTCCCGGCGGCTGGGCCTGGGTCGATCGTCGTCGTGGCGGACCCGGATACCGGGCAGAACCTGCTGGTCGGCACGCTGCATAATGGCGGCCCCGGCGTGCCGGTGCCATATCGCGTGCCAGAGTTCTCGGTGCGGCCGAGTTGGCAGGGCGTCGTGGTGGAACCGGTTTCGGACCGGACGCAGTTGCGCGCCACAAAGGATGGCTTCGTGATCGAGACCGGGGACACGCTGGCACCTGCGCCGGATAGCGCGCGGGCGCTGGCCGATGCCGCGGTGCTGACGCGCCGTTTTGACTTCCCGGATGAGCCGCCGTCGATTCTGCTGCGCCGGCTGCAGACGCAGGTGGCGGACCAGGGACGTGCGCCGCCGCAGTCGCGGTTGGAGCCCCGCAAACGGGCGGCGCAGACGATGTTGACGCTGGGGCTGGGGGCGGAGGCGCAGTCGCTGCTGGGGTTGGCGGTAACCGAAGATCCGCGCGGGTTGGATGACCCGGATGTTGCCGGGCTGGCGGGGATTGCAGGGTTGTTGAGCGGACGTCCGGAGGAATCTAGCGGACTGATGGAACCGCGGCTGAATGGCAGTGACGAGATAGCGTTGTGGCGCGCGGTGCGGGCAACGATGTTGCGGCCCGACTCGCCGGAGGCGGCGCCGGTATTTGCCGCAACCATGGGGCTGGTGATGTCCTACCCGCCGGCCTTGCGCAATCGGCTGCTGCCGTTGGCGGCGGAGACGATGGCGGAAGGCGGTGCGGCGGACGCGGCAGATGCCCTGCTGGCCAAATTGCCGGATGAGCCGCTCCTGGCGTTGACCAGGGCGATCCGGCTGGAAGCCAAGGGCAAAACTGCCGATGCATTGGCGGTGTATGACGCCTTGGCAGTAGGGCGTGACCGGCTGACCAGCGCGCGCGCTGCAACCCGTGCCACATTGCTGCGATTGTCGAGCGGCGCGATTGGCCCGGGCGATGCAGCGACTGCGTTGGAACGGCAATTCCTCGCCTGGCGTGGCGATGATCGTGAACGCAAATTACGGCTGCGCGTGGCGTCGTTGCGGGCGAAGGCGGGGCAGTGGCACGCCGCGTTCGACGCTCTCCGAGAGACATCGCAATTGTTTCCAGAGGCGACGCCCACCATCAACGCGCGCATGACGACGATGATGACGGAGCTACTGCGCGGCCCAGACGCGGCGAACCTGCCGCCGATGGAACTCGTGGGATTGGCGGAGGAAAACGCCGAGGCGATAGCGAAGGCGGACGAGCCAGTCGTGTCGTCTTTGCTGGCCGATAAGCTGAGCGCTTTGGATCTGCCGAAACGCGCGGGCCCGATCATTGAGCGGATGATCGCCGCCGCGCCACCTGGAAACGCCAAGGCCAAACTTGGCGTGCGCCTGGCCTCGATGCGGCTGGGTGAGGGGGATGACAAGGGTGCGGCTGCGGCGCTTGTGGCGACCGACGCACCGGATTTGCCGGCGGATTTAACCGAGGAGCGTGGATTGCTGGACGCGCGACTGCATGCGCGGGCGCATGATGTCGGGGGCGCCGTCGCAATCCTGTCGGGCATCGATAGCAATGCGGCCGATGATCTGCGTGCGACGATCCTCAGCGATGCCAAGGACTGGAGTGGCGCTGCCGCTGCGTTGTCTTCCTTGATGGCACGTGCCGTGCCTGCAGAGGGCGCGCTGAGCCCGGCGCAGCAGGATATCGTGCTGCGCCTGGCCTCTGCCCAGGCGCAGGCTGGCGACGATGCCGGGCTGCGGTTGCTGGGGATGCGGGAGGCGACCCGGATTGTCGGCGCGCGGGCCGACATGTTCCGGCTCCTGACGGCGGCACCGGTTACCGGGCCCAGTGATCTACGCCGGGCGGCAGGCGAAGTGGCCTTGGCGCGTGCGGTTCCCGCAGGGCTCGCCGCGATTGGATCACATTAAATTCGCCCCAGCTATGTCGCGGGAGCAAGCATTAGGACTTGCGCCCGCGATGCCGGGGGACTATCTCACGCCACCTTGGCCCAAGGGGACGCGCCGCGTCCAACAGGCTGTCTACTGGTTTGGGGGTACGTGATGAACGCACTTGCTCAACTGGGGATGGTCTCGGAGCTTCCGAGCGAGAACCAGACGACAATCGCGACTCTTCCTGTTTTCGAGGGAGAGGATCGGAAGGATTACTTCGTTGAGAAGGACGGCATGAAATTTGCCGGGACTCACCTTCTGGCGGATTTGTGGGACGCGGAAAATCTAGCCGATCCCGTGCATATCGACACGGCCCTGCGGGCCGCTGCCGTGCGTGCGGGGGCAACGATCCTGCACAGCCATTTCCATCACTTTTCGCCAAATGGCGGAGTGTCGGGCGTGGTCGTGTTGGCGGAGAGCCACATCTCAATCCACACCTGGCCCGAGCGCCAGTTTGCTGCGATCGATATTTTCATGTGTGGTGATTGCAACCCACATGATGCGATCCCAGTGCTGCAGGACGCCTTCTCGCCGGGTCGGGTAGACCTGGACGAGCAGCGTCGCGGCAGGTTCTAGCGGCCGGGGCCTAGCGCCCCGTCACCGTTTTGCCCGGGCCAACGTGCCCGGGCAGTCTTCCAGGCGGCTTCGGCCGCCTGCATTCCTTCCGCTGTTGGTTGGTGTGTGGCCGGGGTGACCCGGCCATGATGATGAAGGACTGCCTGTATCATGACCTGGCTTGCAGAAAATCTATATCCCGGATGGGCGCAGAGCTTCGATGTCGTGCGGGAAATCGCGCGCGAAACCTCGGCGTTTCAGGACATCGTCGTGGTAGAAACGACATCGCACGGGCGCGTTCTGCTGCTGGATGGCGTGGTGCAGATTACCGAGGCGGATGAATTCGCCTACCAGGAAATGATAACCCACGTGCCCCTGTTGCAGCATGGGGCTGCGGATAGGGTCCTGATCATCGGCGCTGGCGATGGCGGGGTTTTGCGGCGGGTGTTGCAGCATCGCGGCGTGACGCACGCGGTCATGGTCGAGATCGACGGCGCGGTAATCCGGCTAGCACGCGAACATCTGCCGGGTATTGGTGGGGGCGCGTGGGATGACGTGCGGGCAGAGGTGATCGTTGGCGACGGCATTGCCTATGTTGCTGCGGCGCTCTCGGCCTCGGTCGACGTCATCATCGTCGACAGCACCGATCCGGCGGGACCAGGCGCGTCGCTGTTTACCGAGGCGTTTTATCGTAATTGCGCGCGAATCCTGCGGCCTGGCGGGCTGCTGGTAAACCAGTGTGGCGTGCCGTTCATGCAGAGTGATGAGCTGCGCGATACCAGCGCATTGCGGGCCCGTGTGTTCGCCCATGTCGGCGCCTATGTTGCAGCGGTGCCGACCTATGTCGGTGGCTTCATGGCCCTGGGCATCGCCAGCGACATGCCGATCGAGGATGTTCCGGCGGCCGTTTTGGAGTCGCGCGCGAAGTCTGCGGGAATGTTCGGCGATACCGAATACTGGACGCCAGCAGTCCATCGTGGCGCGTTTGCGCTGCCGCCATATATTTCGCGAGTGCTGCGCTAGATAAGGGTTGTATTACAGGGGGCGGTAGACTATTTCCCCGCTCCCGACGATGCTTCGTTAGTTGGTTCGGCCGTCGCTCGCTTCTCCGGTTCTACTCGCGGTCCGCGCCAGAAATGGCTGCGTGGCCAGGAGGAAAGCCTCCGTTGGAACACGGGTTGCAGAGCGACGGCCGGTTGTCGTGTGTTCGGCCGTCGCTCGCTTCTCCGGTTCTACTCGCGGTCCGCGCCAGCAATGGCTGTGTGGCCTGGGGGAAAGCCCCCGTTAGGACACGGGTTGCAGGGCGGCGGCCGATCGACTGGCTGTATTACAGCCGCCCGTGTTCGTCCCGCTCCGGATGACGCTCGCGGGGATTGTCCACCTGCTTCGTGCTGGTGTTGACCTCATCCAGACCCGTGACTTTGTCCACGTCGGTGCCGATCTCGACAGACTCCTCGCGGGTATCGCGATCGGTTTCGACATTCTTGGCGCCGATGCGTGTGCCACCCGGCGTCTTCGTGGCGCCGGGTGCTGGGTGGTTGCCGGTGTTCTGCTGGCCGTCGGTGTGGTCGATCGACTGCTCGGTATGGGGCTGTTTCACGGCCGTTCTCCTTTGCTGCAACCGACCTAACGCCCAGTGGTCTGCGGGTTTGCATCAGCCCCCGCCGGCAAATCCCTGCACAAGGCTGCCGGATACCAGACGCCACCCATCGACCAGCACGAAGAAGATCAGCTTGAACGGCAGGCTGATGCTGGCAGGCGGTAGCATCATCATGCCCAGGCTCATCAGCACACTGCCGACGACCATGTCGATGACGAGGAATGGCAGGTATAGCAGGAACCCCATCTCGAACGCCCGGCGTAGCTCGCCGATCATGAAGGCGGGGACCAGGGCGCGCCATGGGGCGCCGTCTGCGTTGGCGGCTGGGGGCAGGTGGGCGATGTCCAGGAAAAGCTGCAGGTCGTTGCCGCGTACGTTGACGGCCATGAAGTGGCGAAATGGCTCGGCGGCCAGGCGCAAGCCCTCCAACTCGCCGACGCGACCGTCGCTCATGGGCAGCAGACCGTTGGTGTAGGATTGGTCCAGCACTGGCTGCATGACAAAAAAGGTCAGGAACAGGGCCAGGCCAATAAGCACCGTGTTGGGCGGCACGCCCTGGGCGCCAATGGCGGAACGCAGCAGCGATAAGACGATCACGATTCGTGTGAACGCCGTGACCATCACCAGCAGACTCGGCGCGATGGACAGGACCGTGATGAGCGCGGTGAGCTGGATCAGCCGTCCCGTGGCACCGTTTTGCCCGGCGGCACCCAGATCGATGCTGACGGACTGGGCGATGGCCGGGGAGGCAATGAACAGCAGCACGCCAAAGACGAGCCACATCATGGCATTGCGCCAGGTGGCGCAGTGTTTCAGAGGCGCGGCCTTCATGCCATCGGCTCCGCCTGGGGCGGGAGCCAGCCGACCACCTGATCCTGCGGCCCGGTGAGCAGCAGGAGGCTGCGACCGTCGCAGTCGATCATCAGCAGGCGGCGGCGGGGATCCAGCACCAATGCATCCTGGATGCTCATCCGCGGTGCGCCGATGCCGCGCGGGCGGACAAATTTGGTCATCCGCGCGAGGCGACCGGCCACGAGAATTAACAGCAGCACGGCGGCAAGAGCTGCCACGGCGGTGAAAATCGACGTCGTATTCATCGCATCCTTTCGGCATTTTGCCTTGGAAGCAGCAGGGTGACCCACGCGGCATTTTCGCCGCCTGGGGTGGGTTTGGTTTAGGCGGCTTGGTTCTGTATCGCCTCCGTCAGACCGTTCGCCTCCTCCAGCACCATCATCAGCGTTGGGCGCAGGCTGCGGCCGGAATCGGGCGGTAGGTCGAGCGCCTTGGCGCACAGCAGACCAACGCCGCGATCCAGGCCCGCCATGTCGACCGTGCGGCCGTTTTCCACCAGGAGACGGGCGATGCAGATCGTCCGCGCCAGACCCTCGGCCATACCGATGGCGGTCTTCAGCGCGTTCGCCTCGTAGTCGGCGTTGTCGAAATTGAACAGCCCGGGCGTGGTTGTCATACGGCCTTATAGGCAGGGAGGAATTACCGAAGCGTTGCTGCCTGGAATTAACCCGCTCGAAACTGTTGCGCGCGAGAGTGCGGCCATGAAGAACGACGGTATGGGTCTGTTCGACCTTGCAGAACGCAAGCTCGCCTGGGTCGATAAGCGACAGGGGTTGTTGGCGCAGAATATCGCCAACGCCAACTCGCCCGGATATGTGGCCAAGGATCTGCAGCCATTCGCCAAGCTGCTGGCGCAATCGATGCCGGACATGGCGGTCACGAACGCGGCGCACATGACCGGCACCAGTTCGGTCGGCCGGACCGACCCAATGATCCGCCCTAGCGAGCGGGCGCCGGACGGCAACGCGGTGTCGATCGAGACCGAGATGACCAAGGTCGCCGACGACGCCAGTACTCAGGCTTTGGTGACAAATCTCTATCACAAGTATCTCGGCCTGTTCCGCATCGCGATCGGCAAGTAGGAGCCAGCATGGATCTGACCAAGGCACTGAGCATTTCCGCCCGCGGCATGGACGCACAGACCACGCGGCTGCGCGTGATCGCGGAAAACCTCGCCAACCAGGACACGACGGGGGATGCGCCGGGCGCCAGCCCGTATCGCCGAAAGACGGTGACGTTCGAAGATAAGATGGACGCCACGTTGGGCGAGGATACCGTTCGCGTGAAGAACGTCGGCACCGACAAGGCCGCATTCCCGAAGCGCTACGACCCGTCCCACCCGGCGGCGGACGCCCAGGGCTACGTGCAGACGCCGAACGTTAACAGCTTTGTCGAAGTGATGGACATGCGGGAGGCTCAGCGCTCGTTCAGCGCGAACCTGAACGTGATGGAAGTGACGCGCACGATGCTGACGCGTGCGATCGATCTGCTGAAATGAGCGTTCCTGCCATCCCAGGCCTTTCGGTTTCGGCCGCGAGCGCTGCGGGGGCGTATGGCCGCGTCGATGCCGGGCAGGCGCCAAGCATGGAGGGCTTCGGCAATGCGCTGACCCAGGCGCTGCAGGGCGTGGTTGATACCGGCCATACGGCAGACACGAAATCGGCCGAGGCGATCGCTGGCACCGGCACGGCGAACCTCACCGATGTGGTGACTGCGGTGAACAGGGCCGAACTGGCTTTACAAACCACATCCGCAATACGCGACAGGGTGGTGCAGGCGTATCAGGACATCATGAAGATGCCGATCTAACGCTTATCTGACGCAGCCAATCCAAAAAGGAGCATGGCATGGGCGAAGGCGACGTTGGTGCAGCATTGCACGCGACGATGATAGTGGTGTTGAAAATGGGCGGCCCGGCGCTGCTCTCGGCGCTTGCAGTCGGCGTGTTCATGTCGCTGGTCCAGGCCATTACCCAGGTGAATGAAGCGACGTTGGCCTTCGTTCCGAAGGTTGTGGTCATCGTCGGCGTGTTGGCGCTGACGGGTCCGTTCATGTTGGCGACGCTGTCGGACTACACGCACGGCCTGTTCGACCAAATGATCGCCATCGGCGGTCAATAATGGACCTGTCGGCGCTCGACACGTCGGCGCTGCTGGCTGCGCTCCCCGCGTGGGCGTTCTCGTTCGTGCTGGTGCTGTGCCGTTGCGGCTCGGCGGTCATGTTGCTGCCCGGGTTGGGTGAGGCGGAGCCGCCGGCGTCGCTACGCGCCGGGTTGTCGATCGGGTTGGTGGTGCTGGTGTTGCCCGGCGTGGGGGTGATGCAGCCGCCGGGACCGTGGCCGATGCTGGCGATGATCGGAGCGGAATTGCTTTGCGGTGGCGTGTTGGGCTGGTTGGCGCGGTGCATTGCGCTGGCCTTGCCAATGGCGGGGCAGATTATTTCGGTAATGCTGGGGCTGACCAGCATCGTGGCGCCCGACCCGATGTTGGGCCAAACCAGCACGATTTCGCGGATGTTCTCGCTGGCGGCGCCAGTGTTGGTGCTGGGCACGGGACTGTGGGCGCTGCCGGTGGCGGCGTTGTCCGGCAGCTATAGTTTGGTGCCGATGGGCCATCTGCTGTCGGTAACGGACGGGGTGGATGCGGCCGTAGGCGCGGTATCGACCACGTTCGGGCTGTCGATGCGGCTGGCGGCGCCATTCGTGATTGCCAGCGTGGTGTGGCAGGTGGGGCTAGGCCTGCTGTCGCGGTTGATTCCGCAACTGCAAATATATTTCGCGGCTATGCCGGGTCAGATTATCGGTGGTCTGGCGTTATTGGCCATTCTGGCGACCAGCCTGGCCGAGATCTGGGTCGAGACGGCGCGCGAAAGCTTCAACGTGCTACCGGGATTGTAGCGGGTGGCAGACACCGAAGACCGGACAGAGGCCGCTACCCCCAAACGGCTCGAACGTGCCCGAAGCGAGGGGAGCGTTGCCGTCTCACGCGAGGTGCCGGCGCTGGCGGGGCTGGGTGCGGCCACGATGGTGCTGATGATGTTCGGCCCATCGATGGGGCAGAGCGTCGCCAACCGGTTGACCCCGATGCTGGACCTTTCCATCACGCAGGACCCGAAGGATGCGCTGGTGGCGGCGGTGATGGCTATCGCGACGTTGGCGTCACCGGTGATTTTGGGGGTGTTGGCGGCGTCGGTGGCAGCGACGTTGTTGCAGACTGGGCTGGTGTTCAACATGAACGCCCTGATGCCGGATCTGATGCGTTTGAGCCCGATGAAGGGGTTCAAGCGGCTGTTCGGCATGACTGGGCTGGTGGAGGCGGGCAAGTCGATCCTGAAGCTGGGGGTGCTCGGCTTCGCGGCGTATCACGTGCTGTCGGGCAACGTGATGGCGATGGCGGGGGCGACGTCTTGGCTGCCGGCGCAACTTGCGGACCGGATCATGCGCCAGGTGCTGCAATTGACGATGACGCTGCTGGGCGCGCAGGTGGTGATCGCCGGGGCCGACATGTGGTGGGTGCGCTACAAGCACCACAAAGAGCTGCGGATGAGCAAGGAAGACATCCGGCAGGAGGCCAAGGAGTCGGATGGCAACCCGCATGTGAAGGCGCGGTTGCGGCAGATCCGGATGTCGCGGGCACGCAAGCGGATGATGGCCGCAGTGCCGACTGCAACAGTGGTGGTGACGAACCCAACCCACTACGCTATCGCATTGTTATATGACCGCGAGAAGGGCGGCGCACCCCGCGTCGTCGCGAAGGGGGTCGATGAGGTGGCAGCCCGTATTCGTGAGTTGGCGTCCGAGCACCGTGTGCCGCTCGTACCAAACCCGCCCCTGGCCCGTGCCCTGTATAAGGTTGAGCTGGATGCCGAGATCCCGGCCGAGCATTTCAAGATGGTGGCCGAGGTGATCGCCTACGTGTGGCGCCTGCGCGGCCGTGTCGCCCGATGAGTGCCGCGGTGTCGTTTCCTCCGCGCCTATGGGCCTGGCCGTGGGGCCGCAATCGACCCCGGGCGAAGCGCCTGATCGACCGGCTGTCCGGTCCGTTGGACGACATACTGCAGGTGCTGGTGCAGGAATCCTCGGTCGGCATCGCCATCGTGGACCGGGCTGGCAAGCTGATCCGGGTGAATGAGTCGCTGCGGCGCATGGTAGACCGGGAATGCGATTTGTCGCCGGGCCAGCCCGTGCAGGACATGTTCTGCGAGCAGCGGCGGGATGAGGTTTGGGATGAGCTCGCGCCCTCGTTGCAGGGGCGGCGGCCGCCGCGGTCCTTTATCTCGATGTTGCGGGGCAAGAGCGGCGCCTCGGAACAGACGGTGGAGGTGTCCACCGTGGCGCTGCGCGAGGCGGATGAGACCGTCAGTGGGGCCGTGCTGCAACTGACGGATATCTCGGCGCAAAAGCGGCTGGAAGCGCAGTTGGCGCAGAGCCAGAAACTGCAGGCGGTGGGCCAGTTGGCCGGTGGCATCGCACACGACTTCAACAATTTGCTGACGGCGATTATCGGTGCGGCGGATGAGGCGTTGGCCCGCGGCCTGCCGGAGCAGGATACGGTGGAGGATCTGGAGCAGATCCGCACCAGCGCTGGGCGCGGGGCAGCATTGGTGCGCCAATTGCTGGCATTCGGGCGGCAACAAACGCTGCAGCCGCGGGCCGTGTCGATCAACGATGCGGTGGAGAACCTGACGGGGCTGCTGCGCCGGCTGCTGGGCAGCACGATCCGGCTGGAGCTGGAGCTGGAGCATCCGGGGCGCACGGTTCGCGTCGACCCGACGCAGCTGGACCAGGTGCTGGTGAATCTGGCGGTGAATGCGCGCGATGCGATGACGGAGGGCGGGCAGCTGACCCTGCGCACCGGGCACATCACGCTGTATCGCGCACTGATTCGCGGCGAGGAGACGATCCCGCCGGGTCGCTACGTGATGGTCGAGGTGCAGGATACCGGGGTGGGTATTCCACCGGAGGTGTTGCCGCGGATCTTCGATCCGTTCTTCACCACGAGGCGGGAGCGTGGGGGCAGCGGGCTTGGGCTGTCGACCGTGCATGGGATTATTCGCCAATCGGACGGGTTCCTCGCCGTCGATAGCTTGCTTGGCAAGGGCACGCGGATCCGGATCTATTTGCCGCGCCACGACGGCGATGCGATGGCGATACCCCGGCTGCCGGTTGGCGACGCTGCGGCGGCCCCTGTGTCGATGGTGGCGGAGGTCCCGGCGATTGTTGAGCCGGTGGTGCATTCGGCGCCGGGCGGGCGCACCGTGCTGCTGGTGGATGACGAGGATGGCGTGCGTCGATTGGCGGCCCGTGCGCTGACCAAAGAAGGTTGGACGGTGTTGAGCGCCGAGTCGGGCGAGGCCGCACTGGCGTTGCTGGCCGAGCAGGAGGAAGGCGCCAGGCCTGTTGTGATCCTCTCGGACGTGGTGATGCCGGGTATGGACGGGCCATCGTTGGTGCGCGCCGTGCGGGAGCAGTTTCCGGGTTTGCCAGCGATTCTGGCGTCCGGATACGCGGAAGAAGCGGTCCGGGGCGATCTGGCGGCGGAAGATATTGCGTTTTTGCCCAAACCCTACACGCTGAAGGTCATGCTCGCGGCGGTGCGGGAGCGGGCACTGCCGGGCGATCTACCCGGCTGATTTCTTGAACTCAAAAACTCGAGCTCAACCACTCGAACCCGAATATCTACGAGCGGGTGAAGTTGATCACGTTTTGTTCTTGTGAACGGAAGAGGCACGGTTTATTAACGCATCCAGCACAGCAAACGCGTTAAAATGAGCACGGCGGCTGGGGTGGGTCGGAGGCTCGGTTACGGGGCCTTTTCGGCCTATGACAGAGCCGAACTTCGCCGCCCGACTCGCCAGACACAAGGAATTTCCCATGGACAGGACCAAGGCGCTCGACGCCGCGCTCAGCCAGATCGAACGGGCCTTCGGCAAAGGGTCCATCATGCGCATGGGCGCTCGGTCGGATGAGCAGATCGATGTGATCTCGTCCGGCTCGTTGGGGCTGGACATGGCCATTGGGATTGGTGGGTTTCCACGCGGCCGGATCGTGGAGATCTATGGTCCGGAAAGCTCTGGCAAGACGACGCTGGCGCTGCATGCGATTGCAGAGGCGCAGAAGCGTGGCGGCACGTGCGCGTTTATCGATGCGGAACATGCGCTGGACCCGATTTACGCCCGCAAGTTGGGTGTCGATGTAGACAATCTGCTGCTGTCGCAGCCGGATGGTGGTGAGCAGGCGCTGGAGATTTGCGACACGCTGGTGCGGTCCGGCGCTATCGACATCGTGGTGATCGACAGCGTCGCCGCGCTAGTGCCGCGGGCGGAGCTGGAGGGTGAGATGGGGGATACCCATGTCGGCCTACACGCCCGTTTGATGAGCCAGGCACTACGTAAGTTGACGGGCAGCGTCTCGAAATCCAAGACGATGCTGATCTTCCTGAACCAGATCCGGTTGAAGATCGGCGTGATGTTCGGCAACCCGGAGACGACCACCGGCGGCAACGCCCTGAAGTTCTACGCTTCGATTCGGCTGGAGATTCGGCGTATCGGGCAAATCAAGGATCGGGACGAGGTGGTGGGCAACCAAACCCGGGTGAAAGTGGTGAAGAACAAGCTGGCGCCCCCGTTCCGCCAGGTGGAGTTCGACATCATGTATGGCGAAGGCATCAGCAAGCGTGGCGAATTGGTCGACCTCGGCGTCAAGGCCGGGGTGGTGGAGAAGTCAGGGGCCTGGTTTTCCTACGATAGCCAGCGGATCGGACAGGGGCGTGAGAACGCCAAGACCTTCCTGAAGGACCACCCGGACGTGGCCATCAGCATTGAGAAGCGGGTGCGGGACCAGGCCGTCGTGGTGGAGAAGGCGATGTTGGTCGCCCCGGAAGAAGGCGAAGAGGCCGAAGCCGCAGAGTGAGCCCGGCGGTCGTAGAATTGGATGAGGCCGACCTCGAATTGGTCGAGGCGGCTCGGGCGATCCTGGTAAAACACTATAAGCCGCACTGGCACACTGTCGGTGCGGCTTTGCGTTCGCGTGATGGGCGGATCTGGACCGGGGTGCATTTGGGCGCCACGGTCGGTCGCCTTTCGGTGTGTGCCGAGGCAGTGGCGTTGGGCCGGGCGATCCTGGAGGGAGATGGCACGGTCGAGTGCGCTGTAGCGGTTCGCCATCCCAAGGCCGAGGAAAGCGTGCGAGACATAGCGGTTGTGCCGCCCTGTGGCGCCTGTCGGGAAATGCTGACGGATTTCGACCCGGCAGCTGACGTGATCGTGCAGGGACCCGGTGGGCTGCAGCGAATCCCGGTCCGCATTCTGTTACCGTTGCCCTACCAACGATAGGGAACAGAGCGTGCACATCCGCGTTGATCTCGTATGAGCACAAACCCAAAGACTACCAATGATGACTCGGTCCCGTCCAATACGGTCAAGGATCCCGATAACTGGACCACGGGAGATGAGACCATGACCGGGGCCCAGGCTTCCTACCTGAAAACGCTCTGCGAGGAAGCGGGCGAGGAATTCGATGCCTCGCTGAGCAAGGCCGATGCGTCTAAACGGATCGACGCGCTGCAGGGTAAGACGGGGCGGGGCAAGGACCACTAAGCCCTATCATAAGCTGACCGGGCGGCTGGATTGCCGTCCGGCCTGTTGGCGTGGCAGGCTGATGTCGAATGGACAGCTTGGACCTCGGGCCCGACCCAAAGCCCGCGTCACCGCTAAGCGCGGAGGGGCACCGGCAGCGTCTGCGACAGCGCCTGCTGACTGCGGGACCCGACAGTGTAGCGGACCATGAGTTGCTGGAACTAGTACTGTTTCTGGCGCTGCCAAGGCGCGATACCAAGCCGATCGCGCGCGCGCTGCTGAACCGCTTCGGCTCGTTTGCGAACGCAATTGCCGCACCATTGCAGGATCTGCGTTCCGTAGAAGGGATGGGCGAAGCTGGCAGTGCGGCACTGAAGACGGTACACGCCGCGGCCGTGCGGCTGATTCGGGCGGAGGTTCAGGGCCGCCCCGTCCTGTCCAACTGGGACGCGCTAATGGGATATTTGAACGCCCAACTCGCGCGTGAACGAATCGAACAGTTTCGCATCTTGTTTTTGGACGGCAAAAATCGGCTGCTTGCGGATGAGGCGCAGGCACGTGGCACGGTGAATCATACGCCGGTTTATCCGCGGGAGGTGGCGAAGCGCGCGCTGGAACTGCACGCGACGGCGCTGATCCTTGTGCACAACCACCCAAGTGGCGATCCCACTCCGTCACGACCGGACCTGGATATGACGGCGGAGATCAAGCGCGCCTTGGAGACGATCGATGTGGTCGTCCATGACCACATCATCGTCGGTAACGGCAAGTGGCTCAGCTTCCGGCAGCAGGGCTTGCTGTAAGCGTTAGGTCCGCTTGACGGCCAGGGGCCCAGGCGCCTGGCAGGTTGGCATCATTTCCACGCGGTTGATGTTGACGTGTTCTGGCAAGCTGACCAGCCAGCCCACGGTCTCAGCGATGTCCTCGGCATTCAGCGGAACGGTGCCCTTGTAAACGCCAGCTGCTTTATCGGAATCGCCACCGAAGCGAACGCTGCTGAACTCGGTGCCGCCAACGAGCCCAGGCTCCACGCTGCTGACGCGGATGTTGGTCCCGACGAGGTCCGACTTCAGGTTGAGGGTGAAGTGGGTGACGAATGCCTTGCTGGATCCATAGACGTGGCCGCCCGGGTAGGGATAGCTGCCGGCGGTGCTGCTGAGATTGATGATGAAGCCGCGGTTGCGTTCGACCATCGCTGGCAGCAGGGCGCGGGTCACGCCGATCAGCCCGGTGATGTTGGTGGCGACCATGGTGTCCCAATCGGCCAGACTCGCCTTCCACGCCGGGTCCAGACCCAGCGCAAGACCGGCGTTGTTGACGAGGATATCGACCTCGCGCCACCCCTCGGGCAGGCTGCCGGGCATGGCAGCGACGGCAGCCGCATCGGTGACATCCAGCGGGAAAGCCAGGACTGCGCTGCCGAGTTCGGCGACCAGCGCGTCCAGGCGGTCCTTGCGGCGGCCGGTGGCAATGACGCGGTGGCCGTCGCCCACCAGACGCTTGGTGATGGCAGCGCCGAAGCCGGCGGTGGCGCCGGTGACGAGAACGGTGCTCATAGGACGGTCAATTCCACTTTAACGTTGTTGCGCGTGGCCTTGCTGTAGGGGCAAACCTCGTGCGCCTTGTGCACCAGGCGTTCGGCCGTCTCGTGGTCCACGTCGTCGATCTTCACACCCAACTTCACGGAAATGTAGAAGTTCGGGCCTGGATCGACATGCAGGGTGACGTCTGCGGTGACGCTGACGGCGCCGGTCTTCACCTTTTCGGCTGCGGCCACGGCACTGACGGCACCGCCGAAGCAGGCGGAGTAGCCAGCGGCGAAAAGCTGCTCAGGATTGGTTGCATTCGGCTTGCCAGGGCCGCCGATCTCCTTGGGGAGTGTCAGGTCAAGCTTCAGAACGCCGTCGCTGCTCTCCACATGGCCGTTTCGGCCGGCGACCGTAGTGGCATGGGCGGTATATTCTGGCATGCGATTGCTCCCGTTCGTGGATCGGACAGGGTTTTAGCCCGATCAGCCGGGAAGATGGAAGCGCACGGAAACCGGGCAGTGGTCGGAGAGGTGTTCCTTTTGGTCGGGGGCTTCGCGGTAGACGAGAACGCGAAGCGAGGCCGGGTCCATCCAAGCGCGGGCGGCGCCCCCCGCCAGGATGTGGTCGATGAAGCGTTCACCACCCCAGCACGGGCTGTCATGGCCCTCGGTTGCGCGGGCGAGTGGGGCGGTTTCCTGCAGAGCGGCCAGGAACTGGTCGGCCGGGTCCATCCAGCGATTGAAGTCGCCGAGGATGACGAAGGGGATGCCCTCCCGCCGGCGCTGGGCGATCCAGCCCTGCAGCACGGCGGTTTGGCTGCGCAGCGTGGCGCACTGGGGACGACGGCTGCGATCCAACTGGTCGCGATTACAACCGGTTTTCAGGTGCAGCGCCAGCAGGCGGATCGGGCCGGATGGCAGATCCACCGTGAGGTCCGCCCCGCTGCGGAGGCGGTGGGTGGCGTTCGGCGTTACGTCCAGGGCGGCGAGGTCGGGGTTTTGATGCACCGGGATGCCGCGGCGGACAGCGATGCCGACGCGCTGCACTACGTCGTCCTGGGTGAAATAAAGCGCGTAGCGGTCGGGTGGGAAAATGGTTGCGGCGATGGCCGGCCCATCCACTTCCTCGACGGCGATGACGTCGGCGTCGAGCTTCTGGGCGTACCCGCGCAGCAGGGCGCGGTCGGCGGCGGATTTGGGACGGACGTCCTCCGGCAGCGCCAGGTCGCCCAGTGGACGAGGGGTGAGCCATTCCAGGTTCCAGGTCGCAACCTTCAAATCGGCGGCGCGGGCGATGGGGGCGAGCGGCAGGAGAGTAGCGAGCAGAAGCGCTAGGTGTTTGGTCACCGGGGAGATCCTAGGCGATGAGCGCCGCATGACAGCAGATAGCCGGCGATGTCGTTCAGCGTGTCCGGGTCGCGGGTTGGGTCGGCGTTGTCCCCCGGAGGCACCCAGATGACGGTTTCGTAGCGCGCCCGGGTCAGCAGCACGCGGTAAGCATTCAGCTTGTTGGCGAGTTTGTCGGGATTTCGCGGGCGCGTCCATGTCGTGCCGCGGAAGGCGCGACAGGCCCAGTTGGCGGCCTCGCGAACCAGATCGCCATCCCAGCACAGGCCGGCGGCGTCGAGTTCGAGACCTTGGGCAAAGAACTCCGTGGCTGCGACTTCCAGCGCGTCGGAGGCACGGATGTCGGGGAAGCGGTCGAGGAACCACCGGGCGACGGCGGCAGGGTCGTCATGCGGGAGGGTGGCACCGAGGCCTTCGGCCCGTAGGCGGCGAGCGCCGGACGAACAGAGCAACCCGGCGCGCCGTGTACCGCGGCAGGCACGGCGGAGGCGGGCGCGGGCGGTGGCGAGGTCGCGGGTGACGCTGAAGGGAATGCCGTCACGGGCAATGGCACGTGCCGCTTCGGTGTCGCCGGCGAGGACAGCATCGACCCAGGCAGGCGCGGCGGCATTCCGCAACGATCGCACGGGCACGTCGAGGTGGAAGGCAGGGTCGGTCGCTGCGTTCGACAGAACGGGGAGCCGGTGTCGGAGGAGCGGCGCCTCGGTCGCGGAGGGGGCGGCGAGCACATACCAGGCGGGACGGGTTCGTAGGGCGATGCCCCATTCGGCGAGGCCGCCTTCGCCATCGTGGATTTCCTGGCCGGTGCCGATGAGGCAGAGCAGCACCGGGCCGTCGTCGCGCCGCGCCATGATGTCCAGCAGGAGGGCGGGCTCGCTGTCGCGCAGCGGATTGGCGCTGGTGGCGGTTTTCGCGGCCGCATGGGCTTTGGACCAGCAGCGCTGGGCTTCGTCGATCACCACGACGCGTTCTGGTGGTATCCCGTCCTTGGCGTAGTGGTCGCGAAAACTGGGCAGGGCTTGAATGACGCCCTCCATGCGCTGGCGGGCGGCGCGCAATTGTAGGTCCGAATCGCGGGCCAGTGCCTCGCGCAGGACGTGGACGAGGCTGGGATTGCCGGTGAGGAAGGCCGCCTGGCCGGCGAAGGCGGTGTCCAGACCGCACAGGGTTTTGCCGGCGCCGGGGATCCCGGTGACGAAGATTATCGTTGGTCGGCGGATGGACGCTGCCTGTTGGAACGCGTCGGCAATGGCGGTTCGGGTGGCTGTGAGGTTTTGCGCCGAGGCATGCGTGTTGGCGATGTCGGCGACGCCATGCCGGGCGTAGAGCATGCGCGCCGCCTCGATCAGCGAGGGAACGGGACGGTAAGGCGCGTTCTGCCACTCGGCCGGTGCAGTGGCGGGCCGAATGGCGTGGCGTCGGCGATGTCCTGCAGGACGGGGGAGAGGGTGGCGGCGCTCGCCTCCATGACCGGGGTGACGCCGGGCAGCATCAGGGGGCGGTTGGCGCTGTTGCGGGTGGCGTCCATGGTAACGAGCAAGGGAATGACTGGATGGGCGCGGCTGCCGGCGTGGAAATCGTGCAGGTCCAACGCGGCGTCCTCGGCGGCGATGCGGTCCTGCGCGCTGTGCCGGCGGCCCTGGCGCACCGTGCAGGCGACGATCGCCCGCGGCATCAGCAACACGGCGTCGATACGGCGGCGCAGGCGGGGGAGCCGCCAGTCGGTCAGGAGCGTCCAGGGCGACGATGTGGGGCCGGAGGGGAACATATGGGGAATATAGAGGAAGCGGGCGGAAGGGGGTTAAAGGCGGGCGGCAACCATCCGGACGCGGGATTGTTCCCACCTGCGACCGAACGGGGGATGCAGCATTGAGCGGCGCTATTCAGACCGATATTCCAGCGCGGCTCGACCGCCTACCGTGGAGCCGGTTTCACCTTCTAGTGGTGATCGGGCTCGGCGTGACCTGGATCCTGGACGGGTTGGAGGTGACGATCGTCGGCTCACTTGGCCCGGTGCTGCAGGACAAGCGCACGTTGGGGCTGACGCCACAGGATATTGGTAGCGTTGCATCGATTTACGTGATGGGCGCGGTGGTGGGGGCGTTGTTCTTCGGCTGGTTAACGGATCGGCTGGGGCGGAAGGTGATTTTCAACGTCACGCTCGGGATCTACGTGCTGGGCGTGCTGCTGTCGGCGTTTGCCTGGGATTTCTGGAGTTTCGCGGCGTTCCGGTTCATCACCGGGCTGGGCATCGGCGGAGAGTATGCCGCGATCAACTCGGCCATCGATGAACTGATGCCGGCGCGACTGCGCGGCCGCATCGATCTGATGGTCAATGGCAGTTATTGGGCGGGAGCGGCAGCAGGTGCGGCGGCGTCCATCCCACTGCTGTCGGGGCAGTTCGTGCCGTTGGATTGGGGCTGGCGGCTAGGGTTCGGGATTGGCGGCGTGTTGGGGATCAGCATCCTGTTCCTGCGGCATTGGGTGCCGGAAAGCCCGCGTTGGCTGGTGACGCATGGCAAGGAGGCTGAGGGCAAGCGCACGATCGACGAGATCGAGCAGCGGGTGAGCCATAGCGGCGGCGGGGCGCTTCCAAAAGCAGAGGGTGTGTTGACGGTGCATCCGCGGAAGGTGTTCGGCTTCGTGCCGGTATTCTCGGCAATGTTGGGCAAGCATCGTGGCCGGTCCTGCTTGGCGCTGGTGCTGATGGTGGCGCAGGCGTTTCTGTTCAATGCGGTGTTTTTCACCTACGGCTTGGTGCTGCAGCATTACGAGGGCGTGCCGGACGCCCATATCGGGCTGTATATTCTGCCGCTCTGCCTGGGCAATCTGGTCGGGCCGTTCGCGCTGGGGCATTTATTCGACACGGTCGGGCGCAAAAAGATGATAGCCGGTACCTACGCTATCTCGGGCGTGCTGCTGATGGTGGTGGCCGTGTTGTTTGGCATGGGGCTGTTGACGGCGACCACGCAGACCTTGTGCTGGGTTGGCGTGTTTTTCTTCGCCTCGGCAGCCGCGTCGTCCGCCTATTTGACGGCCAGTGAAATCTTTCCGTTGGAAACACGGGCTCTAGCGATCGCGGTATTCTATGCGCTGGGTACGCTGATCGGCGGGGCGGCGGCCCCGTGGCTATTTGGCAAGCTGATCGCGGCTGGGTCTGCTTGGGCGCTCTCTGCCGGATATTGTGTTGCTGGGCTGCTGATGCTGGCGGGGGCTGGGATGGAGTTGTGGTTGGGCATCGATGCGGAGGGCAAGTCGCTGGAAGACATTGCGGAGCCGCTGTCGGCGTGAACGACGCGGTTGCCTTCTTCCAGCGGCCATTCCCCAGCGCCAACGCGGTGCTGTTGCGTGGAGAGCGACCGGTGCTGGTGGATGGTGGATTTGGCGCCGACGTGCCGGCGCTGCTGGCTTGGTTGCAAGCGCAGGGGGTACCGGCCGAGCATCTGTCGTTGCTGGTGAACACGCATTTCGATTGCGACCATGCTGGCGCCAATCACGTTCTGTCTGGGCAATTCAGCATTCCGATTGCCACCCACTGGGCGGAGGCGGCGCTGGTGAATGCGCGCGATGCGGAGGCCTGCCGCGCCCGGTATCTGCACCAGCCGGTCGAGCCGTATCGGGTGGATTGGGCCATGGAGCCTGGCGATGTCGTCGATACCGGATTGGCACACTGGATGGTGGTGGAAACGCCAGGGCATACCGCCGGCCATTTGAGCCTGCATGCCCCGGCGCTCGGGCTGCTCGTGACCGGTGATGCAGTGCATAGTAACGATCTGGGTTGGGTGGATGCGACCCGGCCGGACATGCTGGATGCGGCGGAGGCGACGATGCGGCGGCTGGCAGAACTGCGCATAGGCTGCGCCTTGTCCGGCCATGGCCCGCCGACGACGGACCCGGCGGCTGCCCTCGCAGTGGCGGCGCGCCGGTTGGCGGGCTGGCGGAGTGCGCCGGAACGGATGGCCTGGCACGGCGCCAAGCGAGTTTTCGCCTATGCACTCATGGTTGAGAACGGGCTGGATGAGGCGGAAATCACGCCGTTGCTCTTGCGCAGCCCGTGGTTCGTGGCTTACGCCGCGATGCCGTTCTGCGTTGACCCGGCCGATCTCGTAGGGCCGCTGATGGCGGAGATGTTGCGCTCGGGCGCGGCGCGATGGCAGGGCGGGCGGCTCGTAGCCGGGTCGCCGTATACACCGCCGCCGCCTGGCTGGGCGTGGGCACCAACGGAGCCGACTCTATGGCCGATGTGATATTCCGCTCCGCCACACGGGGCGATCTGCCGGCGATCGTTGCCTTGCTTGCCGACGATGTGCTGGGGCAAACGCGGGAGACGAATGCTGATACGCTGGACGCCGCCTACCTGGTGGCGTTCGAGCGGATTTTGGCCAATCCCAATGACGATCTGGTGGTCGCCGATCTCGCAGGCCGTGTCGTCGGCTGTCTGCAACTGACGTTTCTGTCGGGGCTGTCAATGCGTGGGACATGGCGGGGCCAGGTGGAATCGGTTCGGGTGGCAAGTGATTTGCGCGGTGCCGGGATCGGCCGATCGATGATGCTTTGGGTGATCGAGGCGTGCCGGGCGAAAGGATGCGGTCTGCTGCAACTGACCACGAACACGGCGCGGATCGATGCCCAGCGCTTCTATGTATCGCTTGGGTTCAAGGCGAGCCACGTAGGGATGAAGCTCGATCTCGCC
Source organism: Acidisphaera sp. L21 (assembly GCF_009765685.1). Classification (GTDB taxonomy): domain Bacteria; phylum Pseudomonadota; class Alphaproteobacteria; order Acetobacterales; family Acetobacteraceae; genus LMUY01. Next base: position 70,223 of record NZ_LMUY01000103.1, on the reverse strand, counting down.
GGTTCAACGACTGGTTAACTTTTCTGGCGGGAAATTTACCCTCTAAATCTCCCGTTCACCAATCTGTCGCATTGCTTCGGCCACAACGACGACTGGCGTGTGACGGAGATGGTAATGTGGCTGACTAATTTAAGAATTTCGCGCAAGCTGGTGCTGGGGTTTGCGGTTGTGGTTTGCACGATCATCGGCGCCAACAGCATGTCCTGGATGAACCTGGATAATCTACAGTCGATCGCACAACGAAACAGCGATTCGAGCGACGCCTTGGCGGCGATGCAGGAAGCCGCCACCGATTTTAATGTTGCAGGCCGCGCCATATCCACCTTCGCGGTTGCCGGCAAAGCGTCGTATCGGGACGAACTGGTCTCCGCATGGCACGATCTTGGCGCGGCGATGGACCGCGCGACGGCGTTGACGGCGCCCGCCCGGCCAGACTTGGCAGCAGCAATTGCCTCGTCCCGCAAGTTGACGCAGAGCTGGTGGGACACGTTCGGCTCGTTGCAATTGGCGCGGATGTCGGATGCGAGCCAATTGCAGGAGATGCGTGATTTCACCAATGATGGCGCCGGCGTTGGTATCCGTAGCCCGGCGGTATTTGCAGATTTGAACGCTATTATTGCCAAGCTTCGCACTTGGTCCGATGACGAGGACGCTGCGCAGAGCCATAGCATGACGGTATTGCGCGTCATCCTGCTGGCGGGCGCCGCGGGAAGCCTGCTGCTGTCGGTCGCGGCAGGTTGGGTCCTGAGCCGGGCAATCGGCCGGCCAGTCGTCGCGATGACCAGCGCCATGAAGCGGCTGGCGGATGGCGATATGGACATCACCGTCCCGGCGATCGGCCGCAAGGACGAAGTCGGCGACATGGCTGACGCGGTGCAGGTGTTCAAAGACGCCGCAATCGCCAAGGTGCAGATGGAGGTCGAGGCCACCGAAGCCCGGCGCCAGGTCGAACTGACGCGGGAAGCGGAGGACGCCAAGCAGCGCAAGGCGAATGCGGAGCAGGCGGCAGTGGTCAATGGATTGACCGGCGGCCTGTCTCATCTGGCTCAGGGTGACCTGACGTTCCGTCTAGAAGACGAGTTCGCGCCGGGCTACGAGCAGTTGCGCAAAGACTTCAATGCCGCCGTTCTGCAGCTGAGCGAGACGGTGCGGCAGTTGATGTCCAGTACTGCGACGATCAAGGCAGGTGCTGGCGAGATCGCCCAGGCCTCCGACGATTTGAGCCGACGGACGGAACAGCAGGCTGCCAGCCTGGAGGAGACTGCCGCAGCGTTGGACGAGATTACCGCGACCGTGCGCAAGACCGCCGAGGGGGCGAATGCGGCCCGGGACGTCGTTGCGCGAACGCGCACCGATGCCGAGCAATCTGGCGAGGTCGTGCGCCAGGCCGTGGGCGCCATGGGTAGCATCGAGCAGTCATCGCAGCAGATCAGCCAGATCATCGGCGTGATCGACGAGATCGCGTTCCAGACCAATCTTCTGGCGTTGAATGCTGGCGTTGAAGCAGCGCGGGCTGGCGATGCGGGCCGAGGGTTCGCGGTGGTGGCAAGCGAAGTGCGCGCGCTGGCGCAGCGTTCTGCCCAGGCGGCGAAGGAGATCAAGGCGATCATCTCCACCTCCGCTCAACAGGTTGGCGCGGGTGTGAAACTGGTAGGACAGACGGGTCAGGCACTCGACCGGATCGTGACGCATGTCACCGAGATCAGCACTGCCGTGTCCGACATTGCGGCTTCGGCGCAGGAGCAGGCGACGGCGTTGCACGAAGTGAACTCGGCCATCAATCAGATGGACCAGGTGACCCAGCAGAACGCTGCAATGGTGGAAGAGACAACGGCGGCCAGCCACTCGCTGGCGCATGAGACCATGGAACTGGCTAGCCTGACAGCGCGGTTCCAGATCGACGATGCCGAGGATGCTGCACCTGCCGATGCGAGCCGTGCGGCGGCCCGGCCCCGGGTGGGGCGGCGCGCTGCCTAGCTGGCGCGGGCCAGTGCCGCCGGGTGCGGCGGTGCGAGCCTCGGCCCGGCGGCAAAGAGTTTCTCACGGTAGGTGCCCGGGGCGTAGGCGGTTTTGTAGACGCCGCGGTTCTGCAGTTCCGGCACCAGGAGGTCGACGACCGCTTCCCAGCACTCGGGTGCCACGGTGCGGGATAGGTTAAAGCCGTCGACGTCGGCCTCGGCGACCCAGGCCTGCAGTTCGTCCGCGACTTCGGCCGGGCTGCCGACGACAGGGGGCTGGCGGCTGCCGAGGATAAAGCGGTCTGCCAGCATGCGCTTGGTCCAACCGGCACCGAGTTGCCGGGTCATCGATTCGACGTTGGAGCGGATGGCTTCGGTGGGGGAGGCATCGACCGGCTGGTCCCAATCGTAGCGGGCGAAGTCGATGCCGAGCGAGGCGGCGGCATGGGCGAGCGCACCCTCGGTGCTGCTGTGCGCGCGGTATTCGGCCAGCAGCGCCTGCGCCTCCGCCGTGGTGCGGGCGAGAACGGGCGTGGCGCCGACAAAGACTCGGATCGGGCGCGGGGCGGCGCGGGCGCGGAGGTCGGCGACTAGGCGGGCAACCGCCATCTTGCTACCGCCATTGACGAAGACGCATTCGGCATGTTGACCGGCGAAGACGCGGCCGCGGTCGCTGCTGCCGGCCTGGTAGAGCACGGGTGTGCGTTGCGGCGTAGGGGCAACGAGGGCCATCGCGTCGAAGCGGTATTGCGCGCCATTGTGCACCACGCGACGGACCTGCGCGGGGTCGGTGAATTGGCCAGGCTGGCGCTGCACGGCGGTTTCGTCCCAGCTGTGTTCCCACAGGGCGTAGACCGCGTACATAAACTCGTCGGCCAAATCGTAGCGATCGTCATGCGCCATCTGGTTGGTGAAGCCCATGGCGCGGGCTGCGCTGTCCAGATACCCGGTGACGATGTTCCAGCCGATGCGGCCGCCGGTCAGTTGGTCCAGCGTGGACATGCGGCGGGCAAAGGTAAAGGGCTGCTCGTAGGCCAGGTTCACAGTGACGCCAAAGCCGAGATGCTGGGTGACGGCGGCCATGGCGGGCACCAGCATCATCGGGTCCAGTAGCGGCACTTGCACGGCATGACGCAGGGCGGCGTCGGGCGTGCCGCCGTAGACATCGTAGGCACCCAGGACATCGGCTAGGAATAGGCCGTCGATCAGCCCGCGTTCCAACGTTTGTGCCAGCCGGGTCCAGGCGCCGAGCGTATCATACTCCGCCGAGCGGTCGCGCGGGTGGGTCCACATCCCCTGCTGAATATGGCCGACGCAGGCCATGTCGAACGCGTTGAGGTGGATTTGGCGCATTACATCGGTCTACGGCCGCAGGCCCACTCCCGCCAGAGCAGGATCAGTGCCGCCATGATGGCCGGGCCGAGGAACAGGCCGATCAGACCCCATTCTTCCACGCCGCCGAGGATGCCAAGCAGCACCCAGATGAAGGGTAGCTTCGTCGCGCCGCCGATGAGCACTGGCCGGATGAAATGGTCGGCGATGAAGGTGACTGCGAACCCGGCGACGATGATGGTAACGCCCCAGACCAATGAGCCCTGGGCGATTACGAACAGCGCCGCGACGACGAAGATGACGGGTGCGGCGAACGGGATCATCGCGGCGACCGCTGTCAATGCGCCGAAGATGGTGGGGTGCGGCACGCCCGCGATGGCGTAGATGACGCCGAGAATCAAACCCTCGCCAAGGCCTACCAGCACCAGCCCGTCGACAGTGCCGTGTACGGAGGCGATGATCTGGCGGCCGATGCGCTCGCCATTGGGACCGAAGGCGCGGTTGCTGGCGATGCGAAGTTGGTCGGTGACGACGCGGCCTTCCTTGAACAGGAAGAACAGGGTCAGCAGCGTGAAGATGAACAGGGTGAGCCGCCGGGCAATCTGGGTGCCGACCATCCGGCTGACGTCGGACACATGGCCGCGTGTGGTGCGCTGCACCAGTTCGCGGGCGCTGCCGGGGTCGGTGAGGTTCGCCTGCCACCAGCTATCCACCTGGGCTTGGAAGAATGGCAGGTGGTGGAGGAATTCAGGCTCTGGGATGCCGTTTTCCTGGGTATGGCGCAGCCATTCGGTGGCGTTGTGCGTCTCGTGCGCCAATTGCACTCCGATGACACCAAGGGGCACGATAAACACCAGCGCCACGGCCAGGGTGAATACGGCCGGGAGCAGGATGTTGTGGTGCCCCGTGCCGAAGCGCGTGATGGCCCGGTGATAGAGCGGCCATAACGCGATGGCGAAGATCCCGGCCCACACCAAGGCGCTGATAAAGTTCCAGAGCGTGTAGACACCCAGGCAAACCAGGGCCAGGCCGAGGGCGCCCATCGCGAATTGCTGTGGGCGGGTGGACCCGGCGGTGGCCGGGGGCAGCGTGTCCATGTCGCGGTCTTTCGTGTGGGCAGGGGTGGATGTTAACGACGCGCCGGCCGGCGCCCCTTTGGCTTGCGCTTATCCGGGTCATAACCGCCGCCGCCGGGTCCGAGTGGCTCCGGCGTGCGGTCGCGCTTCGGCGCGCCGATGCGTTGGGCGACGGGCGGCGGCTCTAGGCCGAGTTGCAGGGCTTCCAGCCGCTTGATCTCGTCGCGCAGGCGGGCGGCGGTTTCGAACTCCAGATCGGCTGCGGCGGCACGCATGCGCTTCTCCAAATCGGCAATGGAGCTGCCGAGGTCCTTGCCGACCATGTCGGTGACGCCGCCATCCTTGACCGGGGCGACGGTGACGTAGTCCTGCTCGAACACGCTGTTCAGCGCCTCGCCGATATGCTTGCGCACGCTGGTTGGGGTGATGCCGTTCGCCTCGTTCCAGGCCTGCTGTTTGGCCCGGCGGCGCGACGTCTCTTCCAGCGCATTGCGCAGGCTGTCGGTCATCACGTCGGCATACAGGATCACCTTGCCATCCACGTTGCGGGCGGCGCGGCCGATGGTTTGGGTCAAGCTGGTTTCGGAGCGGAGGAACCCCTCCTTATCCGCATCCAGGATCGCGACGAGCGCGCATTCCGGAATGTCCAGCCCCTCGCGCAGCAGGTTGATGCCGATGAGGGCGTCGAACACGCCCAGGCGTAGATCGCGAATGATCTCGATCCGTTCCAGCGTGTCGACGTCGCTGTGCAGGTAGCGGACTTTGATGCCATGCTCGGTGAGGTAGTCGGTCAGGTCCTCCGCCATGCGCTTGGTGAGGGTCGTGACCAAGGTGCGGGCGCCCTTGGCGACGGTGGCGCGTAGCTCGGCGAGCAGGTCGTCCACCTGGTGCTCAACGGGCCGGATCTCGCAAACCGGGTCGATAAGGCCGGTGGGGCGGATCACCTGCTCGGCGAACACACCCTGAACGCGCTCCAGTTCCCACGGACCCGGCGTGGCGCTGACGAAGATGGTTTGCGGACGAAAATGCTCCCACTCCTCGAACTTCAAAGGGCGATTGTCGATGCAGGAGGGCAGACGGAAGCCGAACTCGGCCAGAACGGATTTGCGGACGTTGTCACCCCGTTCCATCCCGCCGATCTGCGGCACGGTGACGTGGCTTTCGTCCACGATCAGCATGGCGTTCTCGGGCAGGTATTCAAACAAGGTCGGCGGCGGCTCCCCGGCGCTGCGACCCGAGAGAAAGCGGCTATAGTTCTCGATCGATTTGCAAGATCCGGTGGTCTCGATCATCTCCAGGTCAAAGGTGGTGCGCTGTTGCAGCCGCTCAGCCTCCAGGAGCTTTCCTTCTTTTACAAAGAGGTCCAGGCGATCCTTCAGCTCGATTTTGATGTCACGCACGGCTTGGGTCAGCGTCGGGCGTGGGGTGACGTAGTGGCTGTTGGCGTAGACATGCACGTCTTCGAGTTGTGACGTGATCTCACCGGTCAGCGGATCGAACTCGTTGATCGCTTCGATCTCGTCGCCGAACAGGCTGATCCGCCAGGCGCGATCTTCGTAGTGGGACGGGAAGATATCGACGGAGTCGCCACGGAGGCGAAACGTGCCGCGCTGGAAGGCCGTGTCATTGCGGCGATATTGCTGCTCCGACAGGGCGCGGGCCAGGGTGTCGCGGTCAATCTTGCCGCCAACCTCGAGCTTGACCACCATGCGGGAGTAGGTTTCGACCGAGCCGATACCGTAGATGCAGGAGACGGAGGCGACGATGATGACGTCGTTGCGCTCCAGCAGGCTCTGCGTCGCGGCGTGGCGCATCCGGTCGATGGCCTCGTTGATCTGGCTGTCTTTCTCGACGTAGGTGTCGGTGCGGGGGACGTAGGCCTCGGGCTGGTAGTAGTCGTAGTAGCTGACGAAATATTCCACGGCGTTGTCGGGGAAGAACTGCTTCATCTCCCCATACAATTGTGCGGCCAGGGTCTTGTTCGGGGCCAGGATCAGGGTCGGGCGCTGGGCGTGCTCGATCAGTTTGGCCATGGTGAAGGTCTTGCCCGAGCCGGTGACGCCCAATAGCACCTGGTCCCGCTCGTCGGCCTGCACGCCGGCCCATAGGTCGCGGATGGCGGTGGGCTGGTCGCCCGCAGGCTCGTATTCGCTCTTGACCACCAGGCGCTTGGTCACGGGCTTGGCGGGCTGGCGGCGCGGCTCGAAGGTGACGGTGCCGACCTTGGCGGCGCGGTTGGACGCGCCGCGGTTCTTGGCGGACTGGCGCGTCGCCGGCTTGACGATGACTTCAGACATCCGGCACTCCCTCTGCGGTCGGCATTCTAGATGGCGATGGCTGCGACCGCCGTCGAGACTCCTTCTAACACGTCACCGGCCCGGAGTTCCCATTCTGTCCAGCCCTTCGGTCCGCTGATGCTGTTTTACGAGCCGCTGTTCCTCTTCCTGTTCTTCCCGGCGGTGTTGGCGGTGTTCCTGGCCGCGCGGCGCCGGGCGGGGGCGCGGGCTGGCGTGCTGCTGGTGGCCAGCCTGGTGTTCTACCTGTGGAGTGAGCCGCTTTTCGTGCCGGTGGTTTTAGCGACCTGCGTTACCGATTACGTGCTGGCACTGCAGGTGGCGCGGGGTAGCCGGACGGCGTTGGTGGTGGGAGTGCTGATCAATCTGGGGATGCTGGCATACTACAAATACACCGGCTTTGCCGTCGATAATCTGGATGTTCTGCTGGTGAGCGCCGGGTTGCGGCCGTGGCATGTGGGGCAGGTCGCGCTGCCGGTCGGCGTATCATTCATCGTGTTCGAGAAGATCACCTACCTCGTTGATATTGCACGAGGCCGCAGCAAGCCAGCGCCGGGTTTGCCGACCTATATGCTGTATGTGTTCCTGTTTCCGAAGCTGCTGGCCGGCCCAATTATCAAATACCATGAGTTGGAGGCGCAATTGGTCGCCTTCGGCCGCCTTCGGGGGGATGATCTGGCGGAAGGCTTTCGCCGGTTCATGCTGGGCGTGGTGAAGAAGACGGTGCTGGCGGACACCTTGGCCTCCGGCGCGGATATGGCGTTCGCCGCCGACCCGGCGTTGCTTGGGTGGGGCGACGCCTGGGGCGGCGTGCTGTTCTTTACCTTCCAGATCTACATCGACTTCAGCGCCTATTCCGACATGGCGATCGGGCTGGCGCGGATGTTCGGCTTCCGGCTGAACGAGAATTTCAACAGGCCGTATATCTCCTGCAGCATTACCGAGTTCTGGCGACGCTGGCATATCTCGCTGTCCACCTGGATCCGGGAGTATCTATACATCCCGCTGGGGGGGAACCGGGTGGCGGCATGGCGCCGGTACGTGAACCTCTGGGTTTGCTTTCTTGCCAGCGGGTTATGGCATGGGGCTGCGTGGACCTACGTATTGTGGGGCGCGTATAACGGTGTGTTCCTGGTGCTGGAGCGGCTCTTGCTGTTGCGCTGGCTGGACCGGATGCCGCGGGCGCTCGCGAATGCGGTGACGTTCGGGATCACCGTCGCAGGGTGGCTGGTGTTCCGGTCAGCGTCGCTCGGCCAGGCCGGGTCCATGTTTGCCACGATGATGCAGCCGGCGCGGATTGGCAGCGTCGTTGGCATGTGGTGGACGGCGCCAATGATAGCCGCGCTGGTGGCAGCGGTGCTAATCTCGTTCCTGCCGCGAGTGCCAGGGTTTGATCGGTTGGCGACTGCCGTTGGGGTGATGCCGGCGGGGCGCGCTGTGCTGGACTTTGCCCTGTCCCTGCTTTTCGCATTCGCGCTGGCCAAGGCGCTGGCGGATCCGTTCAAGCCGTTCCTGTATTTCCGGTTCTAGGGGCATGATTCGCAAAGTTCTTCCGCTCGGGCTTGGGGCGCTGGTGCTTGCCGTGGGGGCGCTGCTGTTGGTGGTGAACCTTGCAGTGATGGCCGCCGGGCATCCTCCGATCAAGCTGGTGCCGGGTCTGATCGGGGTGACGGATCCAGAGGTGTTGCCGACGGGCTGGGCAAGCGTGCTGGATGGCCGGTTTCAGGCGGTCTACGGGCGGCTGATCGGCACGCAGATGCCGCTCTACCCGGCGGCGGTCCGGCTGCGAAATCAGGTGCAATTCTCGCTTCTCGGGTTTTCGCCGACACCATCGGTCATCGTGGGACGTGATGACGTGCTGATCGAGCGGGCCTATGCCGAGGATTACTGCTCCCGCGAGATCGCGGCCTGGCGCCCTGGAGCCGTGGCCTGGGCGAGTAAGATCAAGGCGATGCAGGACGAGCAGGAGCGCCGGGGCAAGGCGTTCCTGTATGTCCTGACACCTTCGAAGGCGGCGCAGTATCCGGAACTGCTGCCCGTCGGCTACCGCTGCCCGGCGCCGGTGGCGGATCGGGTTGGGCTGGTGCGGACCTGGCTAGCGATCCTGCAGGCCGCCGGCGTGCACGTGGTCGACACGACGGCGGTGCTGTGGAAGGCGCATGGCGCGTATCCGTTCCGGCTCTACCCCGATGGCGGCACGCATTGGAACGCAGTGGGCGAGGCGCTGGGTGAACAGGCCATCCTGCGCGGGATGGATCAGATCCTGCCGGGCCGCGGGCTGGCGCCTGGCGGCTTTACCTACGCTATGGCCGCCCACCCGGGCCCGAACTCGGACGAAGCCGACCTGGCGCGGCTGATGAATTTGTTCGTGCGAACCGCAAACGGCCCGGTTCCCGTGACAACCGCACAACCCGTACCGGCTGCGGGGGCTTGCCAGCCGCCCCGGGTCGCTATCGTCGGCGGCAGTTTTGCCATCGGCAGCCTCCGGGCGCTGCTGGCGCTCGCCTGCCCAGTGGTGGCGACAGAATATGAGTACTGGCACACCTTCACCCTGCAATGGAATGCGGCCGGCATGGTGCGGCAGCCGGGCGTGGACGGGGCAGCCCGGGCAGTGACGCTGCGGGATGCAGATATCATCGTCTATGAGGAGAACGAACAGGTCCTGCGCCAGCCGTCCGCGGGACAGGAATTGTTCGCGTTCCTGATGCACAGTACGCCGTAGAGAGCTGCTGTCAGAAGATTTCGCTTGGTGGTTCCGGTGCTGGCGCCAGTGGATCACGGGGCTGTACGCGATGCGTCAGCACCATCTCCGCCAGCGCGGCTCGGCTGGGATCGCCAAGCTGCTTCGCCTCCCATCGCATCACGGCGGCGGAGGTAATGTGATAGATCGCAGAGCCGGATTGGCGGACGCTGGACGGGTCGCCGGCTCGGGATAGGGCGATCGCGCGATCCAGCAGCGGCAGGATGGTGGGGTCCATCGGTGCCAGGTGGGCACGTAGAATGTCGAGCGAACTCTCCCGCGCATCGGCCCGGCGGACATCCTGGGCGACGATGTTGCTGGTGCCTTCCCAAATCGAGCCGAGATGGGCGTCGCGCAGCAGCTTTGCGTCCGGGAAGTCTTCGATATAGCCGCAGCCGCCGCGGACCTCCATCGCGTCCGCCGTCACCTGCCGGGCGTCGCGGCAGGCGCGGAATTTCAGCAGTGGGGTCAGCACGCGCAGCAGGGCGTAGGCGCCGTCTTCGCCAGCGTCGGCGCGGCGCAGGGCGTCGGCGGCCTGGAACATCATGCTGCGGGCCTGTTCGGCGCGCATGATCATCTTGGCCAGTTGGCGCCGCATCAGGGGCATGTCGATCAGACGATTGCCGAAGGCCTGCCGGTTGCGGGCGACGAACAGCGCCTCCGTCACGGCCCGGCGCATCAGCCCGGCGGCCCGCACGCCGTTCGACAGGCGGGAGTTGTTCACCATGTCGGCCATTTGGCGCATCCCGGCGCCGAGTTCACCGACCAGGTAGGCCGTCGCGCCCTCCAGCCGGATCTCACCGCTGGCCATGGAGCGGGTGCCCAGCTTGTCCTTCAGCCGGACGATCCGATAGGCGTTGGCGGAGCCATCGGGCAGGGTGCGGGGCAGCAGGAACAGCGACACCCCCTTGATGCCCGGCGCGGCGCCATCGGGGCGGGCCAGCACCATGGCCAGTCCGGCGTCGGGGTTCGAGCAGAACCATTTGTCGCCGCTCAACCGCCAGGCTCCGGTGCCGTCTGGGGATGCGGTGACGGTGGTGGCGGCGATGTCGGAGCCGGCGCCCTGCTCGGTCATGAACATGGCGCCCTGGTGCAGCACATCCATGTCCTGGCTGGTAAGGGCGGGCAGGTAGCGCGCGACCAACGCCGGGTCCCCGAAGCGACGCAGGGTTCGCGCCAGACTGTCGGTCATGCTGACGGGACAGAGCAAACCAAACTCCGCCTGCACGAACAGATAGGTGATCAGGTATTTCGCGGCCGGCGGCATCTTATCCGCCCAGCCGAGCACACCGCCGCGGTGGGATAGGGCGGCGAGGCCGTATTCGGAGAAGGCCAGCCGCTCCATCTCCCGATAGGAGGGGTGTTTGGCGATGTGCTGCCGGTCCTCGCCGGTGCGAGTGCGGTGATGCAGCACGGGCGGGTTGCGGTCCGCCTCTGCCGCCAGCGCGTCCAACGCGCCGCCGCCGAGGCTGCCAAGGCGATCGAGATGTGGAGCCAAATGCTGCAGCAGCGGCGGCGGCAGATAGAGCGATGCGAGGGGCATCAGGCATCGGTCGGCGCCCAGTAGGTTCAAGCCCTGGCTGTCGGGAACCGCTGCCGCCCCAGTGGGGACGACGAGGCGATCCAGCATCATGTCTTCACCAGGGGACAACCGCCCTCCGCCATCGGCCGGAATGCCTCCGGGCCAGGCGTCGTGTCGACCAGGTTGAAGACGTCCCAGGTGCTTTTGCTCTCGGCTGGGGTCTTCACCTTGAACAGATGAATCGGGCACAGGAACCGGCCATCGGCGCGGATGGTGTTCTTGCCGAAGCAATCGTCATCCGTGGGCAGGCGTTTCATGGCGTTGATGGCGGCCAGGCCACTGCGGGCCTTGTCCGGGCCCAGATCAACGATGGCGCGCATGTAGTGGGTGACGGCGGCATAGCAGGCAGCGTGCAGGCTGCTGGGATAATTGGTCGGCGTCTTCGGCAGGAAGCGCTTGGTGAAGGCCCGGGTGCGGTCGTTCAGGTCCCAATAGAAGCTTTCGGACAGGGACAGGCCTTGCGCCACGTCCAGGCCCATGGACTTCACCTCGGTGACGAAGCCTAGCAGGGCGGCGACCGTCATGCCGGATTGCGGCAGGCCGAACTCGCGGGCCTGCTTGACGCAGTTTTCCATGTCGCCGCCGGTGTTGCAGAGCCCGACGACCTTGGCACCGCTGCTCTGCGCCTGCACCAGGAAGGATGAGTAGTCGCTGGTGCCGGGGAAGGGATAGGCGGCGCTGCCGAGAACCTTGCCGCCATTCGCCTCGATGAGCGCGGTGATGTCGCGGGCGAGCGCGTGACCGAACGTGTAGTCGGCGACGATCAGGAACCAGGTTTTGCCACCGGCCTTCAGCACGGAATTTCCGGTCGAGTGACTGTCCGAATACGTATCTGGAGCGAAGTGGATCGAGATGGGCATGCACGCCTTGCCCGTGAGGTCTGCTGAAGCGGCGCCGGAAATCAGCAGCGCCTTGTCCTTGTCCTTCGCGATGTTGCCGACCGCCAGGGCGATGGCTGTGTTATTGAGGTCGGCCACGGCATCCACCGATTGCTGGTCGAACCATTGGCGCGCGATGCTGCTACCGACGTCGGGCTTCTGCTGATGGTCGGCGGCCAGGATTTCGACGTTGAAGCCGTGCTGTTCCGGCCGGAAATCCTCCACCGCCTGGCGGGCGGCGAGCACGCTGGTAGGGCCTGAATTGTCGCGATACTGGCCGGACAAGTCGGTCATGACGCCGACGCGGAAGGTCGGCCGGGCCTGCTGCGCCCGCACTGGCAGGGCCAGGGCGGCGGTGGCACCGCCCAACAAGGTTCGACGGGGAATTTGCACAGATCGTTCTCCTCTGCCGCGACTTGCGCGCGGTTGAAAACGGTTCTAGCGCAGGAGCAAGCGGTTGCACACCGCAGCCAAGGAGGACGGATCAGGATGGGGTTCGCTGGCTTGACGCCGCTGCTGGCGCCGCAATCGGTGGCAGTCATCGGGGCATCGACCGACCCGACGCGGATCGGGGGACGGCCGATCGCCTACATGAAGGCGCGGGGCTTCAAGGGTGCGATTTACCCGGTGAATCCGAACCGTTCCGAAATCCAGGGCTTGCAGGCCTACCCGGACATTGCCAGCCTGCCGCAGGTGCCCGATGTGGCGATCGTCGCCGTGCCCGCCAACCAGGTGGTGGACACGGTCGCCGCGCTGGGGGCCAAGGGTGTTAAGGGCGCCATCGTCTTCTCCGCCGGGTTTGCCGAGACGGGAGTGGATGGGGCGGCCCTGCAGGACAGGATGGTGAACGTGGCGCGAGCGCATGGCATGCGGGTGCTGGGACCAAACTGCCTTGGGTTGTTCAACGACCGGATTGGGTTCTACGGCATTTTCTCCGCCTCGCTGGAGACCGGGTATCCACCGCCGGGTCGCGTCGGGATCGTCAGCCAGTCGGGTGCGTATGGCACCCATGTGTTCACCATTGCCCGGCAGCGCCGGTTGGGCACGCCGATCTGCGTGGCGACGGGCAACGAGGCTGATGTCGCCGTCGGCGAGGTGATCGGCTGGATGGTGGAGGACGAGGGCACCGACGTAATCGCCGTCTATGCCGAGGGTATCCGCGAGAGTGCCAGCTTCATCCGGGCGCTGGGTGCGGCGAAGGCGGCGCGCAAGCCCATCATCATGATGAAGGTCGGCCGGTCGCGGCTGGGCGCGCTGTCGGCGCAGTCCCACACCGCGGCGATCGCCGGCGACGATGCGGTGACATCCGCCGTGCTGGCGGAGTTCGGGGCGCTGCGGGCGCGGTCGACCGAGGAGATGCTGGATTTCGCGCAGCTTGCGGCGCGCAAGATTTACCCGGTGCGCAATACGCTGGGCATGATCACCGTCAGCGGTGGCGCCGGCGTGTTGGTGAGCGATGCGGCGGAGGCGCTGGGCCTGCCCATGCCGCCAATGCCGCTGGCAACGCAGAAGCGGCTGCTGGCATTGCTGCCCTACGCCGCCGCGCATAACCCGGTGGACTGTACCGCCCAGTCGCTGAACGATATGAGCCTGGTTACCTCCTTCACCGAGGCGATGGTCCAGGAGGGCGGCTACGGCTCGGTCCTGGCGTTCTTCTCGCAGACGGGCGGGGCGGCCTCCATCGCGCCGCGGTTGCGCAAGGAACTGGCGGCGATCAAAACCCGGCATCCGGACCGGCTGTATGTATTGTCGGTGCTGGCCGCGGCGAACCTGGTCGACGGGTACGAGGCGGATGGTTGGACTGTGTTCGAGGACCCGACCCGGTCGGTCACTGCGATCGAGGCAATGGGCCGGCTGGGCGACGCCTTTGCCGAGCCGCCGGGGCTGCCGCCGCCGGATGTGGGGGCAGCCGAGTTGCCGCCCGCGTCGCCAGACGAGGCCGGGGCGAAGAAGCTGCTTGCCGAGGCGGGGATTGAAAGCGCGCCGGAGCGGGCCTGTGCCGATGCGGAGGCGGCGGTCGTGGCGGCAGAGGCCATCGGCTACCCGGTAGTGCTGAAGATCCTGTCGCCCGACATCGTGCACAAGTCGGAAATCGGCGGCGTATTGCTGGACGTGACGGATGCGGCCGGCGTGCGCGACGGGTTCGCGCTGCTGATGTCCCGCGCCGCGGAGAAGGCGCCGGATGCACGCATCCAGGGCGTGTTGGTGGCCAAGCAATTGAGCGGCGGGGTGGAGTGTATCCTGGGGGTGCATCAGGACCCGGTGTTCGGCCCGGTGGCAATGGTCGGGCTAGGCGGCATCTTCGTGGAGATCATGCGGGACGTGGCAGTGCGGCGCTGCCCATTCGGCCCGGATGTGGCGGAGAAGATGATACGTGGCCTGCGCGGAGCGCCGCTGCTGCTAGGTGCCCGGGGGCGACCGCCGGTGGATATCGCGGCGCTGGCGCAAATGCTGTCCCGCCTGTCGTCCTATGCGCATGAGGCGGGGCCGAAATTGCAGGCGATCGACCTGAATCCAGTGTTGGCAATGCCAGACGGCGCGTATGCCGTGGATGCGGTGGTGCAGATCAATGCCTGATTTCGAGAATCTACGTCTCATTCGCGACAGCGCGGCGGCGATTGCGCCCCGAGGCGGCGATCTGCGCCGGATCCGTGCGCTACGGTTCACCGAGCCGGGTTTCGACCCGGCAGTGCTGCAGCAGATGGGCGAGATGGGCTGGATCGGCCTGCGGGTCGCCGAGGAGAAGGGCGGCGCCGGGCTAGGGATGGCCGAGTTCTGCGCCGTGCTGGAAGAATGCGGCGCGGCGCTGGTGCCGGAGCCGCTGTTGCCGTGCGCCACTGCCGCGCTGTTGCATCCGGACGCCGCGTTGCTAGCGGGCCAGCGTGTGGTGGTGCCCGCCTGGCAGGAGCGACCGGATGTGTTGGACCAGATACCCGAGACGGCTCTGGCGAATGGCCGGGTAACCGGCCGCAAGCTGTTCGTGCCGATGGCGGGAGCGGCAGACGCCTTCATCCTTACCACGGCGCAGGGGCTGGCGCTGGTGGAGCGGTCTGCGCCAGGCGTGACGATCGAGACCGCCCGCACCCAGGATGGCGGTCATGTCGCCACCGTCGATTTCGCCGACACACCTGCCACGGCAGTGCCAGGCGAGGCAAGCGATGCGTTGGAGGAGGCGACCTTGGCGACCAGCGCCATGCTGCTGGGCGTGATGGGCCAGGCCTTCGTGATGACGCTGGAATACCTGAAGACCCGGCAGCAATTCGGCAAGCCGATTGGCAGCTTCCAGTCGCTGCAGCACCGTGCGGCGGATTTGAAGCTGCAACTGGAGCTGACGCGAGCCAGTGTCGAAAGCGCGGCTGCGGTGTTGGATGCAGGCGCACCGAAGGCGCAGCGCCAGGCGGCGGTGTCGCGGGCGAAAGCGCGGGCCTCTACCGCGGGTATGCTGGTGACGCGCCAGGCGATCCAACTGCATGGCGGTATCGGTTATACCGACGAGTATGATGTTGGGCTGTACCTACGCAAGGCTATGGTGCTGAGCAATGCGTATGGCTCGGCCGCGGCACACCGGGCGCGGTATGCGCGGCTGGTTCCGGATGATGAGGATTGAGGTTGGCCTGATGGCTGGCAGCGAGAACGAACGAAGGGAGACACGATGCTAGAAGGCAAGGTTGCGATCGTCACGGGGGCCGGCGGCGGCATCGGGCGCGAGATCGCGGTTGCAATGGCGCTGGCCGGCGCCGACGTGGTGATCAACGACGTCGGTGCTTCGCTGACGGGGCAGGGGCTGTCTGCCTCCCCGGCCGAGCAGACCAAGCAGATCATCGAGCAGCGCGGCGGCAAGGCCGTCATCAGCACCGATAGCGTGGCCGAATGGGCGTCCGCCCAAAAGATCGTGCAATGCGCGATGGATAATTTCGGCAAGGTCGACGTCGTCGTGAACAACGCCGGCATTCTGCGTGACGTGATATTTCACAAAATGTCGCCTGAAGACTGGTTGAGCGTGATCGGTGTGCATCTGAACGGTTCGTTCTTCGTCAGCCGGGCAGCAGCGGACCAGTTTCGGGCGCAGCAATCGGGTTCCTACGTGCATATGACCAGCACGTCGGGGTTGGTGGGGAATTTCGGGCAGGCGAACTACTCGGCGGCGAAGTTGGGCATTACGGCGCTGTCGAAGTCGATCGCGCTGGATATGCAGCGCTACAACGTGCGGTCCAACTGCATCGCACCGTTTGCGTGGAGCCGGATGACCAGTTCCATCCCGGCCGAGACGCCAGAGCAGAAGGCGCGGGTGGCCAAGCTGCAGCAGATGACGCCGGACAAGAATGCCCCGATGGCGGTGTTCCTGGCGTCGGACAAGGCGGCTGGCTTCACCGGCCAGGTGTTCGCGACCCGCTATAACGAGATCTTCCTGATGAGCCAGAGCCGGCCGATCCGCTCCGTCCATCGGGGCGAGGGCTGGACGCCGGAGTTGATCGCCGAGCACGGCGCGCCGGCGCTGAAGGCCAGTTTGATTCCATTGGATCGCAGCCAGGATGTGTTCGCATGGGACCCGGTATGAGCATCACCCCGACACTGGCCGCCTACGCGGCCTCCATGAAGCTGGACGCGCTGCCGCCGGAGGTGGTGACGCGCGCCCGATTCCTGGTGCTGGACCTGGTGGGCAACATCGTCCGCGCCCGGCACGATGCGGAAAGCACGCCGGCGCTTCTATCCGCGGCGAAAGCGCTGGGGCTAGACCAGGGCAATTGCTTCGTGTTCGGCGACACCAAGCGCTACTCGCCCACCGGTGCGGCGCTGGTGAATGGCGTGCTGGCGCACAGCCTGGATTTCGATGACACCCATGCGGCCGGCACGCTGCACCCCGGTGCGCCAGTGATTCCGGCGGCGATCGCCGCTGGCGAGATGTGCGGGGCGTCGGGGGCCGATGTGTTGGCGGGAATCATCGCTGGGTATGAGGTGATGTGCCGCACGGCGGTGGCGCTGCCGGCCGGGGATCATTACCAGCGGGGCTATCATCCTTCCGCCACCTGCGGCGTGTTCGGCGCGGCGGCAGCGGCGGCGCGGGTGTTCGGGCTGGACGCTGCTGGGGTTGAGTCCGCACTCGGCATCGCGCTGAGCCAGAGTGCTGGCAGCCTGCAATTCCTGGTCAATGGCGCGTGGACCAAGCGGTTCCAGGTCGGCTGGGCAGGCATGGCCGGTCTGGCGGCGGCAACGCTGGCGCGGGAAGGCTTCAAGGGTGCCAGCGAGGCGCTAGATGGGCGGCACGGTTTCCTGTCCACCTACGCCCCCAATCCGAACCCGGCGCGCGCGGTGCAAAACCTTGGCACAGTGTATGAACTGATGGCGACGGCGGTGAAGCCGTATCCGTCCTGCCGCTACGGCCATGCCGGGATTGACGCGATGCTGGCCCTGCAGGACGAACATAAGTTCAACCCGGCACAGATCGAGAAGATCACCTACGGCACGTCCCATGCCGGGATGCTGCTGGTGGGTGCGCCTGCGGCGAAGAAGGCCGACCCTCAGAACGTGGTGGATGGCCAGTTCAGCGGTCCGTTCGTGCTCTTGGCAGCGCTGACCACGGGCAAGATGAACTGGGACAGCTACGGTGCGTTGCAGGACCCAACGATCCGCAGCCTGCTGCCGAAGGTGATCTGCGAGCAGGACCCGGAGATCGAGGCCGAATTCCCGACGAACATGTCCGGCAAGGTGACTGTTCTGGCCGGTGGCAAGACCTTCACCAAGAAGGTGGTGGTGCCGAAGGGCGAGCCGTCGAACTTCCTGACCGAGAATGAGTTGCGGGCGAAGTTTGCCGGGTTGACCGAGGCCGTTTTGGGCAGCGCCGGGTCCGCGGCGTTGGCGGATGCGGTGCTGCGGATCGACGTGACCAACAATGTATCGAGCCTGGCGCGGGTGGCCCAGCCCGCGCGAATGGCGGCGTGAGCGATAGCGTAGGCCTGGGACACGGGTCTACGCCCCAAAAGAAGGATTGATGATGGACCACCCCCTGGTTGCCCGTGACGACCACGCTGAGATACGGGAGGAGGTCCGCAAGCTGTGCTCGCGCTTTCCCGGCGAGTATTGGCGCAAGTTGGATGAAGTGCGTGGCTACCCGACCGAGTTCGTGCAGGCGTTGACGGAAGCCGGCTATCTGTCGGTGCTGATCCCCGAAGAATATGGCGGCTCCGGTCTTGGTATTTCCGCGGCGGCGGCGATCCTGGAGACGGTGCAGGCGGAAGGCTGCAATGGCGCCGCCTGCCATGCCCAGATGTACATCATGGGCACGATCCTGCGGCACGGGTCGGATGCGCAGAAGCAGCAATACCTACCGAAGATCGCAACCGGCGAGTTGCGGCTGCAGGCGTTCGGCGTGACCGAACCAACGAGCGGCACAGATACGACCAGCCTACGCACCGTCGCTAAGCTGGAAGGCGATACCTATATCGTCAATGGTCAGAAGGTGTGGACCAGCCGGTCCGAACACTCGGACCTGATGCTTCTGCTGGCCCGCACCACGCCGAAGGACCAGGTCGCGAAGAAGACCGAGGGGCTGTCCACCTTCATCGTGGACATGAAGAACACGCCGGGCCTGACCATCCGGCCGATCCGCACGATGATGAACCACAATTCGTGCGAGGTGTTCTTCGACAACATGCCGGTGCCGGCTGCCAATCTGGTGGGCGTGGAGGGCAAGGGGTTCCGCTACATCCTCGATGGCATGAATGCGGAGCGGCTGCTGATTGCGGCTGAATGTATTGGTGATGCCAAGTGGTTCACCGCCAAGTCCACCGCGTACGCCAATGAACGCAAGGTCTTCGGCCGACCTATCGGGCAGAACCAGGGCGTGGCGTTCCCGATCGCGCGTGCCTACGCCCAGATGCGCGCCGCCGAGTTGCTGGTGCGCGACGGGCTAGAGCGGTTCGAGACCGGGCTGCCCTGTGGCGAGCAGGCCAACATGGCAAAGATGCTGGCAGCGGAGGCAAGCTGGGCCGCGGGCGAGGCGTGCATTCAGACCCATGGCGGCTATGGCTTCGCCGAGGAGTACGACATCGAACGTAAATTTCGCGAGACCCGGCTGTATCAGGTAGCGCCTATTAGCACGAACCTCATTCTGTCGTTTATTTCCGAGCATGTGCTCGGCATGCCGCGCTCGTACTAATGGGCGCGTTGGATGGGCTGCTGGTGGTCGCCTTGGAACAGGCGGTCGCGGCGCCCTATTGCTCGTGCAAGCTGGCGGATGCCGGCGCGCGGGTCATCAAGATCGAGCGGGCAGAGGGCGATTTCGCCCGCGGCTACGATGCGTCCGTGCATGGGCTGTCGAGCTATTTCGTGTGGCTGAACCGGGGCAAGCAAAGCCTGGTCGCCGATATCAAGCAGCCTGAGGACTCGGCGCTGATCCATAGGCTATTGGCCCAAGCGGACGTGTTCATCCAGAATCTGGCGCCAAATGCGGCGGCGCGCGCAGGGTTTGGGTCGGAGGCATTGCGGGAACGACATCCGCGGCTGATCACGGTCGACATCAGCGGCTATGGCGAGGGGCATGACTACGCCGACATGAAGGCTTACGACCTGTTGGTGCAGGCGGAAAGCGGGCTGGCGTCGATCACCGGGCATCCGGCGGGGCCGGGGCGTGTGGGCGTGTCGGCCTGCGATATCGCCTGCGGCATGGCGGCGCATGCCGGCGTATTGGAGGCACTGATCGAGCGCGGGATCAGCGGCCGCGGCAAGGGGCTGAAGGTGAGCCTGTTCGACGGCATGGCCGATTGGATGAACGTGCCGTTGCTATATTTCGAGGGCACGGGGAAGGCGCCAAAACGGGTTGGCTTGGCCCACCCATCCATCGCACCCTATGGCGCGTTCGACACGAAGGACGGGTCCGCCGTGTTGCTGGCGATCCAAAACGAGCGGGAGTGGACGTCTTTCTGCACCCATTTCCTATTGGAACCGGATCTGCCGACGCGGCCGGGGTTCGAGAACAACACGGCGCGTGTCACCAATCGCCCGGCGGTGGACGGCCACATCGCGACAGTGTTTGCGACATTGACGCGGGAGGAAGCGGGGGGCCGGTTGCGCGCTGGAAAGACTGCGTTTGGCTACGTGAACGATCTGGCAGCGTTCTCCCAGCACCCGGCGCTGCGTCGGGTTGCAGTGCAGACGCCGGGTGGCCCGGCGATGATTGCGGCACCACCGGTGATTGACAGCGCTGGGCCGCGGCAATTGGGGCCGGTCCCAGCTATCGGGGAGCAATCCGCCGCCATCCGGACGGAGTTCGCCTAGCGGCACCCGGCCGGATCGGCGCAAATTGCCGAACCCGGCAGTTTATGCCGGTCCTAGGCTGCCTGTTGCGATTGAGAAATGGCGGTAATCCGCCATTTTTTCGCTGGCACGGGGGGTGCAAATACTTGGGCAAGACCCAGTCACCCCTTTCCTCCATGGAGGCAGCTATGAGCACATCAGCCGTCGGCGCCACATCGGCAAGCCCTGCCCAAATTCACCACCATCACCGCTCGGGCGGGGCAGGCGCCGCGTCGAAATCGGGCGCGTTGGGCGTGCTGGACTCGGATGACAGCAGCAGCACCAGCAGCAGCAGCAGCGCTACCGCCACCACGGCCAGGAGCAGCGCTGGCGCCACGTCCAGCATTGGGCTGCAGAAATTTGCCGCCGAATTGCAGTCGATCCTGATCAGCGCGCAGTCCGGAAAGCCAAGCTCGCAGAACACCACGGCGAATGACCCGTCCACCTCGGTGGATCCGGCGGGCGCCACGGATCCCACGGCGCCGCCTGCCACGCCGGGCCATTCGGTGCGCAATATCGCGGACCGGCTGCAAAGCCTGTTGTCCACCGTCGGGTCCGGCGCCACCGCCGCGACGACGGCCGCGTCCAACGCCACGGCCGCCGCCACCACGAGCCAGCCGACGGATCTGCAGTCCGTCCTGGATAAGCTGCAATCCACGCTGCAGCAGTCGCTGAGCGCCTACAGTTCCGCCGCCACCGCTAGCACCAGCACTAGCCTGACGGCGTAAACCGACGGGCATGGCTGGCGCCGGGGGGCGATCGTCGCCAAAATGGCGACAAAACTGGGAGCCCCCCGCCATGTCCAAGCCCATCCTGTTCGTGACGCGCCGCCTGCCGCCCGCTATCGAGGCGCGGGCCGTGCGTGATTATGATGCGCGGCTGAACGCGGAGGACACCGTGCGCACCGGCGCCGATGTGGCGGCAATGGCGCAAGGGGCGACTGCCGTTCTGTGTTGCCCGGCGGAAAAGCTGGACGCCACGGTCATTCAAGCGCTGCCGGCGACGTTGAAGGTACTGGGCACGTTTAGCGTCGGGTTCGACCATATCGACGTTGCGGCGTTGAAAGCCCGTGGCATTGCCCTGGTAAACACGCCGGACGTCCTATCCGTCGCAACAGCGGAATGCGCGCTGCTGCTGCTGCTGGCGGCCGCACGCCGGGCCGGTGAAGGCGAGCGGCTGATTCGAGGCGGTGGCTGGAACGGCTGGGCGCCGACGCAATTGCTGGGCGCCGGGGTCGTGGGCCGAACGCTTGGTATTTTTGGCATGGGGCGGATCGGGCGCGAATTGGCAGCGCTGGCGCAGGGTCTATCGATGACGGTGCATTACCGTGACATCGTCCGTCTGCCGCCGGATCTGGAAAAGGGGGCAATCTACCACGACAATGACGACAGCTTCCTCGCCGTCAGCGAACTGTTGTCGTTGAATGCGCCCGGTGGCGCGCCCACCATGCATTGGTTGAACGAGGACCGTATTGCCAAG
The DNA here is from genome assembly GCF_009765685.1 of Acidisphaera sp. L21. Classification (GTDB taxonomy): domain Bacteria; phylum Pseudomonadota; class Alphaproteobacteria; order Acetobacterales; family Acetobacteraceae; genus LMUY01. The sequence continues at coordinate 48,592 of NZ_LMUY01000103.1, read as the reverse complement.
CTGCCGCGCGGTGCAGTGGTGGCCAATGCCGGCAGGGGCACGCTGGTGCAGGATGCGGCCTTGATCGCTGCGCTTCGCAGTGGGCAGATCGCGGCGGCCGGACTGGATGTCTATGAGGGCGAACCCGCGCTGAACCCTGCCTACATCACGCTGGAAAATGTGGTGCTGCTGCCGCATCTGGGCAGTGCGACTGCGGTTACCCGCGACGCCATGGGTAATATGGTGCTGGACGGGATCGATGCGGTGTTGGCGGGACGGGAGCCGCCGAACCTGGTGCGTTAGGGCCGTGGAACGATGATGCTGCTGTGTCGTTTGCATTACGGTTCCATCCATCAGGTGTAGGTCATAATGGTTCGTCGGTTTTTGCCTGCGTTGCTTGGCGTTCTGCTCGCGTCTCAGGCCAGGGCGGCAACGCTCGACGGTGTCACGCTGCCCGACCGCTACCCGGTAGAGGGCCAGTCCCTCGTGCTGAATGGGATTGGCGTGCGGACGCTGACAATCTTCAATGTGAAGGTCTACGTCGCCGGGCTGTATTTGCCGCAACAGAGCCACGACGCGCAGCAGATCCTGGCCTCGACTGGGTCCAAGGTGCTGCTGCTACAGTTCCTGCACTCCGGGTCAAAGGCGGATGTGGAGAAGGAATACCGCGCCGGCGAGACGACGAACTGCGGCAGCGGCGGTTGCAATCCAGCGGACGCGGCAGATTTCGAAAAGCTGGTTGCGGCAGCGCCGGCGGTGAAGGTGGGTGACACGTCCACCTATATCTTCACCGCGCATGGCTTCAAGCTGCTAGCCAATAATCGCCCGATCGCTGAGTTCAACAATCCGGATCTTGCGGCTCGGATCTTGTCCGGCTTTATCGGCGAGCATCCACCCTCGACGGAGCTGCGCAGTGCTTTGCTGGGCCAAGCCGCCGATTAAAGGCCGAGCCGCTCCGCCCCGATAAGCGCCAGCCCCTCGGCCACCGAGACGAACTCACCACCGCCGGACACGCGCTCTGGGCCAAAGCGCGTGTCGAACAGCGCGCGTACAGCGGGCACGAAGGCGGTGCCCCCGGTCAGGAAAACGCGGTCGATTGCGTGCTCTGCGATGTTGGAGGCGGCCAGCGCCTCGGTGATGGTGGCGTCCAGCCGCTTTAGCTCCGGCGCGATCCAGCCCTCGAACTCGGTGCGGGCGATCGGCTGGTCGATGCTAAACCCGGCATGGTCGAAGCGTAGCGACGTGCTGTCGGCGGAGGAAAGTGCCGCCTTAGCATTGGAAACCGCGCGGTAGAGCGAATAGCCCTGCTCGTCCTCGATCAGGCTTACCAAATGGTCCAGCCGTTCTGGATGGTCCGCCGTACGGCGGACCTCGGCGATGTCGCGCATGGTGCGAGGGCTGCGCATCATCGACAGGCGATGCCAGCGGGCAAAGGCGCTATACCACTCCGCGGGCACGGGCAGGTCGGTGCCCCAGGGCTTGTAGGTGGTGTTTTTGCCCAGCAGGGGTGCAACCACCTTGTCCATGATCCGCGCGTCGAATGAGTCCCCGGCAATACCGACGCCAGCGCGGCCAAGCGCGGTGATGGGGGTGTCGGCCCCGGGGTCGAACCGCAGGACGGAAAAGTCGCTGGTCCCGCCGCCGAAATCGCCCACCAGGACGGTCGCCGCGCCGTTCAGGGCGCGGGTGAAGCGATACCCGGCGGCCTCCGGCTCCAGCGCCAAGTCGATGCTGGGGAACCCCGCCTCGGCAAAGGCGGCGCGTAACCGGGTCTGGCCCAGCGCGTCATCGGCCTGCTCGCCGGCGAATTGCACGGGGCGGCCGGCAACGATGTGCAGCCCCGTGGTGTCCAACTCCGCCGCGCCGAACAGGTCGCGCAGGAACAGGCCGATCAACTGCTCCAAGGTTAATGTGCGGCCGAACAGATTGGTGGCGGTGAAGTTTTTGCTGGCGAGATAGGTCTTGGTGGACATGACCAGCCGGCTGTCCAGCGGCTCGTCCAGATAGGCCAGGATGGCGGCTGGCCCGGCGGCGTGGCGTAGCGTGGTGCGACCATTGGCCTGGTCGGCCCAGAAGCACAGGACGGTGCGAAAGACGTCGTAATCCTCCCCACCCACGGCGAAACGGCGGGTGGTGACCTGGCGGGACTCGGTGTCCAGCACGGCGAAGACGCTGTTCGTAGTGCCGAAATCAATGCCGAGGATTGTTGTCACGGGGTACCTGTGCGGCTGGAAGGCCGCGCGTTTAGGCCCGGGGCCACCGCGGCGTCAACTCACGGGTGCGAGGCACAATGCTGCTAGTGGAGCTTCGGCTGCGCGGATTGCTGCAGTCGCAGGCGCTGCGGTGATAACTCGGCGGCACGGAGGCCCAGTGCCGCCAGATCCGCTGGGAAGCACTGATCCAGCACGGCTGCGGCAGCAATGCGGGATATGGCGGGGGAGGCCTTGATGCCGGCGCCACCCTGGGCCGCCAGCCAAACGAAGCCGTCGGCATGGTGTTCGACGCCGACGACCGGATTTTGGTCCTGGGCAAAGCTGCGCAGGCCGGCCCAGGCATGGCGAACCTGGCCCGCCGTCACGGTGGTGGCGCGTTGCAGGCGCGCGATGGCAGCGACCACGTCCTCCTCCGCCGGAGCCGCGTTGGGCGAAGCACTAGACCGGATATCCGGGATCGAAATGAACAGCGCGTTGGCGTCTGCGCTGACACACAAGTCGCCACTGATGTCCCGGAGGAGCGGCCAGTCATTCGGCGGAATGTCCAACGGAATGTCCAGCATGATGGCGAGGCAGCGCTTGGCACGTAGGCCGAGCGGCTTGATGCCGGCCATCGCCGCCAATTTGTCGGCGGAAGCCCCGGCGGCGTTGACCACGACATCGGCGTAGAAGCGCCCGGATGCGGCGGTCTCCACCGTCCAGCGCCCAACAATACGGCGCATGCCGACGACATGGGCATCGGTGACGACGCGGCCACTTCGCCCGCGCAGCCCCTGCAGATAGCCGTGATGGAGCGCGTGGGCGTTCACATGGGCTGAGTCTGGCTCCAACATGGCCCACGCAGCGTAACCGGGGCGCAGGATGGGAAAGCGACGTCCGGCCTCGGTTAGGTCGATGGCTCGTGCGTCCGACCTCTGCTCTCGCGCCGCCGCCAGCCTGAGTGCCAGGGCTTCGATCCGATCTTCGCCCGCGATGGTCACCGCACCGCATCCTATGCGGATTGACGCCGTCGTGAAATTCGGCGGCGGAGCTTCGAGAAATGGGCGGCTGGCTGCGGCGAGCTGCCGCACCACCGCTGTGCCCGGCGGCTCAACGAAGTTGGCGACTGGCTGCTTTGGTACGCGCCGGGCCAAATAGCTGTCACGTTCCAGCAGCGTTACGTCCGCATGGCCTGCAAGTGCGTAGGCCAGCCCTGCGCCCGCAATACCGCCGCCTACAATAATTACACTTGGCGGTGTCATTTATGCCATTTTGGACCTAATATTATCGCCGATATTGCGTCTAACTAGATTTGTCGCATACCAGTATCAGGCTATAATGTTGTAGATCAACAGTTTTGTTAATGTATTGTTATCGGGAAAGTCGATGTATTAAATCATGGATCTCGATCGACTTAGAAGCTTCATCCAGATCATTGAAACTGGAAGTTTTAGTCTCGCAGCTGCGTCGCTGAATGTCACACAGTCGACGATCAGCAGCCGTATCCAAGGGTTGGAGGCGGAGCTCGGACAGACATTGTTCAGCCGGGGGCGTGGCGGCGCGGACCTGACACCAGCCGGCATCGAGCTTCAGACTCATGCCAGGCGGATCATCCAGATATGGGAGCAGGCGCGGCAAGGCGTGGCGCTTCCGCAGGGCTATCACGCGGTGTTCCGTCTGGGTGCCCCGGTGTCGCTGTGGGATGGCGTGATCGCTCGCTGGGTCGACTGGATGCGACACAACGCGCCCGGCGTCGCATTATACTTGGGCGGTAGCTACTCGGATGGGTTGTTCGAACAGGTATCGAATGGCTTGCTGGACGTCGCCCTGTTGTATAGTCCACGATATCGCGACCACGTGATTGTCGAGCCGTTGATGACGGAAGAACTCATGTTGGTGCGCCACCCCCACATGGCGGGCGAGTGGTTTGATAACTACGCCCTGGTCGACCTTGGTGAGGAGTTTGCTGTGTCGCATACGCAAGCATTCGCAGACATGCCGCCTCCAAGCGTGACGGTGAGCGTCGGTGCGCTGGCGCTGCGTTACGTGTTGGACCTGAAAGGATCCTGCTATCTGCCTGCACGAGCGGCGAACCCATTGGTAGCCAAGGGCGATCTTGTCGTGGTTGCGGAGGCGCCGCGCTTCACCCGGCAAATCTACGCGGTTTACCCCGCACAACCGCGGAATCCGCACGTGACCGATCTGGCCCGTGCGGGTCTGCGGGCGTTGATGGACGAGCCCAGCGTTTAGGATCGAGTTAAGATAGGACTGCGGCCAAGAAACCGCGGGTTCGCGCTTCCTGCGGGTTGGATAGAAGCTCGCGCGCCGGGCCGGTTTCCACGACACGGCCGCCATCCATGAAAATGACGCGGTGGCCTACTTCCCTCGCGAAGCTGAGTTCGTGGGTGACGGTGATCATCGTGGTGCCGCGTTCTGCCAGGTCGCGCATGACAGCCAGCACTTCGCCAACCAGTTCCGGGTCCAGGGCGGAGGTCGGCTCGTCGAACAGCATCAGGCGCGGGCGCATGGCCAATGCGCGGGCGATGGCAACGCGCTGCTGCTGACCGCCCGAGAGTTGGGAGGGATAGGCATCCGCCTTGTGGGACAGGCCAACCTGGGCGAGCAGACTGCGCGCGTGCTCCGCCGCCTCCGCCGGGCGCTGACGCAACACCTGAACTGGGCCTTCGGTGATGTTGCCCAGCGCCGTGAGGTGCGGAAATAGGTTGAAGCGCTGAAACACCATGCCGGTGGCGCGGCGTTGTTGGGCGATTTGCGCCTCGGCCAGCGGATGTAGGCGGTCGCCAGCCCGGCGATACCCGACCAACTCGCCTTCCAGAAACAGGGCGCCGGAATCGAAGCGTTCCAATTGGTTGATGCAGCGAAGAAACGTCGTCTTGCCGGAGCCCGAAGGGCCGATGAGGCATACGACCTCCCCGGCGGCGACGTCCATCGTGATGTCGGACAGCGCCTGCACGGTGCCAAAGGATTTGCCGACCTTCACGGCGGAAACGATTGGCGTCATCGTGCCCTGGCTATGCCGCGGGCGAAGCGGCGTTCCAAAACAGCCTGGCCGAATGAGAGCGCCGTCACTACGACGAGATACCAGAAGGCGGCAACGAAAAGCAGCTCCATCACCTTGGCGTTGCTGTAGTAGATGTTCTCCGCATTGTGCAGCAGCTCGGCGTATTCGATGACGCTGGCGAGCGAGGTGGTTTTTACCAGGGTGATGAACTGGTTGCCCAGCGGCGGCACGACCACGCGCATTGCTTGCGGCAGGATGATGCGGCGTAGGGACAGGCTATGCGACATGCCGATGGACTTTGCGGCTTCGTACTGCCCGGCATCCACCGAGAGGAGCCCGGCGCGCACGATTTCGGAAACGTAGGCGCCCTCGTTGAGGCCCAGCCCAAGCAACGCCGCGGCAAAGGGGGTGATGACGGTTACGGCACGGGCGCTCCATAGGCCGGGAATGCCTAGAACGGGAAAGATCAGCGCCAGGTTGAACCATAGCAGTAATTGCAGGATGACCGGCGTGCCGCGGAACAGCCAGGCGTAGCCGATGGCGGTGCTGCGGAGCACCGGGTTGGGCGACATGCGCGCGACCGCGGCAGCGACGCCCAGCACGATGCCAAGTGCCATGGCGCAGACCGACATGATGATTGTGTTCAACAGGCCGGCCAGGATAGTGGGCCAGGTTAGGTACACCCCAACGGTGGCCCAGTTGATCTGCCCGATCGCGAAAGCGTGCACCAGCAGCGCCAGCAGGACGAGCAAGCAGGTCGCAGAGACGATGCGGCCCCAATGACGGGGCCGCACGTGGCGCAATTGAGCGATGTCCAGGGCGGAGGCGCTGTCCAGCACCACCGCAGCCGGCTCGGTCACGGCGCCGGGTCGCCGTTCAGTGTCGGGGCGGGGGCGGCGCTGGCGTCCAGTTCCCACTTTTTGATCAGGGTGGTGTAGGTGCCGTCGGCATACAGTGATTTCAGGGCGCCCATGACGGCGTCCCGCAGCCCAGTGTCGGCTTTGGCGAAGGCGATGCCTTGGAAGTTCTTGGTGAAGGGGGGCGCGACCAACCGGTAGATGCCGGGTTCGGTCTTCATCAGCGTCGGCAGGGTTTCGCTGCCCTGCACGGCGGCATCGATGCGGCCCTGCTGCAATTCGGTGTGGACCAGCGGCATGCGGTCGACGCCGACGGAGTCGATGGCGGGCTTGCCGGCGTTGACGCAATGTTCGTCGCTCCAGGCGGCGATGTTGGCGGGATAGTTGGTGCTGCGGACGGTGCCAACGCGTTTGCCGCACAGATCCTCAGGGGTTTTGATGCCGCTGGTGTCCAGGGTGTAGAACTGGGCGCCGGAATTCAGGTAGTCGACGAAGTCCATGGTCTCGCGCCGGGCGGGCAGGTCGCTGATGCCAGACAGGATCATGTCGGCGCGGCCGGTTTGCAGCGAGGGTATCAATTGCGCGAAGGCGCCGTCATGCCACTCCAGGGTGACGCCAAGTTTCTTCGCCAGCGCGTCGCCGAGATCGAGGTCGAAGCCGACGAGTTTGTTGGTCACCGGGTCGACGCTTTCCATCGGCGGGTAGGTGCCGTTGACGGCGATGCTGATGATCTTGCTGTCCTGGATGCGCTTGGGCAGCGTTTGCGCGGTGGCCGGCATGGCGGCGACCAGGCACGACACGACGAATGTGATGCGGGTGCGAGACATCGGGACTCCAGAAATCTGTATGTTAGGGTGTGCCTACGGGCCAGCTTCGTAGGTGGCCCTCGATCGCCGCGGCGAGCGGTGCCTGTTCGGGGGTGAGCGCGCGGGCCAGGTAGCCCTCCATCAGCGGCTCGTACGCCGCCCAGTGATGCCGCAGGGTGGCGATAGGGTGTTCGGCCAGGTCTACACGTAGATCGACGACGGCGAAGGGCACGTCTGGCCGGACGATCTTGAGCGCGGCGGAACGCAGCGGGTAGGGCTCGCCACCCGCTGCGGCGCCAGCCTCCAGAGCCGCGATCAGGCGATGCGCGAGGGGCCCGTCCGCTGTTTCGAAACCGCGCAAGATGGCGGGGATGACGTCGTCGTTGTCCACGGCATTGCCCAACGCGACTGCCCCCAGATCCACCACCGCGCCCTTGGGGGCGAGGCAGCGGTCTCCGGTGGCGTGGGCGATACGTCCAGTGGCATCCAGCACGGCGATCTGACGAAATTCGGCATCGGGCTTGGCGGCGAGCATGGCGGCCAAAACTTGCTCCGCACTGTCCCCGGCTTCCAGCCGCGCCAGGCCGAGTGCGCCGAGCATTGGGTCGGACCGGGCTTGGGCAAATACGGCGCCGCGGCCCGGCGACACGAACATGGCACGCGCCCCAGCAGCCATGCTGGATGTGGCCAGTGCCGCGCCGATCTCCCCTGTTCGCGAACACAGCCCGGCAATCGAGAACGTCATTACCTTCCTCCTGACGGCTGAGCCATGCAAAACTAGCGCCAATGGCGGAGTGGAAGCGGTTTCGATATGGATCTGATCTTGCGCAACGGCCTGGTGGGTGGCGAGTTGACCGATATCGGCATTGCGGATGGCCGCATCGCCGTCGTGCAGCCGGGGCTGGTGGCGGAAGCCGCTTCGGTCGAACTGGGCGGCCGCCTGGCCTGCGGCGGGCTGGTGGATTGCCACATACATCTGGACAAGGCCTGCGTGTTCGACCGTACTGCGCCGGAACCGGGGCGATTGGCAGACTCCGTGCGGCGGTCTAGCGAGGTGAAGCAGGGTTTTACCGTGCCCGACGTGTACCAGCGGGCATGCCGGGTCCTGGCCCGGGCCGTGTCGTTCGGCACGATGCGGATGCGCACCCAGGTGGAGCTTGATCCGATCGTGGGACTGCGCGGGCTGGAGGGCGTGCAGCAAGCGATCGCGACTTTTGCGCGGCAGATCGACGTGGAGATCTGCGTGTTTCCGGAAGAGGGTCTCACCAATAATCTTGGCACCGACGAATTGCTGGTGGCGGCGTTGGAGGCGGGCGTGCGGGTGATCGGCGGGGCCCCGGCGTCCGACACGGATCGCGCCGGGCAGTTGCGGCGGATCTTTGCGCTGGCCCGGCAGTATGATTGCGACGTGGATCTGCACGTCGATTTCGGCAATGTGCCCGGTGACATGGATATCGACCTGGTGTGCCGCCTGGCGGACGAGCATCGGCTGGGCGGCCGGGTTACCGTGGCGCATCTGACCAAGCTGACGACGCACCCCTTGCCGCAACAGCGGGTGATTGCGCGGCGGATGGCCGATGCCGGCGTCGCCTGCGCGGTGCTGCCAGCGACCGATCTGTTCCTGATGGGGCGTGACCAGACGGATAATGTGCGCCGCGGCGTGGTGGACGCGAACATGCTGCTGGCGGAGGGGGTGCGTGCCTGCATCGGCACCAACAACGTGCTGAACGGGTTCACGCCGTTCGGCGATGCCTCCATCCTGCGCATCGCCAATATGTATGCGCATGTGGTGCAGGTGAGTACGGACGCGCATATGGCCGAGTGTTTCGAGATGATCACCAGCCGCGCGGCCGCGGTGCTGAACCAGGGAGATTACGGCATTCACCCCGGCAATCCGGCGGATGTGCTGGTGCTGGATGCCGACGGCCCCGTGCAGGCGGTGCGGGAGTTGCGGCAGCCGCTGATGGCATTCAAGGCCGGGCGACAGACAATGCAGTGGAGCCGGCCGGAGTTGTTGCCGGTGGGGACGACGGATTGAAAGGAAATGCAGCATGAGCGGCGCAGTCGAGCGAACCGGCTATCGGTATATTCCAGGGCCATTCCAATTTTCGTCTGGCGTGGCGGCGCTGCCGGGTTACGCGATCCATCGGGTGCGGTTTGCCAAGCCGGTGTTGTTGAAGCAGGGCTTCGACCGGATCGAAGCGTTTCTGACCCAGCAGGGCCTGCCGCTGACGGCGTTCTGTGCCTGCGAATTACGCTCCCCGGCGCCGTTCACCGATGCTGGGTTCATCGCGTTCAATCGCGACTATGTTGGCACGCTGACGCGATGGGGCATCGTGGAGGGTGACAACAACCCGGTGGCGCGCAGCAATGTGTGTCCGGAACTGAACAAGCCGGAGGGGCCGAGTTTTCACGCGTTTTCCATCGCCGTGCCGTCACCGGACGCGCCGCCCTCCTTCGTGATCGCCGGTAGTGCGGAGGCGCATGAAGGTCCCGGTGCGTACCGCGACAAGACAGTCCGTTGGGGCGAAACCAGCGTAGATGCGATAGCGGAGAAGATCGGCTTCGTGCTGGGCCAGGTGGAAAAGCGCATGGCGTCGCTGGATGTGGATTGGACCATGGTGACGGGCGCGCAAGCATACACCGTGTACGACATCTACCCGACGCTTGCGCGGGACATCGTGGCGCGCGGTGCGGCGGAGCACGGGGTAACCTGGCATTTCTGCCGGCCACCCGTCATTGGGCTGGAGTTCGAACTGGACTGCCGCGGCGTCCATGCCGAGCGGGTGCTGCTGTAGCGGATCAGCCTCGGGCGATCGTGATCTCGGTGTGGTCCAACCCCTTGTAGCGGTAGACGATCACCGAGCCGACCCAGGCGGCGATGAACACGCCGATGGTGAGGAAGCCGAGCGTGCCGAAATTATCGTTCAGCGCGCTGATGCCGTCCCAGAAGATGCCCTTCAATTGCAACTGGTCGCCCAGCAGGCCCAATGCCTCGATCCCGCCGACCAGCACCGCGACGATGACGGACACGAAGGTGATGGTGAGGTTGTAGTAGAGCTTACGCATCGGCTTGATGAATGCCCATTCGTACGCACCCAGCATCAGCAGCCCATCCGTGGTGTCGATCAGCGACATGCCGGCGGCGAACAGGGCGGGGAAGACCATGATCGACCAGACGGAGACGCCGTGCGCCGCCTGGGTGGCGGATTCGCCGAGCAAGGCGATCTCGGTCGCGGTGTCGAACCCCAGGCCGAACAGGAAGCCGAGCGGGGCCATGTGCCAGCTGGTGGTGATCAGCCGGAAGAGCGGCCGGAACAGGCGCGCGAGCAGGCCGCTTTTATTCAGCAGGATGTCGAAATCGGCATCGGCGTAGCGACCGCCGCGACGCACGTGGCGGAAGCTGCGCCAGACCGATCGCAGGATAACGATGTTGGCCGCGGCGATGGCGAACAGGAACAGGGCCGACACGCTGGTGCCGATGATGCCGCCGATTGGGCGGAATTGACTGAGCGAGCCCTGTAGTGCGGTGGCGGCCCCAGCCACCGCGGCGGCGGCCAGTATGACCACGGTGGAATGACCCATCGCGAAGAACGCACCGACGGCGATTGGGCGCTTACCCTCCTGCATCAGTTTGCGGGTGACGTTGTCGATCGCGGCAATATGGTCCGCGTCCACCGCGTGGCGCAGGCCGAACCCGTAGGCGAGCAGCGCGGTTCCCAGCAGCACGGGTTGATGTTGGAAAATGACGACCGCCCAGGCCCAGGCAGCGACGTTGGCGGCGATGAGGGCGGTATACAGCCCGGCGATGCGGTGTTTGGTGGATGTCGGCACGCTCAGGTTCCGATTGCCAGCGGACTGCGCAATTTCCGCAACAGGGCAATGACGGACAGGGCGGTAATGCGGCCCGTCTTGGGGTTTTCGCTGGGAATGTTCTCGATCTTCACCGACAGGCGCGCGGAGTCGGCATCGAGTTCGATGGTGTGGGTGTTGCGGGTGACGGTCGGGTCGGCCCAGATTTCCAACCGGGTGCGGTCGGGGCCAATGCCGGCGAGCGACAGGGCCACCGCCACGTTCAGATTGGCCGGGAAGCCGCGGGCGGCCTCGCGTGCCGTGCCCTCGAACACTCGCAATGGGGCGGTCAGGCCTTCGAGTTCGATGCCATGCTCGATCAGGTAAGGCGCGCCGACCAGGCCGCGCGGCGGCTTGCGGGTGATCATGCGGATGGAATGGATTTCCCCCTCTGCCGCGGCAGCGACCGCGTCCAGGCCGAGCAAGGCGCCGGTGGGCACCATGATGCGTCCGCCATGTGCCCTGGCCAGTTCCACAAGATACATCTGTTCCAACAGCGCGCCGCAACTGAGCACGACGACAGTGCGGCCGGCGCGCAACGCTGGTTCCGCGATGCCTGGCAGTACGGCAGCCGGGGCGCATTCGACGATGATGTCGGCATGTTGCGCCAAACTGGCGACGTCGGTGACCTCGACGTCGGATGGCAGGGTGGCGCGAGCCTTGGCGACGCCGCGCACGCCTACGGCAGTGAGTTGAAGGCCAGGAATGCCAGCCAGCAGCCGGGCGGCTACGGTTCGGCCAATGGCGCCGAACCCGGCGATGGCGATGCGAAGCGGCGGCGCAGCGTGTATCTGGCTCATGGTCGGACTGTATGAAGCAATCAGCCGATCGTCCATCGGCGCAGACAGACGCGCATTGCCTACATAAACGGCATCAAACCCTATCTATTTGCGATATTGCCAACATTCGAAGCATCGTTTCGCACCGCAGCAATCCACTTGCTCACGGAATGTGCTCTCGACTATGTTACTCAGGACGCTGCGCGATTTCTTCACAGCGTGGCCGGCTCCAGCGGAGGCATTATGGCGAATTCATTCCTCAACACATTGGGCCGATGGACCCTGGCAGCGGCGCTGCTGGGTGGTGCGGCGGCGATTCCAGCCCAGGCTGCCGGGGTATTGACCGTGGCAATGACGGCGGGTGATCTGCCGGTGACCACCGGCAACCCGGACCAAGGGTTCGAGGGTTTTCGGTTCGTCGGCTGGAGCCTGTATGACGCGCTGATCGACTGGGATCTGTCGTCTGCCGACAAGGCATCCGACATCAAGCCGGGCCTGGCGACCGAGTGGCATATCGATCCGAACAACCACAAGCGCTGGATCTTCACCCTGCGCCAGGGCGTTAAGTGGCACGACGGTTGCGATTTCAACGCCGATGACGTGGTGTGGAACTTCAAGCGCATCAGCGACCAGACCGCACCGCAATTCTACACCCAGCAATTCGCGCTCGCCCGTGCGTATCTGACGAACTACGACGGGATCGAGAAGGTGGACGACCACACGGTCGCCATCACGACCAAATTCGTCGAATCACTCTTCCCCTACGACATGTCCTACGTGCTGATGATCAGCCGCTGCCGGGCCGAGGCACTGAAGTACGACTGGAACGCCTATGCGAACCAGCCCTCCGGCACCGGGCCCTACAAATTCGTCAGCGCGACCGCGCATGAGCGGATGGAGTTGGCGCCGAACCCGGATTACTGGGACAAGGCGCGCGTGCCGAAGCAGGACAAGCTGATCCTATTGCCGATGCCAGAGGCGGCGACGCGCACGGCGGCCCTGCTGTCCGGCCAGGTGAATTTCATCGAGGCGCCGGCGCCCGATGCCGTGCCGGTGCTGAAGCGGGCGGGGATGCAGATCATCACCAACACCTACCCGCACAACTGGCCGTATATCCTGAACTTCACGCGCGGGCCGTTCACCAATTTGAA